>CP011216.1 GCA_001029795.1 candidate division Kazan bacterium GW2011_GWA1_50_15
TATAATATGGGCAGACAGGGACGAAGGGGGTGTGTCTATGGCATAGCGCCCTGTTGAGCGTGTCATCTGTTGAGTGAGACAATTATTGACTAGATTGAGACAATGGGTTGACAATTGCGAGCAACCATGCTACAATTACGAATATGAATGAGGATATAGAACAAAGGATTATTCGAGAAATGCACCGCAAGGGGTCGATCAAGACCTCCGATATTGTAGAGGCAACTGGTTTGGCGAGACAGAGCGTTCATAGAGTTCTGAAGCGTTTGGTTGATCGCGGTGATTTGGTTAAGGTGGGCGATACTAAAGGCGCCAAATATATGTCACGGGAGTTAGCGATGAAGGGCGCTGATCCCATGCGGATAAGACGCTCTTTTGCTAATCGTGATTTACATGAGGACTTAATCCTGGGGCAACTGAGAGACCAAACCACGATTTTACAAGGGGTTAAATCCAATGTTATTAAAATCGTGGAGTACGCTTTTACGGAAATGGTCAATAACGCCATTAGCCATTCTGATTCGGCAAAGGTTACTGTAGAGATGGAGTCACTCGACGGGGCGATCAGATTTGTGGTCAAGGACTACGGTATCGGCATCTTCAATAATCTAATTGAAAAGTATGGTCTCGAAGACAAATATGCGGCTATCCAGGAGCTGTTGAAAGGAAAAACGACCACTAAACCAGACAGACATACGGGAGAGGGTGTGTTTTTTACCTCCAAAGTGGCTGACACTTTTCATATAGAGAGTTCCGGGTTAAGGTTGACGGTCGATAACTCCCTTGACGATGTGTTCGTCGAGAACATTAAAGACAATAGGCGAGGTACCCGGATCGTCTTTGATATCTCCAAGGGATCTAACCGAGAACTGTCGAACATTTTTAGGAAATATACCGAGGGTGACTTGGCCTTCAGTAAGACCGAGATTAAAGTCAAATTATACAAACTGGGGATATCTTATGTGTCTCGCTCCGAGGCCAAGCGAGTAGTGCAGAACCTAGATCGGTTTAAATCGGTGGTGTTTGATTTCGCTAAAGTAGATACTGTCGGCCAAGCTTTTGCCGACGAAATCTTTCGGGTTTTTACTAATGAGCATCCCGCCATATCTATCCGGCATATAAATGCCAATGAGAATGTTGAGTTTATGATCCAGAGGGCTATCGCAGGCCGCACTCAACCAGGACTTCTTTGAATCTTTCTGTACGGTCTGAGCGGGTATAATATGGGCAGACAGGGGTGAATATTGTTAATTGAGGAAGGTTCGCCTAGTGGCCTATGGCGGTCGCCTGGAAAGCGGCTTGGGGAGTTTATCCCCTCGAGGGTTCGAATCCCTCACCTTCCGCCAGTTAATTAAGGAGACATTGGATGAACCCCAAAATTTTTGTAGCAACGAAGGCGTTTATTGTTTATAACGGCAAGGTATTGATCTTGCGGGAGGTGAACACCTATCAAGACGGGACCAACATAGGCCGATTTGATGTTCCCGGTGGGCGGCTACAACCCGGACAAAGATTTGATGAAAGTTTGTTGCGAGAAATAACGGAAGAGACCGGTCTGACTGTAAAAATCGGAAAGCCGTTTTTTGTAAATGAATGGCGACCGGTGGTGCGAGGTGAACAGTGGCAGATTGTTGGAACATTTTTCGAATGTGAAACTGATTCAGACCAAGTGGTGTTGAGCGAAGACCATGACGCGTTTGAGTGGATTGAGCCAAAAGAATATCGAAACTACAACTTGATTCCGAATTTGTTGTCGGCATTTGAGACGTATTTAACTAGGGAGGTAAAAATATGACATTTGACGAATTATTGCAGTGGGTTGATTTAGAGGATAGGAGATTGCGGGAGAGATTCAGCAATTATCCAGACGAAGAAAAACGAATTCTCGCGAGAACAGTAAAAATATCGGAGGAGCTAGGGGAGCTATGTGACGAAGTCTTGTCGTTCAACTCTATGCAGAGACAAGAAAAACTAGATGAAGATAAAGCCGAGAATCTTTCGGCAGAATTTGCGGATGTGCTAATTACGACTTTATTGTTGGCGAAAACAATGGGGGTGGATATCCCGACGGCGTTGAGAAGCAAAATGGCAAAAGTTGATAAGAGATACGAGGTAAAGGTATGAAAATTGTCATTTGCGGCAGTGTCGCTTTCATCAACGAGATGATCAAAGTTGGGCAAGAGTTGGAAAGTTTGGGACATGAAGTGAAAATGCCTCCAACGGCTGAACCAGGTGAACATGGACAGCCAATTCCAATCCTGGAGTATTACCGGCATAAAAAGGAGGCATTGAACAACCCGGGGCATTGGATTTGGAAAAGACATAATGAACCGATCCGCACTCATTTTGACAAAATAACTTGGGGAGATGCCATTCTGGTATTGAATTATGAAAAAAATGGGATGCCGGGATATGTTGGACCGAACACGCTAATGGAAATGGGTGTCGCGTTTTATCTGAATCAGCCCATTTTTCTGCTGAATCCAATTCCGGGATTGCCCCATGCGGAAGAGATGAGGGGTTTGCAGCCGATTGTGTTGAATGGAGATTTGAGTCTGATTAAAGAAGAAGTCAAAGTATGAAGATCGCGGTAGACATTGATGAAGTGTTGGGCGAGTGGATGCGGGAGTTTTTGCGTTGGTACAACCATGAGTACGGCACTAATTGGAGATACGCTGATGTGACTGACTATCGTTGGCCGGTGTTTACCGGGGACAGCTCGGGAAAGGCCATTGAGGATGTGTATAAATTCCATAAAATGGACAGCTTCCGGCATTTGCCGCTAGTGAATGGTGCCGAGGAAGCGATTACGGAGCTAGTGAAACATCATGAACTCTACGCGGTGACGGGTCGACAGAATGTAACCAGAGAGATAACTCATCAGTGGATACAACAGAATTTCCCCGGCGTGTTCAAAGGGATTGAACTGGCCAATAACTACCCCAAAGACGGCAGCGCGACTTTGGCTAAAGGTAAGATCTGCGAAGAGCTGGGTTGTGAGGTTTTAATTGATGACGATACGCGACATGTTGAATCCTTAATGAAGCATGGTATCCGAGTGATAGTTTTTAATAAACCGTGGAATATCTATCATCGGTTGCCTGATTCGATCATGCGGGCCGATAATTGGCCGGAGATTGTAGAGCATATTAACCAACTGGTGACGGTATGACCGATCTTGATTTAATTAAATCCAAAATTGACTTGGTCGATTACATCGGCCGGGTGGTGCCGCTCAAAAAAGCTGGCACCAACTGGAAGGGTGTGTGTCCATTCCATCAAGAAAAGACACCGTCGTTTATGGTCAGTCCAGAGAAAGGGATCTGGCACTGTTTTGGTTGCGCGCGGGGCGGCGACATCTTTAAATTCGTGATGGAGAAGGAGGGGGTTGAGTTCGTCGAGGCCTTGCAGATGTTGGCCGAGACAACCGGAGTGACCTTGAGTAAAGCTCCGCAGCAGAGCGGCCAACGCAAGACTTTACTAGAAATTAACGAGCTGACGGCCAAATATTTTGCTAAAGCGCTATCTGATACCGCCAGCGGGCGGCAGGCTAAGGATTATTTAGTTGGCCGTGGGCTCACCCTGAATAGTATTGCCGACTTTCGGGTCGGTTATGCGCCGAGTACCGGGCGCGCGTTAGTGGAGTTTTTGCGTCATCGTGGTTACGCTGAGGCGGATATCGAACGCGCCGGGGTAGCCACACGCAAAGGCAGGTTTTTGCAGGACAAGTTCGTCCATCGAATTATGTTCCCGCTCACAGACGCCTTGGGGCGAGTGGTAGCATTCACCGGCCGAGTGTTGGATCCCAAACAACAGCCCAAGTACTTAAATTCGCCGGAGACTCCCCTGTTCCACAAAAGCGAGACGTTGTATGGTCTGCATCTGGCTAAGATGGCTATGCAGCAGTCAGGCAGCGTGGTGCTGGTCGAGGGACAGATGGACGTGATCAGTTCGCGCCAAGCGGAAGTAGTTAATGTGGTGGGAGTGTCAGGGACGGCGTTGACCGCTGAGCAGATGAAGATCATTAGTCGGTACGCTCGTGATGTGATTTTGGCGTTGGACGCGGATGCGGCTGGTGGTGAAGCGACCAAGCGGGCTATTGCTTTAAGCGGTGAATTCGATATGAACATTAAGGTGGCGCTACTTGGCGATTACAAGGACCCCGATTCAATGATCAAGGACAATCCAGCCGCCTGGCAGCGGACCGTGCTGGAATCTGTGTCGGTCATGGATTTTTATTTCGATAAGGTTGCCAAACAATATGATGTTAGTGATTTGCAGCAAAAGAAACAGGCAACCAGGGAGTTACTAGGGATGATCGTTAAAATATCTGACCCGGTCGAAAAAGACCATTATTTGAAACGACTAGGTCGTTGGGTGGGAGTTGAGCCGCAGGTGTTGTACGACACTATCCGTCAACTACGACCCGCTCGGCCACCGGCCGCTGGCCGGCCAACCGCGAAGACAGATATTAACCCGGTTTGGGTAGAGGAACGGGTGGTGGCGCTACCTATGGTCTACCCGACACTGATGGGTGAATTCATGGACCGGGCTTCCCAAATAAAATGGGCTTCTGGACTGGCTAATACGGTTTACTCAACTATGGTAAATTGGTATACTGCCAAAGACACGGTCCAGACGGATGAACTGTTGGCCCAGCTCCCCGAGGCGGAGAGGACAGGCTTGTTGGAGAT
Source organism: candidate division Kazan bacterium GW2011_GWA1_50_15 (assembly GCA_001029795.1). Lineage (GTDB taxonomy): Bacteria > Patescibacteriota > Kazan-3B-28 > Kazan-3B-28 > Kazan-3B-28 > Kazan-3B-28. Next base: position 4,695 of record CP011216.1, read on the forward strand.
GATGCTGGTGATCGAGCAGAGTTATGCTGGTATCGATGAGGGGGCGATCCGTCACGAACTCAATTTTTATCTAGATGTTTTACAGAAACGGTCCTCGGCTGCTCGTCGCCACGAATTAGTAGAGGCGATCGCTGCGGCTGAGGCGACCCAGGACCAAGAGACGCTCAAAAGGCTGCTCGGTGAGCTTGACCAGTTAACTACGAGAAGTAATTAAGTAAATAATTTTTATGGCGCGAATCCGGTCATCGAAATCAGCGGCCAAGCGCCGTACGGCGAAGCGAGCGGTACGGCGGCCGGCCAAGAAAAGAGCGGTAGCTAAAAAGGCGGCCCAAAAAATAGCCCGGCACAGACCAGCGAAGAAAGCTGCGGTCAAGCGGTCGGCCGCCAAGAGGCGACTTAGCCGCAAAGCCAAGACAACTAAACGTAAATTGACTGCTAAAAAAGTTGTTCGCGGGAAAAAGTCTCGCAAACCGGCAGTTAAAAAACGATCTATTTCGCGGGCCAAAGCGACTGCCAAAAAACCGATTGGTCGCAAACTAAAACGAGCTGGGGCTCCGATTGCAACTGAGCCAGTTACCGAAGAAGAGATCAACGATAAGCTGATCGACCTTGATGCCGAGGAGATCGCCGCAGCTGCTGAATCCAAGCGAGTACGAGCGGTCGGCAAACTTCCGCCATCTCTGCAGATGTTCATTCAACGAGGCAAGGAACAAGGGTTTGTGACCCAACAGGAATTGGAACGAACGATGCCAGATGTCGAGAAGGATGTCGGGGCGCTAGACCTACTGTTTAAGGCGCTGCTGGAAGAAGGGGTGGAGGTCGTTGACGTGCGAGATGACTTGATCTGGTCCTCGGGGGTGTCAGAGAAGGTGAGCAAGAAAACCGAGGCGACTAAAAAGAAGATGCGGAGCAAGCTCGATATCGGCATCAGCGCCAACTTGGCTGATGACGGCATCAGCGACGACTCAGTAAGAATGTACTTGAAAGAAATAGGCCAAGTACCGCTTTTGACTGCCGCGGAAGAAGTGATGTTGGCCAAACGGGTGGAGAAGAACGATATTCTCGCTTCCAAGCAGTTGGCTGAAGCCAACTTGCGGTTAGTTGTATCCATCGCCAAAAAATATATTGGTCGAGGCTTGTCGTTACTGGATCTCATTCAAGAAGGCAATATCGGTCTAATGAAAGCAGTCGAAAAATTTGATTGGCACAAGGGCTTTAAATTCTCAACTTATGCGACTTGGTGGATTAGGCAGGCCATTACTCGGGCAATCGCCGACCAAGCTCGGACTATTCGTATCCCAGTGCATATGGTTGAGACGATGAACCGGCTGGCGCGGACCCAGCGTCAATTAGTGCAGGAGTTGGGTCGTGAACCCACGCCGGAAGAGATCGCTAATGAAATGGAGTTGGAGGTGGAAAAAGTTAATCATATTCTGAAAATCTCGCAGGAAACCGTCAGTTTGGAGAAATCTGTCGGTGATGAGGACGACTCTTTGTTGGGCGACTTTATCAAAGACGAAGACAGTCTGACGCCAGAAGAGGCCTCGGCCTATGAACTATTAAAAAAGGATGTGGGCGAGGTATTGCACCTGCTGACCCCCCGCGAGCAAAAAATCCTCAAGATGCGGTTCGGTCTGGATGGGGAGTGGGCGCACACTTTGGAAGAGGTCGGACAGGAGTTCGGGGTTACTCGTGAACGCATCCGGCAGATCGAGGCCAAAGCGCTGATGAAACTTAGAAAGTCGAAAGATTCAAAGAGATTAAAAGATTATCTGAAATAGGGGTTGACGCGAGGCGGATAGATTGTTAAAATCCAACCACCTATGAAGTTATAGGTGTACTTTGTTGTACTGTGCGCCGCCAAAAACGCACGGAGGTTTGGATTAGTGAAAAGACTATGGATAGTATTGCTGATCTGGGTGGTGATGAGTTGGGGAATGGCTGGCGTTAGCCGGGCCGACGATCAACTGGTGATGCCCCCAGATTTGCTGGACTCCATGTCAGCGGAAGATGCGTATTGGTTAGCGGTCGAGGTCAACTCGGCAGCGGCCGAATATGATGTGCCGGTGCGATTGTGCTGGGAGTTGATTCGAGCCGAATCTAGCTTCCACCACATCAACCCTGCCACCGGCGAAGTCATACGCAATAGCTGCAACGCTATTGGCATCTGCCAGATTATCCCGGATGGGATGGCTATCAAAAAGAAGTACGATATCCGTGACCGTCGGGAGAACATCCGGTGTATGGCCGAACTGATGGCTTTTGCTCTGCACGAGCGGGGGTATAGTGTGGAACGAGCGTTAGGGTGGTACAATACCGGCCAATCTTGTGAGAATGATTACGCCCGACTCGTTGCTCGGCGGTATCGGCGGTGGGCTAAACAGGATGGCGTGAAGTCGATTTAAACGGCTCTCAGTGCCGACTAGGGCTAGTTAGATGGGGTTGCCTGTCTGACTAGCCCTTTATAGTATCCGGAGTGTATAATTGCTCCGTAAGTCATCATTCCCGTGTAGCTCTCCGCCAGCTGGCGGAGGTAGAGCAATCGCCTGTGGACATGTATACCGTTTATGTTATTTATAACCAGCAGCACGACAAGATTTATATCGGTCAAACAGAAAGTCTGGCGGAGAGGTTGGTTCAACACAAAAATAAACTCCTTGGAGATAAGAGTTACACGGCTCGGTTTGATGGGGGGTGGGCGGTTATTTATACTGAACAGGTGGCTAGTAGGGTATTAGCAATACAGCGAGAGCGCCAGTTGAAAAGTTACAGAGGACGGCAGTTTGTCAGAGAATTCATTCCCGTGTAGCTCAGCGGTAGAGCAATCGCCTGTTAAGCGATGGGTCGCTGGTTCGAATCCAGCCGCGGGAGCCACATAAAAACGAGTCAAATGACCGAGGTGTCTATCTTGGTTGATTTGGCGTTTGTTTATTAAAGCCTGTAAATCTGGTAAAATAAGTCGTCATGAGCACAACTGATTTAATTAAAAAAATTGAGGAATTGCGAGGATCAAAGGTGGTAACCTATATCACTAGCGATCGCCCAGGTCCAGTCAGCGCAAAGGTTGCTATGGATGTCGTTCCAATTATTAGTCGCCAACTACGGGCAATCGGTAAAGTTGAAAAGATTGACCTGTTTTTATATAGTTCGGGTGGAGATACTTTGGTCCCGTGGCGGTTAGTGTCCATGATAAGAGAATATTGTGATCATTTTTCTGTACTGATTCCATATAAAGCTCATAGTGCAGCCACTATGATTGCTTTGGGTGCTGATGAAATCGTAATGACTGACTTATCAGAGCTTTCTCCAATTGATCCATCAACTGCTAATGTCTTTAATCCAGTAGATCCGCAAAATCCTCAAGGGCGAATCCCAATTTCAGTAGAGGATGTAATGGCTTATTTCGATTTAGTGAAGAATAAGTTTGGCATCAAGAATGATCCAGATCTAGCGGCCATGTTTGCCAAATTTACCGAGGCCAATCCACAGATTCATCCGTTAGCATTAGGGAATATTAATCGCATTCACAATCTTATTCGGATGATTGCCCGACGGCTGTTAAAAAGCCACCGAAACCCAATGGAGGAAGAAAACATCACTAAAGTGGTTGACGATTTGACTGAAAAGCTCTATTCACATCAGTACTTCATTGGCAGGAAAGAGGCGAAGGATGATATCGGCATTAAATCAGTATCAGAGGCGGGCGATGATTTGGCCAAGGCGATTACTGATCTGTATGAAAATTATGAAGTCGAGGTTGGACTGGGAATTTCTCAATGGAATCCAGAAGAAGAACTTGGCGTTGGTAATCCTCAGGGCCAAAAGGACTACACTATTGCAGTGATAGAGAGCATTTCTAACAGTCGGAAGTTTCATATAAATATGGAGTTTAAACGACAGGTGACTCCAGCTGTTCAGCAAACTCCGCAAGGTCCTATACAAATTCAACAAGAGCAGATCAGTTTTCGAGTTATTAATCAAGGGTGGAAGTAAGGTATTATGATTGTTAATTTTTTGAAGTGGATTCAAGAGTTTCTTAACAGCAATATAGGATTGGTGACTTTTGTAGTCAGCTTTTTGGTCATTTATCTTTATGCGAAACAAAAAGCTGATAAAAAACGTGATGCCGCGAGTTTGATATTACAAGAAATTAGATTCGCCGAGCAGTGCATTAGGACTTATTTAGAGAAATATCAATACCAATTGTCTGATAGGCTATTGCCAACGAATAGTTGGAATGATAATGTTCATATTTTTATTAATAATCTCGATCAAACAGAATTAGACTTGATTAATCGGTTCTATTCCAAAACCGCTTACATAGATGTTTTGATTGGTAAAATCTCTGATTTTAAAAATGCTCCTATTCAAATGGGCCAAACCGTCACACCTTCTCAATCAGTGGTAATTGGGTCTCCTCCAATGTCGGGTGGCCAGCCTGCACCGATGGTTGTACCTTTTGACCCCCTATTTAATACACAAAATACTCTTGCGAGTGTTTCTCAGAGTGTAGAACAAATCTACAATACTCCGGCAGGGGAAAAACTTAAGAGAATAGCTAAGAGAAAATGGTACCAGTTAGTTTGAGTCGGTATTTTTGAGATGTCCATTTTGTAAGATTAATCGGTTGGCGATATTTGATAATATTTCTCTTTTTTCTTCCGGCTTGCCTTCTCGGAGGATGTATTTGGCATAAAGCTTGAGGTCAACTCTTGGCAATTTTGTTTCTTCTGATGTCAGCCCAAGTATTCCTTGGGTGAATTTATGGTAGCGATCAATTTCTTCTTGGAGTTTTTCTTTCATTCCGATTTGATCCAGTTCCAACTTGTCGATTAGTCCAACAAATTGCTCAATTAGATCGGCTTCTCGGGTATATGGCTGGTTACATCCAATTCTTTTACTATCAGTGCAGTGGTAATAGATATGGCGTTTCATATCACCATTTTTAAGTCGCTTGAATTTCTCCTCGGCAGTTATTCCTGCCCCGCAAGCTCCGCAAACCATTAGTTTGGTAAAAGCGAAACACTTTTCGCCATGCCGACCATGGGCTGGTCTGGACATTCTAATCTGCACCTCATCGAACAACTCTTTGGTAATAAGCGGTTCGTGCTTGCCTTGATAGCTTTCTTTACCATAAGTATAGTCGCCATAGTAAAAGGGATTTTTTAGTATCAGGAAGATTGAACTTAAGACTACTTTCTTGCCACTTCTAGTCGTGAAGTTAGTTTCGGTATTCAGCCAATTGAAAATATCTCTGCCAGAATAGCCCTGCTTGGCCACTTTATTGAACATTTCTTTAATAAGTGGGGCCCTATCGGGATCAACTTTAATAGTATTGTCTTCCTTAATGTTTAAATATCCCAGTGGAGCTACGCCTGGTCGCCAACCCATCTCGCATTTGGTTCGCATACCTCGTTTGACATTGACGCCTTTGTTGTCGTTCTCTAGTTTGGCTTGACTACATAGAATCATTAAGAGGAACTTCTCGTTAGGGGAGTTACGGAATATCTGCCCATGGGTACGGATCTCTTGCAGCAGTCCTTGATCCATTAAATCCACTAAAGAACCAAGATCACCAGCATTTCTGCTTAAACGGTCAGGAGCCCAAGTTAGAATACCATTGAATTCTCCAGAGCGGATTCTCTGCAAAAGATCCATATAGGCAGGCCGTTGGCCAGAATCTTTGGCCGAATGACTTTCTTTGATGGTTTCTACTACTTCCACTCCATCTCTCTCGGCAGCAGCCATCATCTCCTTGATTTGGGAATCAATGGAAAGGGCTTGTCTTTCGTCCTGTTCGGATGACTTCCTGGCATATAGACAGTACTTCACGGGCTCCTCTAAAATCTCTTCTTGCGTCATATTCTTCTCCTTTTGTCCATAGGGGTATATTAAGGGTAAGGATGCCCGAAAGAGGCCTAAAGTCCAGCTATTTTCAGATTTGGAAAAAGCTTCGCAAAGGGCCATAATGGAGTTAAGGTTAAGGCATATTTTATCTACTCATAGGCCATGAAGAAGCTCAAATATCCTACAGATTTTCTCAATAAAATAATCTGCGGTGATGCCGTAGAGGTTATGAAACAGATTCCCGATGGATCTGTAGATTTGATCGTTACATCGCCGCCTTATAATTTAAAAAATTCAACTGGCAATGGAATGAAAGATGGTCGTGGTGGAAAATGGGCCAACGCTGCTTTGCAGAATGGTTACACTCATCACGATGACTGTATGCCCCATGATGAGTATGTGAAGTGGCAAAGGGACTGTCTCGCTCAAATGTTAAGGATAATTCCGGAAGAAGGGGCAATTTTTTATAACCATAAATGGAGAGTCCAAGATGGTTTGCTCCAAGACAGACAGGATATTGTTAGTGGTTTTCCGGTCAGGCAAATTATTATTTGGAAACGAAAGGGTGGGCTGAACTTTAACGCCGGGTATTTCCTACCCACTTACGAAGTAATTTACTTAATAGCCAAGTCTAAGTTTAAGTTAGCTGATAAAGCCAATGCCCAAGGTGATGTATGGGAATTTACACAAGAAATGGGGAATGACCACCCCGCTGCTTTCCCAGTCACTTTAATTAATCGTATAATTTCATCTACCAATGCCAAGATGATCCTAGATCCCTTTATGGGATCAGGTACCACGGCAATTTCAGCCATAAATTATAATCGTAATTATATTGGGATAGACCTATCGCCAGAATACTGCAAGATGGCAGAGAGAAGGATCGAGCTTCGTAAAAAACAAGTAAAATTATTAATAGAAGTATGAAAAAACCGATTATTTACACTAAACCGTTGTTGATCAAGAAGCTCAAGGAAATTTCCGAATTGGGCTGGATTCCCAATGCAAGAAAAGGCAACGCTGGCGGGATTGGGAACACCCTGGAGGATTTATTGGGGATAACAGAAAATAACTTGCCAATACCTAATGCTGCCGAGTGGGAATTAAAAACCCAACGATTAGGTACTAGCTCGTTGACAACACTGTTTCATACAGAGCCGTCACCCCGTGCGATTAAATTTGTGCCCCAAATTTTGTTACCCAAGTATGGTTGGGCCCATCAGGAAGCAGGGGAACAATATCCTAAGGGCGAAATGAGTTTTCGTCAGACCATTCATGGGCAATCGAGAAGTGACAGAGGTTTTAATGTGGTGATAGATCGTGCAGAGAAGAAAGTACTAATCTCATTTGATGCCAAGAGTGTGGATATACGCCACAAAAGATGGCTAGAGTCAGTTAAAAAGAGGGTAGGGCTTAAAGAGCTCGATCCGCAACCGTATTGGGGATTTGACGATCTTGAGCATAAGGCAGGCACGAAATTACTTAATACTTTTTATGTACAAGCAGAGACAAAGATTGAACGCAAAAAAGAATACTATCATTACACAAAAATAATGATGCTTCAGAAGTTCAGTTTCGAGGGATTTCTCAAAGCGCTTGAAGAGGGGTATATTTTAGTGGATTTTGATGCTAGAACGGGCCACAACCACGGAACAAAGTTTAGGATGCGCCAAGATGCTTTACCAATGCTGTACGAAAAAGTTACTACTATTTTGTAGAGGATATGGCAGTAGATAGCATTGCAGATAAACTGGGCAAATATCTTGCGAAGGATATCCCTATCAATAACGAGGCCGAAGTCTTATATTTTTTAATTGAGATCGGAAAAATTCTGGAACGAGATGAGAATATAAAATTTCCACTCATAAAATTTTATAGGGATTGGGCTTGTCATCCTCGTAAGGACGGAATGATTCAGGAGATGTTAGATATTGTTCAGAAGATATATCAAGACGCTAAAAACCACATGCAATCTCCACATGGATTAGGTAAACCTGTGGCTATACTAGATTTTACAAGTGGCGACCATCTTAAGAAGCAGATGAAGATGTTTTTGGCGGAATATGGTTTATCGGACGATAATTTACTGTCCGATAAGAATTGGAAGTGGTTTGCCTCGATGCTATGTAATGTCTTAGCCGAACAGCCTCTATATCCTAAGTCAGAAGGAGTGGATCATGTTGAGTTTTTGCCAGTTGTTCAGGGTGCAGTTGGAGTAAAAGTGATATTCACTGGTGTTGAGAAAGGATGGGACGATAAGGATTATGAGTATTATCAATTTCTGAACTATTTAGGCTCTCTGTCAGATGATTCATAAATGAAACATTTTGTGCCCTGGTTGCCACTGTCTCATTTGTCTCATTTTCAGGTATGGGGGATAGCGCTTAGTACTGTCGCATTTGTCGCATTTTCTCCTATGGTTCTACAACTGACCGAGCCAGGTTGTCTCATTCCTAAAATCCCCAGATTATCTCCTTGGGAATCCAATCTGAACCGACCTGTTGAGCCATTTAGGACAGTTAGCTACTTCAGCCAGTAGATTGAAAGGAGAACTAAGCTCGTAGAGCAGGTTTTTCCCTTGTAATCGGCAGTTCCGAAGTAAAAGACTCAAAAGTTGCCGTTTTTCAGGCACTTCCGAACTTTCAAATATCTCGCAAGCCCGTTTTGCCAGATTGAATACCATATTTGCCGTTAAATAAAACTCTTCGTCAGCCTGACTGTGGGTATTCATTTCAGCCAATAACTCTGACTGTCTACCTTTCCACTCTCTCAGCTTTTTGTCGTATTCTTCCTGTGTAATACTACCGTCGAGCTTGTCCACATACATTTTGGATATGCGATTTTCAAGGCGGTCATACTCAGCCTTAAGGCTATCCATACTATCACGATGGTAGTGAGATTCGCTTTGCCCGATGGCTTTGAGCTCCCTTGTTAGCCCGTCTATGGTGTCTTGGGGCAGTTGAATGGCTCTCAGGGCATCGTAGACAGGCTTCAAGAGCTCCTTCTCGGGTATCCAAGCCCTTTCGCAGAGCCCCTTATAGTTAGTGCAACTGTAGTAGATATACTTGCCCTTCTTAAGCTCTGGGGTGATTAAACATCCGCACTTGTCGCATCTTATGAGACCTCTAAAGATAAAGGGTTTAGCTTTGGATTTAAATGACTTCTTGTTGTAGCCCGCCATTATGGTTTGGCACTTATCAAATAGCCACTTGGGAATCAGTGGCTCGTATTTGTGAGGATATTCCTTACCCTTAACGACCATAACTCCGTGGTAAAAGGGATTTTTCAGATTCTTATGAACAAGACTGTTAGGGATTTGTTTCCCGTTTCTGGTCATCAACCCCGTCTTGTCTAACTCTTGTTTAATAGTTTTGACTGAATGCTGACCTGTCGCATAAAGCTCAAACATTCTTCTTATTGAATGGGCTCTTTCTGGGTCTGGGATGATTGTCTTTTTACCATCAGGCAGGTCTTGGTTGATGTAGCCGATTGGAGCCATCCCTGCCCACTCCCTATTTAATATTTTTTGACTAAGGCTACGCTTCACATTGTCGCTTAGTTGCAAAACATAGCTTCGGGCAAACATTACTCCCATATCCCAACGAAGCAGGTCGGAGCTATTAGATTGGTCGTTGAGTATCAGGTTCTCTCGGATAAAGTGGATTTCTAATCTGCCATTCTTGCGGAACTCGTCCAATGTAACTGATTCCTTAAAACTGCGCTGTAGGCGGTCTATGGTTTCTACTACTAAAGTTACGGGTTCCTTGGAGGTGCTAATCTCGTTAATAACTAACTCAAACTTTTTGCGTTGGTCTTTAGTGGAAGACTCGTCAAATTGATATTCGCTCTGGACATCTAAATTTCTGTCTTGGCACCATTGTCTTGAGCGGGCAAGTTGGGCGGGGATAGACTGTCCGTCCTGTATTTGTTCTTCTGTTGAAACTCGGGCTAAGATGACGGCTTTCATAGATTATTTTCTTTTGCAATTTGTAGGTATAAGCGGTTGACCTCTTTGTCCACATCACGCATTTTAGAATCATTCTTATAGCCAAGATGAGCTTCCTTCGATAGGTTAACAAGTGCTTTGTGCGCACTATTGTTAGGGTCATACTTGGGGATATATACAGGGGGTCGAATCTTAAAGGTCCGACTGTCTGAGGATAATAACACAAATTTTTGTGTGATAGGGGCATTTAGGATGGCACAAATGAAGTGGGCTTCGTCGATTGTGATAAAGCCTCCCTTGGCATCTTCGCAGATAGATACGGCGTGGTTCTGAAAGAGCGGATGTCTTACCCCGCCCCATTCAGTATCCACGTCGGACACGACCACAGCCTGCCATTTTGTGTTGTCTCGAAAACAGACATAATTTCTTGCAAAGCTATAAGCCCCCACCCTTGCTAAGGCGTAAAACTCCTGCTCTTTTTTGCCAATAATCTTTGCATTGTATTCTGTTTGATTCTCAAACATCTTTTTGTAGTTTACGAAATAGGTGGCGAGTAAGGGACTTTTTTCTTTTAATATTTTGAGATTCAAAGGGACACGAGTGCTAACCTCCTTATCGTATGGAAATGGAACAACATAATTGTCGTCTGTGTTGAGATGATATCTTTCAATATCGACACCCTTGATTAGGGGGTGTAGATATTCTTTCTCTACTAAAATAGTTTGCTGACCTATCTTATACTTTGACTTTTGATTTTGATAATTGTTAAGATATACCTTCCCAGTTAGGGCTTTTATCTCTAAATCGGCTTTGAACAGAAGGAGCTCCTGTGGATAGAATTCGATGCCCTCTCTACCTAAATAATAAGAGCTACCCGAGATTGAATTGAAATCTTGTATGTCAGATTTATTATTAGCATAAGTAAAAGCCGTGTTTTCATCATTGCACTGACCAAGATACCCCTCTTTTTTAATAAAGAATTCTTTTACATTCTCAAACTTAGAGTAATGATTGATTTCCTCAATCGGCTTTTTAGTGTTTTTCTTGTAAATCTCTAAGTTAATGCCTTTCTTGTAGTCAGTTTTGTTGCTTGATATAAAGTAGGTTAAAAACTTATGCTGGACAGGTTTGAAAGGATGACCCGCTCCTGTCCAATCAACAATTTTTTGGAAGTAAAATCTTGTGCCATCTGAAATATAAAAATTCCTAAAACCCTCATAAGTCTGTTGGAATAGGAGATTCTGTGGCATCAGGAAAGAAAGCACCCCGTCTTTTTTTAGCCAGTTATCAACAGCGACATTCGCAATAAGAGCACAGATATTGAGATTAATACCCCCAGTAATACCATCGCCTGAGAATAGGTGTCTTTCGATGCAGAGAGATTTCACCCTTTCTCGATAACCCTCAGGTAGGCTTTTCCAGTCAATCCAGGGCGGATTGCCGACTATCAGGTCAAATTTGCCGAGATTGGCAGTGGTAAGAAAATTCGTAACAATACGAGCCCAGATACCATTCCACTCGTTTTTCTCGAGTTCAACGAATCTGCTGGACAAGTCCTGGATATTTGAAATTATATCGTTGTTAATGTCTGCCTTGTTTACTAAAGCAACTATCTTATTAAAAACCGCCTTTTCATCTAATGCTTTGATATCTTGTTCGATTGCAGTCATTGTCCTTGAAAATAGACCAGAATCAGCCACTGCACTTTTGGGTAAGGTAACGTCGAGGTATCCTTTAAGGGTTTTGATTTTGTAGTTTAAGCAATCAACACCTGAGACCTTGGTTTCTTCTGGAACATATGAAGAATCGCCCAGGTAAACTGGGATTTCTATGTCTCCATCGTCAGTAATCAAATGAGCGATATTGATAAAGTAGTTTATTCTACAAGTCAGCACTGCTAACGGGTTCAGGTCAATTGCCTTAACACGATTCAATATGCTCTTTAAGCGATTCTCTTTGCTGTTATCAGATGCTTCTTCGTTGATAATTTTCTCAATCAGAACAGTTATAAATGTTCCAGACCCAGCACAAGGGTCTAATCCTCTCCAATTTGGCTTATTATCCAACATTTCGATTGTCTCTGTAACAAGGTGGTCGGCAAGCCAAGCTGGTGTATAGAATTCACCTAAGCTATGCCTAACTTTTAATGGGATTATTTGCTCGTATAGTTCTTTAAATAAATCTTGAGCACGGGTCTCTTCCTGAGATAAAATCTTGTCTTCATATTTTGTAAGAGTATGAAAGGTTTCCTTAACTATTTCATAAATGTCGTCGCTCCATTGACCAGGTGATGCATACCAAGAGAAAAAGTCTCCCTCAAGGAGATTAGTGATACCCAGAGACCTAAAGACAGCTCCATCTTCAAGTGCCTCCATTTGCTTCTGAATGACGGAACTGTTGCTGACAGCCAGCTCGTTGAATTGGATGATATTTTTCTTGAACTTAATTTTACTTGTAACCTTATAGGCAATTATTTTGATAATTATTGCATAAGCCGTTTGTAGAGAATATAGGGCTAAATATTCCTCTGCATTGGTTTTGATTTTGATACCCAAACTCCTCCCCAGTGCATGTCTTCTTTCTTCAATAGCCAATTGTTTAGACTTGTCGTTATGTGCAAGTCTAAACAATTCTCGCCACTCTTCAAAGAGCATCAGAGTTTTGCCAGTAGCTTTATTGTTAAGGGTGTCAAAAAGAATTTTTGCCAACCTTTTTGATAGAGAGCAATCAAGAGGTTCACAAAAATCTTTGACAAGGTTTTTTGAGTTAAGGGCTACTAAGTCAAGGATTAGTATCGACCTAATTATTCTGTCCAAATATCTATCCGAGATATCTCCCCAAGCTTCCTCATAAATTTTACCGTGTTCACATCTTATAAACTTTAAAATAATCCCGTCTGTAACAAGACCAAGATAGTCGTTCTGATTTTTTGCATATAAACCAGAAAGATAGTCAGTTAATTGTTGGTCCGCACTATCCTTATGTGCTTTTGTTTTTAGTTTACTCGGGTGCTTGAATTCAATAATGAATCCACCATACTTGCTGTCTATCCTTCCTTTGGTTATGTGCCGTTCAGTATTGACCAACTTTTCCTTCTGGGGATAGTATTTAATTCCTAAGTGGTCAGACAAAAAGGCAAATAAGTTGATTTCAAAAACACTTACAACAGTAGCTTCATTTTCTGCCGTCTCTGAGCCTCGGCGTATAGACAAAGCCAAGTCGACAAGCTTTTCTCTGTATTCAGTAGTGTCTAAAAAACTAAGGTTTTTGCTTTCCATAAGTGTTCTGATGCAAGAATTGGCTAAAAGTTTTTTTGTCGATTCTATATTCTTTGCCGAATTTATAGACCTTTAACTTGCCAGCTTTTATATAGCGGTAAATCGTCATTATGTTGACCTGCAGTTTCTCGGCTAACTCCTGGGCTGTATAGAAATCTTTTTCCATAGTAATCCTCATTACGTTAGTATTATACTTTACAATGCTTTACATCTCAAATCTGGGTTTGTAAGGTTGAAATTCATCAATCTGAGCAATGACTTGCTTAACCCAGCCGTCATATTGGGCGGGGGATTTGTTGAGGTTTTTTAGCTCTTTTACGATTCGAGTCCAAGTGCGAGGGTTGGCTCTGTTGTTTAGCATTTGTCGTAATTCTCTTATGCCTGTTGCGTCTTTAGCCAAGAGATATAAGCCCGTAAGAAAGATGGCTTGTTTGTGTTTGATTTTAGGGTGGTTAATCAGGATGGTATTAAGAATTTGCTTGGGCTTAATGTCGCTGGTAAAGATAAATAAGTTGTGGTTGGCTATGAGCTCTTGCCAGTAGTAGCTCACTACCTTTTGCGAGGTGCCGCTACAGAAAACATCTTTAAATGTGGGATTCTTGGGGTATCCGAGTTTCTGGAGTAAAGAATTGAGTTTACGCCTGTCAGCAATGCGTATTTCCACTCTAAGAATTTCAAGTTTTTGTTCTTGGGCTTGTTCAAATAAAGAGCGTTGAATATAGTTTTGGTCTTTGTCTATGGAACGGTTTTTGGTCTTCTGGATGTCTTGGATTTTGTCATAAAAGACAAGGGAATTCGAGGTGGCATAGTATTGCAGGGATTGCCCATCGTTCTGAAACCCGTGCCGTGTAATATCCAGTTTTTTAGATATGTTTACCTTCATTAGCTCTTTGATTACGAAGCTTGGGGTGTAGCCATCCTCAAGTTCAATATTTTTGGAGTAGTGGACTGCGGATACCTGTGCAGTGGCTAACAGGGGTTTTAGTATGTTAACCCCAATATCCCTAAGACTGTTGGTTAGTCTTTCAAGCACGGCATCAAAGTCGCTATCGGTCAGTTCTTCCAGATTGTTGCCGTATAGCAGTTTAGGGGCTGAAAACTGGATAGTTAGCTCCTGTGCTATCTGACCATCTTTTGTCCATCTTTTCGTAAGGGTTAGGCAGGGTCTGTAGTGATGCAACCGTCTTTCTTCGGCAGTCGGGTTGTTTGTGATTTTGCTTATGGGTTTTTCATACTTAGTGAAATCATCAGCATTTTTGCTGAATTTATCGGGTTTTGAGATGTAATATTGCCCCTTAGGAATTTTTAGGACGATTGTGTCTATCATTGCGTTTATATTTTTGGGGATTATTACGCTGGTCTACTTTAAAGAGAATTGCCATAAATTGGACGAGTTTACCCCAGTCCTCTTGAGAGAGATTTTTCAGGGTCGGATTACCGAGGCTGGATTGTTGGTTGTTTGCAGACATAAAAATAACCTCTGTTTTGAGGTTACAAAATGCTGTGTTTGCAGAACTCTGCGAGGTAGTCTGCAGACTATTCGAGGTATTTTTTGTTGAGCTGGAGCGTAGTTTTTTTCATAATTACAAAATCCCTAATCCTGGTTTGCTTGGCTATCTCCTCGTTGAGGTCATAGGTGGCATTGTAGAGCTTCTTCCAATGCTTGCGAGGGTTATACTCAATGCTCTTGCCAAAGAGTTTTTCCCAAAGTTCATCGACATCCCAGACTTTTGTGGGGGCTTTGAATACTGCTTTGAGTAGATAGTGGGGGTTGCTGTCGAGAGTTTTAGAGATGATAGCTCTGTGAACCTGAAATACCAACTCGCTTGTTTTGGGGTTGAAGGCGGTTGGGCATTTTGTCAGCACTTTGGTTGGCTGGTTTTCTTCTTGGAGAGTTTTGTTTTTTAGCGTAACCCTGACCTTATAAGTCATTGTTTCCTTCTCGGGAGGGACATCCCAGTCCGTTACCCAGATTGCATTAACATCAAAATATCCCTGCTTTTCCAAGGCAATCAGGGTATGTATGAACAGACCCTGTCTCTCTGCCAAGATATAACTTGGGAATGGATTGGGGGTATTTTGACCAGGGTTTTGCACCACAAAGGTGTTGCCAAGGTCTCTGCTCTCCATTTTGAGCTCCCGTAACATCCGCTCCTTTTGTCTATCGAATTTGTAGTAATTATCTTTTTCTACAGCCAGGTTATCAGATATAAATGCTTCAATGTAAGATGTCAGAAAACTATCCAGCCTATCCTGGGTTTTCTTGCTGAGTATAGTTGGGAACTCAAACCACTCTGCCAACTTGTATTTTTCGGATATCATTCCTATCGCTATAAAGTCTTGATAGGTAAACTCATTTTTCTTCAGGGCTTCTATCGAGTTTGCTATTCCTTCGCTAACACCATCTTCAATGTGCTGGCTCCACTCATCATCATTGGTGTAGGTGTAATATCCTTTAGAGTTGAAAGAGAGACCATCTATCTCGATACCCATATTTTTCATATGGAGGCTTAGTAATGCCAAGCACACGCCCAAGGTCGAGAAGTCGGGAGCAGCGAGGTCTTCAAATCCTATGGGGTTTTTGGTGGTCAACCTGTGCGCATTAGCATACTTCCAGAGTCCATATAGGATTTTCTCTGGCAGATAGGGGCACTGCTTCAATTTTTGGGGGTTGGACGCTTGCTTCATACTCTCTTTACTTTAGTTTACAACAGTATGATAGTCGACCTATGATGTAGGGGATGTATAAGCGAAGAAGACAGCCAGCACTAAAACTGAGGCAATCACTTGCCTCTGTAGCTCAATGGACAGAGCAACTGTCTTCTGAACAGTAGGTTGAGGGTTCAAATCCCTCCAGAGACACCAAGGGCAATGACGGCACTTTCTGATTGTGCTTTTTCTGCTTGTCCTGCTACGATGTAGGCATGACGATGAAGACTACCAAGCTACCCCCGAAGGCACTCAAAGCAGTTGATGTGGGGCGGTATTTTATACATCTCTCCAATGAGGCAGGGAAGCCAATAACCAACAAAAAGCTACAAAAGCTGGTCTATTACTCTCAGGCTTGGTCATTGGTGCTTAACGATAAAAAGCTCTTTGGTGAGCCTATTGAAGCGTGGGTTCACGGACCTGCTGTGCGAAGCCTGTATGTTCAATACAAGCCATTTGGCTTTGGTCCAATACGGGAAACGATAAGCGTTCAGGATGTCAAAAAAATATCTGGCAAGGTCAAGAAACTCCTTGATGACATCTGGCAGGTTTATGGCAAGTTAGATGCCAGTTATCTTGAAATGCTGACCCATTCTGAACAGCCTTGGCTGACTGCTCGGGATGGACTACAGGGGCACGAGAACTCTGAGAAGGAAATATCTTTAGACAGTATGAAGAGCTTCTATACCGACAAGCTCCAAAAGTCTAAAGGTAGAAAATGACAGATATTCCCAAAGGTGTAGTTCAGCCCTCTGAAGAGGGGGGTATAGAGATAACCCAATCGGTTGCTGAACTGCCCGAGGAAAGCGAAGCTCCAGAGGCGAGCCCTTATTTGATTTCTTTTGCGAAGTATAACGAGAGAGAGTGCCAGATTGCTGATTTGCAGGGGAATATGGGTAAAAAGGCGTTGTTAATACTAAAGGCAATAGGCACTAAGATAAAGTGCATTGCAGACTTTGCTACTCATAATGTTGAAAGGCGTCCCATAAGGCGGGAGGGGGACTATTTGAAACTGTATAGGGGTCTCAGTGATGATATTGACCTTCACGAAGCCAACCTACAAAGCACGGGTAGGATTTTCTATTTTGATGTGGAGCCAGACAGGTTGCTCTATGTGGTCGCAATTACCAATCGCCATTTTGAGACGGGCAAGGTTAGGCGGTAGCCAGCCCCCGTTCCAATAACGGCAGGATGCCCGAATACCCCAATTCCTGTTTGATAACCTTCCAGTCAACTGTTCTAAACTTGTCCAATAGGGGGAGCCAACCAGTGCGCGAGCAAAGCGACCCAGATGCGTTAAATCAGTCCAGTAGCCCAAAACCCCTTCCCGGAGGGCTGTTTTGTGCTACTATCTAAGTGTTCACCCACAACTTAAAAATCCGAAGGATTTCTCTATTTTGGAAGAGATTCGTCATGGGTAAAGGCGGGCAGATGCTCGAATAACTGACAAAGAAATAGCTAAGTTCCAGCAGATTTACGAGAAGGAGTTTGGAGTCAAAATCAGCAAGAAGGACGCCCTGGAACAGGGCACTAAGCTGTTGGTTTTAATGAAAGCCATTTGCCAGCCCATTCCATCACGAGGCCACGAAGATAGTCCAAAGTCCAGCCCAAGACAGTAGCCCTTGCCACTGTCTCATTTGTCTCATTTCCTCCTAAGGTTCTATAACTGACCCAGATGCGTTCGGGCCCATCCAAAACCTCCGAATTATCTCCTTTGGTGGGGGTTCTGAACCCAGCTGTTGAGCCAAACAAAAACGAGTCAAATGACCGACCCCCTAAGGGACGGGCATTTGGCGGTTCTCAGAAAAAGTCGCTTCCAGTTGACTTAAGAGGTAATTTATGATATAATAAACAAGCTTTTAAAAACCAAAATAAAATGGCCGAGAAATCACTTGAGTCCCCTCTGGAAGAAGAAGTCATCAAACGCTTCAAGCTGTTTAGGGATTTGCGTGATAATGAGGAAGACGAGAGAATATTGAATCTGGTGGAAGAGGGGTTGCGGGAAGAGGCATTGCGAGCTGTCGCGGAGATGATACCCGCGGGCCAGGCTGAGTCAGTCAAAAAGAAACTAGCTCAGGCAACTACAGCGGATGAAGCCATGGGAGTACTGGCTAGTTTTGCGCAGGACGATTTGACTCGTTGGCAATTGAGAAATCGACTGATGGCTTATCTGGACAACCTATTAGTGAAAAGTAAAGCAATGTAATGGTAGAACGATTCGGGGGATATACTCAGGAGCCTATGCCCGACGATGAACAGTCCGGGCTTGGGCACGAACACGGGAAAAGTTTCCTCCTGGATACACTTGCCGAAGAGCAGGTGGAGAGTCTTCTCGCGGATAAGCACTTGTCGAAAGAGGGCAAAGAGTTTGCCCGAGATTTTTGTGCCAAGGTAATGGAGCAAGTGCCCGAAGAGGCAAGCTTGTCTGAGATTAGAGAAATTTTCGCGCAAGTTACAGACACCTTTCCGCAAGAAGGGCGAGAGGGCAAGCTCTACAATCTGCTAGAAAAGTCGATCGAATTTCGTTTGCGCAATCTCGAGGAGGCTAAGGATGTGGCAGGGCTGCAATCATTGAACTCGCCACTGCTAGCAATGGTGGGCGAAATCAAGGAGCGCTATGCCAGTCTTCCGGATCAACCTGCAAACAACTCCATTATTACATCGGTGGTGAGCGCTAAGCGATTTCTATCGAGGATGGCGGAGGAGGTGCCGGAGCGCAACCTGTCTTTTCCCGATCCGACAGTGTCGGGAATATTCAAGGCCTTTCTTGAGGAGAAGTTTTCGATTCGGTTGCGGGAAGAATTGGCAACTAATCCTGAAGCAAGCCTAAAAAAACTAATGCAGTCGGTCGAGGCACGCATGAATCCGGAAGCGCTGACAGGCGAGTTTGCCGACTTTCTTAAGCAGGTGCCTTCAGTGAGGGCGGTAGAGCAAGCAGTACAAGATATAGTGACGGAACAGTCTCCTGCCGAGCGGTCGACCGAACGCAGGAGGAGAGGATGGCTCGGCGATGCGGTGAAAAAGTTGAGGTTAGGCGTAACTAAGACGGCTGTATTAGGTACTTTGCTCATAGGGATGGCCGCAGGTAGTCCGGGGGTTGAGCCGCAGGGACGCATGGTTGGGGACCAGGACGTAGCAAAAATTACTTTTACCCTGCCGGAGTGGACATCAACAGTAGAGTCAGCTCCAATTTACGAAGCTGGGGTAGTAAAAAATGAAAAAGATTTAGCGGTCGAAGTCGACCGCAGAGTCAATGAGGCTGCTGAGTTACTAGGTGAACCTTACGCCAGCCATATAAAGCAGTTTCTGGAAGACTCTAAGTGTTCTGTGGAGATTCTCCCAGAGGGCGATGCTTGGGGGGATCTTATTACACCCGATGATCCCGAGATTGAACTGCCCGATGGACACTTCATTATGCGTGTTAACGCTCAAGCTTTCAGCTCTCCAGAACGACTCGCGTCAGTGGTATTGCATGAAACGACTCACTGGCGTAATCATGAAGTTTTCGACCAAATGCTTCATAGTGACGACTCTCAGATGAGCCTCTCAGAAAATTGGGAGCACTCGGTTTTAGTACATACTGCTGATGAAATGGCATCGTATGCGACTCAAATCCGGTGGTCGGATGAGCATCCGGAATTCGCTATCGGAATTGATGATTTACCTCAAAGTATCGTCGATGGTTACCGAGAATCGGACGAAGCCTTTGCCAGAGCAATTATGCTCAGCTATGGATTTTCCAGTAGATGCGTCATTAGCCATGAAAAAGCTCCGGAGAAAGTCGTACCTATTTATAGGTCCCTTGCTACAATTCGATAATCGATCCCGACCAGTCATACAATTGCGAGCTACAGCTAGCCTAAATCCCTAGCCTCTGCCACTGTCGCATTTGTCGCATTTTCTCCTATGGGTTCTTCAACTGACCCAGATGCGTTCGGGCCCATCCAAAACCTCCGAATTATCTCCTTTGGAGTGGGTACTGAACCGAGCTGTTGAGCCAACTAGGACGATTAGTTATTTCAGCGGTGGGTGCAGCCGGCCCAACAGCAGGGGCGGCGCATACCGGATTTAAGCTTCGACAGCGTTTTTTCGATTCTGATGCCTCTGGTCTCAGATTTTTTGCCCGAGGTCACCCAACAGATCCATTCGTTGCGAGCCAACGGGGTAATGTCCTCCCAGGCGGCTAACGCCGCCGGGGCAGAGATGAGGGCTTGGCGTAAATCGGGCGGCAGCTTGTGAACTACGCCATCGGCAACTTCCGGTTTGGTCATAGATTTATACTATCGCAAGTAGAGTACCGTGTGTCTAATTTGCATAGATGAAGATACTTGGTGCTAAAATACCCGTATGCCACAAGGATTTTGGGGAAAATTGAAGCGGCCGATTTTGGCGCTAGCGCCGATGGCGGATGTGACTGACGCGGCTTCTCGGCGGATTATTGCCAAATACGGCAAGCCGGATGTGATGTGGACCGAGTTTGTTTCGTGTGACGGATTGTGTTCGGCGAAGGGGCGGAAGGCGTTGTTGGTGGACCTAAAATATAGCGAGGCCGAGCGGCCGATAGTGGCGCAGATTTTTGGGAGTACTCCAGCGCATTTTTATGAATGTGCTAGATTACTGAAAAAACTAAAGTTTGATGGGATTGATATCAATATGGGCTGTCCTGACCGCAAGGTAGAAAAACAAGGCGGTGGGGCCAAGTTGATGTTAAATCCCCAGTTAGCCCAAGAAATTATCCGCGAGACCAAGCGCGGGGCCGGGGGTCTGCCGGTGTCGGTCAAAACCCGCATCGGCTATAACCAGCGCGATGTTGCCAAATGGATAGGGACGTTGATCGAGGCCGAGCCGGCGGCGATCACTATTCACGCTCGGACGCGTAAGGAAATGTCGAAAGTGCCGGCGGACTGGCAGGCGATCGCCGAAGTGGTGAGGTTGGTGCGGGCGTCGGGCAAAGACATTCTGGTCATCGGTAATGGGGATGTGAAGAATTTGGCTGACGCCAAGCGGAGGGCGAAGGAATCCGGGGCTGACGGGGTGATGATCGGTCGGGGGATATTCGGCAACCCCTGGTTGTTTAGTCGATCAAAAAAACGGATAACACTGGCAGATAAACTAGCCGTGCTGGCAGAACACGCCAGATTATTTGAGCGGCTGACGCCCAAAAAGAACTTTTCCGTTATGAAAAAACACTTCAAGGCCTATGTATCCGGTTTTGAGGGTGCAGCCGAGTTAAGAGCCCGATTGATGGCGGCGAATAGTGCCGTGGAGGTGGCCAAATTGGTACGAAGTGTCGGCCCGGCCCGCCGACATGGAGGACTTTAGGGACTTATCCACACTTTCTTGTATTTACTTTTGACGCAAAAGTCCAATAATTAATTTGATATCATTAATCATTGGGGAGCTCCAATGCCAGCAAAGAAGAAGAAGAAGAAAGCAAAGAAGTAGTCTTTATTTGCAATGATAATGAGCGGGGTCTCTAGGTTCGTCTGGCGGTCCCGCTTTTTGATACCGGCCCAGGCAGTGGTAAAATATGGCTAGGGTCGAGAGACTATAACAGTTTTATCAAGGGCATTATTCATTATGAAGTGGTTAATCTTTATTCTGGTGGTGATCGGGGCCTTGAACTGGGGATTGTACGGCTTCTTCGGTTTTGATCTGGTTGCCGCCTTGTTCGGCGCTACCGGTATTCTGTCCCGGGTCATCTATGACTTGGTTGGTTTAGCCGGTCTGTACATGCTGTTCACTTATGGCATGTGGATGGGTAAGAAGTAGTCTTTTTATCGACCGATAAAATAAAGGCACCCCGCCTGCGGCGGGGTGCCTTTGCAGAATGATATACTGATGACCGATGGCTACTGAACGTCTACATAAGTTTCTGGCTCGGGCGGGGATAGCAAGCCGACGATTAGCCGAGGATATGATCCGACATGGCCGTGTCAATGTGAACGGAGTGGAAGCGACTCTGGGCATGTCGATAAACCCTGACATTGACAAGGTAACTTGTGACGGCAAATCTGTGGAGCAGGCGGAGGCCGTTATTTACGCTTTCAATAAGCCGGTTGGGGTTACATCTACGGTCCGGGATCGATATGCGGCAAAAACAGTGGCAGAGTTCTTCCCTAAGAACCAACGGGTTTATCCCGCAGGACGGCTCGATAAGAATAGCTCTGGGTTATTGCTGATTACTAACGACGGCGAGTTGGCGAACCAGCTGATGCATCCCAGATACAGCCACGAGAAGGAGTATGTGGTGGAGCTGAGCGGGGTTAGTTCCGATAACATTAAGAAGTTTACCCATCGATTTCGCTTGGATGGCGCGCAGACTCAGCCGATGAGGGTTGCTAAGATCAAACGAGTGATGGTTGGCCGGTGGTTAGTGAACTTGGTTTTGAAAGAGGGGAAAAAGCGGCAGATCAGACGTGTTGCAAACCTTCTAGGCTATACTGTGGAGCAGTTGGCTCGAGTGCGAGTGGGTAAGTTGCGGTTAGGCGATCTCCGGCCGGGTGAGTGGAGAATTGTTAAGCGGGAAGATATAATCTAGACGGGTCCGTAGCTCAGTGGTAGAGCAGTCCCCTCATAAGGGATGGGTCGTAGGTTCGATCCCTACCGGACCCACCAACAGATCAGAATGTCAGAATTCACACAAGACGGGCTAACTTGGTCTATGTCTGGTATTGCGGACGGCAATATGTCTTTCTTGTGGGGTAGTCACGACGAAGTACTTGAGAGCCGGAATAAGTTTTTAGAATCGGTCGGGCTGAGTTTGGATGACTGTGTAGCAGTGCGGATCCAAGATGGTGATAAAATCGCTTTAGTGGGTCAGGATGATCTAGCGAAGGGCGCGAGAGAGATTGACACGGCAATTCGGGCCGATGCGATGCTCACCGACAGAAATGGTTTAGGTTTGTTCTTGGTGGTCGCCGACTGCCTTCCGATTATTTATTGGGACTCGGCTAGGCGGGTATTGGGCTTGGCCCATCTAAGTTGGAAGACGAGCATGTTGGGTCTGGCGGGAAAAGTTGTGGCTCAGATGCAGCAGCAGTTTGATTGTAAGCCGGAAAATATACAGGTATTCATTGGCCCAGGAGCGAAACCAGAGTCCTATACTTTCTCTGACGCGATCCAAAGGGGTTTAAAGGAGTGGCAACCGTTCATCAGACAATTATCTGATGGGCAGACGGCGATAGATCTATTTGGTTATAACCAATTTATTTTGACGAAGTATGGGATACCAGAATCAAATATCGTTGTAAGCCAAGTAGATACAATCGGGGATGAGAGATTTTTTTCTCACTATCGTGCCGAAACCAAGCAACGGGGGGATAATGGCCGCAACGCTGTCGTGGTTATGATGAAGTAGAATAGGACGCCAACGCACGAACCCATGCTGCGCAGGGTTCTCGTCCATACCCCCAAAATTAAAATAGCCCCTAGGGGGCGATTTTAATTTGGATGCGGGGGTGGGATTCGAACCCACGACCTGAAGGTTATGAGCCTTCCGAGCTACCACTGCTCTACCCCGCGGGTAGATATTAGCAGGTGATAGGTGATTTGTCTATCCAAAGAAGTAGCGCCACCACTTCTGTGGGTTGTTGGGGACGAGGGATCCATTCGTGTCGGGCTGTTCTTTGATGTTACCCTCTTGAAATCTGGCGGTGTCGTCATCTGGGATTATCAGAACGATCTCGCCGGGTTTTTGATAGTTGAGTTTAGCGCGCGCTTCCTTGTCTTTGAATGACTCTGTTTGGCGATAAGCGATCAGATTTTGCAGATAATTATTCTGCAGCTTCAGCTCAGCGTTCTCATCCCGCAGCCGGATCAGTTCTTTGTTGATCTGGTAGTTCTGCCACAGGGCTTGGATAGTGGAGACTATCATATAGACCGCTATCACCACCCCAATGGTCATGATCATGCGGACTCGCAGTTCGCGACCCTGAAGGAGTTGGATTTTTGGGAGTTTGCCCGACATAGCAACATAAGTGTAACAAAAAGATACATCCTATCTGGTCTTGAGCTACAATTAGAATATGGAACTAGAGGATACGCATTTTAAGCCAGAAGGGGGGCCGGCTAATGTGGGGGGCTATGAGGGAGAGACTGAAGCCCAACGCAAGCTACGGCTGCACCCCGAAGAGGCCATCTTGGAGCAGACGATCGAGACATTGTGGGAGAAACTAGGGGCTGACGGCGTGGAGATGTTATTTAGAGTCCACAACTACGATCCGGACAATCCCCAACAGCGGGACGAAGATAGGATCTACCGTGCTCTCCATGAAAGATTGGCCAAGGACCAGACTCAGCGCAAGAACAAGAAGCAGTAGCGGTAATGGTAGCCAGGCAATATTGCAACTAACCCGTCAATGGACAGGTTAGCCTTAAGTTCTATTTTGGTGCCAGCGACAGGATTCGCACCTGTGACCAACGGCTTATGAGTCCGCTGCTCTACTGCTGAGCTACGCTGGCTCGTCGCAACAGCTTCGCGTGACGCACGAACAGGATGAACCTGTTCGGCTTTTGTCGCTCAGCGTTGCTCCTCTCCCCAACCTGTTCGCTTCGCTAGACCAGGTCGGGGACCCCCCACGGGATAAAACTGCAACTTTAGTATAGTAGAGTTGGACAAATGAAAAAACAAGACCTGTCACAATTGGCGCGTCTAGGACTGAGTAGTGCTGGCGTGAGGCGGGGCGAAGTGTTAGTGCTGGCCGTCTCGGGCGGACCAGATTCAATGGCGCTTCTGGAAGTGATGCGTAAGCTGGCCCCATCAGTTGGTTGGCGGCTGCAGATTGTCCACGTTAACCACGGTCTGCGTCCCGCATCGAAGCGGGAGGCTAAACTGGTGCAGGCTTACTGTGCAAAGTATAAGCTCGCATGCTCAGTCGAAACGCTCCGCTGGCCAGCCAGGCTGCGTCAGGCTAAGACGCGGGTCGAGGAGACGGCGCGGGAGTTGAGATATCAAGTTTTACGTAAGATGATTAGCCAACTGGGGGCCAGATGGATAGTTACCGCGCACAACGCGGACGATCAGGTTGAAACGGTGGTCTTTAATTTTCTGCGGGGTAGCGGGGTGAGAGGCCTCGGCGGGATGCGAACAGTGTCTGGTGACGTGATCCGGCCATGGTTAACCGTACCGAAGACCGCCTTGCTGAAATACGTGAAACAGCATCGTGTACCATTCGCGGTTGACGAAACTAACCTTCAGCCACGGTTTACGCGGAATCGGATCCGTCACCAACTACTACCGATTCTGCGATCGTATAATCCAAAAGTTGATGAGATCCTCCTCCAAAATAGCGGTCTGTTCCAGCAAGCTGATTGGGTGTTGCGAGATCTGGCACGGCAATATATGAACTTGATAGGAACGGTAAAGAGTGATAAGGTGAACATCTCGATTTCGCGGCTGCGAGAACTAGTGCCGCTGATGCAGATGGAGGTGGTTAAGGTGGCGATCGAGAAGGTGGCTGGGCCGGCATACAACTGGCGGGGGAGTCATTTCCAAGAGGTAATGAAGCTGCTGGCTGGGCCGGGGACTCAAGGTGAAAAGAGGCTGCCGGGTAAATTGTTGGTGGCCAGAAGCCGTGATACGATAACCATTAGTCGAGGATAGGAGTATGAGATCCAATTTTGTCAGAATAGTGGGGTACGCCCTGGTCGTGTTGGTGGTGATGGCCCTACTTTATAGTTTGTTTGGTTACAGTGGGACTGCACCGCAGTGGGTGCCAATTTCTGATGTGGCAAGATTGATCGATGCTGGCAAGGTGGACAAACTTGAGATCAAAGGCAGTGAGATAACGGTCATTACGACCGATGGTAAGCAGTTTTTGGCTCGCAAAGAGGATAACGTGTCGCTCAAAGATAGCGGGATAGACACCTCTCGGGTAGAAGTCGAGGTGTTAGACGATCAAACGAGTGCTCTGTGGCTGGGGGTGTTATCGTCGTTTCTTCCATTCCTGCTCATATTGGGATTTTTGTGGTTTATGTTCCGCCAGGCGCAAGGGTCAGGCAATCAAGCGTTGTCTTTTGGTAAATCCCGGGCGCGGCTCCAGGTCGGGACAAAAAATCGCATTACCTTCAAGGATGTAGCTGGATCGCACGAGGCTAAACAAGAATTAGTGGAGGTAGTCGAGTTTCTGAAATACCCAAGCAAATTTATTAATCTCGGCGCTAGGATCCCCAAAGGAGTATTACTAGTAGGCCCGCCTGGGACGGGGAAAACTCTCATGGCGCGCGCGGTGGCTGGCGAAGCCGGTGTCCCATTCTTTAATATTAGCGGTAGTGAGTTCGTGGAGATGTTTGTCGGCGTAGGCGCTTCGCGAGTGCGCGATTTGTTTACTAAAGCCAAGCGCAATGCGCCGGCTATCGTCTTTATTGATGAGATCGACGCGGTCGGCCGCCAGCGGGGAGCGGGACTCGGCGGTGGCCATGATGAACGCGAACAGACTCTCAACCAGATCCTGGTTGAGATGGATGGGTTCGAAACCGATACCAATGTTATCGTGATAGCAGCCACTAACCGGCCAGATGTATTGGACCCAGCCCTACTTAGGCCGGGGCGGTTTGACCGGCGAGTAACACTGGAGCGGCCAGACATTAAAGATCGCGAAGATATTTTGGCGGTGCATACTAAAAACAAGCCGCTTGATTCAACGGTTGATTTGCACCAGGTCGCCGCCCATACCCCAGGGTTCTCCGGTGCTGACTTGCAGAACTTGGTCAACGAAGGCGCTATTCTAGCGGCGCGGCATAATCAAAAGGTAATTACGCGCCAAGACCTCGATGAGGCGGTGGAGAAGGTGCTGCTGGGGCCGGAGCGTAAGAACAAGATTCTATCCGAACAAGAGAAAGAGATCACGGCCTACCACGAGGCTGGCCACGCTGTGGTAGCCCACATTCTGCCTCACACTGATCCAGTCCACAAAGTGTCGATCGTGAGCCGTGGGATGGCTCTAGGGTACACCTGGAGCATGCCAGAGCGGGATAGACATCTGCATAGTAAATCTCAGTTCATGGACGAGCTGGCACACATGTTGGGTGGCCGAGCGGCGGAGAAACTGATATTTAAAGAGGTGACTACGGGTGCCTCCAACGATCTGCAGCGGGCTACCGAGTTAGCCCGAGAGATGGTAACTCGATTTGGGATGAGCGAGCGACTGGGTCCAATGACCTTTGGCCGACGTGAAGAGATGATATTTTTAGGCAGAGAGATCCACGAAGATAGGAACTATAGCGACAAGATAGCGTCCATCATCGACGAAGAGGTGTCTAGTATTATCGATACGGCTGACAAGCGGGCAGAGAAGGTGTTGAAAGAATACACCAAAGAGTTGCGGGCTATCGCGGCTGAGTTGATCAAAAAAGAATCCCTGTCACGTGATGAGTTCGAAAGTTTTTTTGACGAGTAGTGCATGATCAAACATCTGATCACTAGAAAATCCACTGTGTTGGAGGCAACAGCTATCTTGGCGGTTGCCTCTTTAGTTAGCCGGATTTTTGGGGTTGTCCGCGATAGCGTGATCGCAGCACGCTACGCGGGAGATGTCTCGGATGCCTATCTGGCCGCTTTTACTATCCCAGACTTTATTTTTAATCTACTAATTCTCGGGGCATTGTCGTCGGCCTTTATCCCGATCTTTACCGAATATCTACAGAAGAACGGATCAGATAAAGACGAGGCGTGGGGGATTGTTAACTCAATCGTGAATTTAGGGGTAATGGTGTTGGCGATTATTTTATTGATTGTCGCGGTGTTCGCTCCAACTCTTGTCCATCTAGTAGCGCCAGGGTTCGAGAACGAGAAAAAAGAGATGGTGGCCAGTTTGATGCGGATAATGCTTCTGTCGCCATTGTTCTTTGGAGTCAGTAACCTGGCTGGCGGGATCCTCAACTCATTTAAAAATTTCTTTACCTATGCCATCGCGCCGATTTTATATAATCTCGGAATTATTGTCGGAGCGATCTATTTGGTTCCGCAGTTTGGGTACATTGGGCTAGCTTACGGAGTGGTGTTGGGAGCGTGCTTACATATGTTGGTGCAGCTGCCGGGAGTGTTCGCGTTCGGATATCGCTATCGATTACATATGGATCTGCGTCATCCGGCTATCCGGCGGATGGCGGTTTTGATGGTCCCGCGGACTCTTGGGATCGGAATAACCCAGATCAGTACCATTGTGAATACGGTTATCGCCTCGTTTTTGGCTGGCGGGGCAGTGTCGGTATTTAAGTGGGCGGATAACCTGCAAAGTTTGCCGATCGGAATATTCGGGGTATCGTTCGCGGTGGCGGTGTTCCCGACTTTGGCCGAGAAATATAGCTTGCAGAAACTCGACGAGTTCAAAGATGATGTAGTGCAAGTTCTCCGCCAGGTGATATTTTTTATCATCCCATCGATGATGCTGTATTGGGTGCTAAGAGCCCAGATCGTTCGGTTAGTATTTGGATATGGGTTGTTCGGCTGGGACTATACTCGATTTACTATATCGGCGCTAGCCTTTTTTACCTTTGGGATGCTCGGCCAATCAGTGATCCACCTGTTGGCTCGGTCTTTTTATGCTCTACACGACACCAAAACCCCATTGCTGGTGAGCGCCGGGTCATTGGTTTTGAACGTGGCCCTGGCTTTGGTCTTGGTTCAGTATCTCGATGTGGTAGGGTTGGCTGCGGCTATCTCTATTTCAGCGACAGCTAACGCGGGATTACTTTTGGTGATACTTGGACGGCGGCTGGGCGGGATGCCGTGGCGCGAGCTGGCAGGGTATCTGGGCAAGATCGGGTCAGCTAGTTTAGCGATGGCAGGAGTGGGCTACTTGATGTTGCGAGTGATGAACCTGATCGTTACTACTCATACAGTCTTAGGGTTATTCGCCCAAACGGCGGTAGCCGCCAGTGTCGCGGGGTTGACCTATTTGGCAGTAGCTAGACTGCTCAAAATCCCCGAGGTGAGTCAGATACTTCAGCCATTTAGGCGACTATTCAAATTTAGATAAAAAAATCCCGCCAATTTGGGGCTAGTCATTGAGGTGTATCCTCGCAGACCAACGCTAAATTGGCGGGACGGCGGCGACGAGGTTAGTAGTGGGTCATCTCCGTATCTTCCCCGTAAAATCCGGGAAAGATTTTTGCGAGCAACCCACTGGCAGCGAATATCGCGAACAAAATACAAATGTCCAGCGATACGCCATTTTTTGGATTATCTAACGGTCCCGGTAGCATGACGAGAAGCCATACTACCACCGGGAAGACAATCCCAAAAGTAATTAGCCACATACCAATACGGCGTAAGCCGTAACGGAGTGGCGCCATCGGCTTGGTCAGCCAACTGGCGAGGATGGCGAGGACGCCAACGCTAGCCAGAATAGCGGCCCCCACGACGGGTCCGTTCCAAAAAATGTACCACATTGCCGACATTGCACCGGCCTCCTTCGCTAAATTTGGCGGCGAAAGGATAGGAAAGGATAGAACTTTTTCAAATGGCGTCCGGGGGCCTCCAACCCTAGCTTCTCGGTTCTCCTGGAGGAGAAAAGTGAGACCTAAGAGGGAAGCCCCGCGGATCATCTGGAATGTACTCTTTTCCGCCTGATTTGTCAAGAGGTTTCTTGCTCTGGGAGCGAAAAAGGGATAAGCTATGGATATCAGTTGGCCGACAGGAGGTGATAAGAATGGCAGAGAAGTCGAAGCCAACACCTTGGTACTTTTTGTGTCCGGAGCAGGGTTGTCATGGTCCATTGGTTTATGCCGGAGAAGAGCATCACGATGATGAGGGTCTGTTAATCGTTCTGAGGTGCACAGAGTGCGGGCATGTGGTTAGACGGCGCCACACGCCATTGCTGGCGATGATGGCTCCCTCGTCAGAGAAAAGACCTGGTCAAGACGAAGCAGTGGATCAAGCACTGACTCTGGGTGAGGAGATTAATTGTCCCGCGTGTAAAGCTGGGATGCTGATTTCCGCCAAATCATTGCGCGATTGGCACGGACCGATCATCTGCGGTAGCTGCGGCTCTATCTACGAGCCAAAGGAGCGTGACGGCAAGATCGAACTGGAGGAGGCGTATGTCACCAGCTCTTGCGGCTAAGGACGCATAATGAGGGCGACCTTTTTCGGCCGCCCTCTATTTTGTCTAGTAGAATAGATTTATGGAGAAAATTAGAAACTTTTGTGTAATCGCGCATATTGATCATGGTAAGTCCACGCTGGCTGATCGGCTTTTGGAGTTGACCAACACCATCTCTTCTCGGGAGATGCGAGCGCAGTATTTAGATACGATGGATTTGGAACGGGAGCGGGGCATCACCATCAAATTGCAACCCGTGCGAATGACCCATAAAGGGTTTGAATTAAATTTGATCGATACTCCCGGGCATGTGGATTTTTCCTATGAGGTCTCGCGGTCATTGGCGGCGGTGGAGGGGGCTCTACTGGTGGTGGACGCCAGCCAAGGTATCGAGGCCCAGACACTGGCCAATCTGCATTTGGCGAAAGAGCAAGGGCTGACGATTATCCCGGTCATTAACAAGATTGACTTGCCGGTGGCGGATGTCCAGCGGGTGAGCGAGGAGATGAAGAAGATCTTGGAAGTGACGGATGCCGATATTCTAAAAGTATCGGCTAAGACCGGAGAAGGTGTGGAGAAAATTTTGGACGCCATCGTGGAACGGGTTCCAGCTCCAACCGGCAACATCAACGCACCTCTGCGGGCGTTGGTATTCGATTCTTATTTCGACGCATTCAAGGGCGTGGTGACTTATATCCGGGTGGTGGATGGCAGTGTGGGCGAGGGAAAGCAGGTGCGCATGATGGCATCTAACGCTACCGCAGAAACATTGGAAGTGGGTTTCTTTGCGCCTAAACTGACTAAACGCCCGGAGCTTGCGACGGGAGAGATTGGTTATTTGGCGACGGGGTTAAAGGATGTGCGGAGTGTGCGGGTGGGGGATACCGTAACGCTGGCGAAACCAGCGTTGAATGACAAATTAAAAATGACAAATGAAAAATTAAAAGAGGTGGAGGCATTGCCGGGGTATAAGCAGGTGATGCCGTTCGTTTATGCTGGCATCTTTACGGTGGACAATGCTGACTTCCCTGAACTGCGCGAGGCGTTAGATAAACTTCAGCTCAATGATTCCTCTCTGGCCTTCGAGCCGGAAAATTCGCCGGCGTTGGGGTTTGGGTTCCGCTGTGGATTTCTGGGCCTGTTGCATATGGACATTGTGCAGGAGCGGCTGGAACGAGAGTTTAATTTAAATTTGGTCACCACGACCCCCAGCGTGAGTTATGAGGTGGTGCTAACTAGCGGGCAGACCAAGATCATTCACAACCCAACGGAACTGCCGGCAGCTAATTTTTATAAAACCATTGCTGAACCGTGGATAAAGCTGGATCTGGTGATGCCGGTGCGGTATATGGGCGGGGTGATGCAGTTAGTGCAGGACTTGCACGGAGTCCAGCAAAATGTGCAGTATCTGGATGCCGAACGCGTGCTGCTGACTTACGAGATCCCTTTGAGCAGTGTAGTTGTTAATTTCTATGACAAATTAAAGAGTGTGTCATCCGGCTACGCTTCGATGGCGTATGAGTTTATCGGGTTCAAGGTGGGAGAGTTAGTGAAAGTGGATATGTTGGTAAATGAGCGACCGGTAGATACGCTATCGGTAATCGTCCACAAAAAAGAAGCCCAAAAAATTGGTTGGGAAGTGGCAACTAAATTAAAAGATCTTATGCCGAAGCAAAATTTCAAAATTGTGATTCAAGCGGCGATTGGCGGGAAGGTGATCGCGCGGGAGGAGCTCTCGCCCTATCGCAAAGATGTCTTGGCGAAGTTGTACGGCGGAGATAGAACGCGCAAAGATAAACTGTTGGCTAAGCAGGCCAAGGGTAAAAAGCGGATGAAGATGGTCGGACAAGTCGAATTACCCCAGTCGGTATTTAGAAATATTCTTTCCTAGAAACTTGCTCTGGGGGCAGGTTTGTGGTAGGGTAAAGGCATCTTATTAGCAGGAGGTGTACCTTAATGTTGATCGCGGTCTCGATTGTGCTGGCAATTTTGGCTCTTGGCGCATGCATCGCAGGGTACGATTATTCGGAGAAGGGCGCAAAGGCCAGGATGGCTTTTGACGATGTTTTGTCAGACGATGCGGCTAAGTTCAGACATCAACTGTTCTGGTTCGTGTTCTGGGCGGCTGTACCAGCGCTGATGTCGCTCATAACTACGGGAGCGCTGCATAACGGCTGGCGAGCAATATTCGCCGTTGCTCCTTTGGTGGTGGGGGCAATATTCTGGCTGATGTCCGGTGAGGTGTTTCGGCTATGGCATTTGCTGGTCGGGGTTATTTCTGCTGTAGCCATGGTTTTCACCACCCTATCTTATCCTCTAGTCGTTGCGGGTATCTGGGGCGTGTACCTAATGATCGGATGTTTCTGGTTCCTCTCCGATATGACGGCGGCGGCGTCAGCCAGCAAAGAGGTGCGCCGGTCGGTGCGAGAACCATGAATGGATTTACATAGGGAGCTAAAGCCGGCTCCCTATTTTTAGCATCATTAGCACTTACTTGACAGGACTGCTAACGGGGTGTAGAGTGGGCTGGCAGATAACTTTTGGGGGGTTGGTGGTTTTGTATTAAATACGACTGCGATGACGAAGTTGAATGCCAGGCAAAAACAGGTCCTGAAGGGCGTAGTGGAGGAGTATGTCAAACATTCCGAGCCGGTCGGCTCTGCCCGCGTGGCGGAGATGTTACCTTTTTCAGTTAGTTCGGCCACCATCCGGGGGGATATGGCCGAGTTAACCGATTCCGGTTATCTGGTCCAGCCGCATACTTCGGCGGGCCGTATCCCGACCGAGGCCGGGTTCAAGGAGTACATTGAAACGATGATGAAAGAGCACAAAGAATTATCTCTGCGTCAGCAGGAGGTGCTGTCGGCGCACTTTAAGCGGTTGAAGAATCTGCAGGAGCGGTTCAAAGAAGCGGCGCGGATGCTGTCCGAACTGTCCGGCAGTGTGGGTCTCTTAATGGATGATGCTAACCAGGTGTATATGTCAGGTCTTAGTAAACTGCCGCAGTTGCCGGAGTTCCGCGATGAAGAGTTCGGCGCTGACTTTATGGAGATGTTAGAAAATCCGGCGGAGAGTTTTAGATCGATTATGAAGCAGACGACAGGTCAACCGCAGGTGGTGCTGGGCAAGGCGAGTATGGTGGTGACCAAGTTCGGGCCGGGCGGGCGGCAGGTTATCTCGGTCATCGGACCGATGCGGATGCATTACGGTAAGACACTGCCGGCGGTGGAATACATTGCTAAATTGCTTAACAATAAATAATCTTTGTCATGCTGAACTTGTTTCAGCATCTATATCCTGAAATAAATTCAGGATGACGGAATGGGAAGTAATGGATAAAAAGCACGATAAAAAATCAGAGTCAGCCAAAGAACAGCTCGTCGACTGGGAGGATGTGGCGAAAAGGGCGATGGCCGATCTGGATAACTACCGCAAAGATGCCGAGAAGCGGCAGATGGAGATGGTCCAGTTCCTGAAGGCGAATTCTTTGATTAAGTTTTTGGAGATTTACGATGATTTGAATCGGGCAGTTGAGTTTGTGACAGATGAAAAAGCTAAGCAAGGTTTATTGGAAGTCCAGAAGAAGTTTAAAGATTATCTGCATCAAGATGGGCTGGATGAAATTGAATTTAAGGCGGGAGATGAGTTTAATCCTATTCTTGCCGAAGCGGTGAGTTATGAAGAAAACGAAGTCGGCGAGGGGAAGGTGATTGAAACTTTGGAAGTTGGTTTGAAATATAACGATAGGGTAATAAAGCCAGCCAGAGTTCGCGTTGCGAAATAGCTGGCAATCTAATCAACTTCTCCAATCTAACCAATCTAATCAATGAATGGAAACCAAGTAAAAATTGTTGTTTTTGTACCAGAATCTCATGCTGATGCCGTACGCAAGGCGATGAATGATGCAGGGGCTGGGAGGGTTGGTAATTACACCAACTGCAGTTTCTCGTCCAAGGGTGTGGGAAGATTCTTACCACAGGCTGGCGCTAACCCCGCGATTGGCGAGGTCGGTAAGCTCGAAGCCGTCGAAGAAGAGCGCATAGAAATGGTTTGCCCCAGAGAGGTTCTAACAAATGTAATTTCCGCGATGAAAAAAGCCCATCCATACGAAGAAGTTGCCTACGATATTTATCCGTTAGAGATTGAATAATTAATTTTTGATGTGAGGGAAGAAAATGAATGATCAAGAATTGGGTGTAATTTTTTCCAATCTTGTAAAGTTGGAAAAAGAATCGTTTCAGAATCTCAAGATTAACCGCAGACTTGGCGTGTCTGCGGCCCTATCGGCAGCCACCATCGTGGCGACTTTGGTTGCAGCTGTCGGTCTAAGTAGGGGAGATTTAAGTGGTCTGAGTTCAACTTTAATAGTTGTATCTTTGGTGGCCCTAGCAGGCACAATATTGTTTGCTCTTTATATATTAAATGGGTTTGCCATAACAGAGCAGACCATGGCTGATGGGGCCAGGGAAGAGATAAAAAGGATACAAGATGACCTCCCGGGGTTTAAAAAGAAAACACTTATCGATGCCAGAATTGAGATTGAAAACGCAATAAATCCGAGTATTGATAAACAGTCTCGTACGGGCAAGGGGGCTTTCCGATGGTTCGTTTTGTCTATTCTCGCGACCGTAGTGATGACAGTGGCAACCTGTATATCGCTAGTGATTTAAATAAATTTTTTAAGAAAGGAAATACTATGAATAAAATCATTGGAATCGATTTGGGGACAACGAACAGTGCCGCGGCTGTGATGCGCGGTGGGAAGCCGGAGATTATTCCCTCATCTGAAGGGGGTAGAACGGTGCCGTCAGTGGTAGCACAGAATAAGACCGGTGAGATTTTGGTGGGGCAGGTGGCGAAGCGGCAGGCGGTGACGAATGCCGAGAATACGATCTATTCCGCCAAACGGTTTATCGGGCGGAGATTTTCTGACCAGTCGGTGCAGTCAGACATTAAACTAGTACCGTTCAAGGTGGCCGAGGGCAGTAACGGCGGAGTGGTGTTTGTGATGGGTGACCGTAACTGGCAGCCAGCCGAGATTTCGGCCAAGGTGTTGCAGAAGATCAAACGGGACGCCGAGGCGTTCTTGGGCGAGCCGGTCACCGAAGCAGTAATTACCGTGCCGGCCTACTTTGACGATTCCCAGCGCCAGGCCACTAAAGATGCTGGTAAGATCGCTGGGTTAGAGGTGAAGCGCATCATTAAC
Source organism: candidate division Kazan bacterium GW2011_GWA1_50_15 (assembly GCA_001029795.1). Classification (GTDB taxonomy): domain Bacteria; phylum Patescibacteriota; class Kazan-3B-28; order Kazan-3B-28; family Kazan-3B-28; genus Kazan-3B-28. The sequence continues at coordinate 39,726 of CP011216.1, forward strand.
GAACCAACAGCGGCCACGCTGGCTTATGGTTTGGCAAAAAGTCCGCCAGTTGGCGGAGAGAAAGTTGCCATCTATGATTTGGGCGGCGGCACTTTCGACATCTCTATTTTAGAGATTGGCGATAGTGATGGAGAATCCGTGTTCGAAGTGAAAGCCACCAATGGTGATACGCACTTGGGCGGGGATGACTTTGACCAGAAAATTATCGATTGGATTATCGAAGGATTCAAGAAAGACCAAGGCGTGGATTTGAAAGAAGACAAATTGGCTATCCAACGACTGAAGGAAGCGGGGGAGAAGGCCAAGATGGAGCTGTCCACCGCATCTGAAACGGAGATCAACATTCCATTTGTGACGGCGGACGCCTCTGGCCCAAAACATCTGACAATGAAACTGACCCGGGCGCAATTGGAACAATTAGTGGCCGACTTGATCGGGCGGACGATCGAACCGATGAAGAAAGCTTTGCAAGATGCCGGTCTTTCGACGTCTGACATTAACGAAGTTATCTTGGTCGGCGGGATGACGCGCATGCCGGCGGTACAGGCATCAGTAAAAAACTTTTTTGACAAAGAACCGAACCAGAGCGTTAACCCGGACGAGGCCGTGGCTTTAGGCGCGGCTATTCAAGCCGGCGTGCTGCAGGGTGATGTCAAAGATGTTCTGCTTCTGGATGTGACACCGTTGTCGTTGGGCCTGGAAACCTTGGGCGGGGTGGCGACCAAACTCATCACACGCAATACGACTATCCCGACGAGTAAATCACAGGTATTTTCCACGGCGGCGGATAACCAGCCGAGCGTGGAGATCCATGTAGTGCAGGGTGAACGGGAGATGGCCGCGGATAATAAATCGCTGGGTCGCTTCGTATTGGACGGCATTGCCCCGGCCCCGCGTGGGATGCCCCAAGTAGAAGTCACTTTTGACATTGATGCCAACGGTATTCTAAATGTCAAAGCCACTGATAAAGGCACCGGCAAGGAACAGCACATCACTATTACCGGTTCTTCGGGTCTATCCAAAGACGAAGTGGAGCGGATGGCCAAAGAGGCCGAAGTCCACGCGGCGGAGGACCAGAAGAAGCGGGAGGCCATCGATGCCCGCAACCAGGCGGATAGCTTGGTCTACACCGCGGAGAAAGCCCTGAAGGATGCGGGGGATAAGGTGGATGCGGCCACCAAAGGCCAGATCGAGGATCGAGTAAAAGCTCTTAAAGACGCATTGGAGAAAGATGATACAGAGGTCATTAAGAAAGCGACCGAAGAATTGTCGAGCGTAATTCAGAAGATCGGGCAGGCGATGTACGGAAACCAGAATCATGAATCAGGAAGTATGAATCATGAGGCAGAGCAGAAAGATGCCAAAGAAGCGGACTTTACGCAAGAATCTAGTTCGGAAGAACCTTCATCCGACTCCGCTGAAGCTACGACGGACAAGTCCGACTCCGCTTCTGGCGAAGCTTCGACGGACAAGCAACCCAACGACGAGGCACTTTAATAACCAATTGGTCTAAAACGACCAAATAGAATGTGCTATGATTTAGGGGAATTTGGGGGACCTATGGGGAGATCAAAAGCAATACTGTTATTGGTTGGCATCTTTACCACCATATCGTTGGTGGGGATTAGTTGTAGTCGCGGTCCCAAAGCGGACAATACTGCCGTAGACAACACCATTACTAACACTGCGATTGATAATACGGCCATTAATAACACAGCGGTGATCAATCCAACTGATCAAACTACTACCACGGTATCCGGTTCTGGTCTGCCGGACCCATCCAGCATCAAGACTAGTTTGGCGGCTGAAACCACCAACGCCGAGAGTGCGGTGAAGACGCTGCAGCCAGATGCGATATTACAGTTGGTATCGATCAAGTTTATTAACTCTTTGTCAGATCAGACCGGACTAGCGACCAACTACTACATCTATGCCTCGGCCAGCAACCCCAACTTCTACTATCTGGTGAATATGCCCAGGAATGGTGAGCGGTTGAAGCGGTTCCTGATGCCGGTAGAGGATTTGGATCTACCGTTTGATCTATTGCCCATCCCAGCTAAGTATTGGAAGTTATCGTACGCTGACGCGCTCAAAGCAGCGGAACAGCGTGGCGGAAGTGACTTTCGGGCCAAGCACAAAACTTTTGAAGTATCAGCTATCCTAGCTATCCCGGCTGGTCAGTACTTGAGTTGGTTCGTGACTTACAGGGCAACGGATGGGACGGGCGATGTGCTGAAAGCGTCGGTGGATGCAAATTCTGGCGCAGTCTCACTCATATAAGGGGAGCACGAGGTGTGTTCTCCCCTCATCGGCGGTTGGCAAAAGCCACCCCTCGCCTTTAGCTCGGGCTAGCCGCCTGCTCCCCACTCCACCTTTGGAGAATAAATGAAGCTAGCAGACCAGCTGATTCCATCGCTTGCGATTAAACAATATGTCCAAGGATTATTATCAAATCTTAGGCGTGGCAAAAGGTGCCACGCCTGATGAAATTAAACGAGCTTATCGGAAGCTCGCTTTAAAATACCACCCCGACAAGGGGGAGAACGGCAACGCTGATAAGTTCAAAGAGGTGAATGAGGCCTATCAGGTGTTGGGTAATGCCGATAAGCGTCAGCAGTATGACCAGTTCGGGCACAGCTTCGAAGGCGCCGGCCCGGGTTTCGGCGGATTTGATTTTAGTGGGTTTAACACATCCGACTTCGGCGGGTTTGAAGATGTTTTTAGCACTTTTTTTGGAGGTCGCACTTCCACTCCTCGGCGTAGCCGTGAAGATATTAAGCGAGGCGAAGATCTAGAGATAGCTATTGAGATATCGTTTGAAACCGCGGTGTTTGGCGGTACACAGACTATTCATCTCGCGAAAGACACATTATGTGAATCTTGCGGGGGGACTGGTTCTATTAACAAGCAAATGAAGCGTTGCGCAAAATGCAACGGCAGTGGTCATGTTGAACAGGTGCGTCAAACTATGTTAGGAGCGATCCGTCAGAGTAAGACCTGCTCCGAGTGTAAGGGTTTGGGCGAGATGCCAGAACAGACTTGCCGGCACTGCACAGGCACGGGACGCACTAAACAGCCAGTAGCGGTCAAAGTAGAGATCCCTGACGGGATAGACGACGGCCAGACCGTTCGTGTGCCAGGGGCTGGAGGAGCTGGCTTCCGGGGCGGTAAGCCCGGCGATCTATATGTTACGGTTCGAGTTATTCCTAGTCGCGAATATAGGCGCGATGAATTTAATTTGTACAAAGTCGTAACCGTACCGTTTACGGTTGCGGCGCTGGGTGGCGAAGTAAAGACTCAGACTTTGGATGGAACTATCAATTTAAAGATTCCACCAGCCAGCCAGCCGGGTGACGTGTTGCGCGTGAAGGGTCACGGGGTACCAAAGATCAGCGCTACCGGCCGCGGCGACTTGTATTTAACAATAGAGATCCAAGTTCCAAAAAGGTTAACCTTAAAGCAACGAAAGTTGTTGCAGGAATTGAATAAAGAGTGGGGCAAGGAATAACTTTACTTTTACCCCCTTTTTTGGCACACTGGGGGCGACATTTTTCTAGGGTTTATAACTAGTTTAGATGGTTCCAACATGGGATTTAGTACTGCTGGTCTTTGGGGGCGCTTCGGTTGTCTATGGTTTAATGTTGCGCGAAAGGGTGGTGGTGACTCTTCTTGGTGCCTATGCGGCGATGATCGTAGCCGACCGCTGGGGTGAGGCTATTTATCAAATGGTGACCAATCAGAGCGGAGCGGTCTTAAACGAGCAGTTCGTTAATGGCAATATCTCGGTTTTCACGGTGCAGGTAATCCTGTTTGCTGCGGTACTCTTGATAGTGGCGTTAAAGGGCGGGATTCTTATTCACCCGGAGTCTCTAGGCAGCGGATTTATGTCGTATGGTGTGCTGGGATTGTATGGGCTGCTCTCGGCTACCCTGATCGCTTCGGCCGTACTGAGCTTTTTGCCAGCGGATCAACTCCAAGCGATCTACGACCATTCCCGGTCGGCCAAGTACCTGGTCGACTACCAAACCTGGTTACTGATAGCTCCCTTGTTGGTGATGTTGGTATCGGGATGGGGGTATAAGGCGGACTAGGCAGAGTAGCGGTTAGCATCTAGCGGCTAGCATCTAGGAGAGCCGCTTTCAAATACTAAATACTAGATACTTCTTCAGAATGCAGATCAAATTTCTGGGGTTAAAAGGAGAGAATGTGCCGTGGCTCCAATGGAGCCGGTTTAAACGTCAGGAAGATAGTCTATTTGTGTTTATCTGGAGCGCGGTGCTCTTGCACGTGATATTTTGGGTGTTGTGGTATTTCTTTATCGCTCCCTATCCGATAGCTCTGACCATCCCGCTGGCCGCTAACTTAGGCCAGTTCAATTTTTTGTATGACTACTTCTGGCCGTTGGCTAACACCTGTATCCTGGCTCTGAATACGACTTTAGCTTTTAGGATATATCGGAAGGACATCTTCTCGGCCTGGCTCTTGATCGGGGCCAACATTTTTTTGCAGATAGTCGTACTGGCCATTACCCTGTTTCTTATATCTTTTAGCCGTCCCGTCTAATGTTAAGTCCTGCCGCTCGTCGGTTTTGGGAGATCTTGCCGGGTGCCATCAGTTGGACAGTTTTATTGGCTCCGTTCGCTATGTCGTTCTTGTGGCCGGCGGGGGTGGCCTATTTTATTATCGTGTTTGATGTCTATTGGCTAGTTAAAGCCCTGGTGATGGGCGGTCACCTGATATTTGGCTATGTCCATATGCAGAGGGCCATGCGCATCGATTGGTTGGATCGGTTAACGCAAACCGAGGATATGGAGGCCTTTGGCGATGACCTGTTGCGCCGATTCCATTTGGCGCGAGGCTTTGAAGCCAGGCGTTTAAAGGAAGAGTGGGAGCAGGTTGAAGTGATACGGCGCAGTCCCGAGATACGCAAAGATTGGCGTCAAGTAACCCATGCGGTTATCTACGCCATCTACAAAGAAAGTTTCGAAGTGGTGGAGGGCAGTCTCCGTGCGTGTTTTGAGAGCAACTATCCGAAAAATAAAATGGTGATAGTGCTGGCGTTGGAGGAGCGGGCAGGAGCGCCAGCGTTGGCCGTGGCTAAACGGGTCCAGGAAACATTCACTGGCGTATTCCAAGATATCTTAGTGACGGTGCACCCTGATGGCATTGTGGGCGAGCTGAAGGCTAAGGGAGCCAACGTCTACCACGCTGGGCAAGAGCTGAAAAAATACGCGGACGGCAAACAGTGGCAATACGATGATGTGATGGTGTCCTGTTTCGATGCCGATACTCTGCCGAGCCGGCAGTATTTCGCCAACGTCACTTACAACTATATTTTGGCGCCGGAGCGGACATATCGCAGCTATCAGCCCATCCCGCTGTTTAACAACAACATCTGGGATGTGCCGGCGATCAATCGGTTAGTGGCGTTCGGTTCATCTTATTGGCAGATGATCGAATCTACGCGCCCGCATCGTTTAGTCAACTTCTCATCTCAAGCGATGAGCTTAAAGACATTGGTAGATATTGATTTCTGGGATCGGGCGGTGGTGAGTGAGGACTCCAAGCAGTTTTATCGGGCTTTCTACCAGTATCGCGGCAATCATCGCGCCATTCCTATCTTTACGCCGGTTTCAATGGACGCGGTGTTAGGACGGACTTATTGGGACACGTTAAAGGCGCAATACATTCAAAAACGCCGGTGGGCGTGGGGGATAGAGAACTTTCCCTATGCGATAGAGAAGTTTTTCACTATGCGCGGTCTGATGACCTTGCAGGATCGCATCATCCATCCCTTCCGGATGTTAGAAGGCCATGTATCGTGGGCGACCTCGTCTCTTTTGATCGCGCTGGGCGGGTGGCTGCCGATCCTGTTGAACATGGACTTTCGGAGTTCGATCTTGGCCTATCACTTGCCGGTGTTGGCCAGAAATCTTTTAAGCTTAACGTGGCTGGGAATAATCATCTCTACAGTGATAGCTTTTCAGCTGCTTCCGCCTCGGCCAGCCAAGTACGGTAAAGCTAAAGTAGCCGAGATGCTAGTGATGTGGGTGTTAGTTCCAATCTCTGGTATCTTCTTTGGTTCTGTTCCAGCCATCGACGCGGAGACGCGATTAATGTTGGGCAAATACTTAGGTTTCCACGTAACTGCCAAAGAACGCAAGACCGTGTTTGCGCCTGCTTCGGTGGATAAAACCGTGGCCTCCAGAGTGGCCTAATAGTCTACATATCCAAGCGATACTCAGCCCAGAACTTTTGGCCGGGCCGATTTTTGCGAATCAGCTGATAGATCTCCATAACCCCCGGCATCAACCGACCGCTCGTGATAGGCAGCTTGGACCAGAAACACTTACCCATGATAGTTTGCGGGCGTAGCGTGCCGGATAGATGGCTGGTAGTGAAGATGTGGCAGAGCATATGGGCCAGTAACTCGCCTTGATCGTTGATGACTAAATAAACATCACCGCGATGAGTTAGTCTTGCGACCAAGTCGGTTTTTTCCATTAACTCGCGAGTAGCGGCCGTAGTGAGAGTTTCGCCCAAATGAGTTTTGCCGTAAGGGAATCCGCACATACCATAGAACGGTTGGTGATGACGTTTATAGAGAAGATATTCCCCCTTGGCGTTTTTGCAAACTATTAGAGTAACTATCTTTGGCTGCACTCGCGGCCGAAAATGCTTCAAGCTAAGTTTGTCGACATAACGGCGGCCGCGCGCGGACAAGTCGTAGAGATGTTCGCTGGTTTTAGTTACCAACCCTTGTTTGATCAAAAGATTTAAGTGGTAGGTAAATAAATTACCTTCCACTTCGCGAGGCTTGATCTCGGAGTATTTTAATCCCGGGTTAAAGGTCAGCCGGGCCAAGATCTGCTTTTCGAGGATATGCATACCTCCATCATGGCACAGGTCGGCAGGGGGCTGACAAGTCAAATTAATTTGAGTCAAAAATGCTTGGCTAGACGCTATTTCTGCGCTTGCCTACGCTTAAGAGGGAAGCGTTCTTTACCAATTAGATCGAAGGAGAGTAGAGATGATCATGTCTGAAAGCAGCATTCTGGAGTTGTTGAACGGCCTAGGCCATAGAGCGATGGATCTGACCCGCCAGCGTGACGACTTGCGTGTGGAGGCAGAGCCGATCGTGGACGTGGCCGATCAGCTGAGACAGAAGCTGACCAATGCCGAAACGAGTTTGCTGGTGGCCCAAGACACTCTGCAGGAGTGGAAGGTACTCTTGCTGACAGCGAAGCTGGCTGACCGAGGATTGGGTTGGTGCAGCCAGTGTCTTCGGGTGGTGGAGAGCCCTAACTTTATGTGGGTGGAAGTGATTTACAAGGGCACTTCGCATCACCACGAAAGCTGGGATGGCGAGCGGACTGAGTACAGCCTGAAACATCTATGTGCGGCTTGCCAGGCGGCCGTGAAAGAGCAGTACAAGCGGTTCTATCCGTCGGAGGTAGAGGTGATAGATGGTCGCTGGGGAGTACGCTGCGGGGGGACTAATATGTGGATCCCGGCAGCTGAGGCGTGCGCTGGACGGCTGTTCAATCTGACCGCCACCCACCCCCAAAAGGCGTTTCTGCCCCAGAGCCATATCTTTAAGGAGCTTTGGGCTGAGCACTGCTCATCTTTGCTCTGGTTGGACCAGTCGGTCCCAGCCTAGTACCTTGCTGCGGCTCAGCCGCCTCGTTATGCGACGAGGCGGCTTTTTCTTGTTGCCTAGCCGTCTATTGACAGAGGTAAGAGATGGGCGTATCTTACCTCTTGGTATACAAGTAATCTTTTAAAAGGAGTCTAAACAGGGTTTCTAACCCCGACTTGTCGGGGTGATAGAGGTCCACCGGTTCCTGAAAGTCAGGAGCTGCGTTTTGTTTGTTCGTCCTAGATTACTTGGCAACGTACTTTTCCAACCAGAGAGCACTCAGTGAGCTTTAGTTTTGTTGGTTAACTTGTCCGTTTAATAACGGACACATTTTTGAGAGTTTGATCCTGGCTCAGGATTAACGCTGGCGGCATGCCTAACACATGCAAGTCGAATGCCGCCAATTTAGAGCTGGTTAGTAGCATTTCTATGCAATGTAAGTTGAGTGGATGTTTATCTGGTGGCTTTGCGCTAACGAACTTTAAATTGGCGGCATGGCGGACGGCTGAGTAACGCGTGGGAACTTACCTCTAAGTTGGGTATAACCTGCCGAAAGGCGGGATAATCCCCAATGTCCCGCCAATTTAGTGTTGGTGTTCAAGTAGATGCTAATTGAATGGTGTGATGCTGTTCGATTGGGCGGACTATCATATACGAACATTAAATTGGCGGGAAAGATTTATCGCTTAGAGAGAGGCCTGCGTTCGATTAGCTTGTTGGTGGGGTAATGGCCTACCAAGGCTCTGATCGATAGGGGGCTTTAGAGGGTGACCCCCCAGACTGGGACTGAGACACGGCCCAGACTCCTACGGGAGGCAGCAGTGAGGGATTTTCCGCAATGGACGAAAGTCTGACGGAGCAATGCCGCGTGAAGGAAGAAGGTCTTCGGATTGTAAACTTCTTTTGCCCTTGAAGATTATGACGGTAAAGGGCGAATAAGGCGCTGCTAACTACGTGCCAGCAGCAGCGGTAATACGTAGGCGCCGAGCGTTATCCGGATTTACTGGGCGTAAAGCGTCCGCAGGTGGGTTTACAAGTCTGACATCAAAGCCCTTGGCTCAACCAAGGAAAGGTGCCAGAAACTGTTTATCTAGAGATTGGAAGAGGCTGATGGAACTTCTGGAGTAGGGGTAATATCCGTAGATACCAGAAGGAACACCAAAGGCGAAGGCAGTCAGCTGGTCCAATTCTGACACTCATGGACGAAAGCGTGGGGAGCGAACGGGATTAGATACCCCGGTAGTCCACGCCCTAAACGATGGGTACTAGGCATTGGTGGCATCGACCCCCTCAGTGCCGAAGCTAACGCGTTAAGTACCCCGCCTGGGGAGTACGGTCGCAAGACTAAAACTCAAAGGAATTGACGGGGACCCGCACAAGCGGTGGAGCATGTGGTTTAATTCGATGGTAAGCGGAGCACCTCACCAAGGCTTGACATCCTGTTGAAAGCGACTGGAAACAGACGCCCCCTTTTAGGCAACAGTGACAGGTGCTGCACGGTTGTCGTCAGCTCGTGTCGTGAGATGTACGGTTAAGTCCGATAACGAGCGCAACCCCTATGTTGTGTTGTATTTTTCACAACAGACCGCTGTGGTTAACACAGAGGAAGGTGGGGATGACGTCAAATCAGCGTGGCCTTTATGCCTTGGGCGACACACGTGCTACAATGGACAGGTCACAATGGGTTGCGAGGCCGTAAGGCGGAGCTAATCCCACCAAAACTGTCCCAAGTTCGGATTGGGGTCTGCAACTCGACCCCATGAAGCTGGAATCGCTAGTAACCGCAGATCAGCCATGCTGCGGTGAATACGTTCTCGGGTCTTGTACACACCGCCCGTCACACCAAGAAAGTGAGAAACATCCGAAATCTCTCGGTTACGAGGGCCTAAGGTGGAGCTCATGATTTGGGTGAAGTTTAACGGCTTCCCATGCGAGTAATCGCATGGTAAAATCTAACTATATCGGTGAACTCCGATCCGCCAGTCGGCGGAGGACAACGCCGAGGGAAGTTGGGCTAGCCACGAAGTTCGTGGCGAATTCTTGTTAAATTCTGCTAGACAGCAGAACATATAAGTTGCCTTAACCCCGTAGAGACTATACGTTGGCGCCATCGAAAGATGGATGAAGACATAGTCCGGCACTCTTGGCAACAAGAGATAACAGTTGCGTAACAAGGTATCCGTATCGGAAGGTGCGGATGGAACACCTCCTTTCTAGGGAGACAAATCCAATGTTTGGTGATCTTGCACAAAGAAAATCGAACATTCATTTCTTCCAAGAAATTGGTCGGCCCTGCCTTCGGGCAGGGGATAGATAGTTCGCTGAGTGCTCTCTGTGTGGAAGGGTTTTCTATAGAGATTCCGGCGAAAGCAGGGGTTTCTTTATGTTGTTTATTTTTCAAGCGTTCTCACCGCGCTTGACCCGGTGGCAACTTTTCTAGAAAAGTTGCACAAAAGTTCCCGCCAGTCGCTTTCGCTATTCAGCACAAACAATCCGTTCATCTGCTTATCACCAAACTCGCTACGCTCAAACATGGGCACGCAGATTTGAACGATTGTTTGACTTCAGGACGCTCAAGCCCCAATGGCGGATGGAGATATGCTAACCCAATTTGCTCGATGGGTCCCAATAAGAAAGGACGACCTTATACCAAAGGGCCGGATAGGGAATAGACAATTTGCTTAACAGGGGTTAACTAATGGCCGACTTGATCGCTTCTAAAAAGATATTGGCATTGTCGGTAGCATTTTCTTTGCCACTGAAGTGTCCAGCATGGTTGTAGGTAATAAGCCTGGCTCCTAATTCTTTACTTATATCTACCGCCTGTTGATAATCGATGGTGTCGTCATCTTTTGAATGGATGACAATGAAGTGATTGGCTAAATTTTTAATTTTCTTGATATCTAACTTATATTCAAAGAAGCTAGCATAGTGCTGATCTTTTCTATCGCGATTTGTTTCAATATCATTATTGAAAGTGGCTATCAGAATAACCGTGTCTACGACTACGTTGTATTGGTCGAGATATAAAAGAATAGCTCTAGTTCCCAAACTATGGCCGACTAGGACAATTGGCAGGTTGGTATTTTTAATTTCTCGGTTAATAGTTTCTAACCACTCTTTGGCCTGTGGGTCTTCGTCGCCCGGTAGAGCGGGGATAGCATATTCAATGCCTAAGCGGTTGAGTTCCTCGGCAATGATTTGGTACCTCTGTTTACTGGGGGAAGAAGTATATCCATGGACTAGAACAACTTTTTCATAGCGTTTTTTGGTGGACCCGGGCGGACTTCCGCCGGCGTTCACTCTCATCACAAATAGGTCATTTGCCTCTTATGATATAGATATCACTTTGGCGGACCTTGCTTCTCGTCCGTCCATATTCATAATAACAAAACAGAGCCAGACAGCTCGGTTTCGTTATGGTGGACCCGGGCGGACTCGAACCGCCTACCTCCGCATTGCAAATGCGATGTTCTACCGGGTGAACTACGGGCCCTAAATCCCAAAGAAGCCAAGCGTAACGCGGTCAAATCCTATCAGAAAACCCAGAGCTATGGCAATCAGACCGAACAAGATGTAGGCGGTGTAGGTCCCGCCGCCGCCCAGATAACGCTCTGCCCAGCCGATTTTGAAACCGATCAGTTCCGCTACCTTGCGGTGATAGATGACGAGAAGGATGCCGCCGAATACGCCCAGTACAAAGAAGAAAAATCTCATATAGGCATTATAGCAACTTCGTTGCTGGACGTTGGTTTTTCTGCTAATCTGGCTGGTGTTGACGGGCGTGTAGCTCAGTTGGTTAGAGCGCTGTCCTGATAAGACAGAGGTCCCTGGTTCGAATCCAGGCACGCCCACCAGATATTCCGCTCCCAGAGCGGGTTTTTGCTTGACTTGAATCCGATTTTGCGATATAATGAAAATGATTGGTGCCCGTTACGGGCGGCACCTTGATACTCTAAATTCCGGGACCATGGGGTCCATCGTAAAGGATGTGATGAACAGTGGGGAAGAGCAACAAGCGGCGGGGTGCCGTGCCGATTAATGTGGTCACGATGCACGAGCGGCCACATCTGGATGAGATCTGCGCGCTGTGGATGCTGCAACGCTTTGGGGAAAAGTTGTTCCCTGGAGTTGGTGAGGCTAAACTGGTTTTTACTACCAACGGAGCACGTTGCCAAAAAACTCCTGAGCAGTTGGAGTCAGAGGGTATTCTGTTGCTGGGCTGCGGGGGAGGCCGCTTCGACGATCACCGTGAGATGCCAGAGATCGGACAAGTGAGGCAACGCTGTACCGCCGATCTGGTAGCTGAGTATCTAGGGGTGGATCAAGTTCCGGAACTTACGCCATTGCTTGATTTTGTCCGGAGAACGGATTTGGGCAAAGCACAACCGTTCGATTTATCGTCGCTAGTTAAGATGTATCATGCTGAGCCCAGTCTCTCGGGTGGCGATGTTGTGGATCTTGTAATGATCGCTCTGAACGCCAACTACATCAGTCAGCAAGCTTTCCACGACGGTGCCAGACGGGATCTGGAATCGGCTAAACGCCGGGAAGTACAAGATCCACGGACAGGAAAGACTTGGTTGATTATCTATGGTCAGTCGAATGACGAGAGATTCGCCAAGTCGGCGAGATTCTACATCAAGAACACGGCTCTTGTTGTCCAGCAAACTACCAAGGGCAATATCCAAATCTTTGGGAGCGATAAGTTGAAGTTCAAGCTGTTCGGGTTGGCTGGAGCACTGCGGAAGCTCGAGGAGGAAATTCGGCTGGGCGAGGTTCAGGAGATTGACCCCAAGAAGCGGATGGTAGCTGGCAAAATGCATGAACTGGATGTCTGGTATATGCACGAGTCCGGCACCTTGCTCTTGAATGGGTCGTTGACGACGCCCGATGTCGATCCGACCAAGATCGATCTAGAGGCGATCGCCGACACGGCGGTCAAAAGTCTGCAGATTTTCTTTGGCCCAGACAAGACGAACCCAAAGAAGCCTCGAAGTTGAACATTGAAAAAGGGGGCGGCAACGGCCGCCCCCTTAATTTATCTACAACCTATTTCTCCCAGTATTTTTCCTCAATATGTCCGGCAAAGTATTCGTGGCGTTCTAGGGTAAAAAGTAAGTCCGATAGCCGGTTGAAAAATTTGCGGATGGCTGGGTCGACATCTTCGATCTCGGATAACGCTACTATCATGCGTTCGGTCCGGCGGCAGGTGGTGCGGGCGACTGACAAAAACGCGCCGGCCTTGTTCTGTCCGGGGACAATGAAGGTGGAAATGGGCGGCAGGTCTTGGGCAAAATAGTCGATGCATTTTTCTAACCCCGTGACATCCGCTTCGGTCATCACTGGTAGACGAGCGGGGTCGGTGTTGTTTAAGGGACTGGCCAGAATCGAGGCCGTGTTCATCAGTTTATGCTGGAGGCGTTCCAGCAGTTTTTTAATGTCCGATACATTGGAAAAAACTTTGGCCACTCCGATAGCGGCATTGAGTTCGTCGATGGTGCCGTAGGTCTGAACCCGGAGCGAGGTTTTGCTAACCCTGGGTCCCCCAAATAGGCCGGTAGTGCCATCGTCGCCTTTGCGGGTATAGATCTTAGGTAGGTCCATGACCAATCATTCTACCAGGCCTCTGTTAGAATTAAAATATGGCGACTATCAAAACATCAGGGATAGTTATCCGCAAACTTAACTTGGGCGAGGCAGATAAGATCCTGACCGTGCTGACCCGAGACCGGGGCAAGATTCGGGTGCTGGCTAAGGGGGTTCGGCGGCCAAAGGCCAAATTGACCGGGTTTGCAGATTTGTTCCAGCACAATGATTTTATTCTCGCCGAAGGCCGCAACTGGGATATTGTCACCGCCGCGACTACAGTTGAGCGGCTCGTTGGTGACGACACCGATTTGGGGCAGATCGGTTTGATGTACTATGTTTGTGAGCTGGTTGACAAATTAATCGAAGAAACCCAGACAGTAGCAGGCAGTTTTGAACTACTTCGCGAAACGTTGGCTTATATTAAACATCATCCGGAGTCCAATGCGGTGCGGGCGTATTTTGAAATGAAGCTACTGACGATGCTGGGTTTTGCGCCGGAGTTGGGACATTGTATCATCAGTCGTTCGTCGCTTAACGAAGATCAGCCAATTTATTTCAGTGCGCATCTGGGAGGACTAGTATCAGAGGCGCACAGATCGGCGGATGATTTTGCCAGACCGATATCGGTCAATGGGGTGAAATGGCTGCGGTTGCTGCAGCGGTATCCTCTGGGAGGGATAGATAAAATAACGATTGAACCGGGCGTGGCCAAGGGAGCCAATCAATTATTGGCGGACTTTGTCGAGTACGCGACGGAGGTCAAGACCAAATCACTATCAGTTTTAGCGGAGCTGGAAAGCGACTAGCGCCGTCTTCGGTTATGGAATGCACTATGCACCTCTCTAAGCTGTTTGTTGGTGATGTGGGTGTAAACCTGCGTAGTGGTGATAGAGGCGTGACCGAGGAGGGCTTGGACCGAACGGATGTCGGCGCCGTTGATCAGAAGATCGGTGGCATAGGAGTGACGCAGAGTGTGGGGTGTCACTTTTTTAACGATACCGGCCTTGGTGGCATATTTTTGGATAATGCGCTGAACCGAGCGAGGAGTCAGATTTTCAGCGTTGGTGTTAGTGCCGTGTGAGATAAAGACAAATTCGTTATTGTCTTTGCGTTTGTCCAGATAGCGATGCAGGGCGGCTTTGGCGTCGTTGGAGAGGAAGACCACCCGTGGTTTGTCGCCTTTGCCCCGCACCATAAACTCGCCGCGGTCGAGATTGATCTTGTCGCGGGTGAGGGAGGTAAGTTCGGATACCCGCAAGCCGGTGGAGAAGAGGGTTTCGAGAATAGCCGTGTCGCGCAGATTTTGTAGGCGGTCAGTTTGCGGAACAGCAGCCAAAATATCTTCTACCTCTCGCGCGTCCAAAAACTCGACCGTCCGCTCAGGGATCTTGCTCAATTCGATCTTTTCAGCTGATAGAGTTTTAATATCCTGTTTGGCCAAAAACTTGAGGAAGGCCCGCAAGGCGATGACATGATAGTTTTGAGTGACTAGTTTTAATGGTCGGCCGTCGCCATCAGTGGTGCGATTTAAATACAACCGGTATTTGCGTACCAGGGGCAGGGTGATATGGGCAGGAGAGGGGACACCGCCGGACTCTTTGGCAAATTCTAAAAACCGCCGCAGGTAGTGATCATAGTTGCGTAGGGTCTTGGGACTGCGGTTTTTCTCGATCTCCAAATAGTCGAGAAAATCAGTCAGATGATCTTTTAATGTCACCACAATTATTATTGTACGACATTTCCAAGCAACGCCTCCGCCGCGTTGCATCGGCGGTTACTTTCCTCTTGGGGAAAGTAACCAAAGCCGTGGCCCTGTTCGCTCGGTCTAAATAAAGAGCCAAATCTCCTTGGCGTTCTCGCCGAACTCGCCTTCGGCTCAAACATGCGGCTCCACCCCAGGAGATTTGGCTATTCATGAACGACCTCGCTCCAAAGGGCCGAGTGGGGAATACTTATCGGGGGAGGTAGGAGAGTGGGTTGAGGGGAGTGCCGTTGTAGCGTATCTCGAAGTGGAGATGAGGGCCAGTCGAGCGGCCGGTGGAGCCCATAATCCCGATAAGCTGACCTTGTTGGACATAGTCGCCCGAGTTGACTTTGAATTGGCTTAAGTGGGCATAGCGGGTGACCCAACCATTGCCGTGGTTGATGTCGATATAGTTGCCGTACCCGCCGCGGACCGAGTAAGTGCGGACGATGCCAGCCGCTGAAGCGTAGATACCCCAGCCGTTCAGCCGGTTTAAGTCGAGCGCCTTGTGATAGGCCCGATAACCTTGGGAGATAAAGTGAGTCGGGGATTCAAGCGGCCAGATGAACTGCCCGGTTCCAGAGGTAGGATTGAAGTTAGGCAAACCTTGAATGTTGCCCGACGGTACGTATTGGCTGCCGCCGGAGGATTTGGGCGCTACCATGCCGGGGATCAAAAGTTCCTGACCGGAAAAGATGGGCGCATTTTGATCAATGGCATTGTATTTGACAATGTCGGCCACGTTGACTTTGTACCGCTTGGCGATGGTACTCAAGGTATCATTTTTGTTGACGGTGATATAGATACCGTCAATCGGAGGGATCTTTAGTTTTTGTTCAGCGGTGAGGCCGTTGCCGGTGAGCTTGTTAGCATACCGCAGGGTATCGGGGCCAAGACCGAAGTCACGGGCGACAGAGGAGACCGATTCGCCGGGCTTAACTTCGTAGACGATAGTTTCATGACGCGAGTTGCGAGAGATGATGGTTTCAGTGGCACCAGTTTTGAAGATGTAGTCACCGTTGTCGCCAACTGTGGTAATCACTTCGTCGTAAACGACGTCTTCATTGAAATATTCGGTCGAGGCCAACTCGGCTACGGTGCGATAACGAACCCGTTCCTGGCCAACCTCGCCACCGACTGCTACGGCGGCAGGGCGAGGGATCAGACCAGAGAAGATGACCGTAATGGCCAGCGTAACAATAGCCCAGTGACTGCCAAAACTGTTGAGTGAACGGTAGATGGGCTTGAACGAGAGGCGAGGCATCGGAATGTGTTTCAGGGTCGATAAATCCAGGCCGCGGAGCGACCTGGTGAGTTTGGCACGAGTTGCCTTGGCGAGACCGGTATGAGTTGGGGTCTGACGCCTAGTTGTATCTCGTCTGGTCTTTAGGCGGTCTGACAGCTTGGTGAAACGAGATGGTTTGTCGGTACTAATGACGGTGTCATTTAGTGGTATGACGGGGTTTATGTAACCCCCCTGAAACCAAAAAGAGCTCCTACGATAAGCGCTCTAGAACCTTTATAATCCTACCAAAAACCCCACATTTGTCAAGGTGGAGGAGGACCGCACGAATGGTCTACGCCGAGACCACGGTGAGCCTAATTAATCTGTCAAATCGGCTGGTATTGCCGGCCAGGTCAGTAGCTGTTAGCGAGATGGAGTATGTTCCGGGTTGTTCTGGGGCTGGCAGGGTGCCGGTGAATATACTGGAGTCATTATGGTCAAATAGTTCGAACGATCTACCTTCCAGCTCGGCTACCACTTTGGCGGTGTTGAGAGAGCTAGGTACGAACAGACCGAAACTTTCTCCAGCGATGGGACGGCTGGGGACCAGACGAATGTTAGCGGTATCTAGTTTGACGGGGGCGGTCTGGACCGTGATGGTGACCAAGTTGCTTACTGGACTACTTATCCCTAGGTCGCTTACAGCTACGGCTGAGAGGGTATGCTGACCATTGTAGAGAGGCTCATCGAGATGAACTCTGAACTGACCGTTAGCGTCGGTATGGGTAGTGGTGTTAACGGTTCCGTTATTAGTAATAATGATCTTTATGTTAGGCAGCCCGGTACCTACAACCTCTGGTTTAGGAGTATCAATGGCGACGCCGTCGGGCGGGCTGGTGAGAACTGGGGTAGCTGGGATGGTTGCTTCTGCTAACGTGATAGTGACGGTTTGCTCGATCGAACCTGACTTGATCAAGATCAGGGTCTTGCCAGTTGTTGTACCTGCGGTGTAGGTAAAGATATAGGGTTGGTCAGCCGAGGGAGTGCGGGCGATATTTCCATCTCCCTGGATCAGGCTAGCGGTAACGGTTTGACGAGAACGGGTGGGCGTAACGGTGATCACGGCTTGGCTTTGGCCATCGGCCGGGAGCGTGTCGCGATCCACTTTGACCACTAGATTCCAGCCCAAGACTCGAGTAAGAGTCTGGTTGATCTGGGAGAATACTTGGCGTCCGCTAATCCCACTTTGAGCAACGGCCACGATCGATCCAACGATAACTATGACCACTGCCAAAGCGATGGCGGAGTAAAGTATGGGGCTGGGCTGAAACCGCGGAGGTTTAATTATCGGCATGCGTCCATATTGTAGCGGTATCGTAAGCCTGTGAGCAATTGTATTTGCTCCATCTGTTTTGTGCTATATTATGGATACGTATAACAAGCACTAATTATTTTTGATATGGTCAGGATCAAAGAGGATTCACCCGGTCGATCGGTAAAGGTAACTAAACCAGAAATGGCACGCAAGTCTCAGCCAGCCGAGCCAGAGGTGTCGGCGGGAGCTAGCCGGTTGCGGCGATCACAACGGGGGCGGTCAGCCCGCCGGGGGATTTTTGCCACTATTTTGATCATTCTGTTATTGGGAGTAGGTTGGTTTACTGCTCGGGCCGCATTGGTCTGGCTCAATATTGATACCGGCAGCGGTTTCCTGGCCACCCTATTTAATATCAAAAGCACTAAGTTGATCGGCGAAGAAGATGGCAGGGTTAACTTCTTGTTGATGGGGAACCCCGGAGGCATGGATAACGACGGTCCGAACCTGACCGATACGATCATGTTGGCCAGCTACAACTCAACCGATAAGTACCTGCATCTATTTTCGATCCCACGCGATCTCTACACTAATCTTGATGGCTACGGGATGACCAAAGCCAACGCGGTCTACGAGTTGGGTGATTCCAAGTTCAGTGATGGTTCAGGTACGGCTTTGAAGACGTTCGGAGATCTACTGGGTGTAACGATACCGTACTACGTCAAAATTGATTTTGACGGCTTTAAACAAGCAGTTGACGAGTTGGGTGGTGTGACGGTTGAGGTTAAGAAGGATCTTCTGGATACGCAGTACCCTGACGGGAATAAGGGTTATGTTACGGTTGATATCAAGGCCGGGACATACACTATGGATGGCGAGATGGCATTAAAGTATGCCAGATCGCGCCAGAGTACTTCGGACTTTGATCGGGCCCGGCGGCAGCAGCAGATCCTGGTGGCGCTCAGAGATAAGGCCAAGGAGCTTGATCTGCTCACTTCTCCGACTAAGCTACTGGATATCGCCGGGATAGTCCAAGACCACTTCTCGACCAATCTGACCAACCCGGAGATGGGGCGTCTGTTGCAGCTATTGTCGGACTTTGACAGCACTCAGATCACGAACAAGGTCTTTGACGACAGTCCGGCCGGCGGGTTATACGGGACCAAAGTTGACGGTCTGTTCGTACTGAAGCCGGTTGGTGACGACTACAACAAACTGAAAGAGATGGTTGAGGCAGCTCTAGCGACTACCATGCCGGGTACAGAACAGCCGGTTGAGGACGCAGTGACAACTCCGTTAAAAGTTGAGGTGCTCAATGGTACTAACGTTACTGGTTTGGCTGGCAAGATAGCAGCGACCTTAAAGACGGGTGGATTCGATGTGGTCAAGACGGGTAACAACGCGACCAAAGGATTTACCGACTCCATTATTTATGACGGCACGGGGGGCACGCGGCCTAACGCGATCCGGCAATTAGTAGAACTGACCGGCGCGACCTTGAGCACGGAAACGGTTACCCTGTCGGCCGGCGCTGAGGTGCGGTTGGTCGTGGGTGAATCGGCCAACAAGTAACCCCTGCACATGCAAACAATCGGTGCTTGGCTCTGGGACAATCGTAAAAGCTTAATTACCACGGCGCTCTTCGGGGCGCTGTTGGAGTTGTTGTTTTTCTTCCCGGTTTATCTCACCTGGTGGTTGGTTGGCTTAACGATAATTTTATTAGTGGGAGTATGGTGGCTGGCTAGTTTTACCAGAGCCTGGCGACGTTGGTGGTGGCTGTGGGCGGAGGCTATCTGGGTGGTGGTCGGCGGGTTGGGTTTGGTGGTGTTTAGTCTGCTGAATATGTGGCAGTTCCAAGCGATCACACTGGGGATAGTGTTGGTGCTGTTGGCTTTACTGCATACCTATGATAAATATCTCCAGACGGGGAGTTGGTCAGTAAAATCTTTCTCGCTTTTGAGTTTTCTTGATCTGGTGGCGTTCTTCGCCGCTGGAGCTGCCATATTAACGGCTACCGACTTCTATAATTTAGACCCGGCCTGGCTCATGCTGGCTTATCTGGGACAGGTGATCTTGGCAGCTAACTTACGATTCTGGCGGGAGGAGGTGGTGAGTGTCCGGAAATGGTTTTATGTGCTAGTGACGGCCGTAGTGGTAGAAGAATTGCTTTGGGTTATCGCTTCGTGGCATCGGGGGGTCTACCTGAAATCATTCTTGCTGGCCATGATCTTCTACGTGTTCCTGGACTTTATTTTGCACTACAGCCGAGGGACGCTGACGATTAAGGTGGTAGTTGAGTATGCCAGTCTGGTCGCGTTCCTGCTGGTGGCTATCTTTGTTTTTGACTGGCTGCTGATCTTGCAGTAATACTTATACGGTAATTGCGGATACATAGTAATATAGCGATATGCCTAATTGAGGTATTTTTATGGACTTAAATCAATTTGATCGGGCGAACCTGGGCCTGAAGGTAAAGCGGTTCGACTGGAAACAACTGGGGATGTTGGTAGTAGCTGGGGCGGTCGGAGGGGTGATGACTTTATCTGGCTGGCTCTGGTTGGGGCCCGAAACCACTGTGCCAGGGAATAATACGGCTGCGGCGGACAGTACGATCCAGCCAGGCGGCGGCAGTACATTAGTCCAAAATTCGCCTACGGTTGAGAGCGCGGTCAAACAAGTTTTGCCGGCTGTGGTTGCTATTACTAGTAAAGACAAAGTGCAGAGCTTCTTTGGCGGAACCTACACCCAGACGGGCGGCGGGTCCGGGTTCGTTGTCAGGCAGGACGGTCTGGTAGTAACTAATAAACACGTGGTGAGTTCGACTACCGCGACCTATACAGTGACGACATCGGCTGGCAAAACCTATTCGGCTTCGGTAGTGTCGCGCGACCCGGCGGCTGACTTGGCGTTGATCAAAATCAATGCCAGCAATCTGACTGTGGCGAGTTTGGGCGACTCCAGCAAACTATCACTGGGCCAAGATGTGATTGCGATCGGTAACACTTTGGGCGAATATCAGAACACGGTGACTACCGGAGTGATTAGCGGGCTGAACCGGAGTATCACGGCAGGAAACGGTTATGGCAGCAGCGAAAGCTTAACCGGGATGATCCAGACCGATGCGGCCATCAACCCAGGCAACTCGGGCGGGCCGTTGATCAATTTGAGCGGTGAAGTAGTTGGGATTAACACGGCCATCGACGCGCAGGGGCAATCGGTAGGGTTCGCTATCCCTATCAACAGCGTCCGCAGTCAGATCCAAATCGTGGCGGCGGGTGGGACTATCTCCCGTCCGCAACTGGGCGTTCGGTATGTGCCGGTCACGGCCGATTTGGCCACCGCTAATAAATTAAGCGCTAAAACCGGCGCTCTGGTAGTGCACGGGAGTGGGATAGGGGATGTGGCGGTAACGGCCGGTGGTCCGGCGGACTTAGCCGGGATTAAAGAAGGGGATATTATTGTTTCGATCAATGGTGAGAAAATCATCGAGACCAACGACCTGGGCACGGTAATTCAAAAGTATAAACCAGGCGATAGCGTGGCGGTAGTTTTAAATCGGCAGGGGCAAGTTAAGACGGTGAGTGTAAGGTTGGGGACAATGTAATTATTTTTTCAAGCGCCAAATTGCGCTTAACCAATTGCTACTTTTGTCTTGCCAAAAGTAGCCAAAAGCGTGGCCCTGGCGGCTCCGGTTCTATTTATTGGCTAAATCCACTTTCCGTTAATGGTCGAAACTCGTCGGCCTAAAGTCCTCCTCAAACATCTCCCCGCAGCGAGGATTTAGCTCAATTCAGAACGAACCTACGCCGAAGGGCCGGCTAAGAGCAAGAAAAAGACCCCCGGAGGGGTCTTAGTCGAGTCGGTCAACCTTGTTGCTATGAGAGAATTCCAATGGTGCAGAAGCTGTTTCTGGTTTCTCCGCTGCGGATATTAGTCCAATGACCTTCCCAGTCCCACTCAGAGTTATTGAGCTTCTTGTGATACTCGTACTGGTAACCAACATCGGATAGCCCGAACCAGAATTTCATTGTCGTGGAAACGGAATCTGATGAGTAGGCCTTTTTGAAGCTTAACTTGTCTGCCCCAACATTTCCCTGAATAGCAGAGGCACCATAGCGATCACTGATCGTGCCACTGAATTCGCCGGTGTCTTCTGTGATTGTGATTTCTCCAACAAAATCACTTCCTCCCAAACAGTCCTCATAGATGCCACGGATTTGGTAGCGCCTATGACATGTTGCGCCTTCCATCGCCAGTACCTCCTTTAAGGTTCAATTGGACGTTTCAGTGTATCATCTAAAACCCCACTTGTAAAAGTGGGGTTTTAGTGATAACCAAAAGTTTGATTACTTCTTGTGGCCGACTTCTTTGCGAAGATCGTCCAACGTCTCAGAGGCGGTTTTCTGTCCACCCAAACCGAAGGCCAGACCACCAGCCAAAGCGATCATAAAGAAGATGGCAGTGATCAACCGGTCAATGATGGAAGCCGCGATACCGAGCTGATTCAAGGCAACCAAGATAGTGAAGACATAGATCACCCACTTGGTCATCGCTCCCAAGAACTGGGCAGCCCGCACGCGGGCGGCGCCGATGGTGCCACGGACCACTCCAGCAAAGAAGTGAGCCGCCAACACGCCGATCAGTAGGATGGCGATAGCCACGAACACGTTCGGGATGTAAACCAAGATCTGATTTAAGAAATCAGTTACCCTGGACAGGCCCAAGATATCAGACGCAGCTAGGAAGGCGATCAACAAAATGGTCCATCTTACTAGGTTGCCGATGACCTCAGATACTTCCAGGTCAACGCCGGACTTGTCGAAGAAAGTCTTGGCGCCGATCTTGTTCAGGGCCCCGTCGATTTTAAGTTGCTTGAAGATCTGGGTAACTAACCGGTCTAAGCCGGCGGCTACGATCCAACCGATTAGCAGGATGACGATTGCGCCAACCAGAGCCGGGAGGAAGAGCAAGAAGCGCCCCCAAATATCTTGCAACGGGTTCAGGACGGCATTGCCCCAAACTGTGAAAAGATTATCCGTCATTACGATTCCTTTTGTTTAATTTATATATACGCGTATAGATAAATCCGATTTGTTTTTCGACCCTATGTGCCAAGGGCTGCCGCCCAATTGACGACAACATTATAACCAAAAACTGTCCAAATCTCAACTTTGGAAGAGAGGATATCTGGTTTGGTGGGCGAGAGAGGAGTCGAACCTCCATGGGTTGCCCCGCTAGCTCCTAAAGCTAGTGCGTCTGCCGTTTCGCCACTCGCCCGTTTTTAAACGTCGACTAGATTTTTCAATTGTTCGAATAACTTGTCGCCGATGCCCGGAACTTCTTGCAGTTCATCAATACTCTTATAGGGGCCGATTTGCAAGCGGTAATCCACGATGCGCTGGGCCAGCACCGGGCCGATGCCGGGCAGGAGCTCCAGTTCGGCGTTGTTGGCGGAGTTGATATTCACCTTAGTTCCGCTCTCTGGCGTGAGATTGGTGGCCGGGACATAGACACTACCCGTCGGCACATAACTTTCACCGATTTTAGGAATGTATATTTTGCCGTGATTGGTTAGCTCCTGTGCTCGATTGATGGAGTGAGCGATGGTGTCCATGTCGGCACGCCGGTTAAATCCGCCGGCTGAGTTGATTGCGTCCTCGACGATCTTTCCCGCGTCTAACCAATATACACCGGGTTTGACTACCGCGCCCGCAATGTCTACGACCAGTTTTCCGTTGGTTGTGGCGGCGGCCTCTGGCGCAGCAGTCGCGTCAGCGCTGCCAGCAGGTTTCACATCCGGTCCAGCCAAGGTACTTTTGGGAGGTGTAAGAATTAGATATACTCCCAAACTCAATACCAGTAACAAACCGCCAAAGATGTAGTAGCGGTATCTTTCGAACCAATCGGGCGGGTTATCCTCGGGCGTGGGTGTAAAAGGTGAGAGCAGTGTCTCCATAGCGTTTGTTATTCCAAATGCGCAAATTAGGATTGGCCGGCGGCGGTTTGGCACTACTGTGTTCGATGACTAAAATGCCACCCTCGGCCAATAGGTTTTCCCAGCCGATGATAGTAAGCTCATCTTCGTACCACGGGTCGGCAAAAATAATGTCGTATGGGTACTGGTTGGCGGGAATAAAATCTTCTACTAACATCATCCGCACAGCCGCCTTGTCTGCGATGCCGAGTTTGTTTAGATTTTGTTTGATCAGATTATAGTGGGCGCGGTCTTTTTCTATGAAGACGACGCGCGCCGCACCGCGGCTTAAGGCCTCGATACCGATTGCGCCGCTTCCGGCATAGAGCTCCAGAAAGTTGGCTCCAACGATTTTATCGCCCAGCACATCAAACACGGCCTTGCGCACCATCTCCATCGCCGGTCGCAAGGTTGGCAGCGTATTGATGAGATGACCTTTAAATTGTCCGCTGGTAATTCGTAATTGCACGATTGAATTATGAATTAGGAATCATGAATTATGGGGTAAAATCTTCATACTTGATAATTCCTGTTTCTATTCTGAGTGGGCGGTGATAGTTTCTAGGTCAATTCGTCTAGCCAATTCGGGGTATTTTTCTAAAGTGGCATCCTCGTCCAATATAGCATTGGCGGCGTCTTGGGCTTGTTTGATAGCCCGGGTATCAGTCCAGTCGGCCAACCGATAACGCAAAAATCCAGATTGAGAGTGACCGAACAACGCGCCGGGACCTCTAAGCTGCAAGTCCAGTTCGGCTAGTTTAAATCCATCGTCAGTTTTAGAAAACATCCCTAACCGCTCCATAATTTCTGGATTCGCCTCGCTTGGTGCGATGAAACAATACGACTGCAAGTCACTCCGGCCGACCCGGCCGCGGAGCTGATGCAGTTGCGAGAGGCCGAATCGCTCGGCGCCTTCAATTAACATCACGGTGGCGTTAGGGATGTCGATGCCAACCTCGATGACGGTAGTGGCCACCAAGATCTGCAATTTACCGGCCTTGAAGTCAGCCATCACATTGGTTTTTTGCTCCGAGGTTAACCGGCCGTGCAGGAGGCCCACCGTAAAATGCGGGAAAAGTTTTTGGATATTCTTGTACTCGGCTTCGGCGGACTTGGCCGATAACTTGGCGCTGGTTTCGATCAAGGGCGTGATGACGAACACTTGATGGCCACTCTCCAGTTCGCTCATCATTCGTTTGTAGGCCAACTGTCGCTGGTCGGGTTCGAGGGCTTGGGTCAAAATCGGTTTGCGGTTTAAGGGTTTATGGGGAATAACCGAAATATCCAAGTCGCCGAACGCGGTTAACGCGAGCGAGCGGGGGATAGGGGTGGCGGTCAGTGAGATGAAGTGAGGAGTATGGCCTTTGGTTTTGAGCGCTTCTCGTTGTTTAACGCCAAAACGATGTTGTTCATCAATAATGACCAAATTCAGGTTTTTAAATTTTACAGTTGATTGGATAAGCGCATGCGTACCAATGAACGCATTGGCCGTGTCAGACCCCTCTTGGTAGGCCTGCGTGCGCAAAGCGCAGTTAACGCCAAACTCTTTTAAGAGCGGGGCGACGGATAGATAATGCTGGCGAGCCAGTACCTCGGTCGGCGCCATCAGTGCCGATTGAAAGCCTTGTTTGGCGGCTTGAATCATAATAATTGCCGCTAAAATGGTTTTGCCGGAGCCGACATCACCCTGCAGCAGGCGATTGGTCGGCTTGCCGTCGGCAAGATCTTGTAGAAGTTCCCATAGGGCCCGCTTCTGGCCGTTGGTTAAAGTAAAGGGCAGTTTGGCTAAAATTTGTTTGACCAACTCCACATCAGCCGCGATCGGACGGGCAGATTCTTGTTTCAGAAATCTTTTGACACTCTGGACGGCGAGTTGGGTCAAAAGCAGTTCGTCAAAACCCAGCCGGTCTTTCGCGGACTGCAAGAGCTCGAGCGAGGCAGGGAAGTGGATCCCTTCCAGTGCGGTCGCTAGGTCGACTAGTTGGTACTTTTGGCGGATGCCGTCTGGGAGATAGTCGGGGATAGCGCGGATGGTCGGAAGCAGGACTTTGATCAATCGCCGGAAGATCTTAGTGGTAACTCCCAAGCTTTCCGGATAGACCGGAACGATACGGCCGCTATGGAGGGGAGTTCGCTCCTCGCCGGACGCCAAAGCTGGTTCCAAGCTGGGGCTGACTAGGGTCAGGCCTTTGGCGTTCTTTTCCACTCGCCCGGTCAGGTAGTACTCGGCTCCTTTTTTGAGAGTGGTGCGGAGGTAGGGCTGGTTGAACCAGACCACGGTGATGGAACCGGTGCCGTCGCTCAATACTCCCTGGGTCAGCATCATCCGTTTGTGGGGAGTGCGGAAGGCCGAAAAGGTCGTGAGAACGGCCCTGATGGTGTACTTAGACCCGTCTGCCTGGAGGCCGGAAATGGGGGTCAGGTGGGTGAGGTCCTCCCAAGTCCGGGGGAGGTAGTAGAGGAGGTCAGAAGCCGTTTCCAGGCCCAAATAGCCCAGCTTTTGGGCTATAGCGGGGCCGACCCCGGGGAGGTGGCTTAAGGAGGAGGCGGGGGAGAGCATAGAGGATAGTTAAAAGTGGTAAGTGATAGGTGAAAAGTTAAAGAGGGGGAGGGGAGCCATAGGAGGGAAAGTGGCATAAAGTGGCTCTGGGAGCGATAAAACTCTTGACCAAACCCGATAAAAGGAGTATACTTAAAGGATACCAGATGACGGGTAAGGAGGGTGGTCATATCAGATAAGAAGAACCACCTTTAAATGCAGAAGTCACCAAAGATAATCGATTTTTCTGGGATGCAGTTTGATGTTAATAGGCGTCCGGGTTGGCGGTTGCGCCGCCGGGCCTGGGCTTTGAAATCTCGTAACTATGTCGCTCACAATGTCCGCACTATTTTCCAAAATCTATTTGGTGTCTAAATTGGCCTTGACCCGTTCGAGCATTTGGGTCAAAGATCAGTTTGAAAGTTTAGTGGTGGCGATGGAGTCGTTTGCCGCGGGACTTGGTTTGTAATTTTTTTCTGTCATGCTGAGTTTGTCGAAGCATCTAGGTCGAAAGGCCGTTTTTTTGTTTTATTTCCAAGGGTTTACACCACCCTTGATGGGAGTTCTTTTTGCCACCATTTTGCTCACCCAAAACGGTGGCGCCAAAAGGGTGCCCCACTCCCAAACTGCTATCCGAAAGGCAAAATCTTCTTTCTGGCTTTCGGCGAACTCCTCCTCGCCGACTCGTCGTTAGACAACGCCTTCGCTGCGAAGATTTTGCTATCGGAGAACGCAGTTCGCTCGATGGGTCCCAAGCAGATAGGATGGGCCCACGCCAAAGGGCCAATTATTTGAGTTGGATAAATCTCCGTTTACCGACTTGGATGATGGTGCCTTTGACTGGTTCCACCATAAAGTTGATGTCGGAGATGATGTGGTGGTCCACCCGCACACCGCGCTGTTCGATCAATCGCTTAGCCTCGGATTTAGAATTAGCCAAGCCGCTGTCCGCTAACAAATCAGTTAGTCCCCTGGCTTTTTTCAAATTGTAGGATTCCATCTCGTCCGGCTCGCCTTTCGTTCTAAAGACCCGGATGAAATTTTCTTCGGCCTTTTTAGCCGCCGCTTCGCCGTGGTACATTTCAGCGATGGCAAACGCCAACCGCATTTTAATATCGCGCGGGTTGGTTTTGGCAGACTTGAGTTCCTTTTTGATGGCGGCGATTTCTGTGGCTGGCAGATTGGTGACCATTTCAAAATAAGTCGCGATGACGGAATCCGGCAGAGACATAATTTTGCCGTACTGACTGCCGGCATCCTCAGTGACGCCGATGTCATTACCCAAACTCTGGCTCATCTTTTGTTTACCATCAGTGCCAACCAGTAAGGGTACGGCCAAGATGGCCTGCGGGGCCTGGCCAAAATCAACCTGCAGGTCACGGCCGCGCATCTCGTTGAAGATCTGGTCGGTGCCGATGACGGTGGCGTCCGATTCAATAGCGACCGAGTCATAGCCCTGCAGCATCGGATAGACCGGTTCGTGAAAACCGATCTCTTGATGGGCCTTCATCCTACGCTGGAACATATCCCGCTCGATCATTTGAGCATAAGTAAAATGTCCCATCAGGCGGATGAGGTCTTCGGCCGACAGCTTATCGAGCCACTCGCCGTTGTAGCGGATCTCGGTTTTTTTGGGGTCTAAAATCGTTAGGGCCTGGCGGATGTAATGTTCGGCCATCTTTTTCACCTCCCGGGCATCACGGAGTTGGCGAGTTTTTTCCTTACCGGTCGGGTCGCCGAAGCGGGCGGTAAAATCGCCAATGACATAGACCACCGTGTGGCCGAGTTCCTGGAATTCGCGGAGTTTATGGTAGACCACCGAGTAGCCCAAGTGCAGGTCGGGTGTGGTTGGGTCCACCCCGTGTTTGATGCGGAGTTTCCGGCCGGAGGTCAGTTTGGCTCGCAGTTCCTTCTCGCCGATGATTTTGTCCACTCGGCGGGTCAAGAGGTCTTTCAGCTGGGTTTGACTAGGTTTTAGCATACCTGTATTGTATCAGAACGACAGGTGGGACGGATGGTATAATAGGAGACGTTCTCCCCTGTCATCCTGAATTCATTTCAGGATCTGGATTCTGAAACTAGTTCAGAATGACGATACTTATATGAGCGAGTTAATGCCCTTTGGGCCCAATTACGACAAGATTAGGCAAAAAATGCTGGGACGCAAGGTGGCCCGCCGCACCCGCCGCTGGTTGTTTTCATATTTGGGCAATATCGGCATCGACACCACTCCCCGGCTAATTTTAGCTATCGGTATTGCGGTGTTGTTCGTTTTTAGCTTTTTTACGGCAGCCTTTTCGATCGGACTCCCCAACCCGGCTCGGCTGACCATCTACACCGCGACTGAATCGACTAAGGTCTATGACCGCAACGGCGAGGTACTATATGACATCTTTAATCAAAAGAATCGGACAACGGTGGCCTATGATGACATTCCGGAGGTGGTCAAGCAAGCGACGATCGCCATTGAGGACAAGGATTTTTATCATCACAAAGGATTCGATATCAAAGGACTGTTGCGCGGGTTGATATTAAAACCATTAACCGGCAGCGGGTTCCAGGGTGGTTCAACTATCACTCAACAGTTTGTTAAGAACGCTTTGCTCACTTCTAGCCGGACCATCGCGCGCAAGACCCGAGAACTGATTCTTGCCTTTGAGATCGAGCAGATCTACTCCAAAGATAAAATTTTGGAGTTGTATCTAAATGAGATTCCTTACGGCAATTCAGCCTACGGTATCGAAGCCGCGGCTCAGACATATTTTGGTAAGGATATCAAAGATATTGCCTTGCCGGAGGCTGCGCTGTTGGCGGCTCTGCCGCAAGCTCCCAGCCGGTACTCTCCTTATGGCCAGAATCCGGATTTGTTGATGGCCAGAAAAGATCTGGTCTTAACCCAGATGCAGAAGCAGGGCTACATTACCGCTAAGGAGATGGATGAGGCTAAGACTGCGGAGATAGTTATCCAGCCGCGGAAGGACTCCATCCGCGCGCCGCACTTTGTCATGTATGTTAAAGAACTTTTGGCCGACAAGTATGGCGAAAAAGCGGTTGAGGAGGGCGGTTGGAAGATTACCACAACGTTAGATTGGGATAAACAAAAAGCAGCCGAAGACGCCATCACTACTTACGGCGAATCAAATATGACACGGTATAAAGCCAGTAACGAATCATTGGTGTCGATCGATCCCAACACCGGCGAGATCCTCGCCATGGTGGGAAGCCGCGACTATTTGAATATGGAAATTGATGGTCAGTTGAATGTCGCGCTGAGGCCGCGCCAGCCAGGTTCAGCTATCAAACCCATCGTCTATGCGACTGCGTTTAAAAAAGGTTATGGTCCAGCTACGATGCTGACGGATGTGTCGACCGATTTTGGGCAAGGGTATCAGCCGCGTAATTTTGACGGGACATTCCAGGGACCGCTGCCTTTGCGTGAGGCATTGGCTAACTCAATTAACATCCCAGCGGTCAAAACTTTGGCCTATGCCGGTATTCAAGATGTGATCGATACCGCTCATGATATGGGGATAACGACTCTTAACGACGGGCCGGATCGGTACGGCTTGTCGCTAACCTTGGGTGGTGGCGAAGTGACCTTACTTGATCTAACCTCCGCCTACGGCGTGTTCGCCACGGGCGGGATGTATAGCCCACCAATGGCGATATTGAAAGTGGAAGATAAGAACGGTAGGACCATTGAAGAGTTTACGCCGGCCAAACCCAAACGGGTATTGGACGCACAAGTGGCATATCTCATCAATAATATCTTGTCTGATGACAGCGCTCGGGCGCGTATCTTTGGGATGGGAGGCCCCTTAACATTGCCAGGACGAACCGTGGCGGCCAAGACAGGTACTACTAACGATTTTAAGGACGGTTGGACTCTTGGGTATACACCTGACCTGGTGGCGGGGGTGTGGGCTGGGAACAATCGTAATGCCGAGATGACGGCGGCATCGGGGCTAGTGGCCGCACCGACCTGGAACCGGTATATGAGGACGGTATTGAGCGGTGTCGGCAATAAATCGTTCCCCCGCCCGGATGGAATTCGCGATGTAGAGGTAGACGCACTGTCCGGGAAATTGCCAACCGACGCTTCTCCGTCCAGAAAGACAGAAATCTTTACTAGTTGGGGTGTGCCGACTGAAAGTGATGGCATTCATATAAAGGTAAAGGTTATGGCGGCTGACCCAACTAAATTGGCACCCGCGAATGCGCCAGATAGTTTGGTGGTAGAAAAAATATTTAGCGTTATTCACTCCGAACGACCGGATAATTCTAATTGGGAGAACCCGGTTATCGCTTGGGCCAAGGCGCACGAGATGAATAATGTCCCCACCGAAACTTATTCTGGGCCATTGGACGGCAGTGTCCTGCCGGGGATTAGCATTGTTTCCCCTACCTCCGGACAAAAAATTACCGGGGATTTCGCGGTGACAGCGACCGTGGGTGACGCTGGGAGTGTTAAACGAGTGGACTTTTTGTATGACAACACGCTGATGGGGCAAGTCAGCGCGCCGGGGCCGTTCATATACACTATTAAACCGCCGAAGTTGGATGGGAAGGCACACACGGTGATGGTGCGGCTAGTCCGGAACGATACAACCACAGCCGAGGCTAGCACTCAGGTGGGCGCTTAGGGGTTCTTTTCTTGCTCTGGGAGAGTTTTTGCAGTACAAGATAAGCGCCTATCTTTTCGGGTAAAGTTACTTTCTCCGCGCCGACCAGCGCGGAGTTTTCTTAAATAGGAGAATAGGTGAGATAAGATTAGGGTTGTCATCTCGGATGAGGCGTGTTAAGGTGGGTGCGCACAACCTGATCCAGGTCGTGTTATCCGTTATATCAGGTTAAGCGAGGGAGATCTCACATGAACGACGAAATGAATGTGAACCCGGCTGACGACCAAGCCACTCCGGCCGTTTCCGCTGACGCGGAGATGGAGACCGAGGTAGCGGAAGAGGAAGCCGAAGCCGAGGCCCCCATGGCCGAAGCGACCGAAGCCGATGATTCGGCTGAGGCCAAGGAAGCCTCTGAAGAGGGTTCCGACGAGATGGCTGCCTAATTAGGGAGTCGTTTATCGTAAAAAAGGCGGCCGTGAGGCCGCCTTTTGAAGTTTTGACGCCAATGTTTAACCCCCGAGCCGTTAGGCGAGGGGGTTTTCTTGTATAATAAGGATATCTTGCATTGTTGGGAGGTTGCGATGAGACTTAAATATCCTTGGTTCCCTAGGGCGTTTGGGCCGTCGTCGTAATGTTTCTCTACTGCGTCAGTTGTCCTTTTTGTTGGAGCTCCTAAGACATAGTGTGAATGGTCCCCTCACCACGGTGAGGGGATTTTTTTATGCTATATTGCAAGTATCCTAGGTGCGGACGTTGTTCCTTTCGGAACAGGGTCGCTGGCGTTGGCCACGCGACCCTCTTTTTTGCGTTGACAGACAGAGGTAATCCTACCAATATAGTGGGGTACCTGTCCCGTTAGAAATCACCTATCGGGATGATCGGAAGGAGTATAAAAGTAAGTCATATATTCGCTAGGTTGATTTTCTAACGGGATGCAAATCCAAAAAGCAGCGGGAAAAGACAATCAGATAAGGTTGACCATCTCCTTGGATAGCTCCGAGTGGGAACAAATGTTGGATAGGGCTGCGGCCAAGGCTTCGGCTGGAGCTAAAATCCCGGGTTTTAGAGAAGGTAAGGCTCCGCGAGAGGTGGTGATCACTCATGTGGGAGAGGCTAGGGTGGTGAGTACGGCGATAGAACTAGCCGCAGAGGAGTTCTATCCCAAAGCCGCCAAACAGGAGGCTTTGCGGCCAATCGCTTTCCCAAAAATAAGCGTGGATAAGGGCAATTTGACGGAACCGCTTATGTTTACAGCGGAAGTGGCGGTTATGCCCGAGGTAAAGTTGGGGGACTACTCCAAATTAAAGTTGGCCAAAACAGTTGAGCCGGTCACGGATGAACAGATCGATGAGGTATTGAAGTCGATGCAAAAGCGCGCGGTGGAGTTTCAGCCGGTAGAGCGAGAAGCTAAGTTAGGCGATTGGGCGGAGATAGACTTTGAGGGTTTTGTGGAGGGCCAACCGTTTGAGGGTGGCTCGTCAAAGAAGCATCCGTTAATTTTGGGTGATAAGTTATTTATTCCTGGATTTGAGGAAGGGTTAGTGGGGATGCGCGCTGGCGAGGATAAAGATGTCGAGGTGGAGTTTCCAAAAGATTATCATAATAAAGACTTGGCGGGGAAACCGGCCAAGTTCAAAGTCAAACTACATCAAGTCAAGGCAGTTAACTATCCAGATATTGATGACGCATTCGCCAAAAAATCTGCCAACATGGAGACATTAGCAGATCTCAAGACGGACGTGAAAAAGTTTTTAGAGCAAGAGAGCAACAGAAAAGCCGATGACAAGATGCGCGAAGACGCCATTATGGGCTTAGTTAAGATGACTACAGTGGATATTCCCAAGGAGATGGTGGATCAAGAGCTGCACAATATGGTGCACGATTTGAAGCATCAGACCGAACATTCCGGGATGACATTTGAGGACTATTTAAAGCGGGCGGGAGTGAATGAAGAAGGGCTGAAGAACCAATGGCGAGACCAAGCTGAACAACGAGTGCGGGCCGGGTTGGCTTTAGAAGCTTTCCGTGAGGCTGAAAAGATCGAAGCGGACGACGCGGCGGTGGGTGAAGAGATTAAACGGATCAAGGCCCAATACCCGCAAAGTGCCGAGGATATCGACAAAGAATACGGCAATGAGCGGGGGAGAGGACGGTTGAAGCAGATGCTCTCTTCCAGAAAAGCTGTCGATAGGCTAATAGAAATAGCAACGGCTGAGTAGTATACTGGAGCCGTGTAGTACCTAATTTGTTGCCATGAAGTTTGTATATGTGATTGTCGGTCTCGGTTTGCTGGCTGGGGTTGGTTATGCTAGCTACTACTACGGTACTAGCCGAGGAGTTTATCCAGCGCCGGATAACACAGCTAACATCTATACCAACACCACCACTCCGAGCGTGCCGTCAATAAATTTGAACGACTTCAGTAGCAACACAGCTACATCGCCGGCTAATACACAAACAACTACACCGCCCGCCAATACTTATGCGGGAGCAACCTACATTACGGTCAGCTCGCCAGCGAACGGAGAGATCCTGACCTTTGGTCATCCGTCAGATCAGTCATCCAGCTATACCTTTCGGGGGACGGTATCGCCCAATGCCACCAAAATCATAGTGTCGATGTATTCTACTGGATATTGGGATGGGTTAGACGGTACGAGCTACGAAAAGAAACTAGACGAGTACACGTTATCTAAATTCAAGCCAGGTGATACCAGTTGGTCATACGTAGTGAGTGCGCAATATAACAATCTGGTGGGCGATAACGCGAGATTGGTGGCAAAAGCGTACTTTACAGGCGGCAGCATTAAGCAGGCTGAAGTGAGAGTGACTTACTCCTACACCGATGCCGAAATGGGCAAGCCGGTAATTTACCTTTACCCAACTAGTACTCAACAGGTAGTTGTGAATGTGAAACCGACTTCGGGTATCTCTTACAGTGAACCAGTTATCAGTGCTAACGGTTGGCGGGTCACGGCGCAACCCGATGGTACGCTGACTGATGCTAGCGGGCAGACTTGGCCATATCTCTTTTGGGAAGGATTCGCGACTGACTTTGCTACACCAAAAGAAGGTTTTGTAGTGGAACAAAGCGAAGTGTCCCAATTCTTTAGCAACAAATTGTCGCAGCTTGGTCTGAACACCACAGAGATCGCTGACTTCAAGGAATTTTGGCTACCGCGGCTAAGCGATAAACCATACTACTTCATCACATTTATTCCGCAAGCGGCGTTTGATAGTTATGCGCCATTAACTGTGATACCTACTCCACAGACAGTTATCAGGGTATTCTTTGACTATTGTGGGCTCGATCAGCCGATGGTGGTCGCTCCGCAGATATTACCGCCAACCCCAGCCCGAGTCGGATTTACGGCAGTTGAATGGGGAGGCCGCCTCTATCGCTAAGATGCGGCGGACAGAATCTAACTATACTTGGAACCTGTGGATAGCGGGGCTAGTTGTAGTTGGACTACTCGTAGTGGCTAATGGTCAGCCGCCAGTACCGGTCTATCCATTCCAAGCGCTGAATTGGCAGTGGATTTTGGACTTGCCGGGGCAGGACCCGATCGCCGCGGGGGTGCAGGCGGCCATCTTGCCGCATGACTCAATTTCTATAAAGGAGTTAACTGCGTTCTATCGCGGCCTTGCGGCGGCGGTTCAGCCAAGATTTGTGGTGATATTAAGCCCTAACCACTACGATGCTGGTCGAGCCAATATTCAGACGACCAGTCGGGTTTTTATGACTGCCGATGGCCGGGCTCACCCGGATTGGTCGCTGGTTGGACAACTCCGAGCACGAGGGTTGGCTGGCAGTGAAGGGGATAGTTTTACAAAAGAGCACGGCATCACTGCGCAGGTCGAATATGCGAAGCGATTCTTCCCGGAAGCAAGGTGGTTACCATTGATTTTCAAATCAACGGCAACGCCAGCCGAGGTAGATGCGGTGATGCGGTGGTTGGAGCAGACATTGCCGGCTAACCAGACCCTAGTTTTAGCCAGCATCGATTTCTCGCACTATCTGACCAAAACGCGGGCCGATATCAACGATACCAAAACCTATCGTCAAATTCAGACTATGGATGTGAACCAGTTGCCAACGAGCGATATTGAATGTGAATTCTTGGATTCTCCAGCCGCCCTGCGGGCGGTTGTGGCGTATGCGCATAGTCGGGAGTTAAATCGTTTGACCCTAGTGCGCCGTGATAACACGGCTGACATTCGGGGCGAACCCAACCTGGTCTCGACCACCGGTCACCTCTATATCACCTTCAGCTAGCCCAGTAGGGTATAATGGCTCTGTATAGGAGTTAACCATTTACCGACATGAGCTTAATCCCAATGGTGATCGATAAATCCCCGATGGGGGAGCGGGCGTACGATATTTATTCCCGTCTTCTTAAAGACCGCATTATTTTTATTGGTGGGCCGATTGATGACAATATGGCCAACTCGGTTATTGCTCAACTACTGTTTTTAGAGAGCGAAGACCCCAAAAAAGATATTTCGCTCTACATCAACAGCCCCGGAGGTTCGGTTTCCGATGGGATGGCGATCTATGACACAATGCAGCACATCAAGCCGGACATCAACACGATTTGCGTAGGGATGGCGGCTTCGATGGGCGCGGTCCTGTTGGCTGGTGGCTCACATGGTAAGCGGTTCGCATTGCCTAACTCGCGAGTGATGATCCATCAGGTACTGGGCGGGGCGCAAGGTCAGGCCAGCGATATCGAGATCCATGCCAAGGAGATCTTAAAGTGGAAGAGCAAATTGAATGAGATTTTAGCTAAGCATACCGGACAGGAACTGGCCAAGATAGAAAAAGACACCGACCGCGACTTCTTTATGGAAGCAATGGATGCCAAGAGTTACGGATTAGTGGACGCAGTGTTGGAGAGTACGCCTCTAGTTAAGAAATAGCGCCAGCTATGGAGGTGGTTACTAACATTTTTGATGGGTTAATGGGGCAGGCTCGGGCCAAGGCATTTTTGGGTGCGGCTTTTGCTAATGATAAATTGCCTCAGACGATGATATTCGTGGGGCCTAAGGGCGTGGGTCGGAAGACCACAGCGACGATGTTGGCGAGGGCCGTGCATAATAACCCCCAAAAAAATCACCCCGATACTTTTATGTTCGCGGATGTGCTGGAAGAATTGCGGGCGCAGGACCAGGCGGGGCCAATGCGAGCCGCCACTGACGCGTTGATCAAGTTTTTAAGTCGATCGCCGATCGCTTCGCGATGTAAGGTAGCGATTATTGAAAATGCTGAAGATTTGAGCGAGGCTTCGCAAAATGCACTTTTAAAAACTCTCGAAGAACCGTTAGGGGACAGTCTGCTGATCTTGACCGCTGAAGACGAGCAGCGGATGTTGCCGACCATTACCTCTCGAGCCGTTCCAGTAACATTTACGCCGTTGACTGATGGTGAAATGAAACAAGCGCTACCACAAATCGGCGATGCGATACTCTTGGCCGCTCAAGGCAGTGCGGGTTGGGCTAAGTTGATGATGGAGCAGCCAGAGCGATGGAACGAAGAGAAGTCTATAGCCAACTTTTGGCTACAAGTTTTTGAGAGCACTACAGAGGAGAGGTTTCGGTGGGCTGAAACGATGCGTGAGCGAGAAGACGCGATCAGGTTTTTGCGTAGTGGGTTACGCGTGTGGCACCAAGAGTGGTTGAAGCAACCCGATATAACATCGGGGTCTCGGCTAGCAAGACTACAACAGACCGTTATGCAGGTGCGGGACAATGTGAACCCCAGGGTAGCGATGGAGGCGCTATTGCTGGGAGTCTAACCAATCTATCCAATTTATTCCAATCTAACCAAAAGGACACCTGCGAATTGGTGTGTAGATTGGTGGGATTGACTAGATTGCTCTTGTGGGGCTTATCTGGACTGGAACACCTTTTCTGATATACTGGGCTGGTTAAAGAAGGGACTTTTTTATGTGGGAAATAGTTGTTTTTATAGCAACCGTAGCGGCTCTGATCATGGTCTTGAGAAAGCTCCCGGTAGACGCCGAGACCACTTTTAAGGAGACGGGCAAGAAATCGGAGACCCAAGAGAAGAGTTTGCGGGTGCAGGCCGATGAGCTGTTCGAGCAGGGCGAACCAAAAAAGGCCGAAGCGGCCTATCTGAAATTGTTGTCCAAAGAGCCCAACGATGCATCACTGTTCAACAAACTAGGTCTGATCTATTTGGAAAGTAAGAACTACAAAGACGCGAAAGCGGCGTTGTCGGCAGCGTTGAAGATCGAGCCGGAGAACGATACCTTTTACAACAATCTAGGACTGTTGTACTACGAGATGGAGGACTACGACGCGGCGATCGAGGCGTATGAAAAATCTGTCTCCATCAACGACAAGATCGCGTCTAGGCTGGTAAATCTGGGGCTGGCGTACTTTATGAATAAGAAGTATCGTAGAGCGGCTGACAGTTATGAGAAGGCGATCATCTTAGATCCCAGAAACGAAAACTACATTGAACTTTTAAAAAAAGCGGAAGAGAAACTCAAATAGTGTTTAGTAGTCAGTATTTAGTATCTAGGAGAGATTATTTTAAATACTAGTCCCTAGATGCTAGATACTAGATGATGCCGACGTAGCTCAGTTGGTAGAGCAACCCCATGGTAAGGGGTAGGTCGGCGGTTCAAATCCGCCCGTCGGCTCCATACAGAATTAAAAATTTAATATCTCTAGCGTCATCTGCCGAGGTTCCCGAGTGGTCAAAGGGAGCAGACTGTAAATCTGTTGGCGCAAGCCTTCGTAGGTTCGAATCCTACCCTCGGCACCATAAACCGATATAAGACAAAAAGTGGTTTATGCCATGTACTCGAGCATTAGCGAGCAGTACTGTGGCTATAATGAAAATATGTACTATGTGTATGTCTTGCAAAGTAAGACCGACCGAGATTTTTATATTGGCTTTATTCAAGACATTAAACGCAGGTTGTATGAACATAAGGTAGGTAAAAATGTTTCGACCAAGAGCAGGGGCCCTTGGACACTAATATATTTCGAAGGGTTTATTGATAAGTTTGATGCATTGCGTCGTGAGAGCTATATGAAGATAACAAAGGGACATGCTATGTTGAAGATGATTTTAAGGGAATATCTATTAAAGCAAGCCGGAGTAGCTCAACGGTAGAGCAACGCTTTTGTAAAGCGAAGGTTGGGGGTTCGATTCCTCTCTCCGGCTCCATGTCGTCAAAATGGACTCGCCTTGACACTGGCTTAACTAGGCTAAGCCAGCTGCTGGGGCTCGTCATTTCTCCTCTCAAAATCACAAACAGAAGCTTAGTTCGTGATTTTGGTTAAAGGGAAGCCCTGCTTGACAGCAGAGGAGGGATATTTAATAATCTCCAGGTATGGCTAAAAAGGTAAAAGCAGTTGTGAAGATCCAATGCGAGGCGGGACGTGCCAACCCGGCTCCTCCTGTTGGCACGGCTCTCGGTCCCCACGGGATCGCGATCATGGATTTCTGCAACCAGTACAACGAGCAGACCAAGAGCTTAATGGGACAGGTCATCCCGGCCGTGGTAACTATCTATGAGGATAGGACCTTTGATTTTATCTTAAAACAGGCGCCGGCCTCGGAACTGATCAAGAAGGCCATCGGTTTGGACAAGGGTTCTGGCGTGCCGAACAAACAGAAGGTGGGCAAAATTACCAAAGCCCAACTTAGAACAATCGCCGAGCAAAAGATGCCGGATTTGAACGCGAATGATGTTGAGGCGGCGATGAAGATCTTGGCGGGGACTGCGCGACAGATGGGGGTCGAAGTGACCGACTAGTTATAAACTAGGTGGTCATCCTCGAGTCGAAAGTGAAACGTCTCGACATCGGGGATCCAGAAATTAAAAAATAGTGTTTTTGTCTGGATTCCGGATCAAGTCCGGAATGACAGATACTGATTATTTATATTCTTTGAGGTGGGAGTTCGATTAGTCTTCGGACGTCAAGACCACGCAGGAGAAGAAGATGGCAGAGAAAAAGACAACTGCTAAAAAAGCAGTTAAGAAGTCGGAAGCATTAGAGAGCAAGCCAGCCAAAGAGCGGAAACCGAAAGTGCAATTAAGTCCGCCAGCCGGCGGAGGGCACGGCAAGAAATATCTGGCCGTTTTGCCGAAGGTGGACAAAAATAAATTTTATCCGGTAGCGGAGGTGATCCAACTGGTGAAGGAGACCTCACCGGTCAAGTTCGACGCGACCGCTGAATTGCATCTGCAGATGGGTTTGGACCCGAAAAAGTCCGAGCAGAACATCCGCGGAACCGTCACACTACCAGCCGGTACCGGCAAACAGCCGAAAATTCTAGTGCTGGCCGAAGCGACTGACACTAAAAAGGCCGAGGCGGCCGGCGCCGATTTTGTGGGTCTGGAGGATATGATCGAGAAGATCCAAAAGGGCTGGTTGGGATTTGATGTGGTCATCGCCACGCCGGCCGTGATGCCCCAGCTAGGCAAGTTGGGCCAGACATTGGGGACCAAAGGACTGATGCCTAACCCTAAATCTGGTACCGTTACCACTGATGTGGCTAAGGCAGTGGAGGAATTCAAAAAGGGGAAAGTCGAGTTTCGCTTGGATAAGGATGCCATTATCCATATGGGTTTCGGTAAGGTCTCGTTTGCGGCTGAAGATCTGCAGGCCAACCTCAACGCAATCCTGGGAGCTGTGCGGGCGGCCAAGCCCAGTAGTGCTAAGGGTACCTACATCAAGAAACTGTCTCTCTCGAGTACAATGGGGCCGGGAATAAAAATCGATTTGAACTCCGTTTAGGTTTTGCAACGCCTGCGCCGCGTTGCATCGGCGGCTACTTTCGTCTTGGCGAAAGTAGCCAAAGCCGTCCGCCAGTCATTCTGGCTATGAATGGAAGCAAAATTAGCTTTCTGGCTTTCGGCGAACTCGTCGTCCGTCAGCTGACGGACTTCTCAAACAACGCCTTCGCTGCACTAATTTTGCTAATTCAGGACGCCAGAACTCCAATGGCGGTGTCCTCGGGCGGGGATGATATAATGCAGAGTCATGAGAGTTAGAATAACGCGAATCGATAAGACCTTGCCCCTGCCGATATACAAAACCGCTGGCGCGGCTGGATTTGATCTGATCACCCGTGAGGATACAGTGATCCGGCCGGGTGAGATAACACGTATCCCTTGTAACATGATCGTACAGACACCGCCTGGGTATATGCTGCTACTGACGATGCGGAGTTCAACACCGAGTAAGAAACCGGGGTTAATTAAACCGCATAGTGTTGGGATAGTGGATTCGGACTACTGCGGGCCGGAGGATGAATTGAAGTTCCAAGTTCAGAATGTCGGTGATCAGAATATTACAGTCGAGCGGGGCGAAGCGATCGGACAGGGAATTTTTGTGAAGATCGAGCAAGTCCAGTTGTTGGAAGTTGAACAGACCG
Source organism: candidate division Kazan bacterium GW2011_GWA1_50_15 (assembly GCA_001029795.1). Classification (GTDB taxonomy): domain Bacteria; phylum Patescibacteriota; class Kazan-3B-28; order Kazan-3B-28; family Kazan-3B-28; genus Kazan-3B-28. The sequence goes on from CP011216.1 coordinate 79,791, forward strand.
CGGCGGTGAGCCGGGGCGGATTTGGCAGTACGGGATAACTAGCCAAAGGAGGTCGGTTATGACTGGTCGTACCTTGAGTAATTTCATTGTGTTTGAAGGGATGGATGGTTCAGGACAGGACACGCAGGCGGATCTGTTAGCGGATTGGTTCCATCAGCAGGGTAAAACGGTCTGGCGGACGAATGAGCCGACCGATACGCACATGGGGTTTACTATCCGTAAGATCTTAAAAGGAGAACTACCTAAGCCGGATGCGCTAACATTTCAGCGGATGTATGTCGCAGACCGTAAACGGCATCTGACCGAGATCCGCCAACATCTTGATCTGGGAGTTAAGGTTGTCTGCGTAAGATATATCTATTCCACGCTAGTCTATGGAGTGGCGGATGGGGTATCTTACGAGCAACTACTCGAGATGAATGAGAACTTGCCTCGGCCCGAGGCAGCTTTCTATCTCGACTTGACTCCAGAATTGGCGATGGGGCGCTTATCACAGCGTACCAGCGAACGGGATCTGTTCGAACGGAAAGAGTTTCTGGAGTTGGTGCATCAGCAGTTCCTGTTGATCGTGAGCAAGTTTCCAGAGCTTCGGCTCGTCGACGCTTCTGCCGACAGAGCGGTTGTCCATCAGCGCGTACTCGAGACTGTCCTTGTCCCACAATGAAAAACCGCCCTTTGGGCGGTTTTTTTCTTGGGTTAAAGGTGCTTAGGGAAGGCCCACTGATACAAGCCGGCAACAGCCTTCTTGACACCACCGTGCAGTAGAAGTGGGCAGTGTTCTTCGACTATCTTGGCGATTTGTCCTATCACCATGCGAATCTCGTACTCGGCGCCTTCGTTAGTGCGTGCGGCAATGATGTGGCGCATGGCTCGTAGGTTGGCAGAAAATCCGATTTCGTTAGCGATGCCGGTAGGGGCAACTCTGCGTATGGCCGAGGTAAGGCTCTTCTTTCGCGCGAAGTCGTGTTCGTCGATCTCAAAGATCTCGTATAGTTTCTCTATGCTTAGCAGAGCGTGCTCGGCAGCTTCAACGAATATCGCTAATGCTTCGGGGTTATTGCCTATCTCCGGCGGGATGTACATGCCGGTAATGTCGATACCGAGACGACAGTAGCGACCAGATTCTTGAGAGAATGCCACCCCATCCCGATGGCGGACCAGCTCGTGAGTAAGAACGCGCGAAACATCATGGAGGGCAAAATTAAAACACGCGTGTTCGAAGATTGACCCGTGACCCTCCTCAATGGTGCGAATGATGTTATCTTTGATCGAGCGGATCTTTTTGACATTCGCATTCTTGCCAAGTGAGAGGGAACGATAACACAACTTGGCAAAGAAGCTGGAGATAAGCTCGTTGTCACCCAAGCCTTGGGTGCGGGCTTCGGCGATTACCTCCAGGAATTCTTGGTTGCCAGTCTCTTTGAGGTACGCTTCCAGACCCGGCACATTAATGCCAGTCTGTCCCACCAGAAACACCTGGGGCTTGGCTATTTTCATGGTCGGCTAACTCCTTATTGGTAAGATTACAGCCCAGATTGTGATTTGGGCAACATGTCGTTATATCATGTGGGGTTGACACCCCTCGCCGGCTCCGCTACTATGGGCAGGTATCCTTTTTAAGACAGCAGGTCCGTCAGAGCTGACGGATAAGTCCTGCCGAGAAGGGCAATTGGCATCTAGGGGCTAGCATCTAGCATCTAGGAGCAGGTTGTTCCGTCTCGGAGGAGACGGATTTTTATAAGTTTAGATCCTGAAACGAGTTCAGGATGACAAAGGGAGAAGACGATATGCCAAAGACTAAGGAACAAAAAGGGGCGGTTATCGACAAACTTACTTCTGAACTGAAGGGAACTGAGTTTGGCGTACTGACTGACTTCCAAGGTCTTTCGATGTCTAATTTGGACGACTTCCGGAAGAAGGCTCGGGAGCAGGGAGTGAAGTACACTGCGGTAAAATCATCCTTGTTTGATATCGCCGCCAAACATGCCGGCTTGAGCGGTGTGCAGACGGCAAAGACAGGCAAGAGCTACGCCCTGGCTTATGGTGGGCAGGACGAGGTGAGTATCGCTAAATTGGTGCATCAGTTTGCCAAAGGTAGTGACAATAAAGTTCATATCGCACTAGGGATCGTTAATGGTGAGGTAGTGCCGGCTGAGACCGTGACCCAACTTGCGCTGTTGCCGTCGCAGAAGGAGCTGTTGGCTCGAGTGGTAGGCAGTTTGAATGCGCCAGCCAGCAACTTTGTCTATGCGCTGAATTGGAATTTGCAATCTTTCTACAATGTTATAAAAGCTATACAGGCTAAAGGTTAAGGAGTGATTATGGCAGACGAACAAAACGTCAACCCAGAAGAGCAGGCCCCAGAAGTTGCGGAAGCGACCGTTGAGGCGTCTGCTGAAGCGGCTCCGGCCGCGGTGGAGGAGAAGCCGGCTGAGCCGGCCAAGGAGGAGAAAAAGGTCGATGAAAGTATGTTGTCCGCTAACGCAAAGAAAGTAGTGGACATGGTTAGTGATATGAAGGCGCTGGAGCTAGCCGAGCTAGTTAAGGTACTGGAGGATAAGTTTGGAGTTAGCGCTGCGCCGGTGGCTGTGGCTGCCGCGGGCGGAGCTGCCGCCGCCATCGTCTCCGCGGAAGAGAAGAGCGCCTACGATGTGGTGCTGACCGATGCTGGTTCTAACAAGATCGGTGTCATTAAGGCTGTGCGGGAAGTCGTGCCGGAGCTGGGTCTGAAGGAAGCTAAGGACTTAGTTGAGGCCGCGCCGAAGACGGTAAAGGAAGGCGTGAAGAAAGAACAGGCCGAAGAGATGAAGAAGAAGTTGGAAGAGGCGGGGGCAAAAGTAAGTTTACAATAAGCGCCCGCGCGGCGCTTAACCCGCGGTTACTTTCGTCTTGGCGAAAGTAACCAAAGCCGTTCCCCCGTTCACAAACTGTTAACCAAAATAGAAAATCGTCCTTTCTGGACTTAACGCGAACTTTTCCGGCAGACCGGAATTCGAACAGCGCTATCCAGACCGGGCGATTTTCTAACTGGTTGACACAGTTTGCTCAAGGGGGAGTGATAGAATGCGGAAGTATGGAATTTAGGATTTTAGCTACTGACGGGCGGGCGAGGGCAGGGGAGCTAATCACGGACCATGGAGTTGTCCCCACGCCGACCATTACTTTAAATTACACTCGCGCTTTGGAGAAGTGGGGGTTTAAGCCGGAAGATATTACCACAGCGCGGGATGTGATACTGCTCAGGAATACTTTTTGGATGCGGGAGGCGGGGGCGACTGATGTACGGGAGGGGGTGGATTGGCCGGGGCCGGTGATGGCCGATTCTGGCGGATTTCAGATGGTCAGTTTAGGCCGTCATGTGCGGCAGACACTGCGAGGGATAGGTTTGGCGGTGAAGGGCAAACAAAGTTTTATTACGCCGCGTGAAGTGGTGGAGTGGGGGAGGGGCGCCAACGTTGATTTGATCATGCCGCTGGACAACACCGTTTACACGATGGACAAAAATCCGCTGAAATTTGTTTGGTCAGCGATCATGACGGCCGTGTGGTTTAAGCGGTCACGCGGTATTGCCGATGACAAACTTTATTACATTGTGCAGGGTGGGCTGAATAAGTTGGCAAGACAAATAAGTCTGTGGGACGCTCGGCGGCAATTACGAGGGAAAATTCTCACCGCCAATGGCGGGACCCCGCAAAATGCGGTGGCGGCAGTAGCCATCGGGGGATTGGCTTGGGATGAACCGCGGTCAGCCATGTATAAAATGGTGGAGTTTTGCGTGTCACGGTTACCAGATGATAAACCACGGCATTTGCTAGGCGTCTGTAAGCCAATCGATATTTTGGAGTGCATTGAACGGGGAATAGATAGTTTTGACGGCATCGCCGCCACTCGCGAGGGGCGGCACGGTCGGGTGTGGTTATGGGGTGGCCAATATTTTGATATTAATAATGCGCGCTATGCCACTGATAAAACGGGGCTGGATAGCCAATGCAACTGTCCGGTCTGCCGGAGCGGGGTGAGCCGGGCCGACATTCGAGCTCGGTTTAAGGCCGGGGATAGGGAGGTGATGCGGCAACTGATGGCCCACAACTGGCATCAGAATTATCGCTTAATTAGTACGGCGCGGCAGGCGATTTTGGAGGGGCGGTTTCAAGAGCTTAAAACTAGCTGGCGGGGTTGACTGGAAGCGGGTTTTTTGCTTTACTGGGGGCGCTTTTGTAATCTTTACAACCAGAGGTGATGGATTGAAACAACATCTAGACAGATGGATTGGCGGAGTGATCGTCTCCGCGGTTCTCATCACGATCTTGGCGTTGATTCTATGGCCTATTTTCACCGGCTACTCAGCGCCATCAGGCGTTTGGTTAAATGGTCAGAAGCTGATGGCGATGGCGGGGGATGAGCCAATCAGCCTGACTCGAGTCGATGAGTACAACTTGGTCGCTGATCGTGATTGGGATATCGTGATTTACGATCATCCACATCCGACTGAGCTGGCAGTCATGGGTTGCGCCTTGGGCGACCCTATCCCGTTGTATTTGATTCAGCCGGAGGCGGCAGAAACCGATGCTATGGCGATTACGTTCCATGTTGCTATCCCAACTCAGCCTGATACCAGGTTTGTGTTGCTGTCAGTTGGAGGCGAGCACTACGTGATGTTCTTGAAGGATTAAGGATTGATGTACGATCGGTGGATACCGATAAGGAGGTTGTACTGATGTTGAAAAATCCGACGATGTGGTTCCTGATCGGGGCCATCATTATCATCGCGCTGTTGGCTAACTGGATGGGGCTTTTGCCCAAGATTAATTTGGTGCCAGCCCAGCCCAGCCTGGCGACAAGCAACAACTACATACCACCGGCTGCGCCGGCAACGGCATCGTCATCAAACAGCCAAGGATTCTTTGTCGGAAGTGAGCGCGGCAAAGCGCTGCTCCCCACTGCCAAGGACGGCAAGGCTCGATTGCAGGGCGAGTTCACCGAGTTCTGGGGCAAGCCAGAAGCAGAGATTAATATCGTTGCCAGAGAGTTTGATGTGTTTGCACGACCGGCCGTATCGTTGGGGATGATCTTCGGGGTACGTGAGATAGAATTCTTTCCCCTGGATAGATCTAGCGGCACTACCAACTTCGTTCAGTATCTTGGCGACACCAAGCAAGGGAGCGCCCAATTCCACGTGAGTTTGTCGCCCGGGAAGTATTTGCTACGCAACTACTATGATCCCAATTCCTTCTTTCTCTTAGAAGTCAGTTAACGGCGGGCCGCAAGGCCCGCTTTTTTATTGACTAGGAGCAGCTTTGGGGCTTTACTAGAGGCACATCCTGCCCTCGCGGGATGAAACTTAACAAGGGAGGTATGGCGAGATGCGGTCAACGACACTTAGTAGTCTGGTCATGCTAGGGATTCTGGTTATTGTCGCCATGAGTGTTCCTCATATCCTATTGGTGATACAGCAAGGTTCTCCAATGGGTATTCAGGATGTTACCTATGTCGGGACCAGCGGTAAATTACAGAACTCGTGGGCGGCAGGGGACGAGATATCCGTTACCATCAATCTGGGGGCAATCAACGAATTGTGTTACCTAGAGCCGCGAGTGGAGCAATTTAGCCACGGAGGGTCAGTGTATTTTTTGAATGATATGTCAGTTGAGCCGATGGCTCCCAGTTACATCTGGCCCAAGACGCGAAGCGTGACCATCACGGGGGTAATCCCGCCCAATTTGTTCGACGACGGAACAAACCTCCATTTAATGGTGGCCGGCTGGGGAGGATATGTCCCGATTGAGATTTGCGATATTGATCAGGGCCCCAATCACTTACAACCCTGCGGCTCCTGTCGCCAAAAGGGCCACCATCTAGTACGTGCGACAGAAGACTCTCGATGGCTGGAGATCGGAACCTATCGTGCTAGCGCAGATCTAGACCAGGCTCAACCCAGCTGGCCAAGCGGGCTGAAATTGAATTACCAGGAACCGGCGCTCTACTTGGGGGGTAACTTCTCTCGGCCCCTGCCGTTCGTGGATGAGTCGCAGTGGGGTAGACATGGTTTAACTCCCATCCGTGCAAGTGACGCGCATCTAAACCTATGGGCGTATCCTTTCCCGCAAATCGCCAGATGGGGCTATGTCGACGCAATGACGGGCGAGGGGGTGGGTCGGGACGATCACTTGGGGAATCTGTTTGATGCGGAGCATTTCCCTATGTCAGTCAAAGAAGATGGAGTTTGTTGGCAGAATTTGGACATTCCTGCCCCTTCGCCAGGTATGCTAATCGTGATATATCTTGGTTGGCCCAATTGGGCGGATGGAGAACCGTTGGCGATGCGCTTGTATTGTCTCGATCGCCGCTAGGGTTAATCTTAGCTCGAGAGTTAAGTCTAGGCGGTCCTACTGTGTAGTAAGGACCGCTTTTTTCTTGCCTACTTGATTTTTTTGGTGTTTGTGGTATGATTTTTACGCTTCCAGAGCGGGTTTTTCTATAGGGGGCTACAAGGGGCTATATCTGTAGGATAATCAAAGTATGGAGAGTTTACATGGGGGCAGACCGGGGTTTGTTTCGCAGGAGGATGCGGGGAGACCGTCAACGCAAGATGGCGGGGTTTTGGATATCCAACGGAAGATAGAGGCCCTGCAAGCGGCCGAAATAAAACAGCTATCAAACGGCGAGGCGGTTGCCGGTGAGTCCGAGCCACCTTACGAGGTAATCCCAGACCAAGAGAGGGCAGAGATAGAAGCCATCGGGCGGGCAGCGGCTACCGTCGAGACCAGAGAACGCAACTGGCGGGAGTTACAAGGGACCTCTTTGCGCGCCGAATTGGCCCGGGCTGAACAAGCTTATTTGATGGGGAAAGCCATCCCAGAGTATTTGCTCCAGAATCCAGAATCTAAACCTTGGGTAGAAGAAGCTGGTTTTGTAGTGTTGGATTTGACCCCATTTACTGGGCTGGCCGAGGCCGAGATGCGGGAGGAAGGAAAAGGTCAGGGGGGTAAAGGAGCCCAACGAGTTAATAATTTGATCCGTAGCGTGTTCGGTTTGATCGATATTAAAGCTCGACCGGCAGGAGGGGAGGTGGTGGGGTTCGCTGGTGACGAAGTGAATTATGTTTTTCGCGGATCCGGATACAAAGAGCGAATGCTACACTTTGCTTCCCAGGTACGTGAGGCGATGCAAGAGCGCAAGGATGTGCAGATCAGTGGTGGTGTGGCCGCCGGTCCGGTGCTGTTTGGCTATTTGGAAATTAGTGATAAGCGGAATTTACCCATTGTGTTGGGGGAGACGGTGGTCCGGGCCAAAAAGTTGCAAGGTAATGCCACGGCCGGTGATATTTATGTGGCGGATAATTTATTACCACTGCTGCCAGAGGAAGCCAAAATAGCTCGCGGTAGCGGAGTGGCGCTGGAGTATTATCAGAATTATGAGGTCGTGGGTGAGTATTACGATGAGCAGCGCAAGCATGAAGCTGAAGAGACCAGCAGGGGTCGGACCAGCTTTGCCGAGATCGAGCGGCGGGCCAAATTCTTGCATCCCAGTTTGAATTTCGATCTCAGGAGCGAAGGGCTCAAGCGTCATCTATTCGACGCAGAGCGAAAATCCGCCTCGCTCGTGTTTGCCCGGTTGCATAATTTCCGTGAGATGCAGGCCCAGATCTTAGAAGAAGTAGCTGCCGGGGAGATATCAACCACATTGCAGAAATTAGAGCAATTTCTGGGGCAGGTGAATCAATTGGCGCACAAGCATCATATGTTACTGGAGAAATTCGTGCCGGATGATAAACCGAAGATAGTGCTTTTTGGCCAACGTACCCCACCGGCCGCACGGGCGATGAAAACATCTTTTGGTATCCTCGACATTGCCGACCGTATGGGGTTGGATATTAGTATTGGGATTAGCTCTGGCAAGGTCTATCGGGGGATGACGGGGGTGGTAGCCGAGGTGCATGGCAGTTTGCCACCTGAAGAAACCAAAGAGGAGTTGGGCTTTATTGGAGATGCTGCGAATGTTGCGGCCCACTTTGCCAGCGAAACGCCAGTCGGTCGGATCCGTACTGATCGCTATACCATACTTGATGCTGAGGATACTCTACGCATTGAAGCCGAGGAAGTCCCTGGGGGCCAGGTATTAAAGAGCCGCCGTGGGCATGGTCACCCCTATGAGATCAAGCGAGTGGAAAGCTTTGGGGAAACTCTGGAACATACCAGTGGAGCCCGATTAGTTGGGCGCAACGCACAAGTAGAACTTATTAATCGCACTATCGATGAGGCCATCCGCGAGAAATGCCAACGGGTTGTGGTGGTCTCGGCCGAGGCAGGAGAGGGCAAGTCGCTTTTAACTGACACGATCATTACCGAGCGCTATCTCGAGCGTCACCCCCGGCGTGACAATGTCGAGGCGTTCAAGGGTAAAAGCTATAGTGATAGCGAGAATACTGCCTATCAACTATGGCGGGGGGTGGCTCGTAAGTTATTTAATGTCGAGGACAAAGATACTCCTGCCGAAGTGTTAGTCAGGATAGAATCTGAACTGACAAAGTTAGATCCAAACTACACTCAATACGCTCAGTTGATGGCGGAGAGCTTTCGTCTGGCTAAGGTTGAGGTAGAAGATAGCCAGCGTTTCCCGGGCTTTGTCGGAAAAGCGGCGGAGATATTTAGCCGGATGCTGGACGAGCGGTCCAAAGACAAACCAGTGCTGGTAGTGTTTGAAGATATCCATTGGGCGGATCATCCTTCGCTGGAGTTGCTGAAGTATGTTCTAGTGCAAACCAAAGACAGCCGGGTGGTTTACGACTTGGTCATGCGGCCGCACGCGGAAAAACTGAAATTCTTGCGGATCGATCCAGAGCGGCGGGTTGATATCGAACTGGGGCCACTAGAGAAAAAAGATTGGGCAAATTTCATCTTGGCGCATTTCTATATAAAGGGGATGAGGGAGCTGGCCGAGCATGAGTTGGCCGGAGATACGAGTTGGAGGAGCGATTTCCAGAGTGAGACCTACAAACGCATCCGTGCCAATGAGCGATTGCGCGATATGACATTTAAGCTTTCGGACGGGAATCCTTTCCAAGGCCGGGCCAGTTTGAAAGGGCTGACTTATTATCATGAGGTTTATCCCGATCGGGTAAACCCCAAGACGAAAGAACCATATCGGTTCCTAGTGCCCTATGGCAGTAACGAGTATCGGATCCGGGACTATATTGACGAAGCTACAGTCAAAGAATTAAGCGAAGGGACCGGCGAGGGTCTACGCGACGCGTTTCGGTCTCTGCCTAAGCGGGCGCAGCAGGTGTTCAAATTCGCAGCATATCTGGGACGGGATTTTTCCCTAGCGGATGTGGCGGAGCTGGGGGAAATGAGCTACGAACAACTTGGCGAATATATGGAGTTGGGCAGGCGGCGCAACCTGATCGAGGATAGGGATGAGCTGACTCGTGAAGAGCTATCATTCACTCACGAACGCATTTGGGAGGCCGTTCACAACATTACGGCCGATATTTTGGTAAGCGTAGCCGGCCGAGAATTCGTTATCTCGGATGAAGAGATATCTCGTCGGGCGGGGGAACTGATCGAACGCAAGTATGGCGCAGACCGCCTGGAGGATCTGGCGCGGCTATTTGGCGGTAGCGATAATTTTCTCAAAGCTATCCACTACAAAATTTTGTTGGGGGATAGGAACTTTGCCCGAGAAGATGTGGTGCACTACGGTATCGCTATCAATACTTACAGTGATGCTATCAAGATATTCAAAGAAAACTTTATTGAGCAAGATAGTTCAGCTGATAGCACGACCTCTATTGCCAGACAAGAACAAAAAAATCGTCGTCGGCGTGAAAATTGGGCTGGATTAAGCGAGACGGAAACACAACACGTTGTCAGTGACTTTATTGAAGCCCACGAAAAATTGGCACGGGTGTACTTGCAGAGTGGTTATACACATTACGGTGATGCGCTTGAGATAGTAGGCAGAGGGGTTGAGGCTTTGAACAGGTTTGAGACTCAGATAAAAGAGCCGATTCGTCAAATAAATCTGCGGTTAATGTTGGCCGCCATTGATACCACGGCGCATCGATTCTCGGGTAATATTAAAGGTGCGCTGGAGCTGGCAGAGAAGTATGCTGACGGAATCGTAAAGCAGGCTGACACAATGTTAGTTGGTAGGTCAGAACAAGGTCACTCAGAGATTAAAACATTGACAAGCAATCTAGCTAGTTTCTACGCCAACTACGGTACCTGTGAATCCAAGTCCAACAATTGGGACGGGGCGTTGGCGCTCTATGACAAGGCTTTAGTCTATGCTGAGTTGGCCGGTGATACAAAAAAGTGGTACCTCACGACTAATGCTAAAGTCTGGACTTTGGGACGCCAAGGTAAAGTGGATGAAGCCATCCGGCTGGGAAAGGAATTGTTGGAAGTAAGTGTAAAGAATGATTACAAATCTGGTATTCCCTTCTTAAAAAGTAACTTGGGTGAATTCCACAGGCGGCAAGGGGATTGGCAACAAGCTAAGAACTATCTTTCTGAGGCGCTGGAGATGGCTCGGGATTGGTCACCGGCTCAGGAGATAGGTATCTATACAAATCTGGTTAGCGTATTGGAGGCCGAGGGTAACTTTAGTGAAGCGCTCCGGGTTATGGATTTGACGATTGACGCTCTGGGGCAGAACAACGGTGACCGGCGTACAACAGGAGACATGGAACGACATAATCGGTACGTGGCTGAACGAGCGTTCATTCTGGCCAAGTTAGGCCAGTTCGAAGCAGCTATGGCAGTGGCGCAGAATGTACCTACCACTCAATTGACTAATCAAGCGACTAAGGGGTTTGTGGCCTTAGCTGAGGCGCTATGCGATGCCGGTCTTGGGGTAGAACCAGAGCGTACTCGGGCCAAATTCGTCGATAGTGTTGCTACCCTCAAACAAGGTGGCGGGAGCCCAGAGGCTCTGATTGAGAGTGCATTATGGGAGCGTTCAATTGGTGGTGAGAGGGAATGTCAACGTTTGTTGACCGAAGCATTGACTGCTTCAGAGCGTCAGGGAGAATATGGGTACTCTAAAAAAATCCGGGAGTTGATGTTGTCCCCGGACGAATAACTTGCTAGAACTGATACTCAAAAAAGTAGATCGCTTTCGCTTCCGTCAAAGCCTAACGGGGTAATAATCGAGGTGTCCGCGGGAGAAGATGGTTTGGTAGTCCATTGAGACGAGGTGGTAGCTGCTGCCAAGGCGTAGCCTAATACCATACCCAAAAGTACAACCAAAGCCAAGGCAAACATTAACTCGGTCTCTATGGTCCGGATGAGTTCCTTTTTAACAAGAGGTCTACTTGGCATTTCGAGAGCGAAAAGTTATTGAGGCTCAACTTCGCTTCCGCCGAATCCGGTCGGGGCGGCACCAGAATCACCGGGGTTAGTGAACAGGTCAACGATGAGCAGGCCGACTTTCTTGAAGACATTCTGATCGCTGGCTGGGCTGAACATCTCTTTCAGGTCAGAGATGATTTGCTGGACGCCAAGAGCGATTTTTACTCCGAAGCGTTGGGTGGCAGTCGTGGTATTTTCCGCCAGGATTTGATTTAAGACCGTTTGCGAGACATAGATCGAGTTCTTGGTCTGGGCGATCTTGGCCTGCTCGGCGGCAAAGGCGTCGAGGGCTGTGCCGACCGCGGTCTTGGTCTCAACCGTGCTACCGCCGGTGGCGGGCGCAGTCAAAGCGCCAGCTACTTTATCGAGCACGGAACCATTTTCCGGTGCACCAGGGTAAATAGTGGATTCCGGTGCACCCGGGTAGATAGAAGTGGTAGTATCCGGTTTCTCGGTGATGGTTTTGATCGGCGCCGTAACAACCGCCGGGATGATGGTAACGGTAGCTGAAGCTACCGCGCCATCAGTGACAGCCTTCACCACCAGCTGACCAGTTTTCAGGGCTTTAAGCTGACCGGTAACCGAATTGATAGTGGCTAGAGAAGTATTATCAACTGACCAATTGATGAGCGCATTACTGACGGTAATGCCAGTATTGTCGCGAGGTAAGGCGATGAAGGTGTACTCACCACCGACTGTAACGGTAGCTGAGCCGGGCAAAATATTTAGCGAAGCCACCGGCTTGACCGCCGGAGCATCGCTAACAGTGCCAGGAACGAGGGCGATGCGGCTCAACGTTTCGCCGCCAACGAACGTAATAACTAGTTGGTTGTCGTTGGCAAGATGAGCAGCTCCCAATGGGGAAGCGACTAATGTGTTGTTGATTTGGACACGAGAGAACTCGCCCCAAGCGAACGCGCTACCAGTGAATGGTTCGTCCAGACTAAGGGTGAACACATAGTTGGCACCGGTGGCTTGGCCGCGGGCACCAGCCGTGGTCTGCGCCACATCACTGGGCGAGACGTTCGCGGGGGTCAACCGGACGCGATAAGCGCCGGCTACGTTTTTGGTGGAGAAGTTCAGGGCGCTATATGAACGGCCACCGATCATGAATGACTGGGTGGTTTGGGCGATCTGAATGTCGCCGGTGACCAGCTCGGTGCCAGCTAAGGAATATCCAAAAATAGCTCCCAGCACGACCAAAACGGCCAAGGAAGCTTCTAGCTCTTTTTCGACCAGCCCCCAAAGTTTGTGGAAAATGGACGGTTGTTTTTTCATTTTATTTTTCTTTTGAGGGGCTATTATAAATTACCCTTTCACTCCATTGTAGCACAAAAATCAGATTATGTCAAGGGTTTTGATGTGGCCGACCATAAGACCAAAAGATGGATCCCCCGGTCAAGCCGGGGGATGACGGAGAGGGGAAGATGAACAAAAATCAGGTTTAGTCAAGAGTTTTGGTGGAGCGGGTCTGTAAATAGTAGTTTGATTTTTGCGCTTCGGTGGGGCATAATTCTTACTATGTTATATGCAGTGATAGTGGCCGGTGGGCAGGGGACCCGGCTGTGGCCGGCGAGCCGGCGGGACAATCCGAAGCAGATCAAGCCGTTTGTGGGTGGCCGGACCATGCTGCAAAAAACCTATGAGCGGGTGAGCAAGATAGTCCCGCCCAATAATATTTGGGTGGCTACCAACGTAGCTTACCGAGATGAGTTTTGTCAGCAATTGCCTGGGTTGTCACCCGAGCGTTTGATATTGGAGCCGGCTAAACGGAATACAGCGGCAGCGGTAGGACTGGCGGCGGCAGTGTTGGCCAAGCATGACCCAGAGGCCATCATGATTAACGCCTGGGCGGATCATTTTATTCGCTTTGAAGATGAGTACAAAAATAAAATTCTATTAGCGGAAAAAGTTCTGCGAACACACCCCGATTATTTGATAGATATTGTGGCAGAGCCGGAGTATCCGGCGACGGGGTTTGGGTATTTGGAAGCGGGTGGGGAACTAACAACCATTGACGGAGTAAAAGCGTATAAGGCGGTTAGGTTTATAGAGAAGCCGAATTTAAAAATGGCTCAGGAGTACTTGGCGGCCGGGAACTTTTACTGGAACACGGCGATTTTTGTGTGGAAGGTTAAAACCCTCCTCACTTTATATGAACGGTACTTGCCCCAGATGTACACCGGCCTAATGAAAATCCAAGCGGCGTGGGGGACCGATAAGCAAGAACAGGTATTAAATGAGATTTTTCCGACTCTGGAGGCGATCTCGATTGACTACGCCATTTTTGAGAAAACCGACAAGCTGGCTCTTATCCCGGCCGAGTTGGGCTGGCGGGATGTCGGTAGTTGGCAGGCCATCTACGATATCTTAACCGAGGCCAAGGATGGGGTGGTCCAAAAGGGCAGGGTGATGGCGGTGGACGCTAAGGACACCTTGATTTTTAACGAGAACGAGGGTAAGTTGGTGGCTGTAGTTGGGGTTTCGGATCTGGTCATCGTGGACACTAAAGATTCGCTTCTAGTTATGCAGAAGAGCAAAGACCAGGATATTAAAAAGATCATTACGCAGTTGGAAGAAAAGGGGGAAGTGGAGAGATTGTGAGAAGCTGGTAAACAGGTAAGCGGGTAAGTAAGAGAGTGGTGAAACACTATCTCGTCATTCTGAACTCGTTTCAGAATCTGGGATGGATCCTGAAATAAATTCAGGATGACGGAAAAGGGCTTCGCTCAGGGAATAAATATGAATAAGAGGATTTGGTTAATTAGTTTTATTGCGGTGGTGCTGGTGGGCGCTGTTGTTGTGGACATTCCGCCGGTGGCGAAGTTTTTGGGTTTGAAGACCGGGTTTGCCGTGCACCAGGGTTTGGACCTGCAGGGTGGAACACATTTGGTGTATCAGACCGATTTGTCGAAGGTGAGCGCCGAAGGAGCGGCTGACGCGGCTACCGGTGTGGTGGAGGTGATTCGGCGGCGGATCGACGCACTGGGGGTAACTGAGCCGACTATTCAAAAAACTCGCGACAACTCGCGAGTGATCGTTGAACTGCCCGGAGTGAAAGATGTCAACGAAGCGATTAAGTTGATCGGGGAGACGGCTCAGTTAGAGTTTAGAGAAGGAGTTGAGGGTAAAAGCATTGAAGGGGATAATTTCAAATCGGAAAAATATGAGGATTGGAAAGAAACTAGTTTGACCGGCGCCAACTTCCAAAAGGCCGAGGTACAGTTCGACCAGAGCAACTCAGCGATAGTCCCCAGGCCTCAGATCGGGATCCAGTTCGATGAGGAAGGGCGGAAGTTGTTCGCCGAGGTGACTGGGCGGAATGTAAATAAACCGCTGGCGATATTTTTAGATAAAGAGCTGCTGTCGGCGCCGACCGTGCAAAGTAAGATCGATAGCGATTCGGCGATCATCACCGGTAACTTTGATCTCCCGGCCGCTAAACAGTTGGCGATCCAATTGAATGCTGGCGCATTGCCGGTGCCGATCACGCTGGTGTCGCAGAGCAATATCGGAGCCACTCTAGGCACCGAGTCGGTTCAGAAAAGCATTATGGCTGGGTTGATCGGACTTCTGCTAGTCATCCTGTTCATGCTGATCTACTATCGTTTGCCGGGGCTGATCGCTTCGGTGGCGTTGCTTATTTATGCCCTGATCACACTAGCGATATTTATTGTTCTGCCGGTGACCCTGACCCTGGCTGGGATAGCCGGTTTTATCCTATCGGTGGGGATGGCGATCGATGCCAATATTCTCATTTTTGAACGCATGAAGGAGGAGTTGCGGTCGGGGAGTCCGCTGGTTTTAGCTATTGATACCGGTTTCAAGCGTGCCTGGACTTCAATCCGAGATTCTAATATTTCCTCGCTGATTACCTCAGTCATTCTCTATTATTTTGGTTCAAGTCTGATCCGCGGATTTGCGGTTACTCTGGGGATAGGTATTTTGGTGAGTTTATTCACGGCGTTAACGATCACGCATACGATTTTGCGGGGAGTGGCTGAAACAGGGCTAAAGAATAAGTTGGGCTGGTGGAGCGGAGGAGTGAAATGAATATTCTAGGAACACGCAAAATTTGGCTGACCGTTTCCGGCTTGCTAGTCTTGGCCAGTATTGTGGCGATGATCACTTACGGATTTAAGCCTGGGATCGACTTTGCTGGCGGGAGTTTGCTAGAGATGCGAATTGAGAATGTCGAGCAGGCAAAGCTACCGGCGGACACAAGTCTGGAAGCCTATATTATCCAAAGTTTTAAGGCAAGCGCGGGGCAGGACGTGATCGTTCAGCGGGAAGGTGAGAACCAATTTTTACTGCGGACCAAAGCCATTACCAACGAACAGAAGAATATTTGGCTGAGCAGTGTCAATGATGTGCTGCCGCAGGTGACTGAACTTCGCTTCGAATCGGTTAGCCCGACTATTGGCGCCGAAGTGGTTCGCAAGGCGGCGGTAGCCGTCATTTTGGCGGTGCTGGCCATTCTTTTGTATCTGGCTTATGCGTTCAGACGCGTACCGCGGCCGACCAGTTCATGGCAGTTTGGTATGGCTGCTATTGCCGCTCTTGCCCATGATGTGACTATTTTGCTGGGTGCGTACGCGGTGCTAGGACACTTTTTAGGGGCAGAGGCGGACAGTATGTTCATTACCGCGCTTTTGACCCTACTCGGATTCTCTGTGCACGATACCATCGTTACTTTCGACCGACTACGGGAGAATCTGCTGCGCCGGGGCGGAGCAGATTTTGAGCGCAAAATGAATGACAGTATCATAGAGACCGTCACGCGGTCGATCAACACCTCGTTCACAGTTGCCTTGGTGCTGGGGGCAATGGTCTTGATGGGTGGCGGGAGCATCTTTTTCTTCACCCTAGCGCTTCTTATCGGCATTGTAGTGGGAACGTACTCCTCGATTTTCGTGGCTTCACCGCTGCTGCTCTGGTGGCATAATTTGTCTAATAAATGAGCGCTCAGGCGGCGCTCAACCCGCCGTTACTTTCCTCTTGGGGAAAGTAACCAAAGCCGTGGCCCGGACAGTTCCGGGCCTATTCATTGGCTAAATCATCTTTCCGCTTACGCCAAACTCGCTCCGCTCAAACAGTGGCTTCGCAGCAATGATTTAGCTCAATTCAGCACGACCCTCCACTGACGGGCCCACCATGATTCATGATTCGTGATTCACGATTCGGTTTCCGGCGACTTGGCGGAGGGCGGCGCGGTAGGTGCAGAAGTCGCAATCCGGAGCTGGGTCAGGAAAGTTATCGGAGAGCAGGCACTCGCGCATTTTAACTAAGACGGGATCGATCCAGTCAGTTTTGCCGATATAGGGGATAAGTTTGATCTCAAACTCCAATTTGCCGTCGAAGGCCTTGGCGTCCCGTTTGCCGTTGCAGTAAACAAAATAGGCGGTGTCTGCGACCGTAAAGCCATTCTTGCGGAACAGCCATTGGTAGATCTCGACCTGTCGCTTGTAGCCGTCCTGCCACTCAGCATCGAGGGTGACCTCTTTGTCCTTACTGGTGGCTTTGTAATCCACAATGATAAGTTCGCCAGTGGGAGTAACCCAGACATCGTCGATGCCGCCGTAGATGTGAAAGTTGGTGGCGGGGTCCAAGTGTTGAATGCCGCTACGAGCGTTACGCCAGATATCCAAATCCGTGTGTTGGTAGGGCACCGCATCAAGGCCGTAAGTTTGCATCAAAGGATGCGGGGTACCGGCGGCGCGATGGACATCAAACTCTTTTTTCAAGAGGTGGTCCACTGCCGCGTTTAAACTAAAGGGATATCCGGGCGGCTGGGCTACGCCCAAGCGCACATCCAGATAAAAACAACGAGGACATTTGATGAAGTTCTCGATCTTGCTGCGGCTTAATTTGTGGGGGGCGGGGACACTGGGATCAAACAGACCCCGAGTGCGCCGGCCGGTGTAATAATCGGACATAATTTAGACAAAAAAGACTTTCCCATCATAACACACCCCTTATGGTGGAGGTGAGAGCGGGGCAGCTTAAATCTTAATAGGGAGGGAGAGCAGACCGCTTGGTTGAACGAAGTGAAACTCAGCTTTGCTGACGGGCGTCGAGAGGGAACCCACTGGTGCCCTCTCGAGATGTTATGTCACGCCCCGTTCCTCTCTCGAGACAATTCGTTATAATAGGCAGGTATGGGGAGAAGTTTACAAAAACCTAGGGGGACGCAAGACATCCTGCCGAGTGAACAGCGGTATTGGTTTTGGGTGGAGGATACTTGGCGGGAGATAATGCTCGCGGCCGGGTTTGGTCGGATCATTACTCCCACATTTGAGGATACCGATCTGTTTGTCCGCGGAGTGGGGGAGACGACCGACATTGTCAGCAAGGAGATCTATTCATTCAAAGATAGGAGCGGCAATGCTATCGCCTTGCGTCCAGAAGGCACAGCCGGGGTAGTGCGGTCCTATATCGAGAATGGTATGCACAAAGAGCCCCAGCCGGTGAAGTTGTATTATTTTGGGTCGATGTTTCGCTATGATCGGCCACAGGCCGGGCGGTATCGTGAGTTCTATCAGGCCGGCGTGGAACTGCTGGGCGAACTGGACCCGATCGTGGACGCGCAGATCATCGCCATCGTGATGAAATTTTACGCCAAACTGGGACTGAAAGATTTAACCGTTCAAATCAACAGTATCGGCGACGCCAAGTCGCGGCCCAAGATCCATCGGGCTCTGATAGACTTTTTGTCAGCCCATCGGCGAAGTCTGTGCGAGGACTGCAAGCGGCGGATGGCAAAAAATCCGCTCCGAGTTTTGGATTGCAAAGAAAAGTCATGCCAATCTGTTGTTGATGAAGCTGGCGGAGTAGTGTTAGACAATTTGAACACGGAATCCAAAAATTACTTTACGAAAGTACTAGAATATTTGGATGACATGGGGGTAGAGTACGAACTGAACCCGCGGTTGGTTCGAGGGCTAGACTACTACACCCATACTGTTTTCGAAGTCATGACTAAGACGGGCGGATTGTCGGTGGGAGCCGGCGGCCGCTACGATGGGCTGGTAAAACTGTTGGGTGGGCCCGACACCCCGGCGGTCGGTTTTGCGGTGGGGGTGGAGCGCACGATCGAGTTGGTTAAAACACAGGGTGTGAATGTCCCCGAACCGATGCGACCCAATGTATTCGTGGTGCAGTTGGGTGACGAGGCCAAAAAGAAAGCGATCTTAGTTATAGATCAGCTGGATAAGGCTGGTTACCAAGTGGCGCATGCTCTAGGGCGCGGCAGTATTAAATCTCAATTGCGGGTTGCGGATCGGTTAGGTACTAATTTGGCGGTGATCATCGGCGAAAGAGAGGTACACAGCAAATCCGTAATTATTCGCGATCTAACCGATGGGGCGCAAGAGTCGATCATTGATCGCGACATGCTGCGTACCGTACAAAGAAAATTGAAGGAGAGAAAAAACCGATAAGAATCGAGTAAGCGAAAGGATTGGCGATGCAGGATGACAAGTGGGAGGCCGCGCTAGATAAGATCCAGGATCAGTTCGAAGTCCTCGAGCAGGGTGAAGAAAGTTTAGAGGCAGGGCCAGGTGGCCGCGTTGAGTTTATTGTGTTTAATAGCCCGATGGGTCGGCTGAGGTTAGAGCGGACCACCAAGCCAAAAGTAATCGACAAAAAGTCATTTGGTGGGTCAAAGTACGGTGCAAGTACAGGCGTTGAGTATATATACTCCGACACCGAACAGGTCAAAACGGTTCAAGCGTTTAGGGACAGTAATGGTGAATGGCAGCCGATCGAGGCCGAAAGCTTGATCTAGTAAACATGGAACTGCGCGTTACAACTCGTGGCCATTTTGATTTCGTTGACGTGACCGATCAAGTCAACGGTCATCTAAAAGAGGTTGGGGCGGTCGATGGCGCCGTGTTGGTTTTTGTTAAGGGGACGACGGCAAGCGTGATAGTGAACGAGAATGAGCCTGGGTTTAGAGAGGATTTGGTTAAGCACTGGCAGGCTTTGGCGCCAATCACGGGGGACTATCAGCACAACCGCAATGCTAATGACGGTAACGCCTATGCCCACATTTTAGCTACGCTGGTAGGCAGCAGCCTGACGTTACCGATCAAGGATGGTATGCTGAATTTGGGTGTCTGGCAACGAGTTCTGATAGTCGATTTTGACGAACGGCCCCGGGAGAGGCAGCTAGTTATCCAGGTTCTTTGAAAAATTTATCAGGGAGGAGTAGACGATGCAGGGGAACGATAAAAGCCTTAGTGGGTTGGTCGCGATCTACTGCTTTGCGGTTATTGCGGTTATGGTGGTCGCCCTTATGGTGTGTCAGGCACTCAAGTAGCCAAGGCTTAAGCTGTCGGATTCATAACTTGGCAAAAATCATTCTGTCGGGAGGTGATCGCAAGTGATGAAGAGTGCAGAGAATCCGGAAGAACAACCGATTGTTTCGCGTCCGGATTTTGCCGAGATGGGGTCCCTGATGGGCCTCGTGTTTGTGGCACTAGTTATTGTGGGGGTGGTCAAGTTGATTATCCAGTGGTGGCGCTAGATGGAGGTGAATTCCGCGCCAATGTCGGTTGTCCTTTATAACGGGGCGTAAATTTACGCCCCGTTTTTGATATGATACGGGCGTGATGGAGGATAGTATTTTTGCGCAGTTCGCGCGGGGAGAACTCAGACCGGACAAGGTCCGGTTTGAGAATGATGAGATGCTGGCCTTTGACGATATTAATCCCGCCGCGCCGGTACACATCCTGATCATCCCAAAAGAACCGATTGCGAGCGTCGCCGAGTTGACCGAGGCGCAAGCGGGGATAGTGAGCCGGATGGTCTATCGGGCTAAGCTGCTGGCAGAGGAGCTGGGGATAGCCGAGTCGGGATATCGGGTCAGTTTTAACGTGGGTAAGGATGGGGGCCAGATAGTACCCTATCTTCATCTGCATTTGATGGGTGGCTCCCATTCTTGGCGGGATAGGCAATAAACCCTTGATTTAGTCGGAGAAAACCGATATCCTCTTGGCATGTCAACTTTTGTAAAAAGACAGGACAGAGAGAGCTTCGATGCCATGCTCCGGAGGTTCACCCGAATGGTGATAGGTAGTAAAGTTATTACCGAAGCCAAGGACCGGCAGTTCTTCAAAAAAGAGACCACACGGAGAGCGCGGCGATCTTCAGCTGTCCGGAGGGAAAAAATTAGAGCGCAGAAGCAGCGCGAACTTTATTAAAAAATCTCGAGAGGGAAACGGGAGTGCGTTTCCCTCTCGACGTTCGTGGGCAAAGCCCGTTCCGGCGTAGCCGGAACGGGCTCACTGCTCTCCCTTCCACTCATTGGAGAAAAAATGGGATTAAAGGAACAAATTGCGACAGAACTGATCCAGGCGCTTAAAGCTCACGAGGGAGCTAAGGTTTCAACTCTGCGGTTACTCATGGCGGCTTTTAACAATATGGAGATAGAAAAACGCACCGCTGGCATCGCCCAGTTGGAAGACAAGGATTACCAGGCGGTGGTAAAGCGCGAGGCCAAGAAACGGCAGGAGTCGATCGAAATATATAAAACTGCCGGGAGAACCGAACTGCAGCAGAAGGAAGAGGCTGAGTTAGGGATTCTAACTAAGTATCTGCCGGCCGAGATGGGCGAGGCAGAGGTGAGGGCGATTGTGGACGCGGTGGTGGCCGAAAAGGGCACAGACAATATGGGGATGCTGATCGGCGAGGTAATGAAACGGACAGAGGGCCGAGCTGACGGCGGTTTGGTGGCCAGATTAGTGAAAGACAAACTGGGTTAGCTGTTTGGGACGATATGGCGAGAGTGTACGTTGGCTATGACCAGTTCGGGATTACAGGGGTGGATGATGAGTTCATCCGCTTTATTTTTGATGTAGTTGTGAGTCTGGCAAAGTTAGAGCCAGAGAGTGAGATTGGGTTGGTGATAACTAACGATGTTCAGATGCAGAAGTTAAATCGTCAGTATCGCGGGAAAGATCAACCAACTAATGTGTTGTCGTTCGCGTATCACGAAACGGTTCCAAGTGATTTTATGGCCAAGGGAGATGAACACTACATCGGCGATATATATATTTCATACGAACGCGTGTTGGCGCAGGCGGAGGTCTTAAAAGTGGCTGATAAGGACGAGTTCGCTAGATTATTTGTTCATGGGTTATTTCACTTGGCGGGTATCCATCACAATAATCCTAAGGAAGAGGCTAGGATGGAAGCGTTGGAGGATAAGGCGCTAGCGATCGTCTCTGCGGCCTGATTTGGCGCTCCGGGGCAGTTTGAGCTAGAATAAGAGCAGATTTTTCGACGAATAACCATAAATGAAAGAAAAGATTTCGGTCGGGATTGATATTGGTGATTCGCAGGTGGTCGCGGTGATAGGACACCGGGCCGAAGGCGAAACCCACCCCAGCATAGTCGGGGTAGGTTTGCGTGATGGATCTGGTATGCGCCGCGGAGTGATCACCGATGTAGAGGAGGCCACAGCGGCCATCGGCGGAGCGGTAGAGGACGCTGAACGAATGGCCGGTCTGCCGGTGGAGGCAGTTTACGTTTCAATATCCGGCGAACACATTAGTTCGACGAACAACAAGGGTTTGATCGCGTTAACTCGGGGTCGGGAAGACATCACCCAAGATGACGTGATGCGGGTGATCGAGACGGCCCAATCGGTCACTGTACCGGCTAACCGAGAGATCCTCCACGTGATATCGCGGATGTTCATTGTGGATGGCCAAGAGGGGATCAAAGATCCGGTCGGGATGAGCGGCAACCGGTTGGAGGTGGATGCGCATGTGGTGACAGGCGCCAGCCCATTTATTAAAAACCTACGTCGGACGGCGGAGCAGGCCGGAGTAGCTGTAGCTAGCTTCGTGCTAAGCCCTCTAGCGGCCAGTAAGGCGGTTTTGTCGAAGAAGTCTAAGGAGCTGGGGGTGGTACTGCTGGATATTGGGGCTGGTACGACCGGACTGGTGGTGTTTGAGGAGGGGGATATCTACCACTCGGCGGTTATCCCGATCGGTTCGGCGCATATTACTTCCGATATCGCGTTGGGGCTGCGGATCGGATTGGATCTGGCCGAACGGGTCAAAGTCGAATATGGCATGGCCAGCCCGATCACACTTTCTGATAATGACAAGATCGATCTGTCGCGGATGGATCGCGATGAAGAACAAGTGGTATCACGACGGTACGTGGCCGAGATCATTGAGGCGAGATTGGCCGAACTTTTTAACATGGTTAAATTAGAGCTTAGACGAGTTGGTCGCGACGGTATGCTGCCGGCTGGAGCGGTGTTGGTGGGTGGCGGGGCGAAACTGCCCGGTATCATTGAATCAGCCAAAGAGCATTTGGGTTTGCCAGCACAACTCGGTTTCCCCGTCGAATTAAAAGGCATGGTGGATAAATTAGACGATCCGAGGTTCGCCACATCGATCGGTTTGATGTTGTGGGGGATTGATGACGAAGAGACGAGGATGACCTTTCCGACGGTAGATATCACTTCGATCGTGGCTCGGATCAAAGGAATCTTTTCAAAATAAACCCGCACTGGAGGCTAGCATTTCAAACATCGCCTCTGGCGGTGTTTGACAGCGCGAAAAGCCGCCCCGTACAATGGTATGTCGGGTGGAACCCAGGGAGGTTTTTATATAAGTAGTTAACTAATGGAGGTCGAAGAGAGTTTATGTCGACACGCAAAAGACCTACTGATGCGACATCGTCCGAGTTTAAGGAGGAGGACGTTTTCGCTCGCATTAAGGTGGTCGGTGTGGGGGGATCCGGTTGCCATGCGATCAATCGCATGATCAGCTCCCGAATTAAGGGAGTTGAGTTTGTAGCAATCAACACCGACGCGCAGGATCTTCACTATTGTGAGGCGCCTGTTAGGGTTCATATTGGCCAGACCACTACCCGTGGACTTGGCGCCGGCTCGGACCCTGAGCTGGGAAAGAAATCGGCGGAGGAGAACAAAGAGGACGTCTATAACGCCTTGAAAGACGCCGATATGGTATTTATCACTTGCGGACTTGGTGGCGGTACTGGTACCGGCGCGGCACCGATCGTGGCAGAGATCGCGCGGGAACTGGGGGCGCTCACCGTTGCAGTAGTGACGAAACCATTTTCTTTTGAAGGGCTCCGGCGCAAAAAGGTAGCCGAAGAAGGGCTATCGGAACTGCAGCCACGGGTGGACACATTGATCACTATCCCCAACGATCGCTTGTTGCAAGTGATCGACAAGAAGACATCGTTATACGATGCTTTCACGGTAGTGGATGATGTGTTGCGCCAGGGCGTGCAAGGTATCTCTGATTTGATCACCATGCATGGGATGATTAACGTCGACTTTGCCGATGTGAAAGCCATCATGCAAAATGCTGGGAGCGCTTTGATGGGTATCGGCCGCGGGACTGGCGAGAGTCGGACTCTGGAAGCGGCCAAGATGGCGATCGACTCGCCGTTACTTGAGTTATCCATCGACGGCGCAAAAGGGATTCTCTTTAATATCACCGGCGGACCGGATATGTCGATGTACGAGATCGATGAGGCGGCCAGAATTATTACGGAGGCAGCCGATCCGGATGCCAACATCATCTTCGGTGCGGTGATTGATGAAGCGATGCAGGGCGAAGTAAAGATCACGGTCATCGCCACCGGTTTCGACGAGAACTATGGTCAGCGGCGCAAGGGCGGCAAGGCGCCCATGGCGAGAGAAGAAACCAATGGAGATATGGATGAGAAGGATACGCTGGATGTGCCGGCGTTCATTAGAAAAAAAATTAGGTAAACTCTCGAGAGAGGAACGGGGTGTGTTCCTCTCTCGACGTTCATGGGCAAAGCCCATTCCGGCTACGCCGGAACAAGCTCACTGCTCTCACCTCCACCTTGGAAGAGCAAAAGGCCGCGCCATGAGGCGGCCTTTTGGGTGGAGTGGGGAGCAGAGCCGCCAGGTCGAGCGAAGCGAAACTCAGCTTTTGCTGACGGCTCGATGAGGGGAGAACACCCCCACGTTCTCCCCTCATGATGTTATGGGGATAAAAGGAGGGGATAACTAGTGTCAGAGTAGATTTGAGGGAAACACTAGATATGGGGTTAGTATTGTAGTTGCGACCACAAAATGCAGTAGTTCCTCGGTTCCTCGGCATGACAGTCAAAAAAGATGAAGTGTCCACAATGTAATCACGAAGAGAGTGCGGTAGTCGATTCGCGCGAGGCGGAGGAGGGCGGGACCATCCGCCGCCGCCGTGAATGCGTGAAATGTAAATTTCGTTTCACGACTTACGAACGGCTGGAACACCCGCGGCTGATGGTGATAAAAAAAGACGGTTCGCGGGAACTGTTCGACCGCGGGAAGATCGCGGGGGGAATTTACAAAGCGTTTTACAAGCGGCCAGTGGCGGCCAGCGCAATAGAAAAGATGTTGGATGAAATAGAACGCGAAGTATACGAAGCGAATCGCGATGAAATTGCGTCAGGTGAGGTTGGCGAGCTGGTGATGAGACATATCGAGCGGTTGGACCAAGTAGCTTACATCCGGTTCGCGGCGGTCTATCGGGAGTTTGCCGATCTGGATACGTTTAAGACCGAGATCCAGAAACTAATAACCAAAAGCCATAATCAAGGCAGAATATCAACTAAATAAGGATGAGATATGGGGAACGGTATTAGCAAAGCAGAACAGGAGTTGGTGACTCGGCGGTTTACCCGGCCGGGTGATGATATATTCAAGATGTTGGATTGGGGTGTACGCCATGTGGAGCTAAAAGACGCCAGCGGTCGGATGCTTTTAGATAAAGATGTGGAGGCGCCGCTATCCTGGTCAGATACGGCGGTGACGATCGCTGCCTATAAATATCTGCGCAAGCGAGGGGTGAGTACGCCGGAGGGGTGTGAGATATCGATCAGACAGCTAGTCCATCGCGTAGCCCATACTATTCGTACGGCAGGCGAGAAGTTGGGCCATCTCACCACTAAAGAGTTGGCGGATACATTTGAAGATGAGTTGAAATATATTTTGGTTACGCAGCGGGGGGCATTCAACTCTCCGGTGTGGTTCAATGTTGGGCTGTGGCACGAGTACAACATTGATGGTTCAACCTTGAATTTTTTCTGGAATCAAGAGACTAATGAAGTTGAGCGAGCTACTAACGCCTACGAACATCCGCAAAGTTCGGCTTGCTTTATTCAATCAATTAAAGACGACTTGGGCGATATCTTTGACCTAGTCAAAAAAGAGTCGCAGCTTTTTAAACACGGTAGTGGCACTGGAACTAACTTTTCATCTTTGCGGTCAAAGTACGAACTGTTATCTGGTGGCGGAACTAGTAGTGGTGTAATGTCGTTTTTAAATGTGTTTAACGCTGGCGCAGGCGCGACTAAGTCGGGCGGGACGACCAGACGAGCCGCTAAGATGGTGATCTTAAACGTGGATCACCCTGAGATCATGGATTTTATTCGCTGGAAAGCGCGGGAGGAGGAGAAGGCCAAGATCCTGATCGAATATGGCGGTCTGCCGTCTGATTTCAACGGCGAGGCGTATCAGACAGTAGGTGGCCAAAACTCGAATAACTCAGTGCGGGTGACAGATGAGTTTATGCAGAGCTATCTAGCCGGCGGTCAATGGGACACCCACGAAGTGCTGGGCGGTCGAGTGATCAACACCTACCCGGCCAAGCAGATCATGCATGAGATAGCCGAGGCGGCTTGGCGGTGCGCCGACCCCGGGATGCAGTACGACACCACCATCAACCGGTGGCACACATGCAAGGTTAGTGGCCGCATTAACGGCAGTAATCCCTGCAGTGAGTATATGTTTTTGGACGATACTTCCTGCAACTTGGCCTCCATCAATTTGGTTAAGTTTATGAACGAGGACGGGAGTTTCAACGTCGAGGAGTTTCATCACGCGGTGGACATCTTTATTTTGGCGCAGGAGATTTTAGTTGATTTTTCGTCTTATCCGGCTAGGGGCATGGCTCAAAACTCGCACGAGTTCCGTCCGCTAGGGCTGGGCTACGCCAACTTGGGGGCGTATTTGATGCGGGCCGGACTGCCTTATGACTCGGACAAGGGCCGAGCGCTGTCAGCGGCGATTACCGCCATGATGACGGGACGAGCCTACGCCCAGTCGGCTCGAATTGCCGAAAAGGTGGGGCCGTTCCCAGGTTACGCTAAAAATCGCGAGAGTATGTTGGAAGTTATCGGCATGCATCGAGACGCGGCGTATCGCGTTGATGCTAACAACTTGTCGGCGGAATTATTGGCCGTTTCTAAGCAAGATTGGGATGAGGCACTGGCGCTGGGTGAAAAGCATGGGTTTAGAAATGCGCAAGCCACGGTGTTGGCGCCGACGGGGACGATTGGTCCTTTAATGGACGCGGATACTACTGGCATCGAACCGGACTTTGCGTTGGTTAAATATAAGAAGTTAGCCGGTGGCGGCGGATATTCGATCGTGAATCAGTCAGTTGCACCGGCGCTAGAACGATTGGGCTATACGGGGAATGAAATTAAAACAATTACGGATTATATTTTAGAGACCGGCAAAATTGAAAACGCACCACATTTGAAAGATGAACATTTGCCGATTTTCGACTGCGCTAATCGGTGTGGTGACGGCAAAAGATTCATTCGGGCGATGGCGCACTTGGAAATTATGGCGGCGACTCAACCTTTCATTAGCGGCGCCATTAGCAAAACGGTGAATATGCCGGAGGAGGTGACGGTCGAGGAGGTGGAGGAGGTTTACATTGAGGCCTGGCGGAAGGGTCTGAAGGCGTTGGCGTTGTATCGGGATAACTGCAAGGCCTCCCAGCCGTTGTCAGCCAAGCGCAAAGAAGTGGAGGCGGCTACGACGCTCATCCCGGCCAAAGCACCAGAAACCCATATGCCTAAAACCCGTCAGGGTATCACCCATAGTTTTATTGTGGGCAATCATAAGATCTATCTGACAGCCAATCACTTTGATGACGGTCGGCTGGGCGAGATATTTTTGCGGTCGGCGCGCGAGGGCTCGATGGTATCGGGTCTGCTCGATACCTTGGCTCGGTTGATGTCGAAGGCCTTACAGCGCGGTGAGTCAGTAGAATCATTAATTGATTCGCTCATCAATATGCGATTCGAACCGTGGGGCGCGACTGATGATGCAGACATCCCGTTCGCGAAATCCATTCCTGACTACATCGCGCGGTGGTTGGGCCGGCAGTTCTTACCGGTTAATCGGCAGGTGATGTTCGGTATCATCGGCGAAGATGTCGCTAAGAGCTTAGAGAGCACGGATGTGACAAACGTGGACACTAAAGACCAGACGGTCGAAGCCGCCGCGGATGAAACGCCCGAACCCATCACTTTGCCGCTACAGGAGACATTCAATATCAAGATGGAGGCTAATGGCGATGTGGCGGAGGGCTCAGCCCCGCCGTGTCCGACCTGCGGCGCTTTGATGGTCCGTAACGGGACATGCTATGCTTGCCGCGAATGCGGGACGACGACAGGATGCAGCTAGAGAGTGAATCATGAAGTACGAATAATGAATTATGGGGTAAGACAGGGAGATATAGAGCAGATTGAGCAAATAAAATGAGTATTTTTCTTGGCTTTATAGTTTTGGTGGCGGCACTCTTGGCCCTGCTGGAGATCCAGATCGAGGGCCGAGAGGGCTGGGCTAAGAATCTACCGACCTGGCGGCTGCGGGGCACTTGGCTGAATCGTCTGTTGGGACGGCAAGAGTTTACTGGATATCATCTGCATCTCAACCTGCTGATGTTAGCCTTGTTCCATCTGCCTGTTGTGGTCTTGGGTGAGTGGAGTTGGGCGCTGGAAGCGCGGGTGCTGGGCGGGATGATGGTGATGTCCGTCATTGAGGATTTTCTGTGGTTCGTTTTTAACCCGCGCTGGAAGTTACGGGAATTCTTTGCTCACCAAGTACCCTGGCATCAACTGTGGGTGGGGCCTTTTCCGGGCTTCTACTACACTGGCTTAATTATCGGATGGTGGTTAATCTATTGGTCTTACCGATGAACGAAGTAATTGAATTAGAACCCGAGACCGAAGCATTGCCAGTCATGGAAGTGGCTGGCTTGCGCGCGGAGATTCACGCCAAGATCAATGAGGCGGTGAGTTTGGGTGTGTTCACGGCGGACGAAGCGAGGCAGTGGGAAGCGGGGTTTGAGGCCTGCACCAAAATCGAACATATGGAGGAGTTGGTTGATATCATCGATAACTTCATCGATTCTGGTCTCGAGGTAATGGACAAGATAGACACGGTGCTAACTGGTGATGCGTTTACATCAACCGAACGGATCCAGTGGCGAAGCGAAGCCGAATGGTTAACTTTTAGAGGGATGCAGCTGCTGTTAGACAGATTATTTGAAATTAGTAGTTCAGCAGAGCAACTGCGCCACCAGTTAGTGAGCTTCTTGGCAGCTAGTCGCTATATCACTCACGAGCGGGCCGAAGAGTTGTGGGGCAAGTTTCATACAGCTGAAGTAGAGCAGAAACCAAAGGTTTTAGATGACGCTGTACAGTTAGAGTTATCTAGCATGACGGATTACCAGCGATTGAGCCGTGCCACACAAGCCAGGATCCGCCAACTGATTAGCGAAGGAAGCTTTAGCAATGCCGAAACCGCTCTGGGGACGGCGCTACCTAAAGCGATCAATCTGTCCGAATACACCGCGTTGCGCCGCGAGTTGGATGAAGCGCGGATTCAAGAGACGCGCCAGACTATAAGACAAGCGGCAGCGTAGCCAGTACACTGGGACTATGAGAATAAAAGTAGTGGTCGTACCCCGGTCCAGCCGCAACGCCATCGAGGAACTGCCGGATGGCAGTTTTAAAGTGTGGGTACGGGCCGTTCCAGAGAAGGGGAAGGCCAATCTGGCCGTCATTGAACTGTTGGCGCTGAATTTTCGAGTGCCCAAAACCCAAATCGAACTTATTTCTGGGCATCGAGATAAACATAAAATTTTTGAGATTTTTGAAGCGTGAAATGACGCTTCACCCATTGCTACTTTTGTCTTGCCAAAAGTAGCCAAAAGCGTGGCCCGCTCACCAATTGCTAACCGAAAGGCAAAATCTGCTTTCTGGCTTTCGGCAAACTCGTCGCCTTGCTCCTTAGACAGTGCCTGCGCTACGCAGATTTTGCCATCGGCGGACGCAATTGCCTCGAAGGGCCGGGTAAGAGCATAGCATGGTTAGCCTGAGGGATGCCGCTGGGAAGATGACCCCACGCCGAAGGGCTACGGGGGAATAATGCTGGTCAGGAGGATAAAATCGGCTATAATGAGGGGGATATTTTTTGATATTAGACAAGATATGCCTAGTCAATATGCGGAACAGCGGGTGGGGGTCTTTGTCGATGTGGCCAATATGTACTATTCGGCCAAGGCGATGTACCAGCAGAAGGTAAATTTCAAAGCCATCTTGGAAGAGGCGGTCGGAGACCGCAACTTGATCCGAGCGCTGGCTTATGTGGTCCAGGCCGACATTCCCGAGGAGGCCGGGTTTTTTGAGGCGTTGGAGCGGATCGGATTTGAAGTGAAGGCCAAAGAACTGCAGGTTTTCTACGGTGGCCATAAAAAGGGTGACTGGGATGTTGGTATCGCCATGGATACTATTAAGCTCTCGACCAAGATAGATGTGGTGGTGTTGGTCTCTGGCGATGGTGATTTTGTGCCGCTGGTGGAGTATCTGCAGAGCAACGGGCAAAAAGTTGAAGTGATGGCATTTGGTCGGAGCGCTTCGGGGAAGTTGCGGGATGCGGTGGATAAATTTATTGATCTGGACGCTAATCCTAAGAAGTTTTTGATCACGGAGAGGAAGCGGCGATGAATCCCGTTAAAAACTGTCTTTGCCGGGAGTACGAGAGATAACCAGTCAACCAATGTTCACTATAACCGCAACCTATACCAGTTTTGCGAAAAAAGAATTCTTACCAGAATTATTTTTTCGCGTAAAGTTTCTAACGGGATGAAGTTCAAGCCGGTTGATCCGAGAGCGGACTTCGCTAAACAGGAGGAGGAAGTCCTCGGATTTTGGGATAAGGAAAAAATTTTTCAGAAAAGTTTAGAACAGAGAGCCGGTGCGCGCCGGTTCGTATTTTTCGAAGGGCCACCGACGGCTAACGCTAAACCCGGTTTACATCATGCGTTAGCTCGGTATTTTAAGGACTTATTTCCGCGGTACAAGACTATGCAGGGATTTTTAGTGGAACGCAAGGCTGGTTGGGATACTCACGGTTTGCCGGTGGAGATAGCGGTAGAGAAAGAATTAGGGATTACCTCCAAGCCGGAGATCGAGACCTACGGCGTAGAGAAATTTAACGCCAAGGCCAGAGAAAGTGTCTGGGAGCATAAAGCCGACTGGGAGAAGTTCACCAAGCGGAGTGGGTTTTGGTTGGATATGGAGCATCCGTACATCACCTATGAACCGGATTACATTGAGTCGGTCTGGTGGATTTTAAAGCAGGCCTGGGACAAGGAGCTGATTTATCGGGGGCATCGGGTGGTGCCGCGCTGTCCAAGATGCGGAACGGCATTATCAAGTCATGAAGTGGCGCAGGGCTATAAAGAAGTGACGGAGACCTCCGTGTTCGTAAAGTTCAAAGTTAAAGATAAACCCAATACTTATATCCTGTCTTGGACGACGACACCGTGGACACTGCCGGGGAATGTGGCACTAGCCGTAGGTGAAAATATCGCCTACGCGAAAATCCAAATTACAAATGACAAATTACAAAATAAGGAATACCTGATTTTGGCGGAGGAGTTGATTGAGAAAGTTTTTGGCGAGGAGAAGGTTGAAATCGTTGAAAGAATGGCGGGGAAGGATTTGGTGGGTTGGGAGTACGAACCGCTATTCCCGGGAGCGGTGCCAAGTAATACGCCGAATTTTGCTAATGCGTTTAAAGTTTATCCGGCAGAGTTTGTTACGACTGAAGACGGCACCGGGGTGGTGCACACAGCGGTGATGTACGGCGAGGACGATTATCAACTAGGCGAGAAGGTTGGTCTGCCCAAGTTCCATACGGTTCTGCCCGACGGCAAGTTCGGGCCGGGGGTGACTGAGTGGGCGGGGCAGTTTGTTAAAGACCACAAGGTGGAACAGGGGATTATTGCCGACTTAGACAAGCGCGGGTTGTTATTTAAGGAGGTGCCATTCACCCACGACTACCCATTCTGCTGGCGGTGTGAGACGCCGCTGATCTACTATGCGTCGGATTCGTGGTTCATCGCTATGTCTAAACTACGTGACCAGTTAATTAAAAATAATGCTACGGTCGAGTGGACACCAACCCATATTAAAGACGGTCGGTTTGGTGAGTGGCTCCGGGAGGTGAAGGACTGGGGTATCTCCCGCGAGCGGTACTGGGGGACGCCATTGCCATTCTGGGTCAACAGTGAAGGCGAAACACTTTGCGTGGGTTCGTTCTCGGAATTGCATAAATTAGCCAAGGAACCGGAAAAGATCGGAACGGGATTTGATCCGCACAAACCATTCGTGGATAACATCGTTTTAGTTAAAGGTGGTAAGGAGTACACCAGAGTGCCGGAGGTGTTGGATGTCTGGTTCGATTCTGGCGCCATGCCGTTCGCGCAGTGGCACTACCCGAACGAGAACGCGGAAAAAATTGACCGGGGCGAGGCCTTTCCGGCCGACTTTATCTCCGAGGCCATCGATCAGACCCGGGGCTGGTTTTACACGCTGTTGGCCGTTTCCACGCTGCTGGGCAAGCCGGCGCCGTATAAACATGTGGTGTGTCTGGGACACATTTTAGACAAACACGGAAAGAAGATGAGCAAGTCCAAGGGTAATGTGGTGGACCCGTGGATGATATTTGATAAATACGGTTCCGACGCTCTGCGATGGTATTTCATAACCCTCAACCAGCCGGGTCTGCCAAAAAACTTTGACGAAGAGGGGGTGAAAACGGTCGTGCGCCGGTTGATGCTGACGCTGTGGAACACTTATTCATTCTTTGTCACGTATGCCAATATCGATGGGTTTACGCCTGACTTACAAACGAAAGTCAAACCGAAAGAGATGTTGGATAAGTGGATTTGGACCCGGCGTGATCAGCTGATCGAACATGTCACTTATCATTTAGACCGCTATGAACCGATGGCGGCCTGTTTGGCCATTGAGAGCTTTGTGGAAGATCTCTCTAACTGGTATGTTCGCAGAAGCCGGCGTCGGTTTTGGAAGGCAGGTGACGCTAGCCAGACCAAGGACAAGCAACTAGCTTACGGCGTGCTCTACGGCGTCTTGAAGGACCTCACGAAACTGATGGCGCCGTTCATGCCGTTTTTGGCTGAAGCCGTCTATGCCAACTTAAAAACAGACACTGAACCGATCTCGGTACATCTAACTACCTGGCCTAGGGCGGGCAAGGTTGACGAACCCACGCTGGAGGCGATGAGCCAAGTGCGGCACTGGGTAGAGGTGGGCCTGAATCAACGCGAGGCGGCAGGGATAAAAGTGCGCCAACCGTTGGCTCGATTTTCTGTTAAAACAGAGCAGTTGGACGAGGACTTAGTTAGTATCTTGCGCGATGAGCTCAATGTGAAAGAGATCGTGTTGGGGGACAAAGTTGAACAGCTGGACACGCAATTAACTGACGCTTTGCGCGAAGAGGGTCTGGCGCGTGAACTGGTACGGGCTATCCAAGTTTTGCGCAAGGAGTCAGGGTTTGAGATCCAAAACCACATTAAAATTCTTTGGCAAACCGATAATAAAATTGTTCAGCAAGCCATTCAAGCGTGGGGCGAATATATTCGCTTGGAAACTTTGGCGGACGCGATGGAGATGAGCGATAACAACGGGATCGAGATAAAAATCGACGGTGATATGATAAAGTTATTAGTGACAAAAGTATCATGAATCGATTTGTCTCTAATCTAATTCTGGGGCTGTTCGCGGTGGCGCTGATCGCTGTCTACGGTGTTAGTAAACAGCCAGCAGTGTTTTCGTTGGGTCAGATGTTGCCGCAGCAGTTAGTTCGGACGCCGAGCGGCGTGCAGGCAGCAGTGCGGCTACCAGGAGGCCAGGTGATCCAAGCTCAGATAGCTGATACGCCCGAGGCTCAAGCTCAGGGCCTGTCCGGGGTAGAGGCTATCCCAGCCAATGGGGGGATGTTGTTCGTATTTCAAGATGACGGCGCGCACGGTATCTGGATGAAGGGGATGAAGATCCCACTGGATATATTGTGGCTTGATAGTCGGGGTGAAGTGGTCCAGATCGTTCAGAATGCTCCAGTGCCAGATAGCGCTGGGTCTGAACTGCCAATATACCAAAATGACCAACCAGCCAAATACGTGCTGGAATTGGCGGCTGGCACAGTGGAGGCAACTGGGCTTGAGGTGGGAGCGGAGCTAGGGCTATCCTAGAGCTGGCCAAACCAGATAAGACTTGACCCTTGGGCGGCACAGGTGGTAACTTTTGGAAGTTATGCAGTTAGCAGTTATCAAAACCGGAGGCAAACAATACCTTGTGACCGAGGGGATGACCTTGGATATCGAAAAATTGGTCGGCGAACCAGCCAGCGAGGTAAAGTTCACTGAGGTGTTACTGGTGGTCAACGACGATCAGCTGAAGCTCGGGACCCCCTTGGTGGACGGGGCAATGGTAATTGGTCAGATCGTTAAACAAGGACGTGATCCTAAGGTGACGGTAGCCAAGATGAAACGGCGCAAACGTTATCGTCGCGTCGCTGGCCACAAGCAGTTTATAACTCGGGTCGAGATAATGAAGATCTAAAAATCCTGCCGTGCGGCAGGATTTTTGTTATAAGCTTTTACCGTAGGAGGGGGTGGAGATGCTGTGGAAGTCGTCGAACGGATAGATGACCACCCAGACCTTGCCGACGATCAAGTGACGCGCGACCGGTCCCCAGATGCGCGAGTCGGAGCTGTTGTGACGGTTATCACCCATAACAAAGTACTCGTCTTTGCTTAGAGTACGCCGGGTATCGGTGGGAGTATCAGCGCCGCGGAGGTAGGACTCGTCCAGGAGAGCGCCGTTGGGATTCTGTTTGTTGTATATCGTAACGCGTCCATCTCTGACCTCGACAGTTTCTCCTGGTAGTCCGATAACCCGCTTGATAAAGGAGATGGCTGTATTTTGTGGCCACTTAAAGACAACGACATCTCCTCGGTGTGGGGTGCGGAATCGGTAGGTGACTTGGTCGACAATGATGTACTCATTGTTATGGAAGTTTGGTTCCATGGAGGGACCAGAGACGTAGAACGGTTGGATGAGGAAGAAGCGGATAAGAAAAGCCACGCCCAAGACCGTACTGACGGTTTTGAAAACATCGTAAATAAAAATAACTGTGCCGACAAAAATCGTCAACCAGAGATGGCGGTGCGGTGCGCCGCGCCGTTTCGGGGAAGCGGGTTTACTGTCCCCGTCCTCGTGGGCGAACATGTCATCAACCATGGTGTTCTATAAAAATCCTCTTAATTGTACAACATTTGAAAGTTAAACTGCTTTTGGCTATGATAGGAGACGCATTGACGGGCTTGTAGCGTGGGCGGTTAGCTCAGTGGTAGAGCGCTTCGTTCACACCTGCCCGCCGCATCTGGACCCGTGGCTCAGTGGTTAGAGCGTTCGGTTCACATCCGAAAGGTCGGTGGTTCGAATCCACCCGGGTCCACCAGTGTGCTATGGCAGGCGGGTCGAAGAAGTCAGAGGTTCAAATCCTCTACCGCCCACCACGGTTGACAGTGTTGGGGAGATGGGTTAACCTGTCCCCTGTACGCATCCCGCCATTTATTCGTGATTAACACGGGTAAATGGTCATTCGCTCCTGGCAGATCGGGTGAGACCGGTCAGCCCCAAGAGTGATCAGCATCAAAATGGCGGGAGAGGCATAAAAGGAGAACAGTATGGCACAGACCAAAGTTTCAGTTGAGGCGATGATGGAGGCGGGTATGCATTTTGGGCATCAGACGCACCGGCGCAATCCCAAGATGGACCCGTATATTTTTGATGCAAGGAACGGGGTGCACATCATTGACCTAACCAAAACCGAGCCGTTACTTGAAGTCGCTCTAGCGTTTTTGCAAGACACGGTCAAGGCGGGCAAGCAAGTTATTCTAGTGGGAACTAAGCGGCAAGCCAGTCCGATCATTCAGACCGGGGCGGAACAGTGCGGGATGCCCTATGTGAATGAACGATGGTTGGGTGGGCTCCTCACTAATTTTGATACCATTAAAAAACGGTTGAAATATTTAAATGAGTTGGAACAGAAATTGTCAGACAAGACTGCTGGTCGGATGACCAAAAAAGAGCGGGTGGTGTTAGACCGGCAGTACCGTACTCTGATGTTGTCCTTGGGTGGTGTGAAAAATCTGCGGGAGCTGCCGGGCGCGATCTTTGTGGTGGACATTATTAAAGATAAGATCGCAGTTAGAGAGGCCAAGAAACTTGGTATCCCAGTAGTGGCATTAGTTGATACTAATGGCGATCCGACGGTAATTGATTATCCTATTCCATCCAACGATGACGCCAAAAAGGCGATCGAATACGTACTGGAGTTAGTGGCAGAAGCTTGTTCGGTCAAACCAACCAAGGCGGTTTCTCCGGCGGCTTCAGGTCAGATTGCGGACGAACCAAAAACTGAAGTTACAATAGAATAGTGATTAAGGAGATGTGATGGAGATTAAGGCAACTGATGTAAAAAATTTACGCGACCTGACCGGGGCTGGCATGATGGAGGCTAAACAGGCATTGACCGAGGCGGCCGGCGATGTCGCGCGGGCCACAGCTATCTTGAAAGAGCGAGGAGCAACGATCGCTGCAAAGAAGGCCAACCGAGTGGCGGCTAACGGCGTAGTGGCGTCATATGTTCACACCGGTAACAAGATTGGGGTGTTGGTGGAGGTGAACGTCGAGACGGATTTTGTTGCTCGGGATGAAAAGTTCATTTCATTTGCTCGAGAGATAGCTGTTCATATAGCGGGAATGAACCCCACGTATCTCACTAAAGACGAGGTCCCCGCGGATGAGCTAGCGGGAGCTGACGACAAGGACGCCTACATCAAAGAGGTGTGTTTGTTGGAACAGCCGTTCGTAAAAGATCCTAGTAAAACCATTCGGCAACTAGTCGAGGAAGAGGTAGCGCGTTTTAAAGAGAACATTCAGATCAAGCGGTTTGTCAGATTTGAATTGGGGGTGGTACCTGTATGTTAGATGAACTTGAGGCCAAGCTAGTTAAGACAATAGAGTCTCTCCAGACCGAACTGAACGGTATTCGGGCCGGTCGGGCCAGCGCAAGTTTAGTAGAGAATCTGTTGGTCGAATCATACGGCAGTAAGATGCCGCTGAAGCAAGTGGCTAGCATCACGGTGTCAGATGCTAAGTCTTTGGCCATCCAACCGTGGGACCGCGGCAACTTAGCGCCGATCGAACGGGCGATTGCTCAGTCTGATCTGGGTCTCAACCCGATCAATGATGGGACGATGATCCGTTTGAACATCCCCCCGCTTTCTAGTGAACGGCGGGATGAACTAGTTAAGTTAGTTGGCCAGCGCGCGGAGGCGGCTAAGGTGTCGATCCGTAATCTGCGTCATGAAGCGATGGACCAGATTGGTCGGCAAGTTAAGGATAAGGTGATATCAGAAGACGATAGTAAGCGGCTAGAGAAAACCGTGCAGGAACGAGTAGACCACGCTAACGGGCGGGTGGAGCAGATGCTCCAAGCGAAAGAGGCGGAGATCAAAACTGTTTAATAGTGGATATTCCTCAACATATCGCCTTTATCTTAGATGGGAACCGGAGGTGGGCCAAAGATCGTGGCTTACCGGCTTGGCAAGGACATCTCAAGGCGTTGGATACACTGGATGAGCTGGTGTATTGGTGCCGGGAAACGGGGGTTAAGTATTTGACAGTCTACGCTTTTTCGACCGAAAACTGGGGCCGGCCAGAAGAAGAGCTGGGTCACTTATTTGGTGAGGTGTTAACTGAAGGTGTCACCGAAAAATTCCCGCGGCTGCACGAGCAAAATATTCGTGTTAATGTACTTGGCCGGTTGGACAGGTTCCCGCCCAAGATGCAGACGGCAATAGGGGACATTATAGAGAAGACGAAATCTAATACCGGTCTGGTTTTTAACTGGTGTTTGGATTACGGCGGGAGAAGCGAGTTAGTTCGGGCGGTGCAAGAGATAACTAGGCAACAGATACCGGCCGATCAGATCACCGAAGATATAGTATCGGCTCATCTCTATTCGGCGGGGGTGCCAGACCCAGACCTAGTGATCCGGACTTCTGGCGAACAGCGGCTTAGTGGATTTTTATTGTGGCAGAACGCTTACGCAGAGTTATATTTCCCTAAAGTTTATTTTCCAGCCTTTACTAAGACTGACTTTGACGAAGCCTTAACGTGGTATGCTGGCCGAGATAGACGCTACGGTAAATAATTGTCTATGTCTTTACTCTCGATAATCATTTTTATTTTTATCTTTGGTCTATTCGTGTTCTTACATGAGTTAGGCCATTTTTGGGCGGCGGTTAGGGCTGGGGTGCGAGTAGAAGAGTTTGGGTTTGGTCTCCCGCCGCGGTTGTGGGGCGTAAAGAGAGGTGGAACCATTTACTCGATCAACTGGATCCCGTTTGGCGGGTTCGTCCGGCTTAAGGGTGAGGGGGTGAGTGGAGGTACCGATCCAGATTCGTTGCGCAATCAGTCGTACGGAGCGAGATTCCTGGTCACAGTCGGGGGCGTGTTGATGAACTTTTTGACTGCGCTAGTTTTACTGATGATTGGTTTTTGGTTAGGGATGCCGCCGATCGTGTCAGACGTTAGTAACTACACCACGGACGACAGCCAACTAGACGCGCAGATCTTGATCTTACAAGTAGACAAGGGTACGCCAGCAGAGGCGGCTGGGATCAAGGCTGGTGACGTGGTGGTCTCAGTTGATGGTCAGTCGCTTACGACAGTGCCGGATCTGCAGGCGGCGGTGGCCGGCAAGCGGCAAGTAGTTATAGCGGTACAGCGCGGCGATAAAGAGATAATCTTGTCGGTAACAACTGTTCAGGAGGAGGGTCGTGAAGTAATAGGCGTGTTGGCCGATGAGTTGATCTCCGGCGTCCACTATGTTTGGTGGCAAGTGCCGTACTTTGCGCTGCAGGAGACCTGGCAGCTGATCCGTAATATTACGGTAGCGATTGTGGGGTTCTTGGGCGGATTGATCACTAGTGGTTCAGTCCCAGACTCGGTGGCA
The DNA here is from genome assembly GCA_001029795.1 of candidate division Kazan bacterium GW2011_GWA1_50_15. Classification (GTDB taxonomy): domain Bacteria; phylum Patescibacteriota; class Kazan-3B-28; order Kazan-3B-28; family Kazan-3B-28; genus Kazan-3B-28. The sequence goes on from CP011216.1 coordinate 118,344, forward strand.
GGCCCGGTAGGGATCGCTAAAATCACGGCCCAGGCTGTGTCGCTTGGATTCTTGGCAGTATTGCAGTTCGCGATATTTTTGAATGTTAATTTGGGGCTGATAAATATTGTGCCGTTCCCGGCACTGGATGGCGGGCGGTTATTGTTCCTGGTGGTTGAGCTGGTACGCGGCGGTCGGCGATTAAGACCCGAGGTTGAGAACACGGTTCACAGTCTTGGATTTTTATTATTGTTAGTGTTTATCTTTGTCGTGACTTATCGGGACATCGTTAAATTATTTACATAAACGAACGATGGTTCAGCTACTTGACGGGAAGCGAACGGCGGCTGACTGGGCCAAACGGCTACAAGGTCGATTTAAGGGAGTGGGCCGGCTAGCGGCGGTGACAGTAGGGGATGACCCCGCCTCGCGGCTGTATCTGGAGAAGAAAGCGGCCATGGCCAAAGGGTTGGGGGCAGGGTTTGTATTGTATTGGTTGCCGGTCAGCGTTGGGACTAGGGCGGTGAAGCAAAAGATCGCTCAGTTAAACCGCGACAGACGAGTGGCGGGGATTATTGTCCAGCTCCCTTTACCAAAACGATTGGACTCAGCTGAGATAGTGAACGTTATTGCGCCGAGCAAAGATGTTGATGGGCTGACCGACGCAAATATCAGCAGCGGCGGGATGCTACCGGCAACAGCCGTTGGGATAATTGAACTTGTACGCAGATATAAACTAGAGTTGCGTCGCAAACAGATAGTATTACTAGGGTTCTCCCGGCTTTTGAATGTGCCGCTCGCTCTGTATTTATCTGGTCAAGGGAATAGCATCACGATCTTGCAAAAAGGAACGCGCGACCACAGTTGTCTGCGCCAAGCCGATGTGATAGTTAGCGCGGTGGGTAGTCCGAAGTTGATCAGGGGTAAGGATGTTAAGCCAGGAGCGATCATAATCGATGCCGGTATCGCTCGGGTCGGAAAGAGCGTGGTTGGGGATGTTGACCGAAATTCTGTTGATAAGCGGGCCGGCTGGTTGACCCCCGTGCCGGGCGGGGTAGGGCCAATGACGGTGATAGCTCTCTTTGCTAACTTATTAACGGCGGCAAAAACAACCTCTCAGAGCTAGATTTACACCTATTGACAGCGGAGGGGGTTAACGTATAATCAAAACTATTCTTGGGAGGCCGAGTGTTCCCAGGGAGTAATAAAGCATGGGAGTTCAAGAATTGTATATCTCGCAGCAAGGTCTAGAAAATCTTAAGCGCGAGCTGGAGGAATTAAAACAGCAGCGGGTTGAGATCACTGAAAAGATCAAAGACGCCCGTGAGTTTGGCGACTTATCCGAAAACGCTGAGTATCAAGAAGCCAAGACTAAACAATCGTTTATTGAAGGGCGCATCGAGGAGATCGAGGCGACCTTGAAAATGGCTAAAGTTATCGATGCAAAAAATAATGCTAACGGCGAGATCAGTGTTGGTTCGACGGTAGTGGTAGACGGGACTGGCCGCGAAGTAACTTATCAGATCGTGGGTTCTAATGAAGTGAGTCCCGAAGAGGGCAAGATCTCTAACGAATCACCATTAGGTGTTGCGTTGATGGGTCACCGAGCCGGGGACAGAGTGATGGTGCCGATGGCGGATGGAGAGGAACGTGAGTATTTGATTGTGAAAGTTAGTTAATTTTTTGCAACGCTCTCAAGCCGCCATTGCATCGGCGTTTTTTTGCCGCATTTTGCTTGCCCAAAACGCGGCACCAAAAGGGCGCCTCACTCACCAATTCAGTTGCCAAAAACCAAAATCACCCTTTCTGGATTTAACCGCAAACTCGCTCCGCTCAGACATGCTCACCCAGACCGGGTGATTTTGCTACTGGCAATCTGAATTGCTTCGATGGGTCCCATCGGGAACGGCCCTCTTCCAATGGCGGATGGAGAACGGGGGAAGTGCGGTGTGCTCGGACAGTCCCAAAACTTATCACTTTTAACTTATCACTGGTGCTCTCTCGAGAACTGATATACTAAGATAGTTATGGAACAGAGTTTGGAACAAATTATTGCCGCGCGCCTCGACAAGCTAAGAGAATTGCGGCGGGAGGGAGTTGATCCTTATCCGGCTAAGTCGGCCCGGACGCTAACCGCGGCTGACTTTATTGCCAAGTTTAGTGCTCTCAAGCGGGCCAAGAAGTCAGTGACATTAGCCGGCCGCTTGATGGTCATGCGCGAATTCGGGGGCTTAACTTTCGGAATATTGAAAGACGGATACGGCCAGACCCAGATTTTGTTTAAGAAAGATGAGTTTGGAGCGAAGGCCTATCAGGGCCTGAAATTATTGGATGCCGGTGACATCATCCAGACTAAGGGTACGGCGATGTTGACCAAAAAAGGTGAAAAAACCCTGCTGGTCAAAAAATTTACTCTTTTAGCCAAGAGCTTGCGGCCCCTGCCCGAGAAGTGGCATGGGTTAACGGACCAAGAGGCACGCTTTCGTCAGCGGTATTTGGATATTCTGCTAAATCTGGAAGTAAAAGACAGATTTGTGATCAAAAATCGCCTCGTGCAGTCGATACGCGAATTTTTATTGCGCGAGGGCTACATCGAGGTGGATACCCCGGCACTTCAGCCTCTGCCGGGCGGCGCTCTGGCGGCTCCCTTCAAGACCCACTATCAGGCGACCAATTCGGATGTTTATCTGCGAATCGCGCCGGAGCTGTATCTCAAACGCCTAATCGTCGGCGGGATGGAGAGAGTGTTCGAGTTCGCCCGGGTGTTTCGCAACGAGGGCGTCTCGACCCAACATCTGCAGGACTTCACGATGTTAGAGTTTTATCAGGCCTATGCCGACTATAACGAGTTGATGAAGCTGACTGAAGAGATGCTGTCGGGCGCGGTGAAAGAGATATTTGGCACGACTAAAGTTAAATTCGGAGGGCAACTTATTGATTGGAAAACACCCTGGCCGAAGAAAAGTTTCCGGGAACTGATCAGGCAACACGCCGGCATCGATATCGATAAGTTCCCGACGGCGGAGTCGTTGCAGGCAGAGATCAAGCGCAAAAAAATTAAATTGACCTATGCGGGGCGAGCCGGACGCGGCAAGCTGATAGACGAACTTTACAAAGAGACCGCGCGGCCTAAGTTGGTCAATCCAGTGTTTTTGGTGGATCATCCGCTCGATCTATCGCCGCTGGCCAAAAAAATGGCAGATGACCCGACTAAGGTCCAACGCTTCCAGTTAGTGGTTGCCGGGATGGAAGTCACGAATGCCTTTTCCGAGTTGAACGATCCCATTGACCAGAAGGAGCGATTTCAGTCGCAAGCCAAACTGAAGCGAGCGGGGGACAGCGAGGCTCATTCGATGGACGATGACTTTGTTAAGGCATTGGAGTACGGCATGCCGCCAACGGCTGGTTGCGGCATCGGTATTGAACGGCTGGTGGCACTGCTGACGGGCGCCGACTCGGTGCGGGAGGCGGTGCTGTTTCCGTTCGTGAAGGATAAGTAGTTTTCTAGCTCTGGGACTTGACTTTTATAGGAGGGAGGTATATCCTACCTAAGCTTTAGTTTGCACTTTGAGGAGGTACTCCTGATGGGTACCATAAGAATCGTCGTCGTGGACGACGAGGCTATGATCAGAACGGTGGTGGTTAGGAAGTTGGCACTCTGGGGTTATCCAGAGACGGTTGGGATAGTGCCAGAGATGAGTTCTGAACATACTGCCCAATTGATTCTCGATGCCGCCCCAAATATCGTAGTGATCGACCATGATTTTGGCCTCGATTTTACCGGAGTCAATGTGGCCGAATTGCTGCGGCAGGAGGGGTTCGAGGGCGACATCATCGTTTTCTCGTCTCACTCCGTCGAGGCCCAAAAGGCCCTCTTTGGGCCCTACGAAATTTTGGCTTATGTTGTTAAGCCGGACTCCCAGGGCCTTAGAGAGCCGCTCGAGCGAGCGGCGGAGAAGTACATTGGCCGGTGACGTATGTCACCGGCATTTTTTTTAGTCTTAACTATACCGCTCGTACTCTCGCTTCTCTTTGGCGGTATCGTAGTCCACACCGTCACCGACTAGATCTTGAATATAGTGATAAGCATCCTTTTTGGCGGGGAATCGCTGGGGAAGCGATTCGGTCAACATTTGAGCGGTTTTATTATGGGCAGCATTGCGCAGTTTATCTAACTCGATCGTCACGGCCCGCGAGTTGGGGTCTGATGTAAAAATAGAATTATATAGCGCCCGATTGCGAGTTGCGACGTAGTCATGAAGCGCAGCTTGAACATCGGGCGTGAATTCAGAGATGACTTGTTCGATTTTAGTTAACTGCTCCTTCGCAATGCGCTGGCCAGTAGAAAAATCATAGGCGATGTCGCTAACTATCTCGCCCGGCAGCGGCGGCTGGAATTCATTTTCGGATTGAGGTTGAGGGGAGAGCTCTGGTCGCATTTTGTTTTACTTTCTCTTTATTATACCATAAAATTGTGCTTCTGTCAAACAGTTCTAACCAGAGCTGTGGGGGAGGGGATGATATAATATCAGGGTATTTTCATGGATCTTAAACTTCTAGAAGACAATCTGTACACTTGGCAAGAGCAGCTCAACCGCCGCGGGGCGGAGGTGGACTTGAAGAAGGTGCTGGAAGTCTACCAGCGCTACTTGGAGGTGTTGCAGAAAGCCGAGGGTCTCAGGGCCGAACGTAACGTGGCGGCTAAGGCGCAGGACATCGAAGCGGGCAAGCGTATCGGCAGCGAACTGAAGGAACTGGAAGACGAAGTGATGGCGGCCAGGACCGAGTTGGACGAGCTGGTGGCCGACATTCCTAATCTGCCGGATAAAGATATCCCTGATGGTGGCGAGGAGAACGGCAAAGTCATCGGCGTGGGTGGCAAACCACGCGACATCACCAACCCCAGAGATCACATTGCGCTGGGCGAGAGTTTGGGGATTTTGGATATCGAGCGGGGGACGAAAGCATCCGGCTCCAGATTTTATTATTTAAAAAATCAGGCAGTTGAGTTGGAATTTGCCATCCTGCGGTGGCTAATGGATTTGTTGAAAGACAAAGGTTTTGAATTACTACTCGGCCCGCAGTTGTTGGGCGAAAAAGCAATGCTGGCCGGGGGATATTTAGGCAAAGCGGCAGACGAAGTTTATAAAACTCAAGATGATTTGTATTTAATTGGCACCGCCGAACAAAGTATTTTGGCCTATCACTTGGACGAAATTATTCCCGTTCCTAAACGCTATGCTAGTTTTTCAACTTGTTTTCGCAGAGAAGCTGGTAGTTATGGTAAAGATGTCAAAGGAATTATTCGGACACACCAGTTTGATAAAGTGGAAATGTTTTCATTTGTGGCCCCGGATATGTCGGCGCGGGAACACGAACAGTTGGTGGCCATTCAAGAGGAGATCTTGCAGGGGCTGGAGATTCCGTATCAAAAGGTGCTGTTGGCGGCTGGGGATTTGAGCATGGCTGCTGCTCGGACCATTGACCTAGAGAGTTGGTTGCCCTCGCAAAACCGGCATCGCGAAACCCATTCGGCTAGCAACTGTACCGACTGGCAGGCGAGACGGGCGCGTATCCGGTATAAGACCGAGAGTGGGGAGTCCGAGCTAGTCCACACCTTAAATGGGACGGCGGTGGCGATTGGGCGTATGCTGGTAGCACTACTGGAGAACCACCAGCAGATGGACGGCAGTATCAGTATCCCTAAGGTTTTGCACTCGTATCTGAGTTTCAAGGAGATTCGTCAAATAACTGTAACTTAAAAAAAGAGGAGGTCGAGTGAGATGTTTGACCGAGCGTGGGCTGCTTGGGCGGGTATGTGGCTCGCCGGGCTAGTCCTCTTTGTTTTTGCGAGTATCTTGCCGATCGTGGAACGAAGCAGGAGCACCCAGTGGTTGACACAGGGCGATGCACTGCAAATGTACGTTGACCGTGAGCCGGTGAAAACAGTTACGCTTTTTGCCACTTGCGAACTGGAAGCGGCTGTCGAGAAAGCCAATCGGAAAGAACGGTTTAAGCCCATTTGGGAGTGGTGCCAGTCGGGGCAAGGTGAGACCGGTATTCTACGAAGAGCAGCCGGGAGCACTGCCATTCACTTTGCTCTACCGATGGAGAACAAGCGCGACTTGTGGAATATGGGTGGCCAGTCGTGGCCCGATTTGGAGGTGTATGAGCTGGACGAGCAGTTGTCCCAAGTCGGGGGTGAGCGAGTGGAGGTAGGCGAACGTCGTCGAGTGGGGGACATGTTTGTTATTGGATATGTTTTGCATCTGTCCGCCGGTCGTTACGCCATACCTAATGTATTCCGGACCGGCTGAGGCGGACAATGGGCACTGGTCGAGTGCACCGCCAAGTAGGTTCACGTTTTGAGCACCCGCCCCTTCGGGGGCGGGTTTTTAAATACATGTAACATATGTTACATTAAGTATATGGGAGTTACTGATAAACTGCTGTCTGTACAACAAGTGGCTAAAAGAATGCAGATTAGTCGAGTGCATGTAGTGCGCCTAATCAACTCTGGTAAAATACCAGGACGCAAGGTGGGCCGAAATTATGTGATTGATGAAGATGAATTGGAATATAAACTAATTGGTAAGGCGGTTGATCGAGTCGTGAAGGAGTATGGAGATGTTTTAAAACGGATAGAAAACAGTTAATCTGATAAAATAAAATGGTGAAATTTCTTGAGCGGATTTTGGGGGATCCGAACAAACAGGCACTTAAAAAACTCCAGCCACTCGCCCTGCGGGTGAATTCATTTGAGCCGGACATCCAGAAATTGTCGGATGACGGGATAAAAGCGAAAACCGAGGAGTTTAAGGCACGGTTAGCCAAAGGTGAGACCTTGGATGAGATCCTGCCCGAGGCCTTTGCGGTGGTGCGCGAAGCGGCCAAGCGGACTTTGGGCGAGCGCCATTTTGATGTGCAGATCATGGGCGGTATCGCTTTGCATCAAGGCAAGATCGCCGAAATGCGAACGGGCGAAGGGAAAACTTTGGTCGCCACTCTGCCGGTGTATTTGAATGCTCTAACTGGAAAAGGTGCGCATGTGGTGACGGTTAATGATTATTTGGCGGCTCGTGACGCGGAGTGGATGGGCCAGATCTATCAGTTTTTGGGGTTGACCGTTGGGGTGGTCACGCACGACAAGCCGACAAGCGAACGCCAAGCGGCTTACGCCGCTGACATTACTTACGGGACCAACAACGAGTTCGGATTTGATTATCTGCGCGATAATATGGCACCGACCCGTGAGGCGCAAGTTCAGCGGGGATTGAATTTTGTAATTGTGGACGAAGTCGACTCAATTTTGGTTGACGAAGCGCGGACGCCGTTAATTATTTCCGCGCCGGACGAGGAATCAACCGAACACTACAAGCGGTTTGCTGCCATTGCTCCCTCATTGACCGAGAACGTGGATTTTACCAAAGACGAAAAAACCAAGACCGCTTCACTGACAGAAGGCGGTATCGAAAAGGTGCAGAAGCTTTTGAATATTCCTGACATCTACGAGTCGGGTAATGTGCTGTTAGCACACCACATCGAGCAGGCCTTGCGGGCGCAGTTTTTGTACAAAAAAGATGTGGACTATGTCATCAAGAATGGCGAGGTAATCATTGTGGACGAGTTCACGGGTAGGTTGATGCAAGGGCGGAGGTATTCCGAAGGTTTACATCAGGCCATCGAGGCGAAAGAACAGGTGGAGGTCCAGCGGGAGTCGAAGACCTTGGCGACCATCACATTCCAGAACTACTTTCGGTTGTATGAAAAGTTATCGGGCATGACCGGTACGGCCAAGACCGAAGAAGAGGAGTTTTGGAAGATATATGGTTTGGAGGTGGTGGTCATCCCAACTAATCAGCCGCTGATCCGGCAGGATCTGAATGATCTCATTTATGTCAGCGAGAAAGCCAAGTTCGAGGCGGTGGTGAGAGAGATCAAGCGGCGGCACGAGACCGGCCAACCCATCTTGGTTGGCACTATTGCTATTGAAAAATCCGAACTGCTATCGGATATGTTAAAGCTCAAAGGCGTTGCCCACAATGTTCTGAACGCCAAGCAGCATGAGCGGGAGGCGGAGATAGTCAAGGACGCGGGGCAGAAGTTGGCCGTTACCATCGCCACCAACATGGCTGGGCGAGGGACTGATATTAAATTGGGCGAGGGCGTGCGGGAACTGGGGGGTCTGCATATTCTAGGTACTGAACGGCACGAGTCCCGCCGGATCGATAATCAGCTTAGAGGCCGCGCCGGTCGACAAGGCGACCCGGGCAGTACTCAGTTCTTTGTGTGTTTGGAGGACGACCTGATGCGATTGTTCGGTAGCGAGCGCCTGAAAAACATGATGGCGACCCTGAAGGTACCGGAGGATCAACCGTTGGAACACAAATGGATAACTTCCAGTATCGAGTCAGCCCAAAAACGGGTGGAGGGCCACAACTTTGATATTCGCAAGCGGGTAGTGGAGTATGACGATGTGATGAACCGCCATCGGGCGACCATCTATCGTCAGCGTCAGAAACTGCTTGAGGCGGGGGATGTGAAGGAAACGGTCTGGGGATATGTGGAGAATGAACTACGCGGGATACTGGCTAACTATGCCGCTACCCCCCGCGAGCAGTTTGGCGAAAAAGAACTACTAGAGAGCGTTAATGCCGTTGTGCCGCTTACGGAAGGATTAAAAAAAGAAGTGGCGGCCAGCAATGTTGAGGCGCTGGTAGAGTTCGCCAAAACCCAGTACGAAGCCAAAGAGAAGGAAACGGGCGAGGAGACCTTCCGTCAAGTTGAGCGGATGGTTCTGCTTCGAGTAATGGATATGATGTGGATGGAGCACATCGACGCAATGATGAAACTGCGGGAGGCCATCGGTCTGCACGGCTACGCTCAAAAGGACCCACTGGTGGAGTATAAGCAGGAGAGTTATATGATGTTCCAGCGTCTGCAGGCGGCCATCGCTGGGGATGTGGCGCGGCTGATCTATCGGGTACGGATCGCTACTCAAGCTCCGCAGGAGAGTGCGGAAGTGCAGGAAAAACGCAAACTGGCGATGAAGGGAGCGGAGGAACCGGCCGGAGGTTTCGAGGAAGAGAAGGAAGAACTCGCCTCCGAAATGAAAAATGAAAAATTAAAAATTAAAAATGAAAGTCATTCTGAATCCCAACCGCCAAATTCCAAATTCCAAATTCCAAATTCAGATGCTCCGAGTGGAGTGGTGCGCGACCCAAATGATAGGAAAGAAAAAGTTGGGCGAAATGATCCATGCCCGTGTGGGTCGGGTAAGAAATTTAAAAAATGTCATGGAAAATGAAGAAGTACAAATTAGATTAATGTCGCTGTGTTTCCTGCGTGATGCTCAGGGACGGGTTTTGCTGGGTCGGAAATCGGACAAGCCGGAAATCGGGGCCGGGACCTGGAACGGATTTGGTGGCAAGAGAATTGAAGCGGATGAGAGTTTGCAGGACACTGCTAGGAGGGAGGTCTGGGAGGAGACGGGGGAGCGAGTGCGGGTTGGTAAGCTGATCTCCCTAGGACAGGTTGATTTTCGGCAACCAACTAAGCATAGGATTAATCGGGTACACCTGTTCTCTTCAAGTGACTTTACCGGCGAACCGGAGGTCAATGAGGAGATGGTGGAGTTCGGTTGGTTTAATAAAGAGGAACTACCCCTAGACCAGATGATGGAGGCCGATGGCCACTTTATCCCGGAGCTGATGAAGGGCAAGCAGATCAGGGCAGAATTCACCTATACCGAGGACTTTAAGCTGGAGGGATATTGGTCGGTGGATGAGATAGGGAGGATTAAAACCGAGACCGAAGAGCTCCGTCAGGAGGTTAGGGTGGGGATGAGATAAAGAGGCTCTAGATATGAAAAAGGCCGCCCGGAAGGCGGTTTTTTAGGTTCTTACTTTCATTATATCAGATATAGAGGGACTTGTCAAGGTTTTTGAGCTGATAGGAGAGAGGGGGGGAGATGGGCCCCTCGGCAGGCTCGGGGGAACAATCAGGATAGATTGTTCGTTTTATTGCTCTGGGAGCCAGTTTCCGCTTGACAAATTCTTTCATTTATAATAGGATAGCGGTAGTTGGGGCGAGCGCTCCAAGTTGCACTCTACAATTAGTTGACCACAGAAAACAGGTCAACACGAGGCAACATTTACAATTCGTTAAAATAAAAAGATCAGCAAGCTTGGGGGCGGGCTGATTTTTATTTTGGCGGAGAGTAGATGGGGTTTGGACCGCAGAACTCTGGTGCTGTAGAGGTTTAGGGTCTGGACATCTTTGGATTAACCTTTAAGGATGTCACTTTAAGGACACGACACCTTCTTAGCACTGGAGTCCTGCGGTGCAAACCAAAGGAATATTCTCAATTTCCAGTTCTCCGGCTAGCGCGGCCGGTGAATAGCCCATGAGGGCTGGGAGGTGTACTATGCGCAAGAATTTCCTTCTGGCCCTCGCTGTGGGCCTAGTAGTTTCGTTGTTCGTGTTGTCATCGTGTGGCGGAGGCGGAGGTTCTAAACCCCCTACGGCACCGCCGGTGAGTAACAATGGTAACAACTTACCACCACCGTCAGCGCCGTCTGGCCTCGACCAGACGTCCTACAGGGCGGAGATCAATGTCCCGACATCGCCGGATTCAGGCGAGGGTGCGCTTGTGCTTCGGCACGGTGTTCACTTTTTCAGTCCCGATGCTTCGGACAAAAGTTGGACATTCGGGATCCGGACCTGGGTGAAAACCAGGGACGGAAATCCGTTCCAACTGGACACTTATAGATGGAGTGGCCAGGATGGCCGCTTGAATCTGCAAGATCCAAGCCAGGATAAATCGTCCGTTGTTGTTCGTACGGTCACCCTTGATGGTCGGGACATTTCCCCAGCCGTTGGAGTTTACACGGTAGGGGTAAAGACCACCGGCGTTGGTAAGGGTAAGCTGGTGCCACTGAGTTATTCGGTCAATACGCCCCCATACGGGTTATGGACAGCCTGGTTGAAATTCAACGGGCTGTACCATACTCAGTCTGGCAATGGCGGTCCGGGCGGTTCTGGAGATGGTGACCCGAATGATAGTTGGCTAGAAGAGCTCTGGGGCAATATCAATGAATGGATATGCCCCAGCGCCACAACAACGGTCACTCTGGCCATCGATGACGGTAACTGGGAGTGGACGGGTGAAAGATGGGTTTACGAACCCGCAACCCCCCCGCCGGCAGAACCGACATTTGCTATGTTTTCGGTTCTACCCAAGACGGCTAATCTCCTGGTTGGAGCAGTGCAGGTATTTACCACTTCAGCGCAGGATTCGCGTGGCAATGCGATACAGCCGGATGTTACCTGGGCGCTGAGTGATCCGTTGATCGGTAGCTTAAGTTCGGTTGTCCAAGGCCAACAACAGTTCACTGCGGCCAAGCCGGGTGTGGTCATTATCACCGCCCAGGCTGTCTGGCAAGGAGTATCTAAGGTGGCAACGGCGGTAGTGACTGTTACTTTGGAACCGACTCCACCACCCGAGGACTGGACCGGAGTCACGGTTCAGATCCGGCCGGATTCGGAGATACTCAGGACACTGTCTAAAGGTATGGGGGTATCCCAGGCGTACAGTCTAGTTCTGTTGAAAGATGGCGCAGCTGCCGACGTGACACCAAGCGAGATTCTCTGGGCTTGGGACGGTGTTGCTTACGGCGGCACGGACCTACTTCCGGAGCTAGAGGTCCAATCGGATCCGGCTTCAGTGATTGTCCTTTCGGCATTCGCCGCCATCGCCGATCACAAGCTGAGCGTAAAGGTTAAAAAAGCAGATGGTGCGGTGGTAACGCAGGGCGCGGAGATCACCATCCATGTGGTCGACTAAGTTGCACATTTAAAGGTTGGGAGTCTCGATTTGTCGGGACTCCCGCCTCCACTCTTGGTCATCATGATTGCTTCCCCCAGGTAATCATGGTGGCCAAAAGTGGGGGAATATACTAGACACATTATTTATGGAGTACAAGACAATGGATGTTTTAAAAACGGTCGGTAGACGGATATACTTTCAGGTGCGTAGATTAAAGAAAGCCATGAGGAACTGGAAAAAGTTTGGCGTGATAATTTTTGGCGGGTTAGTACTGGCGATGAACGTCCTGCCAGTTGCTCAAGCAACGGCCGACACACGCCTATTTGAAGTATATGTCGGCATGACGGGTCAGCACACCGTGGCAGTCGGAACGCCAGTGGGCTTTACCGCTCAGTCTTATATTGGGGCTGACGATGCTACGACCGATACCAGTTTCAACTGGGAAGTGCGTCAGGGTACGGCTCTGGTCACCTCGCGGACTGGCGGCACTGCCAGCTACAGTTTTACTCCAACTGCGGCTGGGACGTATGCCATCACTACACGAGGGATTTATCAACCAAACCCGATTAAGAGCGCTTGGGCTAAAACCCCAGCCACTTTAACTGTCACTGGCGGCACGACTGACATGCGTCTATTTGAGGTGTATGTTGGCTACACCGGCCAAAACTCTATTACGGTCGGGACACCAGCTATTTTCCATGCCGAGTCTCATATTGGGGCTGACGATGCTACGACCGATACCAGTTTCAACTGGCAGGTGAAGAGGGGAACTGTCTTAGTAGCCTCAACCACTGATTCTGGCAAGGATTATACTTTCACTCCAACTACAGCCGGAACCTATACGATCACGACTCGCGGTATCTATCGTCCGAATACCACTAAGAGCGCTTGGGCCAAGACCCCGGCGACTCTGACGGCAACTTCAACTACTCCGCCGGAACAGACTCTTGCTATTACCATTACCCCCGCCGAGGAGCAGCACACGGTAGTGGGTACGCAATTGCGTGTGCCCTACCAAGCGCGTCCGACCCTGAACGGCCAACCGCTCACGGGCGGGCTGGTACAGTGGTATGTTAATGGCGCGCCGCGCGGGAACGGTATTAATTTTCCTTACGACGCTTCGATGGTGGCTGGCACTTACGCGGTACGCGCGGTGTTGAGCTATGACACCCTGCCGGATGCGCAAAGCAACGTGGCTTACGTGTATGTGGCGGAGAAGCCGGAGGCGGACAAGTTTACTACTTTCTATGTTTATCCGGACAATAGAACGTTAATTCTTACTCCGGGGGCTGACCAGGAAGATTTCCACTATGTCGCCCAGTTGTCTAATGGTGACAATATTACTCCTGAAGAGTTGACTTGGCCGGATGTTGGCTTTGGTCAGTTCACGCCTATTTTAAATGGCCGGCACTTTACAGCCACACAACTAGGCAGTGAGACAATTACGATTACGGCCAAATATCAGGGTGAAACGCTGTTCTATCGGATTCGTATTACAGTGTTACCCGCGGAGACTGGGAACCCGGTCTTGACTCGGGTGACGATCGAACCGCCGGTTGCTGGTCCGCTGTCAGCGGGTGGAGCGGGGGCTGACTACACCGCGCGGGCTTACGCCGTCACAGCCAACGGCGAGGTGGAGGTTAGCAGCCAGGTTAATTTCCTGTGGGAGATCGATCCGGTAGCCGTGCGGTATATCGGTACACTCCAAGCTCTGCCGGGGCAGACTCAAGTAGCTCACTTTACTCCCTACGCTGGAGTGAATGGCAATTTCTATGACGCCATTCACGTCGTAGCCTACTTCGGCAGTCCAGTGCAGATCCGGGACGCTCGGGCCAGCGTATTGATCAATGATGTGATCATCACGCAAGACCATCTGACTAATCTGACGGTAGCACCGGACCGCTCGGTGATCAGCACTAATGATTCGACGCCGATCCGGGCGCAAGCTTACTCTAACGGTACGCCGCTGGGCGGCGCAAGTTACAGTTGGCAGATAATCAGCGGAACCGCCACTTTGAGTTCACTGACTGGCCAGGTGGTAACGCTTTATTCGAACATTTGGACCGGTAATGTTGTCATCCAAGTAACGGCCAATTATAACGCTGATCCATCGATCAGTCGGACGACTACGGTGTTTGTTCAAGGCGCAGTACCGCCGATCAATACTATTAATCTGGTGGTTGAGCCGTTGAACCCGACGGTGGTAACGAATAATACTCAGTTATTTACCGCTCGAGTTTACGACAGCAACGGTGCTAACATTACTAACTTGGTTGATTACGTGAGTTGGTTCAATCAGAACCCGACGGCCGGGACTATCGTTAGCCAGTCTCGCGACAATATGATCTGGCGGGCAGACAGCGTGCTGGGAACTTTCCCAAGCGCCATCCGGGTGGAGACTCGTTACGGCGGGATGGCTGATACCGAGTACATCACTCCGACAGTGATAATTAGCGGTCCGACCCCGTTTTACTTCATTAGTCCGTATTTCTACGGTGTGATCGAGGACGGCAGTACGCCGAATGAGGGCGACATCATTATCTACACCATCACCCTCACTAATAATCAGCCGAATATGGTGTCGGGTGTGCAGCTGACCACAGACGTGCCAGCCTACACAACGTTCATCTCCGCGACTTCGGCTGTTGACCATCCGCGGATCTCTGGCCGGACGATAACCTGGGACGCAGGTACGCTCTATAGTGGCGGGTCACAGACCCTGACCGTGCGGGTGCGCATCAACGAGGGTTTGCCCAAGAAAGGCATTAGCATCACTGGGTACGCTCATGTGCGAGCCGATCAGCTCCCGCAAGGGTTTAATATCACTTCCAACACGATCGTGGTAGGGAGCGGAAGCGGTACGCCGGTGACACCAACTGAAGAGCCACTGGCCCCGACCGGAGTTGATTGGCAGACCCTGGTAATGCTGGCACTGGCTTCGATGTTGCTGGCCGGTGTCGCCATGATAGGACTAGAGCGCCGGGCTGCTAACCGGGCATCAATACAAGAATAAGCAGATTAATCATCTACAAAATCCCCCGTCGGCCGACGGGGGATTTTGTTTGTTATAATTACCTCATGGCAGAGACTCACAAAGAACGATATGAAGCTATTCGCCTGCAGTTTTCTAAACTGCAGGACTATCTTTGACCCGGATAAAGTTCAACGGCGAGCCGATGAATTAACGGCGGAAATGTCTGCGCCGGATTTTTGGCAGCAAGACCACCAGGCGGCGGCTAAAAAGGCGACCAAACTGGATTTGCAGAATAAGATCATTGGGGCCGAGCGGGAAGCGGAGGACGCTCTGGCTCGGGTGGGGACCAAGTTGGGCGAGGGTGGCTATAGTCCCACCGACAAGGAGATGGAGGCGGACCTGACGGCCGCGGCCGAGAAGATAAGTTGGCTAGAGTCCCAGACCTTGTTTAGCGGGCCGTACGACGACAAAGACGCTTACCTCTTTTTTCATGTGGGGGCCGGCGGGGTGGACGCGGCTGACTGGAACGAAATGCTCTTAAATATGTATCTGGCCTATGCCAAGCGCAAGGGTTGGCAGGCGGAAATACTGCATCGGACTGAAGGAGACGAAGCAGGGGTGAAAAATGCCACAGTCAAGATTAGCGGGACCAGGGTCTACGGCTATCTTAAGGCCGAGGCCGGGGTGCATCGCTTGGTGCGGCTAAGCCCATTTAACGCTCAGAATCTAAGGCAGACATCGTTCGCGCTGGTTGAGGTGCTGCCGGATATGGGCGATACCGATATTACCATTGATGACAAGGACCTCAAGATCGATACCTTTAAATCGTCCGGTCACGGTGGTCAGAGTGTTAACACGACCGATTCGGCGGTGCGGATAACGCACATCCCGACTGGTCTAACTGCAGGATGCCAGACTGAGCGGTCGCAGACCCAGAATCGGGCTATCGCCATGCAGATATTAAAGAATAAACTTTATGTTCAGCAGCAAGCTGAGCGCGATAGCCGGGAGCGCCAACTAAAAGCGGCCACAGCTTCGGGCGATTTTGGACATCAGATCCGCAGTTACGTTATTCATCCGTACAACCAAGTCAAAGACCATCGCAGTGACTTTACTGAGCCACGCACGGATAAGATCCTGAAGGAAGGTGACTTAGATGAATTAATTTTAAGTGTTTTGGTGCATTTGCGGGATAATAGTGGGGCATGATAGTTTTCGATAAAGTTACCAAGCACTACGGTTCGCACAAGGCGCTCGACGACGTCTCGTTTAGCATCAGACCGAGGGAGTTTGTGATATTGGTTGGGCCGTCCGGAGCGGGGAAAACTACTCTGATCAAACTTCTGTTATGCGAGGAGAAGCCGACGTTTGGGCGGATTACTATCGACGACAAAGACATCCACCTATTGAAGGACAGATATATTCCCTACTATCGGCGGCAGATCGGGGTGGTCTTCCAGGACTTTAAACTATTGCCTAATCAGACCGTGGCGGAGAATGTGGCTTTCGCTATGGAGGTGTCGGGCAAACCAGATAACGAGATCACTAAAGAGGTGATGAAGATCCTTGAGCTGGTAGGGCTAAAGGATAAGGCAAGTAATTTTCCTAGAGAACTGTCGGGGGGTGAGATTCAGCGGGTGGCTATCGCCAGGGCGTTAGTGTTTCAGCCCAAGTTTTTGATCGCAGACGAACCGACCGGCAACCTGGACCCAGTCACGGCTTGGGATATCACTAAACTGCTGCTCAAGATCAATTCTTTAGGGACAACGGTTCTATTGGCCACCCACAACCGCGAGATAGTAGACAACATCAACAAACGGGTGATCAATATGGATAAAGGCCGGGTTGTGCGGGATAGACGGCGCGGTAAGTATGATTACAAATAAACTATGTTAATTTTTTGGCAGAGAATTTTTAGGTCGGCGACGTCCGGGTTCCGGCGCAATGGGTGGCTCAGTTTGGTGGCGGTGTTCATTATGACCCAGGCGCTGCTGTTGATCAGTATCTTTGCTTCGCTCAATCTGGTGATCGGCGCTTCGATCACAGCTATTAACGAACGGATCGACGTGGCTTTGTTTTTCAAAGAGACCGTAACACAGAGTGAGGCAATGACGCTCAAAACCCAAGCGGAACAGATCGAAGGCGTTACGCAAGTTACCTATGTGTCATCTCAGGACGCGCTGGATAAATTCTTGGCTGACCACCGTAACCGGGGGGCGATCTTAGACGTGGTATCGCGAGACGAAAATTTTCTGCCGGCCAGTTTGGAGATCAAGGTAACGGACCCTTATCTGATCGAAGGGATCGTGGGCCAGATCATCCGCGGCGATGGCGGCAAACTGATCTCACAAACCAGCCTGGAGGACAACCAGAAATTGATCGAGAAGTTGCGCAACTTTGGCGGGTTTGTGCAGAGGTCTAGCTTGATCCTGGCTTTGGTACTGATCATCATTGCGCTACTTATCATCTTTAATACGATCCGCATTACTATTTTTACGCGGCGAGAGGAGATCGAGATCATGAAGCTGGTGGGCGCCACCGATTGGTACATCCGCTGGCCGTTTATTATTGAAGGGATGTTATATGGGGTGATCGCCACGATCTTGTCGTTGGTTTTGTTGTACGTGGGATACTTGGCCTTGGTCAAACCGATGGTAGATAGCTACCTGATCTCGGCTGCCAGTAGCCCCGTGTTCACCCTAGGTTTCTTCATCTTTTTGGCTGCTTTACAGCTGGTGGTGGCGCTGGTGGTGGGCGGAGTCAGCAGTTACTGGGCGACACGTAAACATCTGCACGTATAAAATAATTACAAATCAAAAATTGCGGACGTATTCTATGAAGAGATTACCGATTATTCTGTTGGCGGTCTGGCTGGGGCTGGCGGGGTTAACGCCCGCCTGGGCCGATTTGTTGAGCGACAAAACTCAAGAACTGCAGAATCTGCAAAAACAGATCGAGCAGCAACAACAGGCTCTTGATAAGGCCAAGAACCGGAGCGCTAGTCTAAAAAACCAGATCGATATTCTGGACCAACAGATAAAACTAACCCAGCTGCAGGTTGAAAGACTGGGGGAACAAGCGGCACAAACAACGGCGAACATTAGCCAGATCAATCGCGATCTGGTGGATGCCGAGGTTCAGATCTACAACAGCAAGCAGGTGTTAAGAGACGCTATTACGGAGTCGTATATGCGTCAGCAGACCGGTCTGCTTGAGGTACTGTTGGGGTCATCTAATCTTTCGGACTTTGTTTCCCAGTTGGAGTACGTAACCGCAGTGGAAAGTCGGATTACTAACACCCTCTCAGTGCTGCAAGAGTTGAATGCGTCGTTGGCCGAGAAAAAAGGTCAGTTAGAGAAAGCCGAGAAAGAGTTGGCTGAGCTTTTAGCCAGTAAACAGCTAGAGGAGAATAGTCTCACTGTTCAGGTTGGCGCCAAACAGAATCTGTTGCACGATTCGCAGCTGACCGAGGCTGAGTATCAAAAAAGACTCCAGGATGCGGCCGCTGAATACGCCCGCGTACAAAACGAGATCGCACAGTTGGCCCGGAATGTACGCAAAGACCAGCTCAACCAAGGTAAATACACTTTGCAGTGGCCGATCCCATCTCGGATGATCACGGCTGGGTTTAGAGATGCTGATTACTTGGCCAGATTTAAGATCCAACACAACGCTATCGATATCGCCACTCCTCAGGGGACGCCGATCCGGGCTGCCGCCGATGCCTTTGTGGCTAAGGTCAAGTTCGACGGCAGTACCAGCTATTCCTATATTGTGCTGGACCATGGCAACGGGATGGTGACTGTCTACGCTCACGTCAGCGGGGTGTCGGTCAGCGCTGGCCAGTTCGTGCCGGTGGGTTCGGTCATTGGCTCGACCGGAGGGACACCAGGGACTACGGGAGCTGGCTGGCTTACCACGGGGCCTCATCTGCATTTGGAAGTTTGGTTAGATGGTCAAGCCCGTAGCCCGCTGGCCTATCTTGTGGGCTAGGAGGAAATCTCCTACGATGGATGGGTAGTAACTGGGGGTGAGGGAGTTTTAAGTTATGGGTAAACAGGTTGGTTTGTATGCTGCCGGGGTTGTGCTGCTTTTGGCGGTCTACTTTTTAGGTATGACCTACGGCTACTATGGTCGGGTAAATTTACAAAACTATTCAGCCGTTTTTAAGCAGGAGTTGATGGGAAGTCGGTTGGGGCAAACTGACTTGGATCTGCTTTGGACCGTGACCGACCTGGTGGACGCCAAGTACATTGGTCGGCCGAACTATCAGGATATGTTGTATGGGGCCATCCGGGGGGCGGTAACGGCCCTGGGTGACCCGTACACAGTGTTTACTAGTCCTACAGAGAACCAAGAGTTCTTCGCCGCGCTTGATGGGATCTATGATGGGATCGGAGTAGAGATAGATGTGGTCGGGGGACATCTGCTAGTCATATCTCCTTTGAAGGATTCACCCGCGGATAAGGCAGGATTGTTGCCGCGCGACGAGGTGCTGGCCATAGATGGTGAGAGCGTTACGGGACTTACTCTGGGCGAAGTGGTCGCGAAGATGAAGGGTCCGGCTGGGACTGTCGTACGGCTTACGGTAGGACGCGTTGGAATAAACGAACCATTAGATATCGAGATCCAGCGCGAGACAGTACGCAAACGGAGCGTGGAAGTAACCGTAGATGACAATAAGATAGCAGTGGTGGGTATCTTGCGCTTTGCCTCGGATACCGAGACAACTTTTCGGGCGGCGGTAAATGAAGTATTGGCGAAGGGGGCGGTAGGGATGGTGTTGGATATGCGTAACAATCCGGGCGGATTCTTGGATGTGGGGGTGAAGGTGGCTAACGAATTTTTGGCTTCGGGCCAGATAGTCGAGGAACGGTTTAAGGACGGGAAAGTTACCCCGTTCTCGGCTGACGGGTCCGGGAGATTAACTAAATTGCCTGTAGTGGTTTTGGTTAATGGCGGGAGTGCTTCCGCGGCCGAGATCGTGGCTGGAGCGTTGCAGGATAATCAGCGGGCCAAGATAGCCGGCGAACAGACCTTCGGTAAAGGAAGCGTGCAGGAGGTAGAGGCTTTCCCCGACGGGTCCGCTCTGCGGCTCACGGTCGCAAAATGGTATACTCCCAAAGGCCGTTCCATCAGCGATGAAGGGATTAGACCAGATAAGGTGATAGAATGGAGGTCGGATAGCACGATAGACAATCAGTTGGACGGAGCAAAGCAAGTATTACAAACATTAATCGGTAGATGAGATTTTAACGTGGAAGTTATATTTTTACAAAATGTGAACGGGGTAGCCCACAAAGGCGACGTTAAGCAGATCAGCGACGGTTACGCACGCAATTTTCTGTTGCCTAATGGGTTAGCCGAGGCGGCGACTCCGGGTAGAGTGGCAGCGATCAAGGTCGAAGCCGAACATAAGGTAGCCCAACGGGCTGAACGCGGCGCGGAGCTACAGCAGTTGATCGAGGCGTGGGATGGACGTGAGATCACTATTGAGGCTAAGGCGAACAAGGCTGGCGGGCTGTTCGCGGCGATCACACCAGAAGTGGTTGCAAAACACCTGAATGGTGAGATTGGCGCGGAGCAGATCGTGATGCCAGTGCCGATTAAAACGGTGGGGGAGCATACTGTTAAGTTACGGGCTGGCGCGGACGCAATTGCTGCAATGACCGTGATAGTCAGACCGCTTTAATCGTCAAGATGATGAAAGATGGCGATAATTCAATGAAGGATATTGTAGCGCTCTGTAAGCGGCGCGGGTTGATTTACCCGGGTTCGGAGATTTATGGCGGATTGGCCAACACCTGGGACTATGGTCCGTATGGAGTACTTTTAAAAAACAACGTTAAACAACTCTGGTGGAAGGAAATAGTGATGAAACGGGCCGACATCGTGGGTCTAGATAGTGGGATATTGATGAACCCAAAGGTATGGGAGGCTAGCGGCCATCTAACTGAGTTTACCGATCCGTTAATCGAGTGCAAAGACTGTAAAAAACGGTTTAAAGGAGATGATGTTAAGGGTGATGCCTGTCCGGAGTGTAGCGGAAGTCTTGGCGAGGCCAAAAAGTTCAATTTAATGTTTGCGACCCACATCGGACCGGTGGCGGATGATAAAAGTATCACGTATCTGCGGCCGGAGACGGCGCAAGGGATTTTCGTCAATTTTAAAAATGTATTGGATAGCACGCGGGTGAGGCTACCCTTTGGCATCGCCCAGATCGGTAAGGCGTTTCGCAACGAAATCACCCCGGGCAACTTTACTTTTAGAACACTGGAATTTGAGCAATTCGAGTTGGAGTATTTTGTCTATCCCGAAACCGCGGATAAATTTTTTGCTGACTGGGCGGATGAACGGTTGCGGTGGTATGTGGATCTGGGGTTAGACAGTGCCAAGATCCATCTGAAAGCGCATGACAAAAAAGATCTGGCGCACTACGCCAAAGCGGTCACGGATGTGGAGTACAAATTCCCGTTCGGCTGGAGCGAATTAGAGGGAATAGCCAACCGGGGTGACTATGACCTAGTTCAGCATCAGAAAGTCAGCGGCGAGAGTTTGGAATACACGGACGACGAGGGCAAAAAAGTGATGCCGTATATTATTGAACCGTCTGGCGGGGTGGATCGCGCCACGCTAGCATTTTTGGTGGATGCTTATCGCGAAGAAGAGGTCAAGGGTGAGAAGCGGGTGGTGTTGGCGTTAGACCCGCGCTTGGCGCCGATCAGGGCGGCTGTCTTGCCGTTAGTAAAAAAAGAACCGGTAGTGACCAAGGCCAAAGAGATCTGTGACAGTTTGAGAAATAAATTCTTTGTTGAGTATGACGAGTCGGGCACGGTGGGGAAGCGGTATCGCCGGCAAGATGAGATTGGGACGCCATTTTGTATTACCGTGGATTTTGAGGGGCTAGAAAGTGAGCCCCAGACCGTAACGATTCGTGACCGAGACACGATGGAGCAGAAGCGGATTGTGATAGACCAAGTTGGGGAATGGTTGGCAGGGAAAATAAACTAGAGTGATGAAATCATCAATCTTGCGAGTGGAAACAGTCCGAGGCGACAAGTATGAAAAGTACTTGCTAAAGTGCAAGAAAGAATTAGATAAATGGTTTGGGGTTAGTGTGGATATCCCCCGGGTGTTGTTTGTGCAGTCGCGTAAAGAATACGACAAGATCGTGGGGTATAAAACCGAGGCCTGGCAGGTGGGGAACAGCGGAAATGGGGTAATTTATATTTTAGATCCGAAGATCTACACCAAAGAATCTGACCACAAAGACATTAAGCGGTTTTGGCTGGTGTTGAAGCATGAATATGTTCATCTGTACTGGCATCAAATGACTGCTTCGTGGAACCCTCGTTGGCTGAATGAGGGATTGGCGTGTTATTTGGCTGGACAGGAGAAAAAGGCACCGAGTCAGGAAGTGGTTATCGATGTACGGAAATACTTTGGTCATGGTGGAATGTTTGTCTATGGACTCGGATATTTTTGGGTGAATTATTTAGTGAAAAAGTTTGGCAAAACCAAATTGTTGAATTTGATTAAGAGCGTGGATGCGGATGTTACCAACAAGAAATTTGAGGCCAAGTTCAAGCGAATTTATGGGTTTGGGTTAGATAAGAAATCTCTCGCGAGAATTATGAATTAAGAATGGAAATCATCAAAAAGAAAATTTGGCCGGAGTATTTTGAGGCGGTGGTGTCGGGCAAGAAGAACTTTGAAGTGCGACTGGCCGATTTTGATGTGAATGAGGGCGACACGCTTCTTTTGGAGGAGTGGGACCCAGGGACCAAAGAGTATACTGGCCGGTCGGTAGAGAAGCAGGTTACTTATGTAGCCAAGACCAAGAGTTTTGCTTTCTACCAGCCGGAGGAAGTAGAAAAGTACGGCTATCAGGTCATCGGTTTGAAGTAGGGGACTGGGGATAACTTTGGTTCCGTCTGAGGTAAAAACATAATATTTCGCTCTGGAAGCGAAGTATTTTTATATAAAAATTAGTGGGGTCAAAGGGTTGCCAGATGAAACCTTAGTGGTATATGATAAAACCGTTGTGGATAAATGTGGGGATAAGTGGAGGAAACGGTGGATAATGTTTTTATCGGTGAATATACGCATGTTTTAGACAGCAAGGGCCGGCTTGCTATTCCTGTCAAATTTAAAAACCTGCTGGAGAGGGGCGCGGTAGTTACCAAGGGTTTAGACGGCTGTCTCTTTCTCTACACCGAGGCCGAGTGGGCTAAGTTGGTGGCGAGGTTGAACCAGATGCCGATATCACAAAGTAACTCTCGGGCGTTCGCTCGACTGATGCTGGCCGGGGCGATGCCGGTGAGCTTGGACAGCCAGAACCGCATCAACCTTCCTAACTATTTGATCGCTTTTGCTGGGTTAGGGGGTACAGCAGTATTGGCTGGCTTGATGAACCGATTGGAGATCTGGGACACCAAGAAGTGGGCCAGCTACAAAAAGAAAACCGAGCCGGAATCCGAAAAGATAGCCGAACAACTGTTCATTTAAATGCCCTCGGAGGGAGAAAACCATAATGGGTTTTCCCCCTTCCGACGCCCCGGCTTGCCGGGGCTGCCTCCTCCTTTCAAGGAGTTCGCAACCCGAAATAAATTCGGATTGCTCACGAGGGGACAAATATTCATTCGAAAAGAGTTTTGCCACTCCGAGGGAGCCTAAAATAAATTCGGATTGCTCACGGGGGATTATTGCTTACTTAAAAATTTGATTTTTCTTTTGCGCGGCCGGTAACTCACCACAATTAGTTATCTAGCTATTATCCGCAACTTTTCACCTCCTACAACTTGAGTTTTTACCCACCCCTGGGAAAATAAAAACCACCGAGTTGCCGGCCGCGTAAAGGAAAAGTCTTAACAAAATGTATTAGTGCAAAGTTTCACCCATCAGCCCGTTCTGACTGATGCTGTAATCGAGCATTTGGCGCTGCGCCCCGGGCAAACTATAGTGGATGCCACGTTGGGATTAGGCGGACACGCCAAGAGCATTCTGGAGCGATTGGGGGGAACCGGAAAGTTGGTTGGCATTGATCAAGATGAACAGGCATTACAAGCAGCAGAGCATAACCTTAGTTCGTACCAAGATCAGTTGGTGTTGGTACGTGGCAATTTCCGCGATTTTGTTCAGTTGGTTCAGCGTGCCATCGGATCCGTACGCGTTGACGGAATACTTTTTGACCTCGGTGTCTCGTCTCTTCAACTAGACGATACGTCCCGAGGTTTTTCTTTTAACAAATCAGCCAGATTAGATATGCGCATGGGTGGCGGGGAGGTAACGGCGGCTGAGGTGGTTAACGCCTATCCAGTTGACGAGCTAGTTCGCATCTTTCGAGATTATGGCGAAGAGCCAAGGGCTATGAGCATTGCGAAACGGATAGCGGTAGCTCGGCAGCAGCAGCCGATCGAAACTACTGAACAGCTAGTCGGGATCATCGGTGGCTATCTGGGTGGGCGGCGCCATCCAGCTACTCGAATATTCCAGGCTTTGCGCATCGAAGTGAATGACGAGTTGGGGGCCCTAGAGAGAGCGTTGCCGCAGGCGGTGGAGTCGCTGAAACCGAGCGGACGGCTAGTAGTTATCTCGTTCCATTCGTTAGAGGACCGGATAGTCAAACACTTCTTTAAAACTTTGACCACTGGGGGGAGCGTCCGGCTTCTCACCAAGAAGGCGGTTACGCCTTCTTGGGAGGAGCGCAAAAAGAACCGACGGGCGAGAAGCGCTAAACTGCGTGCTATCGAGAAATTATGAGACGAGGATTCAAACTTAATCTAAGAAATAAGATCAAGATGGGGCCAATGTCTTTGACTTACCTGGCCGTAATAGCTTTTTTCGCTATTGGTTTTGTCTATGTGTTAACGGTTAATGTGGTGTCGAATAAGGGCACCACATTGCGTTTATTAGAGTTGGAGAATAAAGGTCTGGTAAGTGAGAATGACCGATTAGAGGTGGAGGCGGCCAGATTGAAGTCACTGCGGGTAATTGAGGATAACGCTTCCGGCGAAGTGCATGTCGGCGATCTGGAGGCACCCAAAGAAGAGAACCTGCAGCCAGTAGCGATAGTGCCAAAACTTGTGCCGACGAGAACGCAGCAGTACCTGCCGAGTTATAGTCAGTTAGCGCAACGCTAGGTTTTTTTGAACGCAAGCTGGCGTTCAATCCAGCGCTACTTTTGTCTTGCCAAAAGTAGCCAAAAGCGTGGCCCTAGCGGCTCCAGCTCTATTCATTGGCTAAATTGCCGGGTGCTTCCGCCGAACTCCTCTCTAACGGTCGTCAAACATGCGGCTCCGCCCCGAGCGATTTAGCTCAATTCAGGACGCGCCTCTGCCGAAGGGCCGGACAAGAAAAGGTCAAGGGGTAAGATATAATTGAAGGTATGCTAGATAGGGCAACGACATTACAGCTCGAACAACGGTACCGCATAGGGCTAATTAGTACGGCCTTTTTTATTTTGTTCGTGATGGCAGTAGGCCGTTTGGTGGAACGACAAGTATTTGAACATGGCCACTTTTCTAGATTGGCTAAAGAACAGCATTTGGCCAGTCAGGTGGTCCCGGCTCAGCGAGGCAAGATATTTACTGAGGAGCGGGATAATGATGAGCTGTACCCGCTGGCGACCAACGTAACCTTGTTCGCGCTAACCGCGGTGCCGTCTCAGGTAACGAGGCCGGAGTTGGTCGCCAGTAAACTAATGCCCTTTCTGACCGGATCGGGGGTAGAGGAAAGCGAGCTAATAGCTAAACTATCCAGCAAAGCGCAGTACATGCCTCCCTTGAAACGTAAGATCAGCAAAACTGAGGCCGAGGCTATCGATGCTCTGGATTTGACAGGAGTCTATCTCAGCCAAGAGAAATACCGCTATTCTCCAGAGGAGACGATGGCTGCACAGGTGCTGGGTTTTGTGAACCGTGATGGTGTGGGGCAGTACGGCTTGGAGGGCTACTTCGATAAAGAGTTGGGCGGGACGGCCGGTTTCCTCGAAGCAGAGCAAGACACGTTCGGTCGGCAGATCGCTCTAGGTAAACGCGAGTCGGTCAATCCGCAGGACGGTTTGGATATTGTTACCACGCTGGACAGGGCGGCGCAGTACTACGTGGATAAGGCGGTTAGAGAAGCGGTGGAGCAACATCAAGCCACCCGAGGGATGGCGATCGTGATGGAGCCCAAAACAGGCAAGATCATCGCTATGTCGGCGTATCCAAACTTCGATCCCAACAATTACAACAAGGAAGATATCGCAAGTTTCACCAACCCCAACATCTCGCAGGTATATGAGCCGGGTTCAGTTTTTAAAGTTATCACCATGGCGGCTGGAATCGATGCGGGGGTGATCGCGCCAAGCACGACTTATACTGACACTGGCCAAGTTGAGGTGAACGATCGGACGATAAAAAACTCTGAGCCGGGCGCCTTTGGGTCGCAGACTATGACTCAAGTATTGGAAAAGTCGTTGAATACCGGGGCGGTGTTCGTTATCCAGAAGTTGGGTAAATATCTATTCAATAAATATCTGGGACAGTTTGGGTTCACTACCCCGACCGGAGTGGAGTTGGAAGGCGAGGTGGCCGCGCATATTAAAAACCCCAAAGGGCTTTCAGATGTGGATTTGGCGACTATGTCGTTTGGGCAAGGTATCGCGGTGACCCCAGTTCAACTGTTGGCTGCCATTGGGGCGATCGCTAATGATGGTCGTCTATTGCAGCCTCATATTGTTGATAGGATCCTCTATCCTTCGGGCGCCGTCTCGATCGACCCAACGGTAGTGGGGCAGGCGATTAGCCCGCAGACGGCTCAGCTAGTTTCGGCGATGATGGTGGGTGTGATCGAGAACGGTCATGGTAAAAGGGCGGGCGTGCCGGGGTATTGGATAGCGGGCAAAACCGGTACAGCTCAGATCCCTGGACCGGGTGGGGGCTATCTGGATGGGTTTGGGAATACGATCGGGACTTTTGTAGGGTTCGGTCCGGTGGATAATCCAAGATTCGTGATGGTCACTCGTATCGATCAACCCAAGGACGTGCAGTTTGCTGAAAGTTCGGCGGCGCCGTTGTTTGGCAGGATCGCTAAGTTTTTGTTGGACTATTGGCATGTGCCGCCGACAAGGTAATTCATGAGGGGAGCACGCGGTATGTTCTCCCCTCATCGGTGGTCAGCAAAAGCTGGCCCTCGCTCCACTCGGGCTAGCCACCTGCTCCCTACTCCACCTCAGGAGGAGATAGAAGAAACTCTGGTCTGGGGGCGGGTTTTTGCGTATTATGGGAGGGTGAAAAAGATAGCTCTCAATCTGTTGGTGAGTTTGAGCCGGAGGATCTTGGCCAAGTATCAACCCCGTATCATCGGGGTGACGGGGAGCGTGGGCAAGACCACTACCAAAGAAGCCATCTACACCGCTCTGCGCGGGAGCTTTCGCGTGGCGCGGAGTTTGAAAGATGCCAATACCGAATGGGGAGTGACAGCTACGATTATTGATCAAGAGTTTTATCCGGTCGGTCGAGATAGTATCGGAAGAGCTAAATTATCGGTCGGTGAACTTATCGGTCTGCTTTATCGGGGGTGCAAGCGATTATTGGTAAAGGGGGATTATCCCGAGATCCTGATTTTGGAGTTAGCGGCTGAACAAGCGGGTGATATCAAATTTTTTAACCAGTTTTTACAATACGATATCGCGGTGATTACTAATATCGGTCAGGTGCATTTGGAGTTTTATCGTGACCAGACCGAGCTGACCGCCGAGAAACTAAGCATCGCTGACGGATTAAAACCTAGCGGGCTGATGGTGTTGAACGGCGACAATGAATTACTAACTGAATTTATTACTACAACTCGGTTGCGGCGAACAACTTTCGGTTGGGATGAAGCCAATCAATATAATATCCACTTACGGGATATTGGCGTTGATGGTTTGCGGTATGAAGTTAATACGCCCGATGGCGGCGTGGAGGTGGTGTTGGGATTTGGCCGACAGCTGGTCGATGCCGCTGCTGTTGCCGTGGCGGTGGGTCGGGAGTTGGGTATACCTCTGGCGCAGTTGGGTCAGCGGTTGACAGGTTTGGCTTCGCCAGCTGGCCGGTTTGAGATGTGGCAGCTCCGACGCGGGATAACTTTGGTCAATGATGCCTACAACGCTAATCCTGACTCGATGAAGTCAGCCCTGACTAGTTTGCAGGACATCGCCTCAGTCTCGCCCCCAGGGGCTACACGTAGAAGAGTGGCGATCCTGGGCGGGATGAGAGAGTTGGGGTTGGCGCACGAGACGGCCCATCTTGATGTCGGTCGATTCCTGCGCGACAAAGTGGATCTACTGGTGGCAGTGGGGGCTGATGGCGGGCTGATGGCGGACGCCGCTGGCTTGTCGGCCGATCAAGTTGTTCAGGTAGATGATCCGAGCCAAGTAGATTTTTCCAAATTTTTGCAGGATAATGATGCCGTGTTAGTCAAAGCCTCGCGCAGTTTTGGTTTGGATGTTGTGGCACAAGCAATTCGGCAGAGGATAGGACAATAGATGGAAGAACTGCTGCTACAAGTTGTTTTGCTGAGAGTTTTTATCCTGGCGGCGCTGGGTTTCTTTGTGGCTATTTTAGCTACGCCGTTTTGGACTAACTTTTTGTATAAATACAAATTTTGGAAACAGCCTAAAGAAGAAACCATCTATGGGACCCAAGCGACGGTCTACCAACAGCTACATGCCGAGAAACATAAACGGCTAGTGCCGACTATGGCTGGCGTATTGTTCTGGGTGCTCGTCGTGTTACTGTCCTTAAGGTTTAATTTGACCCGCTCGCAGACCTATTTGCCGCTCTTCTCGCTGGTCGCGGTCGGGGTGATCGGAGCGGTCGATGACTGGTTTAATATCCGCGGCATTGGCGGGATCAAGGGGATTCGGGCTCGGCAGAAGATGGTTTGGCTGCTTGCCATGGCGGGTCTGGGGGCTTGGTGGTTTTACTTTAAATTAGGGCAGAACAGTATTCATCTGCCAGGAGTAGGGGACTTCCTTGTGGGATGGTGGTATATCCCGATCTTTATATTTATCATTCTGGCAACCGCTAACGCGTTCAATATTACTGATGGGTTGGATGGTCTATCCGGCGGGCTGTTCATTATTGCTTACGGCGCTTATGGCATTTTGGCGATGGCCAATAACCAGATCAGTCTTGCTATCTTCTGTACCACGGTGGTAGGGGTATTGTTAGCCTATCTTTGGTTTAATGTTTACCCGGCAAGATTTTTTGGCGGCGACACATATTCGTTAGCCTTTGGAGCTACTCTAGGAGTCGTGGCTTTGATGATCAGTAATGGCATCGGTTTGGCCGTGTTGCCCCTAATAGCGTTCGTTCCGCTCGTTGAAACGCTGTCGGTCATCCTGCAGCTGACCTACCGCAAGATCTATAAAAGGAAATTGTTTTTAGTCGCTCCGATCCATCATCACTTCGAAGCCATTGGTTGGCCGGAAACAAAAGTAACTATGCGGTTTTGGATCATTGGGGCGGTGTTCGCGGTGATCGGGTTGGTGATAGGATTAGTCGGCGCAGGGTAATTTTTTGTAGCGCCTGCGTCGCGCTACACCGACGGTTACTTTCCTCTTGGGGAAAGTAACCAAAGCCGCTCCGCCAGTCGCTCTGGCTGTGAATAGAAAGCAAAACTAGCTTTCTGGCTTTCGGCGAACTTCTCCTCGCTGACTCGTTGTCAAACAACGCCTGCGCTGCGCTAGTTTTGCTAATTCACAACGCCAGATCTCCAATGGCGGAAGGGGAGAGGGGAAGGGACGTAGTTTGCTCGATGGGGGTGGAGGTAGACGACTCTTCGCTGAAGGGCCGATTACTTCTAGCCCATAATTCTTGATTCATAATTCGTTATTCTATTCTCCAGATGCTTGTTCGATTGACCTAGAGCGGATTTTTTGGTATACCAGGATTATCTTGGACCTTGAGGTGATAGATGTCACAAGCGAAGTGCGAGGTCGAAGGTTGCCGGTCAAGGGCAAACCGGAGCTGTGTAAAGTGCGGACGTCGAGTTTGTCCCGAGCATATGGCGATCTCCGAAGGTAGGCATATTGAAGTGTGTGATGTGTGCGTGCAAGGCGCATCTGGAGTACAAGCTAAACCGCCAGATCGGCGCCACAGAGATCAACGAGGAGGTGATCGACGTTGAAGTGGTTTAAGTTGAGTGTGGCAGTGTTGTTATGGATGATCGTCCCAGCGTTGGCACGGGCTCAATTAGAACCGAGCAAGCACCTGGAAGGGTATCTTGGCTATCGTTTCGGGATGGTCCCGACTCAGATCCAAGATATTGCCGCAGGCCGGCTGGTTCGGGATGTACACAGCGGTCTATCTGAAGTAGTGGACTACATGACCGACCAGGGTCGTCTGACTAGTCCAGACGGTAGCGTAAAGGACCTCCCGGTCGGTCTGTGTCTATCATTCTACCGAGGTCGCTTAGCTGGCATTACGATCCAGATACCCGAACAGACAGACCTAGCAGCGGCAACTAGGCTAGTGGGGGCGCTCAGAACAAGCTTACTCGCGTATTACGATGCCTCGCTAGTCCAGCGTGACGATTGGCTGCCCGATCGACACCAAGCAGTTATTATGCTATACGACTCGGCGAACGGGAACGCGTTTTGGCTGTTGTGGGATAAGGAGACCGTTCTGGTTTGTTCTATGACGGGTGAGTTGATCATGCTCGATCCGGAATGCCAGGATCTCTTACCGGAGGATCCAGCGAATTGACATCGATCGAGACCGAACATTGAATCGCTCTGCTACTATGGCGGAGCGATTTTTATTATTCCAAGATGTCACCGAGGTTTATTGTACAATGGGTGCGAGGGGGGAAGTGCACCTTCTTAATTTGACAGAGGCGGTGGCAGCTGTGGCAAAACCAGGAGAGATTTGGAGCCAGGAAGCCGACCTGCGCTTAGATTTCATGCATGAGATAGGCATCAGACCAGCCAAGATGCCCGAGCTGTTGCGATGGAGTCTGGGGGTTCGAGTAACTCGCCGTCAGGTTGAGCTCAGGATCAAAAAGCTCAGGCAGGCGCCGCCGGCATCTCCAAGTATCACTAGCGGGATGTTAGCGCTGGTCCCAGAGAACATTCCCGATAGTGTGATCAAGAGCGCGCGTCGGCAGTGCCGTTTGCGGCACAGCGGCCGATGTATGGTCTGTGGGACAAAAAGGAACTTTACGGTTCACCACAAGGTTCCGTTAACTTACGGCGGCAGTTGGGCGCAGGAGAACTTGGATGGAGTCTGTGAACATTGCCACAAGGCCATCCACAACATTAACGGCGCTTACGAGGAACTGGAGAGTGAAGCGCAACGTCAGCGGGTGGACGGCTACAGAACTATTATCGAGAACGCCCGCAAGCTGTATCGGCAGCAGTGTCCGGTAAAATCACCTTTGGAGATACCTGGCCCAGTAACCGCTCAGCCGGTTCAGGCCTAGGCCGTCATGAGGGAGCTTATCAGCTCCCTTTTTTATAGGGAGAGACTAGGGATGTTAAGATATAGAAGCTAGATCGTTAATCGTAAGTTATATGAAAACAGCTATCTGGATCTTGGTTTTAGCGGTTGTAGTGGTCGGGGGCGCGTATCTTGTTGATAGGTCTCAACAACCAGCGCAACCAAATGAACAGAGTTTAATTAGTGTACAAGTTGATCAGCCAGCGCCTAACGCCACCGTTGTAAGTCCGTTGGCAGTCTCTGGGCAAGCGGTCGGGGGTTGGTATTTTGAAGCATCTTTCCCCGTGGAGCTTTTGAATAGCTCCAACCAGGTGATCGCCACCACCACAGCTCAGGCCCAAAGCGATTGGATGACTACCAATTTGGTGCCGTTCACGGCCACCCTAACGTTCCCCGCGCAGACAACTGGCAGTTCGGGGACGCTGGTGTTGAGGAAGGATAATCCTTCCGGTGAACCGCAGAATGACGATTCGTTCTCGGTCCCGATCGTGTTTTAGTCTTATATTAGTAAGTTCGCGCAAATGAAATATCTCTATTGGTTGATTGGACTAGTTATCTTGGTTGGAGTAGGTTGGTTAGCCTACCAGGCGGCGCCTAGGCCGGTGGAGGAGCCGACCACACAAAAAGTATTTGTGTACTATACCTTGCTGACCGAAACCGACATGGACTTGGTAGCAGTGGAGCGCGAGGTGCCAGTGAATGACAATAAAAATGTTTTGGCGTTAGAGGCCCTGCGAGAGCTGGTGAAAGGCCCGACCGACGCGGAACAGACCCAAGGCATCTACTCGTCGTTTAATGACGGAACCGAGGTGAATAGCGTGGCGCTGGCTGACGGGGTGGCCATAATCGATTTTAATGAAACTTTCGATACCCCGATGGGCGGGAGCGCGCGAGTGCGCGCCATTTCTCAGACGCTCTTAAAAACCGTTCAGCAGTTCGATCAGGCCACCGAGTACACACTTGGACTGACCGTGAACAATGGCGAGCGAGACGCGGTGTTGGAACCCTAGGGCAGTGAAAAGTTACAAGTGACAGGTGACAAGTTATGGTGACCTTCGGTTCCCCGGGACTCATCTCTACTGCAGGCGCTTTGCGACCGTTGACCAGTCGATGACGTTCATGAACGCGGTGATATAGTCGGTGCGGTTGGTGTTGTAGTCGAGCATAAAGGCGTGCTCGAAGATATCGAGGTTGAGCAGGACTACGCAGCCAGCCAGATGGCCGAGATCGTGTTCGTTGACGAAAATATTAAACAATCGGTTGGCCGTTGGGTCGTAGTAGAGAATGGCCCAACCAATACCGCGTATCATAGCAGTGGCTTTAAAATCTGTCTCCCAATTTTCATAGGAACCGAAATCCTCGGTGATTTTTTGGTGCAGGGGCGAACCTGGGTCAAGTGCAGCCGGTGATTTACTTAAACCACCGAAATAGTATTCATGCAGGCGCATCCCATTGAACTCCCACCCGAATCTCCGTTTGAGTTCAGCGTACTCGGGCTGGTCTGGGGCTGTGGTTTTCAACTTGTCGGCCAATTTATTGGTATTGGCAACATAGCCCTGATACAACTTAAAGTGGGTGTTAAGAGCGTTATCCGAAAACCCGGGTAGCTCCAACGATTGCGAGAAATCTTTAGCTTCATACATATCAACATCCTTTATATTAGTTGTTCCATTCTACAGGAGATAAACGAATCCTTAAAGGCTGTATAATCAGAGTATGGCTAAAGTTAGGTTCCAGGGTAAAAAAACAGCAGTAATCGGCCTCGGACGTGAAGGGATCGAGTTGGTCAGGTGGCTGCGGCGTCAGGGAGCACTGGTGACCGTCTTGGACCGAGTTCCGGCCAGCAAACTGGGGGTGCAGTACAAAGAGGCTAAACATTTGGGCGCGGAGTTTCGCTTGGGTGACCAATATTTGAGTAACCTCACTGATTTCGAAGTGGTTTTCCGCAGCCCCGGGGTGCCGCTGCAGTTAATAGAATTTAAGCGAGCTATCAAAGCCGGAGTAGCGTTCTCGAGTACTATCCAATTATTTTTGGAGCTGGCGCCGGCGCGGATCATCGGGGTGACAGGGACGAAGGGAAAATCTACTACGACCAGTTTGATCCATCATCTACTGAAGGGTGGCCAGCGGTGGGTATTTTTGGCCGGGAATATCGGGACCTCACCCCTGCCCCTGCTCACTAAGATTAAATCGGGCGATACGGTGGTACTGGAGCTGTCGAGTTTTCAGCTGGAGGATCTGACGAGAAGCCCCGATATCGCAGTGATGCTGAATGTTGTGCCGGAACACCTGGACCGGCACAAAACTTTTAGTAAATATTTGGCGGCCAAACAAAATATTTATACGCATCAAGGTAAGGCGGATTGGTTAATCGCCAGCTATGATTTTGTGCCGACCAAGGAGGCATTGAGGCGGGCGCGTGGCAAAACTTTGCCGATTTCGACCCGGCAGATCCTGCGTAAAGGCGTGTATCTCTCTAAAGGCGAAATAGTTTATCGGCACTGGCGGAGCGGTCGGCGGCAGGTGATCACCTCCGCTACCGGTCTGAAACTGATGGGGGAACATAATCTTCAAAATGTGTTGCCGGCGATCGCGACCGCCTTGGTTAGTAATGTGCCGGTTAAAACCATCGCCAAGAAACTGCGCAGCTTCAAACCCCTCAAGCATCGCATCGAGCTGGTGCGACGGATTGGCGATGTCAGTTTTATCAATGATTCGTTGGGGACTACGCCGGAGGCGGCCGCGGCCGCTATCTTGGCGTTCCCCAACTTGCCCAAAGCTATCATTGTCGGCGGAGTGTACAAGGGCGGTGATATCAGCGCGTTGGCCAAAACCGCGGCCACCGGCAATGTGCGGATGGCAGTATTGATCGGTGGTTCCGCTAAAAAATTTCAGGCGGCGTTCAAACGGTTTGCTCCCAAAGTTTCCACTAAACTGGCTAAGACATTTCCACAGGCGGTCAAGGAAGCCATCGCGGCGGTGCGGACTCACGGGTTGGTGATGCTGACTCCGGCCTGCGCCAGTTTTGATATGTTCAAAGACGCGTATGATAGGGGTGACCAATTTAAAAAAATAGTTAATCACTTGTAGTCAGTTGTCCATTATTCGTGATTCATAATTCATTATTCTAGCTCTAATGCGTCCGTATCACAGACAGGATTATTATTTGGCGGTGACCACTTTCGTGCTGGTCGTCTTTGGATTGATTATGGTGGCTTCGGCTTCGGTAGTGGAGTCCTACGCCGCTACCGGCTCGAATAACTATTACTTCATTCGCCAATCCGTTTTTGCCGTGATCGGGATATTTTTATGGTGGTTTTTACAGAAACTAGACTATCGCTACTGGAAACGCTGGGCGACTACTCTGCTGATCGTGGCTGGCGTATTGTTGGTGGCTGTGCTGATCCCAGGGTTGGGCGTAGAGGCGGGAGGCGCTCGGCGATGGATCGGGTTCGGTGATTTTACGTTGCAAGCCAGTGAGGTGGCCAAGTTCGCGCTGGTAGTGTACCTGGCGTATTGGTTCGAGAAGAAGGGACGGGAGATAACTGACTTTTACAAAACTTTTTTGCCGTTCGTGTTGGTTCTGGTGGGGGTGTTCTTTCTGGTTATGCAGGAGCCGGACTTGGGGACGGCATTAGTTATTGCTCTGATTGCTGGGACTATGTATATGGTAGCCGGGGCATCCTGGGGGCAGCTGTCTGGTCTAGTCTTGGCCGGGGTTGCTGGTGTGCTGCTACTGATCAAAGTGGCACCGTATCGCCTGAAACGGCTGTTAACGTTCCTTAATCCAAGCGCGGACCCGCTGGGGGCTGGGTACCACATCAATCAAGCGTTACTGGCTATTGGTTCGGGCGGTATCTTTGGGCTGGGATACGGTCATAGCCGCCAAAAGTACAATTTTCTGCCCGAGCCCTCATCTGACTCAATTTTTGCTATTATTGGGGAGGAGCTAGGCCTGATTGGGTCAGTCTTTCTGGTGATCATCCCTTTTGCTATCATCGTCTGGCGGGGCCTCCTGGTAGCCCGTAAGGCGCCAGATATGTTCGGTCGGATGATGGCGCTAGGGCTAACCTGTTGGATCGGATATCAGGCGATTATTAACATCGGCGCCATCGTGGGGCTATTCCCTCTAACTGGGGTGCCGCTGCCGTTCGTCAGTCTGGGCGGGTCATCACTGGTGATCATGCTAGCGGCTTCAGGAGTCCTCTTAAATATCTCCAAGCAGACGGTTAAAAGCACTGAAGATGAAAATCCTCTTAGCTGGTGGTGGAACTGGTGGGCACGTTATTCCCACACTGGCAGTAGCCGCTCAATTAGAAAGTAAGGCGCCTGATACCGAACTGCTATATATTGGTTCACGAGTATCATCTGACGCCAAGCTGGTTGAAGCCGCTGGTCTGCCGTTCAGAGCCATAACAACTGGCAAGTTGCGGCGCTATTGGTCGTGGCAGAATGTGGTAGATGTTTTTAAGTTCCTGACCGGTCTCGTCCAGGCTGGCAAAATCTTGCGCGAGTTCCGCCCCGATGTGGTATTTGCCAAGGGTGGTTATGTGGCCCTGCCGGTAGTACTGGCGGCTAAACGACAGCATATCCCAGTAGTGGTGCATGAATCCGATAGTCGGTTAGGGTTGGCTAATCGGTTAGCTATTCCATCTGCTAGCAAAGTGGCGGTATCTTTTCCGATCGATGAGTATATCCGGCAGCAACCTAATTTGGGGCGATATCGCGCCAAATTTATCTACACCGGGCTGCCCCTGCCAGATTCACTTCTACGCGATTCAGGTAGGCCGGTATTTAGCAATCAACGGCCGACTATCTTGGTGACGGGTGGTTCGCAGGGGGCCCAAGCGATCAACCAGGCGGTCTGGGAGATATTGCCGGAGCTATTGGCGAAATATAATCTAGTGCATCAGGTTGGGGCGAACGGTCTGACGGAGGCTGAGCGGCACGTCCAGGTGTTACCACCGGGGTTGGGAGAGTATTATCGCCCATTCGGTTTTGATGCCGACTTCTATCAACAAGCATTGCACGCCGCTGATCTAGTGGTTGCTAGGGCCGGTTCGATGGTATTTGAGCTGCAGGCCCTGGCCAAGCCGGCGATCCTAATCCCTCTGCCGCACTCAGCCGGCGGTCATCAACATCGCAACGCCAAGTTCTTGGTTGAGCATGATGCGGCAGTAGCGATTGACCAAAGACAGCTAACCGCCAATGGATTGATGGCGGTGATAGAGCAGCTGATGAGTGACCAAACTCTGCGCGAGCGGTTAGCCCAGAATTTGTCAACTTTAGGCAAGGTCAACGTAGCTGCCAGCCGGACGCTGGCCGATCTAGTTATAGCCACTGCTCAACATGTTAGGTAAATTAATTAAGGTCGGCCGCTGGCTGGTCATCGCTTTGCTCGTCATGGCGGTGTTGTTCGTGGCGATCAACAGCCAGTTTTTTATTAAGCAAGTAAATTTTTGGTGGGGGCAGGATGTGTCGCATAAAGCCATCCCGATTAACCCTACGGCTACTGACGTTCCCGACCAGATTCAGATCCCAGCGTTGCAGGTCCAGGCTCCATTGGTCTATATTGACAGCACTGACGTGTTAACGGTGCAGTCGGCTCTAGCCCAAGGGGTGGTACACTATCCGGGGACGGTTCTACCTGGGGAGTTTGGCAATGCGTTCTACTTTGGGCATTCATCGGATTTTATTAGTAAACCTGGCCGCTATAAAACCGTGTTTGCCTTGTTGCCGCGTATCGAAATTGGCCAAGAGATATTGGTCAATGACGGCCGGGGCCGCCAATTCACTTACCGGGTAGTGAGTAAGCAGGTAGTCCCGGCGACTGCGACGGAATGGTTGGACCAAGGCGACCGCCGCAGGAGGCTACTTACTCTTCAAACATCATATCCGGTAGGGACAGCGATAGCGCGTTATATCGTTCAGGCGGAGATCAAGCAGTGAAGCATGAATTATGAATAATGAATTATGAACGGGGAGAAGATGAAAAATAAGCAATATTTTTTGGTCGGGATCGGAGGGATCGGGATGCAGGCGGTGGCAAGACTTTTGGCGGCTAACGGTCACCGCGTGTCAGGTTCTGATGTGGGCGATTTCGAAGCACGCATGGATTTGAAGTGCGCGGGGATCGAGACGTTCGTTGGTCATGATGCCGCCCATATTACCAAGAACATCGACGAAGTCATCTACTCGGCGGCTATTCCCGAGACCAATCCCGAACTGCAAGCCGCTCGAAAACTCAACATCCCGGTTCGGCGGAGACTGGAACCGATCGGCGAGATAATGAAGACCAAGACAGGCATTGCGATCGCTGGGACTCACGGAAAAACTACCGCTACGACCATGCTAGCGCTGATCTTGCAGGCGGCCGGCCGAGATCCGCTGGCTTTGATCGGAGCCGAGGTAAAAGACGCGCACTCGAACGTGATGCTGGGGCACGGTTCATTAATGGTGGTAGAGGCTTGCGAATATAGCCGGTCGTTTCTTGATCTGAACCCGAAGATCATCGTTATCACCAATATTGAGGCGGATCATCTAGATTATTATCGCGATCTAGATGACATCAAAGACGCATTCACTGATTTTCTAAAGAAACTTCCGTCCGATGGCATTATTATCGCTAATGGCGATGATCCCACGGTGCGCGAGGTGGTGGGGCG
This sequence comes from candidate division Kazan bacterium GW2011_GWA1_50_15, assembly GCA_001029795.1. Classification (GTDB taxonomy): domain Bacteria; phylum Patescibacteriota; class Kazan-3B-28; order Kazan-3B-28; family Kazan-3B-28; genus Kazan-3B-28. The sequence continues at coordinate 156,258 of CP011216.1, forward strand.
GGTGAACCGTAAGGTGGTCTGGGCGGGGCTTGGCGAAGGGAACGATCTGCGAGCTACTAACTTGGAGTACAGGGAAGGGCGTCTGCATTTTGCCGTCAATGGAACTAAGTTGCACCTACAAGTGCCCGGTCGGCACAACGTTAGCGATGCCGTGTTGGCCTGGGGCGCGGCCCGAGCCGTAGGGGTGGACGATGTCACGGTCAAGCATGTGTTGCAGGATGAGTTTAAGGGTATTCAGCGGCGGTTCGAGATCCTCGGGACTACGCGAGGGGTTACTTTCGTCGATGACTATGCTCATCATCCCACCGAGATCACAGCAGTATTGGAAGGGACGCGGGAGTATTTTGGCGACCGGAGACTTTGGGTAGTTTTCCATCCGCACCAATTCAGCCGGACTCGGTTGCTGCTGCACGACTTTGCTAAAAGTTTTGTTGGCGTTGATACAGTTTTGGTCGCGCCGATCTATGCCGTGCGCGATAGCGAGGCAGATAAAAAGTCGATCAGCAGCGAGCAGTTGGTGGACGCGATCAATCAAATCAGTAACAATGCCAAATACGTGGGTGACTTTGCCAAGATCGAAGAGTGGTTAGAAGCCAAGCTCCAGCCGGGCGACGTGGTGCTAACCATGGGTGCGGGGCAAGCTAATCTCTTTGGGATCAAGCTATTAGATCGGTTAAGAAGCCAGTCGCAGGCGGTATTCTAATGTTGAAACGGGGGTTCGCTGCCAATTGGTTTACTAAAAAACCGAGGCGTCCAATGGCGCAGCGGGTAGTGTTGTACAATCGGCAGCAGCGATCCGGCCGGGCGCTGCAGCGCGAATCATTCAGACCTCGTCTGAGGCTGCCTCAGGTGCGGGTAGATCTATCTCGGGGCAGTTCGGCGTGGTGGTCAAAGTTGGCGGTACTGATCGGTCTGGGGTTGGTTGGTTATCTGATATTTGGGACCAGCATGTTCACTCTGGATACGTTAAGAGTGGCAGGTACGCACTTAACTGATCCTCAAACCGTGCAGGATGTGTTGTTCCCGCATGGTTTTACTCGCATTAACGCACTCACTTGGTGGGAGGGCCGAGCCAGACGCAAGGTGCTGTCGCTACCTCAGGTCCAGGAGGTGCATTTTAGCAAGAACCTGATCTCGGATACCTTGATTGTGGAGGTGACCGAACAGCAGACCGCGATAGTCTGGCAGACGGCCGGGGAAAAGTTTTTGGTCAATCGCTACGGGGTGGTCTATGACCGAGCGGAGGAGGGGAGTCCGCTTTTGACTATTGAGGACTTGAAAAATATTCCGGTAAGTTTAAATCAGCGTATCATCACTCCGGAATTCTTGGATTTTGTAACGAGTTTTGCCGCGAACTTGCCGCGGAAGACCAATTTGGTCATTCGCCGAATTACCGTACCCGAGACCACGTTTGAAGTCGAGATGGAGACCAGCGAGGGGTGGAGGATTATTTTAGACACAACCAGCAGCTACGAAGAGCAGTTGAATAATCTAGTTCGGGTTCTCCAAGAGATGGGGGACCAGAAGCCGAGGGAGTATGTGGACTTAAGGGTCGGCAAGAAAGTTTTCTACCGCTAGGTTGCCAGCCAAGGGGTTGGTGTGGTATAGAGATGGCGGGGGCATAGTCTCCTAGCTCTTTGATTAGTACCAGTCCACAGGAGGTGTGATGGATATGGTTAAGGCGATCATTGAATATTGTCCATGGGGCGGAAATCCCCATCGTCGCTGGGTGCTGGTGGATGCTCAAGTCCAACTCCAGGGACAGCTGCCGGGCAAGTGGCGGATGAATGGCTGGAGTAGCGGGCAGGCGGTGTTCGAGGAGGATTTGATCGAATTAGCAGGCGCTCTGCCGCGGTTCGTCTTTACTCCTCGTCGTCAACGTCAAGGGCAAGCAGCTCTCTTTGACCAAAGCGAACCGGGGACCTGGGACTTCGACCAGGCGGCTGGTACGTTTCAGTTGGTGGCACCGGGTCGGCCAACAGTAGAAGGACGGCCGGAGGCGCCGATCGTGCTCGGTCAGGACTTAGTCCAGTTGGCCGGATGGCTGCCAGGCGTTATCTATAGATTACGTGAGCGGGCTGACCAGAGCGATGCATCGGGCCGACACGAGACGATGATCGTTCTCAGGCAGGACGACGTGGTTGAAGCCATGGTTGGCGGCTAGCGGATGCTTAGTGGGAGAGAATTCCTCTCCCACTTTTTTATGCTCGCCAACAGGGGCCTGTGCTATGATAGAAAGTGCTTAATTTCCCAGGGAGGTTTTATGCAGTTGGCTTGGTATCGCAAATACCGGCCCCAGACATTTTCCGAGGTGGTGGGGCAGGCTCATATTAAGACTACGCTATTAAATCAGATCAAAGCGGGCAGTTTTGGCCATGCTTATTTATTCGCGGGTCCGAAGGGGACGGGCAAAACTTCTATCGCTCGAATACTGGCCAGAACAGTTAACTGTTTGGATACCAATTCTCCAGCTGGCGAAGGCGAAGCGTGCGGTAAGTGTGCTATGTGCCAAGCCTTCGACCATGGCCAGATGCTGGACCTGATCGAGATCGATGCCGCTTCTAATACCGGGGTAGATAACATCCGCGATCTGATTGACAAAATCGCTCTGGCCCCGACCATGGGGAGATTTAAGATCTACGTTATCGACGAAGCGCACATGTTATCGAAAGCGGCTTTTAACGCGCTGTTGAAAACTCTAGAGGAACCGCCAGCGCACGCCATCTTTGTGCTAGCGACTACTGAACCGCAAAAGTTCCCGGCTACTATTGTTTCACGGTGTCAGCGATTTGATTTCCACTATCTGACCGTGTCTGAGGTGGCAGATTGGTTGAAGACGGTGGCGGTGAAGGAACAGGTCAAGCTGGCCGACGCGGCGGCCGAACTGTTAGCGCAGGAGGCCGGCGGGAGTATGCGGGACGCTATCGCGCTTTTAGAACAAGCGGCCGCTGCCGGCGGAGAGATCACCAAAGACCAGCTAACAAGTTGGTTGGGCCTGGTCGATTGGACAACAGTATATCAACTTATGCAAAAGGTATTGGCGGGCGAGACTAAAGCCGCCACTGCGCAACTGGCCCAGATCTACCAAGACGGTTACGATCTACATCGGTTGGCAATAGCCTGGATCGCGCTGGTGCGTCAGATCTTGACTGTGAAGCTAGGCAATGCGTCCGAGCTGGGTTTAAGCGCCGATCGAGAGCGTCAGCTTGGGCCGCTGGCCGAACAACTCACTTTGGGCGAGATCGCTTGGCTGCTGGAAGATCTGATGCAGGCGGCAACCGACATTAAAACGGCGGCGGTGGTTCAGTTGCCGTTGGAGTTGGTGATAGTGAGAGCGGTACATCAATTAGCGTCGGCGGGACATAATAATGATAATGATCAGCCGCCGAGTAGTAATATGACGCAGCCTCCGGTTAGCAACAAGACTGGCGATCCAAAGGACGCAGTAGAAAATTGGCCGCGGGTAGTGAGTGCGGTGCGGGAGACCCATCCAACTTTGGCCGCTCTGCTGGGGCAGGCGCACGTTGACCAACAAAGCAATAAACTGCGGGCAACATTTGGCTTACCGTTTCACAAAGAGATGGTGGAGCAACCAGCCAACCGCCAGGTGGTGATGGGAGCGCTGCAGCGCCTGGGGTGGGAGTGTACAATAGAGTGTGTCGTGGATGCCAAACCGGCCACGCCTAAGGGCGTAGCGGTCGAAGAAGTTCTCCAGGTCTTCGGGCAAGTTTAATCCTTCGTTTTTAACTTATCACTTGTCACCTATAACTTTTCACTGACCATGGCCGACCTAACGCCACCTCAAAATCTGGACGCGGAACAGTCGCTTTTGGGCGCTATGCTTTTGGATAAGGAAACAATGGCGCGAGTGGTAGACGTGGTCCGGCCCGAGGATTTTTACGATGAGCGGCATGGGTTCGTTTTTGGCGCTATGCGCGAGCTGTACGACAGCCATCGGCCGGTCGACCTAGTTACGGTAACGGAAGTGCTGGCGAATCAGGGGAATTTGGAGAGGGTCGGCGGGGCGAGTAAGTTGGCCGCATTGACCACAGGCACTCCCAGTGCCGCCCACGCTGCCCAGTACGCCGAGATAGTGGCCAACAAAGCAACTCTGCGCCGGCTGATCTCAGCCGCCAGTATGATCGGGGAGCTGGCCTTTAAGGAAACCGCTAATTTAGATGAGACATTGGATCGGGCCGAACAAGCGCTGTTTAACGTATCGCGCAAACACCTCAAAACCTCGTTTATTCCCGTCAAAGAGGTCTTGAGCGGCGCTTTTGAACGGATCGACGCTTTATATGAGAACCGCGGGCAACTCAGGGGTATCCCAACCGGGTTCAAGGATTTGGATGATTTGCTAGCCGGTCTGCAGGGCGCCAACTTGATCATTGTGGCGGCGCGGCCGAGTATGGGTAAAACCTCTTTTGCATTGAACGTAGCAGCGAACGCGGCCGGACACGGCCACTATAGCGTGGGGATATTTAGCCTAGAGATGTCCAAAGACGAATTAGTCGAACGGCTATTAGCCTCGGAGGCGAACATTGATTCATGGAAGATGCAGACAGGTAATTTGAACGAACAGGACTTCCCAGCTATCTCTGAAGCCATGGGCAAATTGGCTGAGATGCCTATTTACATTGATGACATTGGGTTTATTAACGTCCTGGAGATCAGATCAAAGGCTAGACGGTTGAAGGCTGAAAAAGGATTGGATCTGCTCATTATTGATCACATGCAGTTGATGGAGGGCTCAATGCGCCGCGACGAGAGCCGAGTACAGGAGATGTCAGAAATTTCTCGGTCATTGAAGGCGCTGGCCAAGGAGCTCAATATCCCCATTATCGCTATTTCACAGTTGTCACGAGCCGTGGAACAGCGTGAGCGGAAGATCCCGCAGTTGTCCGATCTGCGCGAGAGCGGGTCGATCGAACAAGACGCCGACGTGGTGATGTTCATCTATCGTGAGGAGTACTACAATCCCAAGACTGAACGCAAGAATGTGGCGGATATCCTGATCGCCAAGCATCGTAACGGGCCAACGGGCAGAGTAGAGATCTACTTTGACGCTAGTCGGATGCAGTTCAGGGACTTGGAGCGGCGGCGGGAGGAAGCCCCGGTAGCGGCTTAGCCGTTGCGGTCGGGTATAATAGGAGGGTGAGTAACCGGCCGCATTTTTTATTACAGCTCATCAGGTGGGACCTGCGAGCGACTCTAGCCCTGGCCCTGGGTTTGGTGATCTTGGTGGGTTGGAGTTTAGCGGCGAGCGATGCCATGATAGCGTTCGATTTTGGGACAGCTTCTTTTGCCGACTTGAACTCGGGCGATATTCGGGTATCAGGCGGAGTGAGCTTATACCCGCAGACATCGGGGACGATTAGTTTTGGCTGGGTTAGCCCCGACATTACTGAGTTCAGTGATGGAGCGAATGTGAGCAATAAACGGAATCGGGACTACAATGGCGGTCAGCCGCCAAACACTTTCCGGATCAGCGGCCTACCGGTTGGCAGTTATAAATTTAGCGCGACGGTGGGGACGGCGTCGGGGACCCTGTCAACCCGGATGACGATTGGCGATAAAACCACAACTATCACTAAAAGTGACGGTTGGGGGACCATCTCGCTGATAACTAATGTGGGAGGCGACAGCGTCGACATCAATTTCTCTAGCGCTAACGGGGGAGACAGCTGGGGGATCAACGCGTTATTGATCAATCTTAGTACCGGGGCAGTGCCGCAGCCGGGGTTTAGTTTGAGCGCTGTGCCGGCTACCCAGCAGGTAATTGCTGGCGGGGTAGCCACTTTCGCGATCGGGATTACCCCATTCAATAACTATACGGGGACGGTATCGTTCAGTGCGGCTGGGATAACGCCAGGAGTTACAGCAGCGTTCGTCCCATCACAGTTATCTAGTCTGCCAGGCAGCAGCGAGTTGCGGCTGGCGACCACGGCGCAGACCTCACCGACTATCTACGAGGTCCTGGTTACAGCCGCGGGCAATGACAGCCAAGTTGTAACCAAGACGGCCATGGTAAAGCTGGTAGTGATAGCGGGGTCAGAGCCCAGTCCGCCAACTCAGCCGGGCGGAGAGGTGGTGAGTCCAGACGCTGTTTCGCCGCGGAGTGACCAAGAGGTCAAGGATGAATTTGCTTTAGTTGACCAGTATGTCCAACAAGTAGAGCAGCAGAGATTGGTCCAACCAAAAGAGGTAGTAGAACTGCAAACCATTAGTGATAGTATGGCCGGATTTCCCCTGGGGACTTTTGAACTCCCACCGCCTAAAACTAGCCTGGAGGCCTCGTTGCAGTTTCTTACCCGCGCCGGTATAATAGATTCGACTCTTAGTACTGCGTCCAGAAGCGACCAGCGCGCGCCGAAGCCACTAGGATTTTGGGCAAGGTTCTGGGGAGCGGTATCATCACCGGTGCAATGACACTTTTGAGCAAAGAATTTGTCCATGCGTTCAAACTTGAAGCAAGACGCCAAGAGGGGTTTACTAATTCCTTCTGGCGGCAGTTAGCGGTTATCTTGGTGGCTATCGCCATTATCAACTGGGTAGGACCCAAGATCATTCTCTACGGAACAAACATCACCGCGAACTGGACCGGAATGTAATAAAAAGCGCGGAACGGCGCTTTACCAATTGCTCTGGCTTGTCCAGAATCTTTTATTTATCTAAGCGCCTGCGCGGCGCTTAACCCGCAATTATCTTTGCCACCTCATTTGCTTGTCCAAACGGGGTGGCGCCCCAAAAGACACCCCACTCACCGATTGCTAGCCAAACAGAAAAATTGACCTTTCTGGACTTAACGCAAACTTGCCCCGACTTTCAGCCGGGGCTTTGAACAATGCTATCTATACCGGGCAATTTTTCTATTGGCGGACGCAATCGGCTCGAAGGGGTAGCGGAGAAATGGACGACCCTCCACTGACGGGCCAGTAAAGAAATAAAGAGAAGTCTCGACTTGCCATCTCTCTTGCTAACCTGCTGACCAGCTGTGGTCTGTGCTAAAATGTGAGGGTTATGTCGAAACGAGGGAAGGCCAGAAAAGAGAAGAAACTAGCCACCAAACGCGAATGGGAGGCTGGCCAGCGCGCGCAGAGGCGTCAGCAGACGGCTTGGGTTCGCCGGCTGGCGGCTTGGGGCGGGATGGTGGTTGGAGGCGGTCTGTTGTTGGCAGGGCTGATCATAGGTGGGATGCGTCTGTTCCAGACCTATTCGCCCATGGTCAAAATTAGCGGGCCGTTCGGGAGTATCGCCAGATCCGAGCTGGCTGATAGTAAGTTCGTTACCCTGCAGACTACTGAAGGGGACATCAAACTGGAGTTGGATGTTAAGAATACGCCCAAGACGGCGGCCAACTTTGTGCTGCTGGCCGGGAAAGATTTTTATAACGGAGTGAAGTTTCACCGGATCATGAAGGACTTTATGGTCCAGTCCGGCGATCCCAACTCCAAGGATGACGATCCGGCCAATGATGGTCAGGGTGGTCCGGGGTATCAATTTGATAACGAGAAGATTACCGGTGAATACACTCGTGGTACGTTAGCGATGGCTAATGCCGGGGAGAATACTAACGGGAGCCAGTTTTTCATTATGCACAAGGACACTAATCTGCCAAAGAACTATGTCATATTCGGGCACGTGGTCGAGGGGTTAGATGTACTCGACAAGATCGCGGAGACCCCGGTTAAAGACAACGGGCAGGGGGAGGTTAGCCAACCCACCAAAGATGTGGTAATAAATAAGGTTATTTTGAGCAGTGAATAGTTATCAACTGATTGATAAGATTTATTTCTTCCCATAATTCATGATTCATAATTCACTATTCCGAGACAATGTTCGATAAAGCTAAAAAAATGTGGCAGGCGCAGTCTACTGCAAAAAGGGTGCAGAAGGAGTTGCGCGAGTTAGAGTTCGAGGGCGTGGAGTTGGGCGGCAAGGTCAGAGTGGTAGTGAACGGCGAACAAAAAGTACAAACCATCGACATCGCTGAGGAGCTGCTGACTCCTAGCGAAAAGGAGAGTCTGGAACGGTTTTTGAAGCAGGCCATTACCTCAGCTATTACCAAATCCCAACAGGCCGCCGCGCAGAAGATGAAGTCGGTGGCGGGGGAGCTGGGTCTAAATATATAAGAAAGTATCTAGTATCTAGGACTCGAAATTTTATTCGTTATTTGTCATTTTTAATTTGTAATTGACTTGTCCAATACTTTACCAAAATCGATCGAGCGGTTGATCGTCAGTTTAAGTCAACTGCCTGGTATCGGTCCCAAGACCGCATCGCGGCTGGTGTTTTACTTGATCCGCAATAATCAGGTAGATCTGCGGGGGTTAGGCGAGGCGGTAACGGGGTTGAAGGACGATCTGGTCTACTGCGGTGTCTGTCATAACATCGCCGACTCTGACCCATGCGTTATCTGCGCCGATAAACATCGCCAGAGCGGGATGCTCTGCGTGGTGGAAGAGCCGTTGGATGTACTGGCTCTAGAACGAGCCGGGTTTACCGGCTTATATCATGTACTGGGTGGCTCCATCTCGCCTCTAGAAGGCGTAGGCCCTAACGAGCTACAAATCAACAGCCTAGTCGAACGCTTAAAGGCTAATTCGCAGATCAAGGAGGTAATCATCGCGACTAATCCGGATGTGGAGGGGGAAGCGACAGCAGCCTATCTTATCAAACTGCTGCAGAACCTGCCGGTCAGTATCACGCGAATCGCGAGAGGGCTACCCATGGGCGGGGATCTGGAGTACGCCGACGAGCTGACTTTGAGTCGGGCGCTAGAAGGTCGCAACCCAATTAATCTCAATGCCAAAGTATGACGACTAGCCCAAAAATCGGTTGGGTACTGCAGGCGCTGTTCGTGGTGTTTCTCTGGTCAGCGGCCAAGATCATTATCAAGTTGGGGGTGCAGACCCTGCCGCCTTTCATCTTTGCCGCGGCTGTGCAGGTAGCGGCCGTTGCCGGTCTTTTGATCTACTACCGGTTTCATAAAAAACGTTACCGAGTAAAGTTCACTCGACAGGATATCCAGCTGATGGTTCTGCTGGGGTTAGTTGCCTTTGGCGGGGCAACTCTATTTTCGACTATTGGTCTGCAGTACGTCACGGGCGCCACGGCCGGGTTGATCGCCGCGCTGAATCCGTTAATGGCGATTGGTCTGGCTGCTGTTATCTTGCGCGAAAAACCAGCAATAGCTCAATATCTGGGCGTGGCGGTAATGATAGCCGGCGCCTATATCTTTCTACGCCAGGGCGACGTATCAGGCGCTTTGATCGGCATCTTACTGCTGCTCTTAGCCGAGGCGGGATTCGCTTTCAATAACGTCTTAGTGCGTCTGATCTCGCGCCAGCCTGGTGACGAATCGTTGACCATTACACTAGTGGGTAACCTGGTGGGGATGAGCGTGCTGGTCCCGCTAGGGCTGGCCATGGATGGGCTGCCGCCAGCCCTGTTGGAGTGGCGAATGATGGCAGTAGTGGTTGTAGTCGGGCTGATCTTTGGCTTTGGGGGGCTGCTATGGGCTGGGGTATTGGATAAACTGCGGATTGTGGAGGCGACGGTGTTGAGCAACACCATGATAGTCCAGGTGGCGGTGTTGTCGGTTCTGTTCTTGGGCGAGGTTTTGACGTTTAATAACATTGCCGGCGGTTTGCTAGTTCTGGCGGGAGCGATAGTGACGGATAGAAACCTGCTCATGCCGCCTCAGGCTAATTTACGGCCAACGTGATAAAACTTTTCAATACTTTAAACCGCAAGTTACAAACCTTTACCCCTATCCATAAGGGGCGGGTCTCGATGTATACCTGCGGCCCGACAGTGTACAGCTACGCGCATATCGGCAACCTAAGGGCGTACATTGCGGCGGATATGTTGCGCCGAGTGTTAGAGTATAACGGGCTAAAGGTTAAACAAGTGATCAACATTACGGATGTCGGTCATTTAACCTCGAACGCCGATACCGGCGAGGACAAAGTGGAACAAGAGGCCAAAAAAGAGTACAAGACCGCCAAACAGATCACCAAATTCTACGCTGATCAATTCATAAAGGACATTAAGGCGCTAAACATTAAATCGCCAGTCAAATTTGCTTGGGCAAGTAAGTATATCAAAGAACAGATCACTCTCATTAGGCGATTAGAGAGAAAAGGATATACCTACACAACCTCGGACGGCGTGTACTTTGATACCGCCAAGTTCAAGGGCTACGGCCGGTTGGGTAAGATCAGCAGCGGGAAAGCCCGCATAGCGCATAGTTTGGGGAAAAAGCGGGAGACGGATTTCGCGCTATGGAAGTTTTCGGCTAAAGGCGAAAAGCGGCAGCAGGAGTGGCTAAGCCCCTGGGGGGTGGCCACTGGCCCGGGGAAACGGCCTCTGGCCCGGAGAGGTTTCCCGGGCTGGCATATCGAGTGTTCGGCTATCTCTACCACAGAGTTAGGTCAGCCCTTTGATATCCACACTGGCGGTATCGACCACGTGTTGATCCACCACAACGACGAAATAGCTCAGAGCGAAGCGGCGTACGGTAAACCGTTGGCTAATTTTTGGATCCATAACGAATTTTTGTTGGTGGACGACAAAAAGATGGCAAAGAGCGTCCGGAATTTTTACACGCTGGCCGATGTGGTGAAGTTAGGATACGACCAAATGGCGTTCCGGTATCTGGCTATCGCGGGGCAGTACCGCAATAAACTGCATTTTTCTAAAGCCGCGCTGGAAGGAGCGCAGAACTCATTGGATAAACTGCGAGGTGTCTTTAACGAAAAAACAAAGGGCGGGAAAGTTGCCCAAGCATATAAGAAAAAGTTTTTATCGGCGATTAATGATGACCTCAATCTACCGAGAGCGCTCTCAGTGGTGTGGGACCTTGTAAGGTCCGATAGAACACTGGCGGATAAACAGGCCACGTTGCTTGATTTTGATCGGGTCTTGGGGCTGGGGCTGATGGGCGTTAAACCGCTAAAAATTCCGTCTGAGATAGCTAAATTAGCACGTAGACGCGAGATAGCCAGAAGGGCGGGGGACTGGAGGCTGGCGGATAAAATTAGAATTCAGATCGCCAAAGCTGGCTTTGCGGTCGATGATACTAACCGGGGGCCTAAATTACGTAAAAAATAGGCCGCTGGTTTGAAACCAAACGGCCTGTCGTGCGACGCAAGCCATCCCAGGATGGGGCCTAATGTAGGCTCCTCCGCCTTTACCCAGATACTGGATGTCTGCGTTTAGTCTCCACGGGAGTAGAGACTAGCAAAAAAAGAACAACCAGGCGGGTCAGTGAAATGATAGCACGGGCGAACGCCCGGCCCGCCTTATGATAATGATAGTAATGATAACGTGCCCCCGCTTGTAGGATAGTAGCACGAGGGTCGCTCTATGTCAATAGAGAAAAACAGGCTCTGGAACGGGTTGTTTTGGGCGGGGGATAGGGGTCAGCGGCGGCTTTTGGCAAACCAAATGTAAGACATCAAAATAGGGATGACGGTTGCCAAAACGATGCCGGTCATTGGCAGGTAGAAATTCCAGGGGACAGGCAGGAAGGGGGCGGATAGGAACAGCACCCCGCCAAGGACGAACATATACGAACCCAGGCGATGAGTTTTGTGCCAATTATCTTCCGAGGAGAGTGTCCACGGTGTCCGGATACCCATAAAGAAGTTAGAACGGACTTGACCCAAATAGTTGCCGATCAGGATAAACAGCACGCCGACTATTACCGGTACGATCACCCCGATAGCTACCGGTACGCCGGTCACCCCGGAGTAGGTAGTGATGGCGAACAGCACAGCGAAAAACGCCATCATAAAGTTGCGAATGAGGGTGTAGAATCCCCAGGACTGGATGAAGTGATTCCGGCGCGGTTCAATGTAGGGGAGGGCCAAAAAAAGTAGATAGAGAGCCAACATCATGCCAGGGACCCCGATGACATGCCCCAGCCGCGAAGTCCAACCATCGACTTGTCCGGTAATGCCCCAATGCGAGGGCACACGGTCGGGGAGTAGGGGATAAGCCCATAGCCCGCCGGCGATGACCGCTGCTATCATTAATACCGAGAACCATTCCGACTTAACCGTAAACTTGATCTTCTGTGTCATTTGAAACCCTCCAAGAAATTATTTAATAGTTCGTAGAATACGGTGGCGTTCAGTGAGTAGTAGATCTTTTGGCCTTCCTTGTCCGCGGTGATGAGGTTGGCCGCTTTCAAGAGGCTGAGGTGGTGTGACAGGGATGGTTTAGAGATAGAGAAGTAGGTGCTAAGCTCCCCCGGGGTCATTGACCGGTTGCGGAGTTTTTTGAGGATATCTCGGCGGGTCGGATCGGATAAGGCCTTAAATGCGAGCGAAACATCGCGGATAGCCATTTGATATATATTTAGATAATTGTCTAACTATCTAATTATATTGAGAGATTTTGTTTGAGTCAAGAGGGGAGGTAATCCACCGGAAGACCCGTTTTGGCTAAATCTGATTTTTGACGATTTTTTGGTTTTGGTTTACGCTGGCTAAGTCGCCGGTTAAGGCGATGATTTTTACCTTAACAATGGGGAGTGTGGTGGGATATGAGGAAAAATGGCGGGATGGTGCTGATGATGCGCCACGCTGATGTCTATGACAACCCTGGAACGACCCGCCGGCTATACGGCAACCTTGATGGGTTTTGGCTGAGTCAACTGGGTGTGCGCCAAGCGATGGATGCGGGCAAATTCTTACGGAAACTGTGCCGGTTGGATGTAGTTATCCATTCGCCGCTGGAGCGGACCGAACAGACCGCGCGGATAGTTATTGACCATAACTTAGGCGAACCTAAACGGTTTGCCGACTCGGCGCTGTTAGACATCATTGTCCCGCCGTGGCAGGGCAAGGTGTCGCGGAGTCGTTGGACTAAGCACCGGAAGTCGTTCTGGGCACAGCAGATGACGGGGGCCTTGCCCGGCCTAGAGCATCCTGAAAAAACCCAGCGGAGAGTGGTCGAGTGCATCGAACGGGCGATCCAGCGATATCCGGGTCGGAACTTGCTATTTGTAACCCACGGAGATCCGATGTGTTTTTTGTTCGAGTATCTGCGGGGTGAATCGCTGGAACCGCTGGTGAGCTACCCCTTGGGGGTAAACAAGGCCACGGTGTTCATGGCCTGTTTTGAACCAGGCATCGAACCGGACGAAGCGGTGCGCAAGCTCTTCGAGCCGGGCGAATACAGCACGGTCTACCCTCGCCCTAAGTAGTTTTATCCCCGGCGCTTCGGCGCCGGGGATTTTTATAAGGTTGGCTCTCCCCTACTGGTTTTACAAAAAACTGCCTCTGGTCTAAGGTATAATGAGTTCGCATTCCCGGATCGTCTAGCGGCAGGACACTTGGTTTTGGTCCAAGGAACCGGGGTTCGAATCCCTGTCCGGGAGCCAGGCACTTATGATCGAAATTGAACGAAAAATTAAGCTTAGCGAACAAGACGAGGCGCGATTAACAGAAGGTGCCGAGTTGATGAGCGAGAAAACCTTTGCGGATGTCTATTACGACGGTCCTGATTTTGCTTTGACTACTCAAGACAAGTGGCTGCGCTCTCGGGCGGGCCGATGGGAGCTCAAAGTTGCTGTACACGAGAGTTTGGAGCGGCAGGCGGATCAGTATGACGAGATAGAAGATGAAGCGGGGATTCGCGCATCACTGGGTCTGCCGCCTGGTGATGATTTAGCCGCGGACATTGCGCAGGCAGGTTACGCACCGTTCGCGTCCCCCATCACGACTCGGAAGAAATATCGCAGCGGCCAATTTACCATCGACTTGGACACCGTTGATTTTGGTGATTCAACTTACACCCTGGGTGAGATCGAAGTGATGGCAGAGGATCAGTCGCAGGCCGACGACGCGGCAAGGTCAATTATCGAGTTTGCCAAGGAGCGGGGAGTAGAGATTAAACCAACCCGGGGGAAGATAATCGAATATTTGAAACGATTCCGGCTAGAGCATTACCAGGCGTTGGTGGAGGCGGGGATAGTGAAGGATTTCTAGGGTAGGGCGGCTCCCACCGGCCACTATCTGATGGTGGATTTTTCTTGCTCTGGGAACAGTTTTGGGGTATAAAGCGGGTGGTTCTTTGAGAACTAATTTTGCCCATCAAGGAGGGCCGCGCATGAAGATGCGAGAAGTGGTAGTGGCTGGGACGGGGAGGTACCTTCCTGAGAGAGTGGTTACTAACGCGGAGTTGGTCGAGAGGTTGAAACAGATCGCTCCTGATACCACAGAGGAATGGATCGTCGAGAAAACTGGGGTCTGCCAGCGCCATGTGGCCGCTCCCGATGAACACACCTCCGATATGGCGTTCGAGGCCGCGCACGCCTGTTTGCACAAAGCGGGAGTCGACGCAAAAGACCTCGATCTCATCGTGGTGCCGACGGTCAGCGGCGATACCAACTTTCCGGCGACGGCCAATTGGCTGCAAGGCAAGCTGGAAAATACCAAAGCGTGGGCGTTCGATGTGAACGCTGGCTGTTCGGGGTTCATCTATGCCCTGTCTGCGGTAACGGCTTTGATCCGGGCAAGGCAGAGCGACCTGGTGTTGGTGGTCGGAGCGGAGAAGATGTCGGCGTTATACGATCCGCAGGACCGCACCTCTTATCCGCTTGCCGGCGACGGCGCCGCCGCGCTGCTGCTGCAGAGCATCGGACCGGAGGATAACTCCAAGTGGTACGGCATCCGCGGGTTTTATCTCCAGAGCGACGGCCAGATGGCGGATGTGTTGAAACAGCCGCTTGGCGGGACCAGCGAACCATTAACACGAGAGAACATAGACGACCCCAAGCGGTATCTCTGCATGGATGGCCCAAGAGTGTACCAACACGCTATCCGCAGGATGGTAGAGTCGGTTAACGGTGTGCTGGACAAGGTCCATGTGCAGAAGGACGAAGTTAACTGGTTCGTTGGTCATCAGGCCAATGGCCGTATTCTCGAGAAGGTCGCAGCGAAGTTGGGGGTGCCCGTGGAAAAGGTGTACATCAACATCAACAAGTATGCCAACACGACCTCGGCTACTATCCCGATCTGTCTCGACGAGCTGGCTGAGTCAGGCCAACTCAAACCGGGCCACAAAGTCGTGCTCTTCACTTTTGGTACAGGTTTCACTTGGGGAGCCTGCTACCTGGTGTGGGGAAACTGATGGTGAAGCATCTGACGAGCGTTGGATTGCCCTAGTCCTGCTGTATTTGCGGGGCTAGGGCTTTTTTCTTGCTCTGGGAGTAGGTTTGTGATACTCTCAGGCCGTTATTTCAATGCTCTTTGTCAGGAGGGGAACATCATGCCGCGACGGTCAAAGAAGAAGTTTTGGGCTGAAGTGAATGCGCGCCGGTCTGCAAGATGGTCGCGAATCGGCCGGGAGTTCGAGGGTGAGGTTCTGGAGTTGCTGAAGGCGGCTCAAGAGAACGATACGCCCATCTTTACCAACGTAATTCACCATACGCCATACAGCGGGGCCGACTACGCTGGTAAGGATTTTACGGTGACGCGCTATGTCGATGGGCACACCGAGCACCGGTCGTTCGGTATAACCATCTCAAAGCACAAGATCCAGGACGCGCAGATGCTTCATCCGGGAGTCCCCCAATTTCATTTTCCGATCGGTACCAAGCCAGAGACGATCGTCGCCAGGGTGAAGGCTTTGTTTAATGATCCGTCTCCGCCAGAAACTCCGTCATAGTCTCCGAAGGGCATCGGAGACTTTTTATTAGATAAAAAAAGCCAGCATAAACGCTGGCTTCTCTGTTTGAGGCACGGCCTAGGCTCCGCCGCAAATGGGCTGGAGGTAGCTGTGGTATTTAACCACTTTGTCCGTGTGAGTTGGCCCGCCCAGCAAGCCTCGGGTCAAGTCACAGGCAGTTGCTAAGCTAAGTCCGCTGTGGGCGGTCGAAAGCCCAGGGACGAGTTGGTGTTGGTCGTGATCAGACGCCCGGCGGAAAGCGAGGAGTTTGCGGGGGTTGCCGACCGCCTCCGCGATAACGACGGCCTGTTCCGAGACGAAAATTTCAAGTTCCAAGCGGTCGATGTCGAAATTCTCGATCAGCGGGCGCAGACGCTCGATGCGCTGCTGCAAGGATGAGGGGAGTTGAGCAAAGCGCCGTCGCAGATCCATCTTAAGTTTGTCATACCGCTTCTGGTCCCGGTCGTGCATGCACTGGATGGTGCGGCGATTTTCAGCGTCTAACATTTCTCTAGTCATATACCGATAGACGTTGCGGTTGATGACGATGCCCCGGATATGCCCACAGACTTCCCCACGCGCATCGAGCTGGCCGTAGAGACGGCCCCGATCTCCCTTGCGGGGAGCGGGCGTGCCGCGCCGCCGCTGTGGCAGAACGAAGGCGATGCAAGGTTTCGCTTGCGGCC
Organism: candidate division Kazan bacterium GW2011_GWA1_50_15; assembly: GCA_001029795.1. Taxonomy (GTDB): domain Bacteria; phylum Patescibacteriota; class Kazan-3B-28; order Kazan-3B-28; family Kazan-3B-28; genus Kazan-3B-28. The sequence continues at coordinate 172,625 of CP011216.1, forward strand.
GGACAGCGGGAGTGAAGTATACATCCCAGTACTTAGGATGCGCCACAACATTGGTGACCAAGATGCCCTCAAACTCTTGGTCGTTGGGGTCGATCTTTGCCAAGGTTCACCTCCAAAGTGAAAGTGAGTTCAGTTAAACATATGATAATAGGGGTGTCAATATAAGTCGCTTCTGGAGCGACTTATAGTTATATGGCTGATGGATGCGAGAGGCGAACTACGAAACGAAAGCCGACAAGCTATTGGCGGCGTAGGCAATGTAAATAACGAACAATATCACCCCTTCACGCCGCGTCAGCATATTTTTCGACCACATTAAAATCCCGAACACGATCACCGACACCACCAAAAACGCGGCCGAGATGGCAGTGCTGTTAAACGCGGTGATGGTAAACGGCCGGATAAGAGCCAGCAGTCCAAGAGTGGGGACGTTCAAGAGAACGTTACTTAAAAGATCACCCAAAACCAGATTTTGTGACCGTTTGTATGATTGGGTTAGAACCAAGGTCAGTTCCGGCAGATTAGTGCCAATGGATAGGACTAGTAAACCGATTAGCAGCGGAGGGACATTTAAAGCGCTGGCTACGAATAACGATGAACCAACTAAATAGTAGGCCGAGGTTAAAATGACAGCCAGAGCGATAATTAGAATAGTAACCTCGCGCCCCAGATGGGTGTACCGGCCTTTGGGCGCCGGAATAGACAGGTGCGGCTCATAAATGTTCCGCCGTTGATACATGCGTGCGGCGAACAGCAGGTAAGCTCCCACTAGCCAGATGCCGTCCAGGCGGGTGAGGTGGCCGTCCATGACCGCCACGGCCGGCAGAACACTGATGGCGAGGTACAGCAGAAAATCATCATTTTTTAGAAATCGATTAATGGACAACTTCCCGGCCAAAATGGCGGCCAGACCGGCCAATAGAGACATAATCACGATACTGGCGCCCAAGAGATTACCCAAAGATAACCCCGAGACGTTGCGCAAACCAGAGTTGATAGCCACAGTGATCTCTGGCGTAGAGGTGGCAAGACCAACGATGAAGAAACCAATGACGAAATCGTTGGTATGAAAAAGTTTAGCGATTTTGTGGGCGCTTTTGGTCGCAAAACTAGCCGCCGTACCCAGCGCATACGAAAGGGCGAACAATAGCAATATCTGAGTCGTTAACACCTTTTGATTATGCCGTACCAGGGGGGAGTTGTCAGCCCTGGGGTTATGGCAACCGATTTTGCTGTACAATGGGCGGTGAGATATTGGGGGTAGTTTTAATTATGGAAAGATGGAACGGGGGCAATCGAGTGGAGGAGACGCCAAGCGCTCCAGAGACCGCAAGCGTTCCCGAAACGGCGCCGGCTAAATCAAACGACCCGGCCAACGAAATTTGGCAGGGGAGTAATTTTGCCCAATATCTCGGATACGCCAGGGAGATAAAACAGCGGTTAGCGGAGGATCCGGCGCTGAAAAGCTACCTGAACCCGCCTCAGAACGAAACCAACGGTCGGATGTTTCGTGGCGGTGGAATGGGTTATTCCGGGGCCGAGATTAGAGCAGCCGAATATTTAGACGGGGAAGATACAGCGTTGGCTTATATGAGAGAAGTCCGTCGTATCCCGTTGCTTACTCCCGCGGAGGAGGCCTATCTTACGCGGCGATACCGGGAGGGCGACATGTCGGCCAAAGACCGATTAGTACGGGCCAATCAAAGATTGGTTATATCGATAGCTAAGCGGTATCTGCATCGGGGGCTGACTTTCATGGACTTAATCCAAGAAGGGAATTTAGGGCTGATGCGGGCGCTAGAAAAATTTAGCCCTGAGCGAGGTCTTAAGGTGTCGACCTATGCCACGTGGTGGATACGCCAGCGCATCAGCCGGGCTCTTGGCGAACAGGGTGAACTGATCAGTAAACCCAACCACGTAGTGGAGACCATTATTCGGATCTACAAAGCCAAGCGCGAACTGCAGAATGAGTTAGGAGGCGAACCAACGTCAGAAGAACTATCGGCTAGAACCGGCATGGAACCCGGACACCTGCAAGAGGTAATAACTTACGGCGAGCGAGTGATGTCGCTGGACCAAGCCATCGGGGACAGCAATGAGAGAGATCAAATGGATCTCAAGGAGGTGCTGGCCGATACCCAGTCGGTTACGCCCGAACAGGATGCCGATGTGCTGTTGACCGCCTCGGCGGTCCAATATGGTTTGCGGCATGGCGGATTAAAGCCTCGAGAGATGCAAGTCATCGATATGCGGTTTGGTCTGACCGATGGCAGATGTTTTGCCTTGGAAGATATTGGCAAAGCACTGAATGTGACTCGCGAACGCGCCAGGCAGATAGAGGTCAAAGCTCTGCGCAAACTCCGCCGAACTAAAACTTACTGGGAAGACATCCGCCGAATGATAGACGATAACTAGCTGATATAATGGTCTGGCTATCACTAACGATAATATAGTAAAGCTTATGAATAGACCGATCGGTTCGTTAATAGCTATCATTGGTTTGCTGGCGCTGACCGGCGCGGCTTGCGGCCGCACGGCGACCAACATTACTCCAACTCCGACTAACACGACAACTGATAACCAAAGCACTACCCCACCAGAGGTGACGCCAGCGGCCAAGATCGTGACGGTTAGCTACACTGGGACCGGGTTCAGCCCGAGTTCAGTTACCGTCAACGCAGGTGACACGGTTAAATTTATTAACACGGGGCAGACGTCGGCAGTGTGGCCGGCGGTCAATCCTCATCCTGTCCACACCAGTGTCCCCGGGTTCGATGCCGGGAAGCCTCTTGCGAGTGGCGGGACTTACTCGTTCACTTTCACGGCGAGGGGAACGTTTGGGTATCATAACCACCTTAATCCCGCGCAGACCGGTACGATAGTTGTGCAATGAGATCAGGGTTACCGTCCAACTGGAAAGCCACAGCCGCCATATTTGGGGGGTTGGTGATCGTGTTTGTGGTAGTGGCGTGGTTAGCTGGCAGAATGACAACAGCACCGGCTTTTATTGGCGATAGTGCGTATCAGTCGTTAGTTTCGGCGCGGACAGTTTCCCGGGTAGCTGATAATTTAGGCCCGGTGACGAGAATTAAATTGACGCCGGACGAATTGCTGATGTTCGTGACAAATCTTAACGGCGAAGTTTTTGTTCTGGCCAAGGACGGTGACCAGTACATCAAGCAGGATACGCCGGTTTATAAAGTTAGGACCGGGTTCGTTCTGGGTGAAGAGAACGGGATGACGGGATTAGTCGTCAGTCAGAACTTTTCGGTTAACCACTACATCTTTTTGACCTATGCCCAGCGGGAGGGGTCGGTGGGCCGCAACCGCATCTTGCGGTTGACGGTGGAGAAACAGGGCGAAGTGTATGTTGGCACCGAGCCAAAAGTTATCTTTACTGGCAACACGCCGGTACTTGGGGCGCATCAAATTCAAGGCGGAGTGAGCGTGATGATAGAGAGTCAACCGCACCTACTGTTTGCCGTCGGCGAGGCCTATCATCCCGGATACGCCCAGGACTTAGGGCGAGAAGCCGGCAAGTTGATGTTGATAACTGAAGATGGCGACAACCCTTACGGCGCCAGGCCGTGGCCGCAGTACCCTAAACTGCAGGCCATTGGTATCCGCAATGTTTATGACTTGAGCGTGGATCCGCAGACCAACTGGCTGTACTTTACCGACAACGGTCCCGACAGTAACGATACGATTATTCACGCGCCGGTTTTGGATGGTACCAGGCAGTTTGATTTCAACTGGCACAATAACGCCGATGACCTGTTAAATCCTTTGGAGAACGGTCAGCCGCATCCGGAGTACGTTGTCTATCATTGGCCGGTGACGGTGGCGCCGACCGATATCGCGGCGGATAATATCGGCCGGTTTTACTTCAATATCTTTTCCTCGGTGCGCGAGCCGCAAAAAGAGTTGGTGATGGGTAAATTAAATGGTCAGGGGATTGCTGCCTTGCAGACTATTGCCAACCGGCGACCCGATGTGGCTGGAGGAAATCTGCTAGGATTGGCGTTATCTGATAATGGGAGTATTTATTTTGGGGATTTTCTGGATGGGGCGATCTATCGTTTCGGGAGGTTGTAGCAAGCGCGAGCTGTTATAATAGAAGGGATGGAACACCCGACCAAATACAACTTTGCCAGAGATGGATTCATCTATCTGTTGAGCTACGCCACTTTGGTGATTACCAGCGTGAGCGTGAATTTTTTGGCTAAGGCGTTGGTTAACCGGTGGATACCGGACGCGGTCAGTAACGAGTTCCTGGCGATGGACAGCGCCATTATCGGATTTCTGGCGGCAGCGGTTATCGCTCTGCCGGTATTTATCTATTTGAGCTATCTGGCCAATAAGATGCTGGGGGCCAAAACCATGCGGGCGGATAGCGGGGTGCGGCATTGGTTGATATATATCACGCTGGTGGTGGTGATATTAATCATTATCTGGCAGTTGGCGGTGCTGTTCTTCTCGTTCCTGAACGGGACATTGATACTGCAGTTTGGGGTGCACACTTTGATCACGCTAATTATTGCCGGGTTGATCTTGTGGTATCAGTGGTGGCACCTGAAGTTTTTCGCCGGTGAGCCAAAAAAATTAGGAGTGGGATTTAAGGTTTTTGAATGGACGGCGCTGGCCGTTATTATCGCGATAATCAGCTGGACCTTTACGACCATCGCCAGCCCGGCAGAACAGCGAGCCAAGAATTTGGATAAGACGCGGGTGGAGCGGCTGACTTACATTCGCGACGCGGTGCAGAGCTTTTACGGCTTCGATAAAATTAGCGGTCATCTGCGGCTGCCGCAGAGTTTGGCCGAGCTAGAAAAGGATGCGCGGGTGTACCTGCCCGGCGATGGGTTAGTGGACCCGGTGACCAAAGAACAGTTCGCTTACCGCGTGATCAACAAAACTACTTACGAGCTGTGCGCTGCTTTCGATACCGAGTTTAAAGAAGCGTCAACTAATGCTGTCCCGGCACCGGAGTCGGTACCGGATAGTCGGATGAAGATGTTTTATCACGGTATTGGGACGAAATGTTTTGAGCTGAAGGTAGGATAGTTTTTCCAAGTGTTCCAGCCTCGCTTGACCGGGCGTTTCTTTTTGCCACCATTTTGATTGCCCAAAACGGTGGCGCCAAAAGGGCACCCCGCTCACAAATCATGAGCCAATTTAAGCAAAATTGGCCTTTCTGGTTTTTCCGCCAGCTGGCGGACGCAAACTCGTTCCCCGACAAGTCGGGGTCCTCAAACATGCTGGACCAAGCGGCCAATTTTTCTATTGGCTTGCATAATTTGCTCGACGGGTCCCATAACACAAGACAGCCCTCCTCCAATGGCGGAGGGAAGAATCCTAGATTTCTAGTATTAGATGCTAGTTGACAAAGATGGATTTGTATGGTATAATAGAAAGATATGAAAGATATGCTCTGGCTGCACCTTTTAAGGAAGAAGGGCCAGCGCCGTAACGGAACGGCGGTGGTTGTGTTGCCGGGGTTGATTCCCAATTCGACTTTGTTTGATGAAACTGTGCAGCAGCTGACGGCAGGAGGGGACTTATGGGAACTGCTCTACCCGAATCGGTATATTGACGAGAGCGATCTTCTGATCGGGGTAACCCAGGAACTCAAGCAGCTGCGGTATAAAAAGGTCGTGTTAGTCGGGGTGTCATTTGGCGGGACATTAGCGTACCTACTGTTGCGGCACTGGCGCCGATTGAGAGTACCATTCCAAGTACAAGGTTTTGTGGCGGTCTCAGCACCCTTTGACCCAGCAGACGTGTCGTGGGCAGCTAAATTAGAGTTGCGTCTAGGACACGGGTTGTATCGGCATATGCGGAGGTTGTTCCGAGGGGTTTTGCGTGTGGTGAGGTTGGTTTGGCTGTATGACTGGCGGCCGGACAAGCGGGCGTATGTGCACGAGAATTCGTTCAGTCAGATGGTCAATGGGCTACGGATGAGTCACGTGTTGGGACGGACCCGATTTGTAGAGATAGCGTTCCAGGATCTGCCAGCGTTGCTATTGAATACTGTAACTGGGGTGCGTGACAACCTTGTGTCGCGCAATAATGAAAAAAGTTTTGCGCGTTTGTTTCCGGCCGGGATGATAGTGCGGGGGTTAAATGAGCACGCCAGTCTGGACTGTCTGACCCGTCCGGCCCGGACGACGCTAAATCGGTTTTTAGCCGGGTTGGCCCGCTAACGGTACAATGGGAGCGAAGGGGGTGATGCACATTGGAACTGTCGTTAGTGCTGTCTAGACATTTGGATGAGTGTCTGCTTCGGCTTGGTCGGATAGACCCGAGTCATATCCGATTTGTGTGCCAAGGTCAAACTATCGAGCTGTGGGGCTATCTGCATAGCTTGCGCCACTCGAATGTGCCGTTGGTCGTTGTGCGCGGGGTAGCGCCAGAGACAGTAACGGCTCAGATCATTCCGCGGGTCCGACTGGCTGGCTGGGTAGAGTACGTGATTGACGGTTGGGACCGGGACAGGCTGCGCAGCTATGACTTTAGTTTTGATCTGCTCTGCCCCGATCCGCCGACACCCAACCCCACCAGCGTGTTGTTCCTTTCCCGGAACGGCCGCCGTTAAGCCGTCCTGCTTACAGCAAGGACGGCTTTTTGCTTGTCAGTGGCTCTAAATTGTGATATAAGTGGAAGCGAAGGAGTCATGGGTTAACCGCCTTTATCTCATGGTTCCAATGTTCTTTCATTCCACGGGAGGTAGTTGTAATGGTAGGTTCTTTGAGTAATGGTGTGCGTCGTAACACTCAGAGCAAAGAAGAAATATTAGCCTCGATCACCCGGGCGGCCGAGAAGGCCCCGACTGACGAGCACTACTTCGGCGCTCAGCTCTTCAACTTCATCGAGTGGGCCCGCGAGGCCGGTCTCGATGGAGGCGAGGTCATGGAAGCGGTTCATAAGGGTGGCTTAAAAACGCCGCGCCTGATCGACATCCTTGACACGCTCAAAGCCAAACACGGCGAAGAGAAGATTACACGGCAATTCCCCAATGTTAACGCTATGGCGCTTGGGCACCACGTTGACATGGGGGCCGCGCACGCCTAAAGAGGTTTATCCTCCCCGTTGCATTATTGAGCCGGCCTGTTTTATGGGCCGGCTCTTCCGTATCTTCAGACCTTGGAAAAGGGCCAGTTTACAGATATAATGGAGGTATCAAAAAGGTAAGACCAGTATGGAGATCGAGGACGAAATTACCGCCGAAGAGGCTAATGAGATAGAGGCAGAGGCTACTACAATGAAGCGTCCACGCCGTCCGCGGAGCATGGGAGTGATTTTGACCGTTTTTGCGGCCGTGATAGTTGTTTTGGTAGGCGGGTTGGCCTCGTACTACTACTACACCTTCCAGCGCCAAGGAGTGGTCAGCGAACAAGAGCTACGGGATGTTTGGGATGAAACAGTGCTAGTAACCGTAACGCTGACCAATCGGTTCCAAACAGTGGATAAATTCGAGCAGATAGACGCTTCGGGTAAGAACTCTTTCGTAGAAGCGCTGAATGATGCTAACCGAACTGTCCGCGATGGGATGTTTTCATTAAGAAATCAAGCCGGCTTGGGAGTTGATGCCAGCACATTCGCCAGCAAGTTCAACTCGTTTTTGGATGACTATGGCGGGATGTTGACCGAATTGAGACGGATCATTGACCGCAAATCCGAAATCGATAGTCTGACCGCTTTGGACCAACTACTGGCCGATAAAGATGCGATGGAGAAGTCATATGATGATCTTTTACTGGTGAGTCGCGGGTTTATCCAAGCCAACCTGCCGCGGGCGATATTCGATCTGCCAGGAAGCATCTCTGACTTGTTGAAAAAACAGTTGGACGAGCAGGGGACCCAAGACGAACAGACGAAAGCTGCCCGCCAGGCGGCCGAGGGGGTGGTAACCCAGTTCGCTCAAGCTTGGCAGGACCGCGACGGTGGGGCAATGACTAAGCTGCTGACGGCTGGAGCTAAGCGTGAGTTTAACCAGGGGATATTAGAGGACTCGTCGGACATTACCAGTTTCCGGATAATTACTACTGATCTGCCGGATCCGGCTAAGGCTGAGATCGATAGCCAGCTGACAAAGGAGACCCCTGACGGGGTGACCAAGACGGAGAGCTGGCATTTTGTTGTCTTAAAAGATGGTGCCGGGAATTGGCTGATTGATACCTGGCAGGCAAAATAGTAAAGTAGTTTAGTGGTCGGCCGCCCATGTCTTACTGGTTGGCCTGGGTTGGGTAGTTAATTGACTAATGTATGGACGACAATAATTTAGGCAAGATCGAACCTCGGGTCTTAGAGACTGAGATGCAGCAGTCGTATTTGAGTTACGCCATGAGCGTAATAGTTTCGCGCGCGCTGCCGGATGTCCGGGATGGCCTGAAGCCGGTCCACAGGCGGATCTTGTATGCCATGGAGCGAGAGGGTTTGCGGCACTCAGCCAAATATTCTAAATGTGCTGGTGTGGTGGGAGAGGTGTTGAAAAAGTATCACCCTCACGGCGATATGGCGGTCTATGATGCTCTGGTCCGGTTGGCCCAGCCGTGGAACTTGCGCTATCTGCTGGTGGATGGCCAGGGCAACTTTGGTTCGGTCGATGGAGACTCAGCCGCGGCCTATCGGTACACCGAGGCGCGCTTGAGTAAGATCGCCGACGAGATCCTGGTTGATCTAGAAAAAAATACGGTTGAGTTGGTGGATAACTTTGACGGGACGGCGAAGGAGCCAACGGTGCTGCCAACCCGAGTACCTCAGCTGTTGATGAACGGGACGGTCGGTATCGCTGTGGGGATGGCTACGAACATCCCGCCGCACAATTTAGGCGAACTAATAGATGCCATCATGCATCTGATCGACAAGCCCGAGGCCGAGGTGGACGATTTACTGGAGTATGTTAAGGGCCCCGACTTTCCAACCGGCGGCATTATTTTTAATCCCAAAGATATTAAAGAGGCTTACGCTACCGGACATGGCAAGATCGTAATGCGGGCGGTGGCGGAGATAGTCGAGGGTAAGAACGGCCATCAGATCATTGTGACGGAGCTGCCGTATCAGGTGAACAAAGCTACGCTGGTGGAGTCCATCGCTGAATTGGTTAAAAACAAGAAGCTGATCGGTATCGCGGACTTGAGAGACGAGTCGGACCGCAAAGGCATCCGTATCGCGGTGGATCTGAAGCGGGACGCCTACCCGAGGAAGGTTTTGAACCAATTATTTAAGATGACGCAGATGCAGTCCAGTTTCCACGTCAACCTGTTGGCATTGGTGGACGGTCTGCAGCCTAGGGTGTTGGACCTCAAGGCGGCGCTGCATCACTTTATCGAGCATCGCCGAGTGGTGGTTACGCGGCGGACTCAGTTCGAACTAAAACGAGCGGAGGAGCGGGCGCACATCCTGGAAGGGTTTATGATCGCTCTCACCAATATCGACGCGATCATCAAGACGATCAAGCAATCGGCGACCAAAGAAGAGGCGCACACTAATCTGCAAAAAAAGTTCAAGCTGACCGATATTCAGGCTAGCGCTATTTTGGAGATGAGACTCTCGGCCTTGGCCGGACTGGAGCGTAAAAAAGTTGAAGAGGAGTACAAAGAAAAGAAAGCGCTGATCAAGAATCTGAAAGAGTTACTGGCAGACGCAAAAAAGATCGATCAAGTGATCAAGGATGAATGCGAGGAGGTCAAAACCAAGTATGGTGATGAACGCCGGACTAAGATCAGTAATAAAGCGGTAGGCGAGTTTACCGATATGGACCTGATCCCCAACGAGGAGGTTGTGGTCACGATGAGCGTGGGCGGGTACATCAAACGCCAACAGATCGCCGAGTTCCGCACCCAGCGCCGGGGAGGCAAGGGCGTCATTGGGATGACCACCAAAGAAGAAGATCAGATCAGCAGTATTCAGGTGGCTAAAAATCACGATGATATTCTCTTTTTCACCAACCGCGGTCGGGTGTTCAAGCAAAAAGTATTCGAGATTCCCAAGGCCTCGCGCATCGCGCGCGGGACGGCGGTGGTCAACTTGATCCAGGTCGCGCCAGATGAACTAGTCACCACAGTGATGAGTTTAGCTGAGTTCGACGAGAAAGATGACTTGGTAATGATCACCAAACAAGGCGTGATCAAGAAAACCCAGTTGTTGGCTTATGCTAATATCCGCAGCAACGGCTTGATCGCGATTAAGTTAGACGAAGGCGATGAACTAACTTGGGTGCGGCGGTCTCGGCCGGGCGACGAGGTGATCATCGCTACGCGTCTAGGCCAGTCGATCCGATTTAAAGAAGCTGACGCCAGGCCGCTCGGGCGTTCAACCCGCGGGGTGCGGGCAATTAAACTGCGCGCTAAAGATGAAGTGATTGGTGCGGATGTCGCCAAACAGGGGCAGGCTATGGCTTTGTTGGTGATATCGGAAAAAGGGATGGGCAAACAGACCATGGTTTCGCAATACACACTGCAGCACCGTGGTGGGATCGGGATCAAAACCATGAACATCACCGACAAGACCGGCAAACTGGTCGGGGCCAAGCTAGTCGGGCGGGGGCTCAAGAGCGACATGATCGTTACTTCCACTGAAGGTCAGATCATTCGGATGCCACTGAAGGGTGTGCCGACTCTGGGACGGGCGACCCAAGGCGTGCGGCTGATGCGGATGAAGGGTGCGGACAAGGTAGCTTCATTCACGGTATTGATCATGGAGGAGGCCGATGGCAGTCTGAGTAACCCCAACGAAGAGTTAACCGAGAGCGAACTGGCCAAGCTTCCAGCTGTTGAGGTAATGGAGGACAAAAAGCCGGTCAAGGCTAAATCCGAGTCAAGCCGGGAGGTCAGACCGGCGGCAAAACCGGAGGCGAAGGTTCAGCCAAAATCTTTTGCGAAACGAGTGCTAGCTAAGCCGGCCGCCGCTAAACCAGTAAGCCGGATGAAGAGTAAAGTTACAAAACCAGCATCCAAGAAATCATTTACGGTGCGCAAACTGGTCAAGCCGGCGGCGGCCAAGCCGTCTAGCCGGATCAAGAGTAAAATCACCAAACGACCGGCTAAAACCTTTACTCGCAGGAAATTAAGGTAAATTTTATGTCTTTACTTAATTTATTTCACATCAGTTATTATTTTGATAACAATCTCGGATCCACATTCACCGGGTTCTGGTTTGCGTTGGTCGTAGCCAGTTTGCTGATAATGGCCAGCGTAATAGTTAATATTAAATCTAAGCGGTGGTCGTATTTCTACCGGCAGATAGCCGTTCGGGCGACCCAGATCGGTTCGATCGTTGGTTGGATTGGGCTGATCTGGCTATTTTTCCGGTATGAGGGTATTCCATACTTTACCTGGCGGGTGTGGCCGGCGCTGCTGTTTATTTATGTGCTGGTGGCGCTCTACTATCTGGTGCGGTTTATCAAAGTGGATTATCCGGAACGGCAAAAACAGCGGGGGAGCCGGGCGGATAAGGATATTTATTTAAGAAAGTTTCTTGGGAAGTAGTCGGGGTTGACTGGGGATAGCTCCTAGGGTATACTCCCGACATATAGCACTGTTTGATAAGGTCATACTTTTAAACTTTCTCCCGAGGTGTCATGGGCACTACCCGGCAAATTTTTGTGGCTCCTAAGTCGAAAACAACCAGTCCGTTCGCTCAACTGCTTGACGCTGCCGAGAGTACTTTGCGTATCTATAAAGCGGCTGACCTAGTAGTCGGCGAGGTGACAGCGATTACCAAGAACCGTATCTGGGTAGAGATCGACGGCGGCCGGTTTATCGGCATGATCAGCAACCGGGAGCTTCAGGAAGAGGGCATCTCCGCGCCGGACTATCATGTGGGTGACCGGATAACCGCTTCGGTTCTACTACCAGAGAACGACGACGGATTTATGGTCTTGAGCTTGCGCGACGCACTTGAGAATAAAGGTTGGGAGGCGTTAGAGCGGCGGCGGACGGCTGATGAGATATTCGAAGTGAAGGTGGTAGAGGCCAACCGCGGCGGATTGATCGTGGAGGCGGACGGCTTGCGCGGATTCCTGCCGGTATCTCAGCTAGCTCCCGAGCATTATCCCAGAGTCGGCAGCGACAAGGATGAAATTTTGAATCGATTGGCCAAATTTGAAGGCAAGATGTTACAGGTCAAAGTGTTGGATCTGGATAAAAGCGTTAATAAATTGATATTCTCCGAGCGGGTGGCCCGCAAAGGCGAGTTTGATGAACTGGTCGCTGGGATTAATGTGGGCGACACATTAGAAGGAAAGGTTAGCGGAGTAGTAGACTTTGGTATCTTTGTTAATCTTGGTAAATTAGAGGGGCTGGTCCACATCTCAGAGATCAGCTGGGGGAAGGTTGATCATCCTAGCAACTTTACCAAGGTTGGCGACACCATCAACGTGGTGGTAATCGGGATCGAAGAAGATAAGATCTCACTTTCGATGAAGCGGCTGCAGCCTGACCCGTGGTTGGATGTGATCTCGAAGTTTAGCATTGGCCAGGCAGTAGAGGCCGAAGTAACTCAGATCATGCCGTTCGGGGTATTTGTGAAAGTAGGTGTAGAGGGTGTTGATGGGCTAATTCATATCTCTGAGTTGGCCCATGAGCATGTGACCGACCCAGCCAGCGTGGTAGCAGTGGGAGACAAACTGAAGTTGAAGGTGATTGATCTGGGCCCGGATAGCCATAGATTGGGGTTGAGCTTGAAAGCGACTCAGTCACCCAAAGTGGCGGGACCGACCGAGGCCGTGCCGGCGCCAGTCGGTGATCTGGCCAGTCTGGGATTGACCCCGGCGTTAGTTAAGAAGTTGCAGACAGCCGGTATCGGTACGGTGTTCGAGCTGGAGGGCAAGAGCGAAGCGGAGTTAGAATCCTTGCCGGGTATCGGCAAGGCGACGGCAGCCAAAATTGTTGCGGCTATGAAGCACTAAACTTTTCAGGCGCAATGGGGATTTGGGACTGCCAACGGCTAGTATTTTGAGTCAAAGCAGTCCTTTTTGTAAGTCCTCGGAGGGAGAAAACCAAAAAGGTTTTCCCCCTTCCGACGCCCCGGCTTGCCGGGACTGCCTCCTCCTTTCAAGGAGTTCGCAACCCGGAATAAATCCAGATTGCTCACGGGATAATAGATTAATTTTTATGACAGACGAGAAAAAACAATTAGTTCTCCCCGGCGTTCTAACGGTCAAGGAGTTGGCCGAGTTGATCAATGTGCCAGTCACGACCGTGATTAAACAGTTGTTGGGCAATGGAGTGTTGGCGACCATTAACGACAATTTGGATTTCGAAACTGCCGCGGTGGTAGCGGATGACCTAGGATTCGAGGCAGCGTTAGAACCAACTGAGACTATGTCGGAGGACAGCGCCGAAAAACCAAAGGAGGTCGCGGGAGAACCGCGGGCTCCGATTGTTACCGTGATGGGACACGTGGACCATGGCAAAACCTCACTGCTGGACTATATTAGAAAAACCAAAGTGGTTGAGGGGGAATCGGGCGGGATTACTCAGCATATCGGTGCTTACCAGGTGGACTACAATGGTCGGCGGATCACTTTTCTAGACACTCCCGGGCATGAAGCCTTTTCGACCATCCGGGCGCAAGGGACTAAGGTAACCGACGTGGCTATCTTAGTGGTGGCAGCCGATGAAGGGATCAAACCACAGACTATTGAAGCGATCGAGTTAGCTAGGGCAGCTGGCGTGCCGCTCATTGTGGCGATCACTAAGATCGATAAGCCCGAGGCTAACGTGATGCGGGTGGAGCAGGAGCTGGCAGCGCACAATATCGTTACCGAGAAGTGGGGCGGGAAAGATGTGGTAATTGGGGTGTCGGCTAAAACTGGCCAGGGGGTTGATGAACTATTGGAACTGGTGCTATTGACTGCCGACCTAGCTGAACTGCGAGCGCCAGCCGAGGGGTTGGCCGAAGGAGTTGTGATCGAAAGCAAACACGATCCCAAAGTAGGAGCCTTGGCTACACTGTTGATCCAGCGCGGGAAACTGCAGGTAGGAGACCCGTTCGTGGTTGGGAACCATTTTGGCAAGGTCAAGGCGATGGAGGACTATCTGGGTAAGCGTGTTAAACAAGCCGGTCCAGCTCAGCCGGTGTTGGTCACTGGGTTTACGGCTCCGCCTAGCGTGGGGGAGGTCCTGGCGGCGGTAGCCAGCGATAAGACCGCTCGGGAGATCATCGCACAGAGAAATAAACGGGCCACATCTCGGCAGATGTCGGTGCGCACCTCTGACCTGGCTAGATTGGCCAGCCAGATCAGATCTTCACAACTGCATCACATTAATATCGTGTTAAAGGCGGATGTACAGGGTTCGCTGGAAGCGATCAAACAACAACTAGAGAAGATCAAAACTGACAAAGGTCAGATCCGAATTGTGGCTGAGGGTTTGGGCAACATCGGCGAATCGGACGTCCAATCGGCCGCGGGCGAGAATGGGTTTGTGGTTGGTTTTAAAGTGGCGGTTAGCCCATCGGCGCGGCGCACGGCCAAAAAAGACGATATCAAAGTACTAACTTACGATATTATCTATGAGCTCACTGACGATTTGACTCGGATACTGCTGGACTCTATTGGTCCGGAAAAGATCGAGACCAGCATGGGGCGGGCGACGATCTTGAAGATCTTCCGCGATGCTAGACATGAAAAGATCTTGGGGATGAAGGTGATCTCAGGTAAAGCTCAGTTGGGTAATACGGTGCGATTTTTTAACGAGAACAAAGAACCGATCGGCGAAGGTGAGATTAAGTTAATCAAGCGGGTAGCAGAGGAGGTGAGTGAGGCAACGGCCGGCGACGATTTCGGATTCCAGATCGTTACTCACGCTAAAGTCAAAGAAGGCGATGCGGCCGAGTTCGTCCGAGTGGATTATCGTAAGGTCAGCTTGAAGTGAGCCATCTGCGCAAAACTAAATTAGAATCTTTGATCCAAGCGATCATCGCCAAGTTTTTGAATGAAGCCCGGCTGCGATGGGGGGTAAGCGATTTGATTACGGTGGACCAGGTATTTTTAGCCGCCGATCTGAAGTCGGGCCAAATTTGGGTTAGTTTTATCCCGCATACCAAAGGGTTGGCAGAGAAGAATTTTGCTGTGCTGGAGCGGCATATGGCTGATATCCAGCGAGAGGTTTTTCACCAGCTGAGTATTAAACGTGTACCAAAATTGACCATTAAACTAGCCGACCCGGAGCAGTCTTTCCGTTTGCAGGAAATCTTTGATACTCTTGAGGGTCATGGAAACGACAGCGGAACAAATTCTCACGACCCTGAAAGCGGGAAGCAGGATCCTGCTGGTAACGCATAAAGACCCCGATGGCGATGCGTTGGGGAGTATGTTGGGGCTGTACGGCGTACTGAGCCGGGAGTTTCATATGGAGGTGGGGCTGGCGGCGGATGGGGACGTACCGCAGGCCTACGCATATCTGCCGTACTTTTTTAGAATTAGCGACGGATTTGATCCGCTGAAGTTCGATACGGTGGTGATACTGGACTGCGGCAGTTGGGCGCGAACTGGATTTTTTGATGATGTGGAGTTGAACATCGCTTGGCCGGAACGGTTGATAGTTATTGACCATCATGCGGTACAAAGACTAACTCCGGGTCTGCATTTGGTAGACAGCACCGCTTCATCTACTTCGGAAATTATCTGGCGTCTGATACAAGCGTGGCGAGTGCCGGTAACCAAGGAAGTAGCGACTTGTTTGCTGACCGGCATTTCGTTCGATACTGGCTCTTTTCAGCACGACAATACTCGTATTGCTACTTTGCAGGCCGCGGCCGGGATGATGGAGGCGGGGGCGAGCTTGAATAAAATCGTTAGCGGGATATATCTCGGCAAAAGCGTGGCGAGGTTGAAACTATGGGGTAAGGTGTTGGGACGCTTAAAGTACGATCATGGCCGCAAGTTGAGCGTGTCGATGGTGACACAAGCCGATTTGAAAGAATGCGGGGCGGGGCCAGATGATATTGAAGGCCTGGTGAATCTAATGAACACGGTCCCGGGGACCAAGTTCACTTTGCTATTGTCGGAAGAAAAGGAGGGTCGGCTGAAGGGAAGTTTTCGGACCGAGGACGACGCGGTGGACGTGGCGAAGCTAGCGAAGCTCTTGGGAGGCGGGGGACACAAAAAGGCCGCCGGATTTGCGGTGCCGGCGGAGTTGGTGATGGACGGGCAGGTCTGGAAAGTGCTCTAGGATTGTTTTTCGAGGGCTTGGGCGGCGGCATTCATCTCGGCCTCGCGTTTGCTGGTGCCGGTGCCGGTGGCGACTTTTTTGTTGCCGACATACAATCCCACAGTAAAGATCCGATCGTGATCTGGGCCGGTGGTTTGCTCTAATTTGTAGTGCGGGGTGGTGCCGTCTTGCTCTTGGACAATTTCCTGGAATCGGCTTTTGGCGTCGATGTGTTCCTCGGCTTTGACGATGGCCTCCAGGCGAGGCAGGAGAAATTGTTTAAGGAATTTATCCACGGCCGGCAGGCCTTGGTCCAAAAATAGCGCGCCGATGAAGGCCTCGGCGGCATTGCTTAATATCATCGATTTGGCCTTGTCCGCGTTACCGGCTTCACCCTTGCTCAAACGCAGATAGTTCTCGAAGTGGAGTTCTTTGCCGATCTCACTTAAAGTGTTGCGACGCACCAGAGCGGCGCGCAGGTTGGTCAGTTCACCCTCGGGCTTATCCGGGAACTTAGCGTATAAGAATTGGGTAACGATCAGTTCCACTACCGCGTCGCCCAAAAACTCCAGCCGTTCATTGTGGCCGGTGACTTCAGGATGTTCATTCAAATACGACCGATGGGTGAAAGCTTGCTCGTAGAGAGCGGTGTTGGTAAGCGATAATCCGATCGTGTTAGCGAGTTCATCGAACATTACTATTTGGGCTTTTCATCTTCGGGCTTGTATTTGGCGGAGGTGCGGAAGACAGTGCCCAGCACTCCGTTGACGAATTTGCTGGAGTTCTCACCGCCAAAGGCTTTGGCTAATTCAACCGCCTCATTGATGGCGGCTTTGGGCGGAACCTCGTCATCGAATAGTAGTTCAAAAATAGCTAATCGCAAGATGCTTAAGTCGACCTGAGCGATCTGAGGGATGGGCCATTCTGGAGCCGAGGCAGTGATGATGGCGTCGATCTCCTCCATATGCCGCTTCAGGCCGGCAACGGCCTTATGGATGAACTTCAGATTATTCTCCTCGAACTCATGCCTCCCTAGATGCCGCTCGATGATCTTGGCTAAATCCTCATCGTCGCGCTGTTGCCACTCGTACAGCGCCTGCATAAGGAGGATACGGGCAAAATGTCGGTTGGAAGCCATATCGTCCAAATCCTTTCACTTTAACGGAAAGTCGCGGTCGCTCCTTTCCTTTTGAGGCTCAAGGATTTCTCCTCTCCCTAAAATATTCTAGCGAAGCGAATATTTTAGGGTACCCCTTTTATAATCTAACCAATCTAACCGATTTCAATGACTATTCCTGGTCGGTGTGGAATTCTTCGCCAGTATTTTTCGGAGTGTTGATCGTTTTATGGGTGGTTTTGGGTTGGGTAGCTTTCTTTGGGACCGATGGTTTGTCTGGTTTGGTCTTCTCAAGAGTTTTATGTACCTTGCTTTCTAGTTTAGTAGAGAGCACCTTGGCCCGACCATAGTAACCGCACTCGGGACACGCTCGATGCGGGAGTTTTAGGACTTTACATTTGGCGCACAGTACTAACCGCGGCAGGGTCGCGCGCCAGTGGGCCCGGCGGGTTTTCCCCCTGACTTTGCTAATTTTCTTCTTGGGTTGGGCAGACATTTAAAGGGGAATTTAAACTTTAGAATTAAAAATTAAGAATTCGGGGACAAGATTTATGCTTCGGTGAGATTAAGATTTTCGCCGGTAGTAGGGTCGAGGCCTTTGCAGTCTGGTTTACATACGACTTGCAACGGCAGGCTGATGGAGACTTCCTGCGCGATGGCTAGATCGGTGTCTAGTTCACCATCGCCAACTGCCAGAACCTCGGGGTCATCAGAGGGGACGAGTGAATATTCGCGATCAAAGCTCAAGGGCAGCTGTTCGCGGAACGACTCCAAGCATTTGTCGCAGTTCAGATTTAGGCTGGCGGTGATATCGAATTTGGCCAAAATCGACTGATCAAGTCGAGTCAGCAGCACCTTCCCCTGGATCTGAGCTGAGTTCCGGTCTGGGATGGCGACCTCCTCATCGAGCCCATGCTCTGAGGTAGCACTAACCTCCTTACTGATCAGCTTGCTTACATCAACTTTCATCGTGTACAGGAGGTATTATAGGAGAGAAAAGTGTGGCTGACAACCCTCATTCTTGACATCCAGCTCCTTGCCAGCTAAAATCCTTATGTATATCAGGTAAGCCGAAATGCTTTGTTAGTACTCCGTTTAGCTCGTACCGGACGCCGGAATCAGCCGAAATACCGTCTGGTCGTAGCCGAAAACAGTAAGCCTTTGGATGGGAAAGTGGTTGAGGTGGTGGGGCACTACAATCCGACTGACCCCAATAAACCTCTGGTTATCGAAAAAGAGGTGATTTCCGCGTGGCTCGGGAAGGGCGCGATGCCATCTAACACCGTGGCTAAACTTTTGAATAAAGAGGGTTTTAACCTGCCGGTACACCAGCATCCGGTCCGGCCGGCCAAGAAAGCGCCGAAGGGGGAAGCGGCTCCGGCAGCTCCTGCTGCGGACCTGCCCTCCGAAGCTATAACGGAGGAGGCGCCCAAGGAAGAATTGGCTGCGGTGACAGAAGAAGCCGCACCAGAGGCAGTTTCCGAAGCCGTGTCCGAAACACCAGTTGAAGAAGTACCAGTCGAATCGGTAGTGGAAACAGCCTCCGAAGCTCCGGCTACCAAAGCAGAGGCTCCAGCCAAACCGGTGGCCGAAGAGGTCCCAGCGCAAGAAAGCGAGACCAAGCCAGAGGGCGAGGCGGGCGCAGAATAATCTTGATTTTAATTATATCGTTAATTCGTGAGCGAGGGAGATATGGCAGAGAAAGATCAGGAATTCGTTGAATACGCGGTGCGGGCGATCGTTGAAAATCCCGACAAGGTCAAGGTCGAGCGGACCATCGACGAGCGGGGCGTACTATTGTCGCTGGAGGTTGACCCAGCCGATATGGGCAAGATCATTGGCAAAGACGGGCGGACCGCCAAAGCCATCCGCACTCTTCTCAGGGTGCTGGGCGCTCAGAATGACGCGCGGGTGAATCTGAAAATTATTGAGCCGGAAGGCGGTCTGGGCCGGGCTTCCGAGCGGGCGGAACGGACTGAACCGGTCGCCGAGCCGGTGGCCGCAGTCGATATGCCTGAGACAACTTCAAAAGAAGACCTCGGCGCGTTGGAAGAGTAATCGTTGATTAAATTGACAGCCAACAAGAGCCCCTTGTGGGCTCCTGTTTTGTTTTTAGAACAGGACACTAGTTCTTACTGTGCACTACTTTGAACGGCCGTTCAGGGTAGTGCTACAATATTATCATGAAAACAAGTAGAACGGCGTGGCGACTGATGAAATATTTTATGCGACTCTCGGATGAGATAGGGGAACTTGTCTTGGATGAGTTGCGACAACGCAAACTGCGCAAGAGCCCGCGGGCGGGGGAAGGTAGATCCTTTCGTTATCTGAAGCAGGCGGGTTATCTTGTTCCATTAGGAGAAAATCGTTTTCAGATTACTGATCTTGCGCGGATTAATTTTTTAGCCGAACTGGTCAAGGGACGCAAACCAGACGGTCAGTGGAGAATAGTGATTTTTGATATTCCTGAAAAATTGAAACGCAGTCGCAATGTCTTTCGCCGTCATCTTAGAGAATTGGGCTTCCGAATGAAACAACAGAGCGTATGGGTGTCGCCGTTACCCTGTGATGATTTGGTGGAGTTGGTAATAAAATATCATGGTCTGGGTCGGTACGCCGAGTTGTTGGTAGGGACAACAGTAGCA
The DNA here is from genome assembly GCA_001029795.1 of candidate division Kazan bacterium GW2011_GWA1_50_15. Lineage (GTDB taxonomy): Bacteria > Patescibacteriota > Kazan-3B-28 > Kazan-3B-28 > Kazan-3B-28 > Kazan-3B-28. The sequence goes on from CP011216.1 coordinate 192,544, forward strand.
CTACACTGAACGGCCGTTCAGTGTAGTGCACAATGTAATGCACAATGAGATTGACGAGGTGGGGTGCATAAAGGTATGGTGCTGATGTGAAATTTATGGTGCTGATATGAAGTTTACGGTGATAACGATTTTTCCGGGGTTGGTGGAGGATTATTTCAAGGAAGGGATTTTGTCCCGGGCTTTGCGGAACAAGCAGGTTGGATTAAAAGCGATTAATCCGCGCAAGTTTACGAAGGATAAGCATCAGACCGTGGATGATGTGCCGTATGGCGGGGGGGCGGGGCTGGTCATGAAGTTGGAGCCGCTGGTGGCGGCAATTAAACAAGCGGCGAAGTCTCGTTTTCGTCATTCCGAACTTGTTTCGGAATCTAGTTATGAAACGGGGAAGATCCTGAAACGAGTTCAGGATGACGGGAAAAAAGTAAGAATTATTTTATTAGATCCGAGGGGGAGGCGGTTTACGCAGAAAGAAGCGAAGCGGCTGACGAAATATGATGAATTGATTTTTGTGTGTGGAAGATACGAAGGGATAGATGAAAGAATTAAACATTATATTGACGAGAAATTGTCAATCGGGGATTTTGTGTTGATGGGTGGAGAATTGGGGGCGCTGACGGTAATGGAAGCGGTGGCGCGATTAATTCCAAATGTGTTGCATCATCCGGAATCGACAAAATTTGAAAGTTTTTCCGAAGGAAATAATTTGGAACATCCGCAGTACACTCGGCCGGAGGTATTCGAGGGGCATAAAGTGCCGAAGGTACTTTTGTCTGGGCATCATGGGAAAATTGGGACGTGGAGAGAGAAACAGACCAAGAAAGCTTGATTTTTTGCCTTAGGTTTTTTTGTCATTCCGGATTTAGCTCGGAATCCTTTTTGTTTTTCAAGGGTCTGAGCGACCCTTGGACCGCGGTTACTTTCCTCTTGGGGAAAGTAACCAAAGCCGTGGCCCTGTTCACTCGGCCTATTCATTGGCTAAATCGATGGGTGCTCCCGCCGAACTCGTCCCGGCTAGCCGGGACTCAAACATGCGGCTCCGCCCCAAGCGATTTAGCTCAATTCAAGACGGCCTCGTTCCAAAGGGCCGTATTGGGGGAAAGCTTGACTGGGAGCGAGTTTTGTGCTATGTTTGGGGTGTAAGGTGGAGCGGTCGTAATCTGGATTTCTAGTGCCGCTATATCAACCACCAGCACCTTAAAGACTTGCTTACTACAGTTGGCCTATAAGGTGAAACAAGGAGACTGGGATGAAACTCCTGGCCGCCCTTAAGTTTGTCGTCGAGTTGCTCACGCAGCTCGTCACCCTGGGTGAAGAAGGCCTTGGTCGGATTATGGAACGGATGAACTATATCCGCGAAATTACCGGCCGGGTACACCTGCCCACCATCCAGGAATTCACACAATTTCTGGACCAGGCCGTAGGCCACATCGTAGACTGCGATGCTGATCCAACCATCCCCTCGGATTACAACTGGACCATCGAACGCCACATCAAGAGCGGTAAGGTTCGGCTGGAACGCCGTGGAGACACTCTGTATGTTGACGGGAAGAAGGTTATCCTTCATCTCGTCAAGCAACAGACCAGGAACGGGGTCATCCTGGGCCACGAACTCTGCAAGGAGCTCGAGAAAGGCAAGTTGGTGTTGCTCAGCGCCAACCTACTTGACTATTTACTTGAGCACCCCGAGCTTATCCCCGATACCTGGAAGGGTAAGGCCGTGTTCTTCTGGGGCACAGTCTATCGCGGCTCGGACGGCAGCCTCAACGTTCGTTACCTCGGCTGGGACGATGGTGGGTGGAGCTGGGACTACTACTGGCTCGACTACGGCTGGTACTCGAACCGCCCGGCTGCTGTTCTCGCAAGTTAGTCTTTGGACCTTGGGCCCTTGGATCTTCGGATCCTTTGACCTTGGTCCTGCCCGCACGGCAACGTGCGGGTTTTTTTGTTACAATGTTGCTGGAACTAGGCGAATATGCCAGAGATCACGGTTTCTGGCTGCCGAACCCAGTATCCATATGTCCAGAGTATCTCCGACTACGGTTTGAGGTAGTGTGATGTATGTAGAAACTTCAAAAAATGAAGATACTTGGTGCGAGATATTCAGGCATTATAGATGCCGAATAAAATACAGCCCCAAGAGTTCTGCTGTACAGCAGAATCAAGGGGTGGTGACAATGGATGGTATCTCGCATAAATCGCAACTCGGACGGCAACCTCAACGTTCGTTACCTCAACTGGAACGATGGTAGGTGGAACTGGAACTACAACTGGCTCGACAACGACTGGAACTCGAACAACCCGGCTGCTGTTCTCGCTACTGTCTTCATTTCTCTCCCGACTTATCGGGAGAGTTTTGTCTATTAAGCTGTCCGTTCCATCCACCCAGCATCTTGCCGATTTCATCCAGTTGAACCGAGACAGCACTGTACTTTTTGTTATCTAGTGACTTGGTCTCCCAGAGAACCATTAACAGAATTTTGAGGGTGTCAGTTTTACGGATTGCTAATCTGACATATGGAGATTTTTCGGCTCGACTAAGAAAACTGGCTTGGGCGACGGCTTCGATAACCTCAACAAAAAGGTTGTCCGCCCTTCGTCCCAAGGAATAACGATGGAGTTTGGGCAGAACTTGGTAATAGTTATACCATAGGAGGTACGCCTGTTTTAGATGTTGAAGTAGCGGGAGCAACTCTCTCTCTCTCTCTCTCTCGATGCCGCGGGTCGGTTCATCATATGAAAATCGCCGAAGGGTATTACGAACACATTATCTCACTCCATAACCTCCTTGAGGCCTGGCGGGAGTTCGTGGTTGGGAAGCGAGCTAGGGTAGATGTCCAGTTGTTTGAGCGGAACTTAATGGCTAATATTATCAAACTAAATAGGGATTTGGAAGTTGGGAAATATCGGCACTCGGATTATCACCCATTTAAGATTTCTGATCCGAAACCTAGGAACATTCATAAGGCGAGTGTCCGAGACCGATTATTGCATAAAGCCATCTATAGAATCTTATATCCGACATGGGATAAAACCTTTATTGTCGACAGCTATTCTTGTCGAAATAACAAAGGTACTCACAAGGCATTTGCTAAACTTGAGACTGTCGCTCGGAAGATTAGCCAGAATTATACCAGACCATGTTTTGCACTGAAGTGCGATATTAAAAGATTTTTCGACAGCGTGGATCATGGGGTGTTGATGGGACTGCTAAGGGAACGCATCGCCGATGAACGACTTTTGAAGTTGCTTGAAGAAATTATTTTTAGTTTTTCTGTCTGGATTCCGGGTCAAGCCCGGAATGACGAAGAGGGCAAGGGGATGCCGTTGGGGAATCTGACATCGCAACTGTTTGCCAATATCTATCTCGACCCGCTGGATAAGTTCGCGAAGCACCAACTCAAAGCCAAATATTATCTACGGTATGCAGATGATTTTATCTTTTTGGCCGATAATCCGGATGAATTGACGGGCTACTTAGTTGAAGTTGCCAGGTTTGCGAAATCGGAACTGGAGCTCCAACTCCATCCTAACAAGATTAGTTTGAGAAAACTGAAATGGGGGATTGATTATGTTGGGTATGTCGCCCTGCCGCAATATAGCTTGCCTAGAAAGAAGACGGTCACACGAATTATTAAAAATATTCGTCGACTTTTGGCGGCGGGAGACGATGTGGCGCTGGCTAATGCGCTGCCATCGTACTTAGGGTACCTGAAACATGCCAGGAGCCGTGGGATAGTTTGCGGGCTGGAGCGGCTGATGGCGCCAAAGGGGTGGTGAGGTACACTAGGAGAAGAAGGCGCTACGCTAGATTCCTCGACTGCGTTCGGAATGACAAAAGAGGGGCGGGGATGACGAGGATGGATCCTGACCTGCCTGCCGGCAGGCAGGAATAAATTCAGGATGACAGAAACAAGGGTCGTTCAGGGTGACGGAGAGGGAGAAGCAATGAAGTTTAAGATTAAATCCAAATTGAAACCTGCGGGAGATCAGCCCGAAGCAATTCGGGCGTTGGTCGATGGGCTCAAAAAGAAATATCGGGACCAGACCTTGCTGGGGGTGACGGGGTCGGGGAAGACCTTTACGATGGCCAATGTCATCGAGAAGGTGCAGAAGCCGACGCTAGTTATCGCGCACAATAAAACGCTGGCGGCGCAGTTGGCCAGCGAGTTCCGCGAATATTTTCCCGACAACGCGGTGCATTATTTCGTGTCCTACTACGACTACTATCAGCCGGAGGCGTACATCCCGCGGACCGATACTTACATTGCCAAAGATGCCTCCATCAACGATGAGATAGATAGATTGCGCAATGCAGCGACTGAGGCGCTTTTAACTCGCAAGGATGTGATTATTGTGGCGTCAGTGTCGTGCATCTACGGTTTGGGCAATCCGGAGGTCTATCAAAATGAGAGCATCGAGTTGAGGGCGGGCAAGACCTACAAACGGGAGCGAATCCTGCGGCAGCTGACCGATATTCAATACCAACGCAACGATATCAACTTTGTTCGCGGGAGTTTTCGGGTGCGGGGCGAAGTGATGGAGATTTTTCCGGCTTATGCGGAAGTGGCGTACCGATTTGAATGGTTTGGTGATAAGTTGGAGCGGATTCGACAGGTGGAGTATTTGACCGGCGAGATTTTGAGCGAACCAAAGGAGGTGACCATCTTTCCGGCCAAACATTTTATTACCCCACAAGACCGCTTAAAGGGAGCGATTGAAAATATTCGGACTGAACTTAGAACTCGTTTGAAGGAACTGACGGTAGCGAATAAATTGCTGGAGGCCCAGCGGCTGGAACAGCGAACGAATTATGATATTGAAATGTTGCAGACGGTCGGATATGTTTCCGGAGTTGAAAACTATTCGCGGTATTTGGACGGACGGGAAGCCGGCTCTCCGCCATCAACTTTGCTCCATTATTTTCCGGACGATTTTTTGATGTTCATTGATGAATCGCATATGACTTTGCCGCAAATTCGCGGGATGTATAACGGCGACCGGGCCAGAAAAGAAGTGTTGATCGAGCACGGGTTCCGCCTGCCCAGCGCGTTTGATAACCGCCCACTGCAGTTTTTGGAATTCGAGAAATTGGTTAACCAAGTGATTTATACTTCCGCGACGCCCAGCCAAGAGGAACTTGGTAATAGCAAACAAATCGTGGAGCAGATCGTGCGGCCGACCGGTCTAGTGGACCCGGCGGTAGAGGTGCGGCCGATCGAGGGGCAGGTGGACGACTTGATGGAAGAGATTCGCAAGCGGGTGGCTGTCCATCAGCGGGTGTTGGTGACAACGCTAACCAAAAAGATGGCCGAGGATTTAACCAGCTTTTTGCAGGAGGCGGATATTAAAGTTCAATACATTCATTCGGATGTGGAAACCTTAGAGCGGATAGATATTCTCCGCGACCTGCGGTTGGGCAAATATGATGTGCTGGTGGGAATTAACTTGCTTCGCGAGGGGCTGGACCTACCGGAGGTATCGTTGGTGGCGATTTTGGACGCGGACAAAGAGGGCTTTTTACGGTCAGATACTGCTTTAATCCAAACCTTTGGACGGGCAGCTCGGCATTTGAACGGCAGAGTCATCATGTACGCTGATAAAATTACCGGCTCAATGCAACGAGCGCTGGAGGAAACCGACCGACGGAGAGAAAAGCAAGTTGAATATAATAAGAAACATAAAATTACGCCGACAACGATTATTAAAGCGATTAAGAGTATTCACGCGTCAACCGGCGAGGAAGAATTGCCGCCGGAGCAGGATATCAATAAATTTGCCAAGGCGGCCAACGCCGAAGAGCTGAAGGCAATGATTCGCGAGCTAGAAGATGAGATGGACTTGGCGGCGAAGAATTTGGAGTTCGAAAAAGCGGCGGAGTTGAGAGATAGGGTAGAATTGCTAAGAGGGGAGCTAGGGAAGTAATTGTTCTTTGACGGAGGTGATGCACTAGTGTCCGTACAGAAGGAGTATAAGAACAAGGCGGTGGTTAAGGAGGTGCGGTACACGGATGAACCGTGTCCCAAATGTAGTAAGGGGCATCTGGTCTACTGGCGTAGGGACTGCTGAGGGGCGGGGTGGTATCGCAGTTGCGATAACCCCAAATGCAATTACGAGAGTCGAGACCCCAACGAGTTACCACGTTACTTTTAAGTAAGGCCGACACAGGAATGTGTCGGCTTTTTTATTGTTTTTGCCTGGATTCTCTGATCGAGTCAGAGAATGACGAAGGGGGGTTACTTACTGGAACGGGAGGGTTTCATGCCGGCCCATTCGCGCAGAATGATATAGACCATGGTGGTCACCGGCACGGCCAAGAGGATACCAAGAATACCCATCAACTTGGCGCCGATCAAAAGCACGATAATGATAGTGACCGGATGCAGACCAACCGTCAGCTGCATCACTTTGGGTACCAGCAGTTTATTTTCCAACTCCTGCACCAAAATATAAAAGACGGTTACCAAGAGGGCGGTGGTGGGTGAAAGGGTTAGAGCGATCAAAATGGCCGGAATGGCCGAGATGATGGGTCCAATGACCGGAATAATTTCCAATATGCCCGCCAGTAAGGCAAGGGTCAAGGCGTAGGGGATGTGGAGGAAATAGAGGCCGACGTAAACCACCATGCCGACGATAATGCCGAGCAAAATTTGGCCACGAAGCCAAGCCCCCAGCCCTAACCCGACTTTGTTAGCGATGGTGACGATCTGATTTTTTTGTTTAATCGGCAGGAGCGCTACAAAGAACTTTTTAATACCGTTCTCGTCTAACAAGAGGTAAAGGGTTAGCACAAATACGGTCAACAGCGCCACAAATCCGCTAATAAACCCGCGAGTGGTGTTGAAAATGTTGCTAGTGAAGCTATTTAAGAAGTTGGACAGAGCATTGAGGTTTTGTTGGGAATCGTCCAAGAGATGGGTTTGGATACCAAACTCTTTAATATTGCGCATGATATTCTCAAGGCTGGCGAAGTAGACAGGAAACTGTTCAGCCAGTTGACGCAGCTGAGTGATCACTGGCGGAAGGATAAAGTAGATCATCACACCGAATAAGGCGATGATCAGCAGATACCAAACCAGCACGGTCAAAGCTCTGGGGATACCGCTCTTGGCCATCCGGTCGATAGTGGGAGAGAGAGCGGAGGCTAGGATCAGCGACACGAACATGATGGCGATAATGTCTCGCACGATGAACAGGAACCACAAGAGGAGCAGGACGGCCAACACTTTGATGATGCTGTTGATCGAAATGTCGAACATATTAGATCTCATCAGGTGCGACGCTTAAGCTAGTAGTTTGGTTGGTGTCAATATTTTGGAAACGGAAGGTGAGTTCGCTACTGGACACTAGGTCGTCCCGGTCCATAGTCACAAACAGAACTGGTTGACTAGAGAGAACTCCAGCTCCGCCGGCTGGGGACGCAGCGATGCGATATCCAATAGTAACCACTGGACCCTGGCGACGAGAGTTGACTACATCGATCCGGTAGGCTGCGCCGGGCTGCGGCGGAGCAACGTAGGCAACCAGCAGCTGCTTGTCCCAGTTGACGTTATTTTGGGTAAAACGAGGGAATATTTGCCGTGCGGCATCACCGGAATGGAATAGATAGATGGTGTCAGATAGATTAGGATCGCTTATATTGAGACCTGCCTCGAGCTCGCGGTAGGGGAGTTCGGTGCCTGCTTGATTATTGCGGTAGTTGGTTATTCCCAACATAACGACGGTAACCATGAACACCACAATAGTCACGCCGATATCAGTAAGTAGGATTTTGGGTTGGGTCTTAGCCATATGCTGAATGTCTACATTATTATATGTATTATAGATAGGTAATGGAAGTTGCAACCGACATCCGGAGAATAGGTTTAGATGACCCCGGCTATCCGGCGTGGTTATGCGAGGTCCCCGACGCGCCGAAGGAAATCTATGTCAGGGGTGAGTTAATGACCAAAGACCTGCCGCGAGTGGCGGTGGTGGGAACGCGTAAACCAACGCCGTACGGAGTTCAAGTCACAGAACGGTTGGTGTCGGCTATCGCCCCGCACTGTGTGGTGGTAAGCGGTTTGGCGTATGGCATAGACGCCTTGGCCCATCAGGCCGCGGTAAAGGCGGGCGGGATAACTTGGGCAGTGTTAGGAACGGGATTGGATGACGCCAGCATCTATCCGGCGAAACATTTAAGTTTGGCTCGGCAGATCATCGCCTCGGGCGGGGCGCTGATCTCGGAGTACGCGCCCGGGACACCTCCAATGCAGCATCATTTTCCGATGCGGAATCGCATTATCGCCGGTTTAAGCGATAAGGTGGTGGTGATTGAGGCGCCGGAGACCAGTGGGGCTATTATCACCGCCAAACTGGCTCTGGATTATAACCGCGATGTTTTAGCCGTTCCAGGGCCAATTTTTAGCCCCAACTCCGTCGGCACCAATCGGCTGATAGCCGAAGGGGCCAAACCGGTGCTGTCGGCCAGTGATATCGTTGAAATAACCCAGGCGGCCAGTGCAGATAATTTGACAGACCGTGAGAGAATACTTTATAGCGCCCTTGGCTCCGGCCCCAAGCACATCAATGAGATGGTCCAACTGACCAGTTGGGATACCGCCCAAGTCAGTAGTGAGTTGACACTAATGGAGATCAAGGGTAAGGTCCGCTGTGTTGGGAATGGGACTTTCGCGATTATAAAATGATCTCGAGAGAGACCCAGTGGGTTCCCTCTAGGGCGCCACGGGCAAAGCCCGCCCTAAAGGGCAGGCTTGCCGCTCTCCCTCCTTGTTAAGATTTTATTTCATTACAATCAATAAGATGGCTAAGGATTTGGTGGTGGTGGAGTCGCCAGCCAAGGCGCGCACCATCGAAAAAATTTTGGGGAAGGACTATGTCGTCGAGGCCAGCTTTGGACATGTTCGTGATCTGCCGCAGTCCAAACTGGGGGTGGATGTTGAACATGACTTTGAACCGCAGTACATTACACCGACCAAAAGCCGGAAGACGATCACTAAATTAAAAGACCTGTTCAGTAAGGCTAAGATGCTCTATCTGGCTACGGACGAAGACCGTGAAGGGGAAGCGATCGCTTGGCATATCAAAGAGGCGCTGAAGGCACCATCGGCCCAGATCAAACGGGTGGCTTTCCACGAGATCACGCCCGAGGCGGTTAAGGCAGCCTTTCTTCGCCCTCGCCAACTTGACCAAAACTTGGTTGACGCCCAACAGGCCCGCCGGATAGTTGACCGGCTGGTGGGGTACAAATTAAGTCCCTTGCTGTGGAAGAAGCTGTATCGGGGACTCTCAGCCGGCCGGGTTCAGTCGGTGGCGTTGCGTCTCTTGGTTGAGCGTGAGCGGGAGATCCAAGCTTTCAAGCCGGAAGAGTTTTGGAAGATAGAGGTTAAATTCAAAACTCCTACTGGTGATGGGTTCAGTGCTTGGGTGTTCGCCGAAAAAGATAAAGAGGTTGAGATTAAGACAGAGGCTGGAGCTAAGAGATTGCAAGTCGCGGTGGAGGCGGCAAAGCAGCATCAAGTGGCTAGTTTGACTTCGGCCGAACGCAAACGGTATCCGGCCCCGCCGTTCACAACCTCGACGTTGCAGCAGCAGGCAGGGACACAACTCGGGTTTACCGTTAAGCGAACAATGATGGTCGCTCAACAACTATACGAGGGGATTAACCTAGACGGACATCATGGTCATGTTGGGTTAATTACGTACATGCGTACCGATTCCACGAATTTAGCCATTTCAGCGGTGGATACGGCCCGCGGGGTGATCGCCAATATGTTTGGGAAAGAGTATCTGCCGGAGCATCCGATATTTTACAAAACCAAGAGCAAAGGGGCGCAGGAGGCTCACGAGGCGATCCGCCCAACTCACCCCGAGTCAACTCCGGAGATGTTACAAGATAAGTTGACCCCAGAACAGTGGAAGTTATACAAATTGGTCTGGCAGCGGATGATGGGCAGTCAAATGCTGCCAGCCATTATTAATACGCAGGAAGCGATCGTGGAGTCGGGTGAGGTGAGAAGCAAAGCGCTGGGGGCTACGGTGGTATTCCCGGGTTTTGCTAAGATATTCGATAAATGGCCCTTCCAGGAAAACCAACTGCCGAAGCTGACAGAACAGGAATTGTTGCGGTTGTTGGGGGTGGATCCAACTCAGCACTTTACTGAACCGCCAGCCAGATACACAGAAGCGAGTTTAGTGAAACAGCTGGAGCAGATGGGGATCGGTAGACCCTCAACCTATGCTCCGACCATCTCAACTTTGGGTGTACGAGGATATGTTAAACGGGAGAAGCGCTCGTTGGTGCCGCAGGAACTGGGCATGACCGTGAACGATTTTCTGGTAGAACATTTCTCTGGCATTGTGGACTATAACTTTACGGCGGAGATGGAAAACGACCTAGATGATATTGCTGAGGGTAAAAAGGAGTGGGTGCCGGTGGTGCGTCACTTCTACGAACCGTTCGAGAAACAGATAAAACTTAAGGAGGAGACCGTTGAGAAGCAGACACCGGCCGATGTACAAACTGATAAAAAATGTGCTCTGTGCGGTTCGCCCTTGATTATCAAAACTAGCCGTTTCGGTAAGTTCCTGGCTTGTTCAGCATTTCCCAAGTGTCGTTACACTGAAGCGCTGGATGGTAACGGTAAAAGTCAGACGGAACCAACCGACAAAATCTGTCCGGAGTGTGGCGCCCCGCTGGTTAAAAAACGTGGACGATTCGGAGAATTTCTGGGATGTAGTAACTACCCCAAATGTAAACACATCGAAAACCTTGAGCCGAAGGCTAGTGACATGGATTGTCCGAAGTGCCACGAAGGGAAGGTGGTTGAGCGCCGGACCAAGCGCGGTAAAATATTTTGGGGGTGTAGTAAATATCCTAAATGTGATTTTGCCTCCTGGGAGGAGCCCTTAAAGGAGCCTTGTCCCACTTGCCGGGGACTGATGACCAAACCAGCCAAAAAGGGCTATCCGGTCTGCACCCAGTGTGGATTTGAAGATAAGGCGGTCGTCTAGGGCTTGAACGGAAGGGCGTTTCCGTGTACTATTGGTGCGTCAAGTTGACCTAGCTGGTGAATTAATGGCAAAGCACAAGACAAAATCCTGGTGGGTGAAGCCGTGGTTATACGGTTTTTGGGCTGTGCTTTCCGCATTTGCGTTGATGTTGATTGCTCAGTTCGGGTCACAGGTCTTACCGGCGGGCCAGGCGGCGACGGCCGATACCTCCGCTGGGATCGGATTTGAAGCATATCTGTGTTCAGCTATAAGTTACGCGAATTTTCTGGTGGGGATGTTAGCGGCGCTAACCGTGATTATTGCCGGGATAACTTACGCCACGTCAGCCGGCGGCAAAGAGGGGATAAAAACATCTAAAGACATGATAATAGCCGCCGTCGCCGGTGTGGCATTGTACGCTATGGGGCATCTGCTGTTGGGGGCTTGCGGTACAGGCACGGGTGGGTTGATTACCAGGTTCTTTAGCGGCGGGACCCCGATCATTCCCTCCTAATTACTTCCTCAATTTGTTATGAAGGATCTCATCGAGGTGCGGGGGGCGAGAGAGCACAACCTCAAGAATATTAGCGTGGACATACCGAAGAACCGGATGGTGGTCATCACCGGTCTTTCGGGGTCAGGCAAATCATCGCTGGCGTTCGATACCATTTATGCCGAAGGCCATCGGCGATATGTCGAGAGTCTGTCAGCCTACGCACGGCAGTTTTTAGGTGCCGCCAATAAACCGGACGTTGATAGTATTGAGGGCTTGAGCCCGGCCATCTCCATTGACCAAAAATCATCTTCATCTAACCCTCGGTCAACGGTTGGGACTATTACTGAGATATACGATTACCTGCGACTACTGTACGCGCGGGTGGGGGTGCCACATTGTCCTAAATGCGGCGCGCCGGTTGTGCGTCAAAGTATTGATCAGATCATTCCGCAGTTGACGGCGTTAAAGCTAGAGCAGGCCATGATCTTGGCCCCATTGGTGGCGGACCGCAAAGGCGAGTTCAGGCAGGAGCTAGCCGACGTGAAAAGGTCAGGATACGCGCGAGTTAGAGTGGATGGCAGTTTGTATGATTTGAATGAACTACCAGCTCTAGACAAAAACAAGAAACACACCATTGACGCGGTAGTTGACCGGTTAAGTTTAAAGATAGAAAGTAACGACGAGAGAACTCGGTTGGTGGATTCCGTTGAAACCGCACTTAAATTAGGCGGCGGGAAGATCAAAGTGGCTAACGGGGACCAAGAGTGGTTCTTCTCGGAAAATCTAGCCTGTCCGAAATGTGACATCAGCGTATCGGAGTTCGAGCCGCGCCATTTTTCATTCAATAGTCCGCACGGAGCATGTCCTAAATGTACGGGGTTGGGGGTGACTTTGGAGATCGACCCAGAGCTGCTCATCCCAAATCGGCGGTTGAGCGTCAGTGAAGGGGCGATCAAGCCCTGGGGGATAAACATGACCAGCGGGGGCGGTTGGAATCATCGGCTACTTATGGCGGTGGCGAAGAAGTTTGGGTTTAGTTTGGACACACCGGTCCAAAATTTGTCTAACGAAGCCATGCAGATAATTTTATACGGGACCGGCGATGAAGATATCACGGTGCGTTATCAAACCCCGAACGGCAGGGCTAATGAGTATGAAACGCGGTTTGAGGGGGTCATCCCTAACCTGATGCGGCGGTACAAAGAGACCGATTCGGACTTTATCCGCACAGAAATCGAGCAGTATATGTTAGCCAAAGAGTGCTCCGAATGCCATGGGGCCAGGCTGAAGCCCGAGGTACTGGCGGTAACGGTATCGGACCGTTCGATCGTGGATGTCAGCCGGTTACCGGTCAGAGACACCCTTAAGTTTTTTACTGAACTAAAGTTAAGTAAGCAGGATCAGCTGATAGTCAAACAGATCTTGAAGGAGGTCGGAGAGCGGTTAGGTTTTCTTAAGAATGTAGGGTTAGAGTATCTGACACTAGACCGCTCGGCCAACACGCTCTCGGGGGGTGAGGCTCAGCGCATTCGGTTGGCTACTCAGATCGGTTCGGGTCTTTCGGGTGTGATCTATATTTTGGACGAGCCGTCCATTGGATTGCATCAATACGACAATCGGAGACTGATCCAGACCCTGACCCGACTGCGCGACTTGGGCAACACGGTGCTGGTAGTTGAGCATGATGAAGAAACTATCCGATCAGCCGACTGGGTGATCGACGTTGGGCCGCTGGCCGGCAAACAGGGCGGCGAGATAGTCGCCGAGGGTACACCCGCGCAGATAGAGAAAAGCACTAAATCATTAACTGGCCAATATCTGTCCGGCAAGAAACGGATCGATGTTCCAGCTCATCGGCGTCAGCCCAACGGCAAACAACTGAACATCGTCGGGGCTAGCGAGTTCAATCTGCGCGATTTAGACGTAACTATTCCGTTGCAGTTGTTCGTTTGTATAACTGGCTTGTCGGGTTCGGGGAAATCGACCCTGATCAACGAGATATTGGCTAAACGGCTTTTGAAGGAGCTGCATCAGGCTCACACCCAACCAGGACGGCATAAGTCAATTGAGGGGATCAGCTATTTGGATAAGGTCATCGATATCGACCAATCGCCGATCGGCCGTAGCCCGCGCAGCAACCCGGCCACGTACACAGGAGCTTTTACCTATATTCGAGATCTGTTTGCTAGTCTTCCCGAGGCCAAAGCTCGGGGGTACAAACAGGGACGGTTCTCATTCAACGTTAAGGGTGGACGATGTGAGAACTGCCGGGGGGATGGGGTGATCAAGATCGAAATGCATTTTCTGCCGGACGTATATGTACCGTGTGATGTCTGCCAGGGCCGGCGGTATAACAAAGAGACCTTGGAGATCCACTATAAAGGGAAAAGCATCGCTGATGTTTTGGATATGACGGTGGATGACGCCGCCGAGTTTTTCACCAACATCCCGCCCATCAAGACCAAGATGGAAACCCTGCAGGAAGTGGGGCTGGGTTACATTAAGTTGGGCCAACCAGCCACACAGTTGTCTGGCGGTGAAGCCCAGCGGGTTAAACTCTCGACTGAACTGGCGCGGCGGGCTACGGGCAAAACATTATACATTCTCGACGAACCAACTACGGGATTACACTTTGAGGACACCAGGAAGCTACTATACGTGTTGCATCAACTGGTAGAAAAGGGGAACACGGTCATCGTTATTGAACATAATTTGGATGTCGTCAAAACCGCTGATTGGATTATTGACCTGGGCCCCGAGGGCGGGGATTTGGGCGGCCAATTAGTGGCCGAGGGGACCCCAGAAGCTGTGGCTAAGGTCAAGAAATCCTATACTGGGCAATATTTGGCCCACATTCTCAAAAATTGACAGACCGTCGGAATCTGCTAGATTAGAGGCATCGACGTTTTAAGTCGATGCTCATTTGACAGGTAACACGGTTCACGAGCCATGCCCCCGATTTTGGTTTCGTTGGATTGTGTCAGTCTGTCTAGCCCGTATGCATGGCGGTCCCTGTTTGTTTCGCCTACACACCCTAAGGGTACCGGCGACGAGTTGAAAGGCTCGGCTTATCTATTCGGGGGTCTAGGTTCTCTGCGGAGAATCGTCACGGGGCATTGCCCCCGCTCTATCCCACCCCCATTTGCCAGCTCTCGTCCCAAACCTATCGGTGGGCCGGAAACAGCAGGTCAGTCGCAACGCCGCCTTGCGGGTAAAACTGTTTTAGTGTGGGAGCGGCCGTAATGTCGATCCAAAGTCAAACGCCGCGTTCACCACATGGGCCTCCGAAAGGAGGCCCACTTTTTATTGATTTATCGGGCATAATATATGGAGATGGCCTACAAATTTTTATCATCTAAATTCTCTCAAAACCCCGGTGTCTACCTGATGAGGGGTAAAGCCGGGGAGGTTTTGTATGTGGGCAAGGCCAAGAACCTGCGCAAGCGACTGGCTTCGTATTTTGTAAAACGCGACCAAACGCCCAAGACGTTGGCCTTGGTCGAGCGGATTTACAAAATCGACACCATTGCGGTCAAGACCGAGCTGGAAGCGCTGATATTGGAGAATGAACAGATAAAGCGTTTTCGGCCGCCGTTTAACATTGTAATGCGTGACGATAAAGGATATCTGTACATCCGGATTACGGTCCATGAAGAGTACCCTCGCATTCTGTTGGCGAGGCGTGTTGCCAAAGACGGAGCTAAATATTTTGGGCCGTATGCTGTGGCAGGCCGAGTTTACGAGGTGCTGAAACTCATCAACCGCTCGTTTCCGCTATGTACGGGAACGCCGGGGACCGGTCGGGCCTGCATGAATTATCACTTAAAGATCTGTCCGGGGGTGTGTCTAGGCAAAGTCGGAGCCAAGGAATACCGCGCGACCATTGCCCAAGTCGTGAAGTTTCTGCAGGGGAACTTTCCGGCCGTGATCAAAGAGCTGCGGGCAGAGATGGCGCACCTCGCTGCCGATAAAAAATTTGAGCGGGCGGCGCGTCTCCGCGATGGGTTAAAAGCCATTGGGGCCATTAACGAAAGCCAAAATGTAGTTAGGGCTAACCTAGGTGTCAGTGAGGATATCATCGGGATAGCCAGACAGCTGAATAAAGCGCTGGTGGTCTTGCTGCAGGTGCGGTCCGGGGCGCTGATCAACCAACAGCAGTATGCTCTCGATACCAAATACGAAACTGACAACAAAGACATCTTGTCCGGGTTTTTGCGAGATTACTACACCGATGCGGCCGATCTGCCCAAGACCATATTGTTGCCGGAGGAGGTCGAGGGGGCGGGAGCATTTGATAAATGGCTGACAAGCCTCGCTGGGAGGAGGATAGAACTGGTTGTGCCTATGCGTGGACGGGGGCGGGCATTGGTGCGATTGGCTAATTCCAACGCGGGGATGAAGTTTAATCAGATCTCTAGCCGCTGGCAGCTGGAGAAAGTTATCGCCACCGAGGGCGTGGATTGGCTGAGGAAAAAATTGAAGCTGAAAAAGCTTGAGCGCATCGAGGCCTACGATATTTCTAATTTGCAAGGAACCGATTCGGTTGGGGCTATGGTGGTGTGGGAGAAAGGGCAGATGGATAAAACCCAGTATCGCCGGTTCAAGATAAAATCTGTCGTGGGGCCAAATGATTTTGCTTCACTGGCGGAGGTCTTAAAGCGTAGGTTCGCGCATATGGCGGGGGACGAAAAGTTCGCGCGTCTGCCGGACATTGTGTTAATTGACGGCGGCAAAGGACAGGTCGGTACCATTACCAAGGCGTTGAAAGATTTTAAGGTGGCGGTAATCGGTATCGCCAAGGGCAGCCATAGTCGGACTAAAGCCAAGGACGATCTGGTACTGACTTCGGGTGTAGTAATCCTGCCGGACAATTCGCCAACCAAAATGCTGCTGCAGAATATTCGGGACGAGGTGCATCGGTTTGCGATTGCGTATCACACAGGTTTGCGAAAAAAACGGACGACATCGTCGGGCTTAGAAAAAATTGCTGGTATCGGGGCGGTGACGCGCAAAAAACTTATCAAAGCGTTTGGTTCCATGGCCGCGGTCAAAGCCGCCAGCCAAGCCAAGCTGGCCAAAATAGTGGGAGAGAAAACGGCCGAGAAAATCGTATCAGGATTGTGATACCATTAAACCATGCCAAGGTCGATCGGGATTATCGCGGGGATTATTCTGGTGGTGGGTGCACTGGTGGTGTTCGCCCAGTTTTTGGGTCGCTCGACTGGTGGGGCCAGCGCTGATGTCGTCAAATATGAAGACCTGCCAGCCCAGATCACTTTGCCCAAGGATACCTACGCCGAGGCGCTGGGACTGATTGACTCCTACCAGCAGGCCTACGACTTAGCCACCAAGAACCGTTTGATAGGGGAGTTGGAGGAGTTGCTGACAGCGGCCGCTAAGTAGTTCAGTTTGGTGTAACTATTTACCGCTCCTAGAGCGGTTTTATGTTGTTTTTATCCCCATTGTTACAAGGACGGGACGTAGTTGACAAATAATAAATCCTGTGGTATAATTAGATTAGAGGGTAGCAATTTAAAGATATGGAGTCCTCTAACGACAACTTAGAGCCGGAGTCGGTCATTCGATCGATCATGGTAGAGCAAGAGGAAAAGAGCCGAAGCGCTCTGGATCCTTATGTTGTGGCAATGAACGCCGTGAACGGCCTCAAGGAGCGCGAGCGGGATGTTGTGGTGCATCGCTACGGTTTAGAGGGAGACCACAAGATGACCCTAGAGGATGTAGGAAAGAAGTTCAATGTTACGCGCGAGCGGGTACGTCAGATCGAATCAGCAAGTGTGCGGAAATTGGCCGCGCATCCCACGAAAGAATTGACCCAACTTTTAAAACTGGTTAATAGTCACATGATCGAGATGGGTGGGCTGTTGTCGCTGGACGATCTGACCGATTATTTGAGAGCTACACATACTGACCAGCCGGAGTTGAAAACTAACGCATTGCGGCTAGTGATGGATATTAACGAAAACGCGATTGCGTTGCCTAAAACCATGGCCTTGCGGAGCGGTTGGATGAAACATGATTTCGCTAGCACTGTGATATCGCCGGTTTTGGATGAACTGAATAATATCTTACAGGCTCGGCAGCAGACCATGACCGAGAAGGAATTGTGGGAAAAACTGTTGCATACCGCCGGGTACAAAGCGCACGAGGCGCTGCTTAACCCCACCTTGATGGCGGGGATTTTGCGAGTCTCGAACCAGATCGCCAAGGCGGGTGACGGCAAGTGGGGATTGGCCGCTTGGCCGACGGTAGTGCCAAAACGGATCCGCGACAAGGTCTATTTGGTATTGCAGGCCGGCGGCAAACCGATGCATTTCAACGATATTGCCGAAGGGATTAATCGGGCCTATCCAGGGAAAGCGGTTTTAAGCCGGACCGTTCACAATGAACTGATTGGTGATAAACGGTTCGTGTTAGTCGGTCGCGGGATCTACGCGCTCAAAAGCTGGGGGTTCCAGCCCGGGGTGGTGGCGGACGTAGTCAAAGAGGTGTTGAAACAAGCTGGCCGGCCGCTGACGACTGAGGAGATTATCGAGGCGGTGCTGGCCAAGCGCGAAGTGAAACGCAACACAGTGGTGGCCAACCTACAGAACAAAGCTATCTTTCAAAAAGTTGGCCGAGGGCGGTATGTCCTGGCTGAATAATTAAATAGGAGCGTACTGATGTTTTTGAGCGGATGGAATTTGGCGCTTGTGAGCTTGCTGCTGCTTGGCTGGCTCGTTTTGTTTTTATTGATCTGGTGGTGGTTGCGCCGGTCAGGAAAATCCAAGCCGTCACCAGTGGTCGCGCCAAATATCCCTGCTAGTGCGCTGCCCGAGCGAGCTGGTTCAACCCCGCGAGAGGCGGTGGTGTTGGCTATTGAGGTGCCGAAAGAAAACGAGACTACTCCGTTGGCGGCTGAACTGATGTTCGCTTCGCTGCACGGGATATTTAGACCAGAATTAGCCAAACGTAAAGAAGCAGTCCAAGAACATATCGCGTTCGAGCTACAGGCTAAAGAAAAGGCGATCAGATTTTTTGTTTGGGTGCCAAAACACCTTCAGGGTTATGTAGAGGGGCAGATCTACGCGCAGTATCCCGGGGTGAATGTATATGAGGTTAAAGATTATGCCAAACCAGAGAAGGTCGATGCCGACCTGGGCGTAGCCGCGGCCGAGCTGTCGTTGGTGCGTGAAGATATTTTCCCGATCAAGGGATTTGATAATTTCGATGTTGATCCGTTGGCCGGCATCACCGCGACTTTGAGCAAACTCGAGGGAGTAGCGCAGGTGCGGGTGCAGATCTTGATGCGTCCCGAAAGCGATACTTGGAGAAATAAGGCCATCAACTACATTGCGGCCATCAAGACCGGGAAGAAGGACTTTAAGACAGCATTCGTTAAAGGACTGACCGGACTGGCTTCCGAGGTGGTACGAGGGGCTTTGAGCGGCCAGCCACCGGTGCCGGCCGTGCCGGGCAAAGTGGAATTGCCTCCCGGGGTGGATGAGGTCTTAAAGCGGATAGAAGAAAAAAGCAACAAGCTTGGCTTTCAGGTGCGGATCCGGATAGTGGCGCTGGATCAGACCGCCGCCGCCGCCCGTCAGAAGCTGGACTTGGTGGTGGGCTCGTTTAAACAATTCAACACCACTAATCTAAATGGATTCGCCGCGGTGCCAGTGGCGGCACCGGCGGAAGTTATTTTGCGCGACTACGAACATCGGGGGTTTGGCGGTAAGGGCGCCATCTTAAATGTGGCCGAATTGGCCAGCATTTATCATCTGCCGAGTAAGACCGTGACCACCCCGCACATTGTTTGGGCGGGCTCCAAAAAAGGGGAACCGCCAGCCAACTTGCCGTTGGCTGATGAGATACCGTCTGAAGAGCTGACGAATTTAGGGATCACGGATTTCCGCGGCAGTACAGAAAAATTCGGCATTAAAATTAAAGACCGCCGCAGGCATGTCTATATCATCGGGAAAAGCGGTGTAGGCAAATCGACACTCTTAGAAAATATGACGCTGGACGACATTCGCGAACGCCGCGGCGTGGGCGTGGTGGATCCGCACGGCGAGTATGTCGACTATGTTTTGGAACGCATCCCATCATATCGGATGAACGATGTTATCGTATTTGACCCGGGCGACCGCAGTTTCCCGATCGGATTTAATGTGTTAGAGGTGGATACGCCAGACCAGAAAGTGGTCACGGCCTCCGGGGTTGTGGGCGTATTTAAAAAGATATTCGGTGAGTCGTGGGGGCCGCGGCTGGAGTATTGGCTCTCTTCGGCCATCCTGGCGCTGTTGGACTATCCGGACGCGACTTTGATGATGGTGCCGCGGTTGTTTACCGACGATACTTTTCGGGCCGGAGTGATCGATGCGGTCAAGGATCCGGTCATTAAACAACGGTGGCTGAACGAGTATGACCGGCTTGACCAGCGCCAGCGCAACGAGACCATTTCGCCAATTTTGAATAAAGTAGGACAGTTCCTGTCCAGTTCCGTTATCCGCAACATCGTCGGTCAGCCCAAGAGCTCTATTGATATGCGGGAGGTGATGGACGAGGGTAAGATCGTGCTGATCAAACTGGCCAAAGGATTGATCGGGGAGGACAACGCGGCGCTTTTAGGGGCGCTGATGATTACCAAGCTGCAGTTGGCGGCGCTGTCGCGGGCGGATGTGGAGGAAGCCAAGCGGCCGGACTTTTTCTTGTATGTTGATGAGTTCCAAAACTTTGCTACCGATTCATTCGCCACGATTTTGTCGGAGGCACGCAAATACCATTTGAGTTTGACGCTGGCCAACCAATATATGAGCCAGCTGTCGGATACGGTCAAGAACGCTATCTTTGGCAATGTGGGGACGCTGGTATCGTTCCGAGTGGGCGGTGATGATGCCGGATTTTTGACCAAAGAGTTCGCGCCAGTGTTTGACGAACAGGATTTGGTGAATTTGGATATCTTTAAAGTTTATTTGAAGCTATCGATCGACGGGTTAACGGCGAATGCGTTCTCGGCCGTGACCCTGCCGCCTTCCACTGACCAGAACCAGAATAGTGAGAAGATCATCAAATTGTCGCGCGAACGCTACGCCAAGGATGTGAAGTTCGTGGAGGGTAAGGTACTGTCTAGCGCTGATGTCAGCGCCGCACTGGCCTCTGCCCCCAAGACTGCGCCGTGGGCTGGTCAGAAACCGTCTCAGTACGGCCAGCGGCCCCCGCAAGGGCAAGGGACGAGCCGTCCGCCGATGAGTAGTGGTTCTCGGCCGCCGCTGAGGCCCAGTGCGCCCGTCCAGCGGACCGGGCCCAAGATCGACCTATTGAAAAATCTCATCTCCAAAGTTGAGCGTCAGAAACAAGCGCCATTGAGTGAGGGTGAGAAAGAGGATGTGGCCAAGACCTTAATGAACGATCTCAAAGATGCGACTGGTTCGATGAAGGATGCATTGGACCGGGCCCGGCAGCAGCGCGAGGAAGAACAGAAACAATCAAGTGAGTTAAAGCCCAACGAGCCGATCAAGTTGGATGAGGACGATTACGATCCACATAACGAACGTCGGTAAAAATCTTGACCTAGAGCGCAGGATGGGATAGATTACACCTATCTTTCTTGTTCTTTGGAGGTGAAAAATGAACGGTGCGATGATGCCTCCTCCGCCAGCATTAGCGGAGGTACGCGCAGCATATATCGAGGCGCTCGTGGAAGACGACATTGCTCGTGCTCACCGGCTGGCCGAGAGTGCCAATATCGACGCCAACACAGTGACGCGGTGGATATGCGCGGCCATTGGTCTGCTCGTTGATGAGTGGAGGTTCAGACAAGCGCTAACCCTGGCCATTGGTTGTAATCTGCCGATGCATGTAACCCGACACATTATCGTAGAGTGGCGCAAAGCCGATGTCGTGCCGGGGACTCGGGATACAGCCATCGTTGACGTGCTCTGCGACCATCCGGCGCTGGCCTATTTATTCCCGGATGAGGAGGGTTAGCCGATGCCGTGTTCAGCTTGTGGCGAAAGCGCCGTGAATATGTGTCCCCATTGCGGATGGCCGTTCTGCACCGAGCATATGCAGGAGCACAACTGCTGGCCGGATGCCGGCCGCCCATTGGTCGCTTTTCCCGATAAGGTCGGGGAGGATGCCGGTGACCGACCGTCTCATCAGAGTCCTTGAATTTTATAAAGCCAACCCTTGCGGTTGGCTTTTTTCTTGCTCTGGGAGCGGGTTAGGAATAGAATTAAAGTGAAGTAGAATACTCTTATGAGCAAGTTCATTATCCACGGTGGGGCTAGGTTGGAGGGGGAGATAACAGTTAGTGGCTCAAAGAACGCCGCTCTGCCGATGTTGGCGGCGACTTTACTAACCAATGAAATATGCGTTGTGCACAATGTTCCGCGGATAGCTGATGTTGACCAGATGCTCACCATCCTGCGTAGTCTTGGGGCTCGGGTAGACTGGGTGGCTGACCATAGCGTACGAATAGACGCTAGTCAGGTAGACGGTCGCGAACCGGATTATAAGCAGATAAAAAAGATTAGAGCTTCGGTCTTGTTGATCGGGCCGCTCCTGGCGCGGCTGAAGCGCGTGACGATACCTCACCCGGGGGGTTGCCATATCGGTGCCCGGCCGATCGGGGTGCACATCCAGGCGCTAGAGGACTTGGGCGCAGTGGTTCGAACCGATAACCAACTTTATTACATTACGGCCGAGCGGTTGCGGGGCAAGCGGATAGTTTTGGGTGAGATGAGCGTGACGGGGACGGCCGTGGTGGTGATGGCAGCTTGTTTAGCTGAGGGCACGACCGAGATCCGGCTGGCGGCAGCCGAGCCGGAGACAACTAACTTGTTAGGAATGCTGCAGGGGATGGGGGCGAAGATCGGAGGGATAGATTCGCACACCCTGGTCATCGAAGGGATGGGTCAGCTACACGGGGTTGAGACTACGGTTATCCCGGATCGATTGGAGGCGGGCACGCTGGCAATAGCGGCGGCCATCACTCGCGGAGATGTTACTATCCATGGGTTTATGCATAGTCACTTAGATATCTTTATCAAAAAGTTGAGGGATGCCAATGTCCAGCTACAGATACTGTCGGATAACAGCGTGCGGATTTCACGTACTACGCTGCTGAAGGCAGTGAATATCCGCACGGATGTGTATCCGGGGTTCCCGACCGATTTACAAGCCCCGTTAGCGGTGCTTTTGACCCAAGCCAATGGGACGAGTTTGATATTTGAGACAATGTTCGAGGGGCGACTGAACTATTTTCAGGAGTTGGCGCGAATGGGTGCGACAGCCAATATTTTAGATGCACATAGAGCGGCGATTAACGGGCCCACCGTACTCTACGGTAAATCCATCGAGAGTTTGGATATCCGAGCGGGTGCGACCCTGATTTTAGCCGCTCTGATCGCTCACGGACGGAGCGAGATAGACCACATTGAATTGATCGACCGCGGGTACGAACGCATCGATGAAAAACTGAACGCATTAGGGGCACAGATCGAACGGATAGAGGAGGTCGTCTCCGCCGCAATGGAGTGATAGAATAAACAGGATGAACAAGGTAGAGGCCAGAGTGGAAATCGAGCGATTGAGGAGGGAATTGAACCGGCATAGCCGGTTGTATTATGTGTTGGACAAGCCGGAGATCAGCGACGCCGAGTATGACCGGCTATACCGCAAATTGGTCGGGCTGGAGGCCGAATATCCTGACTTGGTTGTACCCGACTCTCCAACGAGAAGGGTGGGGGATAAGGTCTCGGGTGAGTTTGCTTCCATTCGTCATATCCGTCCGCGGATGAGTTTAGATGATGCGTTCTCGTATTCAGAAGTGCAGGCGTTCGAAGAGCGCGCCAAAAAACTGACTGAGGCAAAATTAGAGTATGTCTGTGAATTGAAGATAGACGGCCTGCAGATCGTACTGACCTATCGCAGTGGGTTACTCACTACGGCCGCGACCCGAGGGGATGGCATCACCGGGGAGGATGTGACTCACACCGTGAGAACGATACGGGATATTCCGCTGAAATTATCCAAACCATTAGATATTGTCGTATCTGGCGAAATTTATATCAGCAAAAAGGACTTTGCCAAGATTAACGCGGAGCAAACCAAAGCCGGCGGTCAACTTTACGCCAACCCCCGCAATTTGGCGGCCGGGACGGTGCGGCAGCTGGACCCAAGGGTGGCGTCCACCCGACGGCTTAGAAGTTTTGTTTATGATCTAGAAGGGGAGGTAAGTCCCAAGACCCAGATGGATATTTTGAAAAACTTGGCGGACCTAGGATTTTCGACTAATGCAGAAAATAAGCTCTGCCAAAATTTGGGGGAGGTGGAAAAATTTATTCAGCGTTGGGGGAACGAGCGGAATAAATTACCGTATGAAACTGATGGTGTGGTGGTGAAGGTCAACGATATGGCTGCGCGCCGCCGGCTAGGGGCCACGGCCAAGGCACCGCGCTGGGCCATCGCCTATAAATTTCCGGCCGAACAGAAACCGACCAAAGTTTTGGATATCGTCGTGCAGGTGGGGAGACAAGGGACATTGACGCCGGTGGCAGTACTGGAACCGGTGTTATTGGCCGGTTCAACAGTGAGCCGGGCGACTTTGCACAATGAAGATGAGATAAAACGCAAAGATGTACGGGTAGGGGATACGGTGATAGTTCAAAAAGCCGGCGATATCATCCCGGAAGTGATCAGTGTGATAAAATCCAAACGGCCGGCGACAGCCAAACCATTCAAGATGCCGACCACTTGTCCGATCTGCAGTGGCAAGGTAGTACGAGTCGAGGGCGAAGCTGCGCACAAGTGCGTGAATAAAAATTGTTTCGTGGTCCAGCTGCGTAAATTGGAGCACTTTGTTTCCCGAGACGCTTTTGATATTAAAGGCTTAGGCACCAAGATACTGGAACAACTTTATAAAGAGGGTTTAGTACGCGACCCGGCGGATATCTTTACTTTAGAAGAGGGCGATATTGAGCCCCTAGAGCGATTTGCGGAAAAGAGTGCTGGCAATTTAATTAAATCCATTCAAGGTGCCAAAACCATTTCGCTGGACAGATTTATTTACGCCTTAGGGATTTTGCATGTCGGAGCCCAGACGGCGCGGGACCTGACGGGGATGTTTCGCAATTTGGATGAACTGCTACACGCCTTTCCGGAGAGTTTTCGGGAGGTAGACGGGGTAGGGGACAAAGTGGCACAAAGTATATTTGAGTTTTTTCAAGATGAGCACAACCTAGGGTTAGTGAAAAAGTTGTTGCAAGCGGGGATAATTATCAAGCAAGCCGTCCGTTCAACCGGCGACAGATTGAATGGACAAACCTTCGTGATAACTGGAACTTTAGCGTCCATGTCTCGTGAGGAGGCGGAGGATAAGATTCGTGCTTTAGGCGGGAAAGCCAGCGGGTCGGTCTCCGCCAAAACTAGTTTTGTGGTAGTTGGAGATAATCCGGGCAGCAAGTACACCCAAGCTAATAAATTAGGCGTGAAGATTTTAGATGAGAAAGAATTTATTAAATTAGTTTAATGGACCTACGGCGATTGAAAAATAGTTTTGTTTACGCCATGCGCGGAATTGGTGAATTGTTTCGCGGTCAGCAGAACTTTCGCATTGAAGTTATTGGTGCGGTAGTGGTGATAGCTGTCGCTTATGCTCTGCAAGTGCGGACGATCGAAAAAGCCATTTTAACTTTGGTTATCTTGTTGGTCTTAGCAGCCGAAGCGACTAACAGTGTGTTGGAACGGGTTTTGGATGGGGTGAACAAGGAGATTAACCCGCACTTCCGCGCGGCCAAAGATATGATGGCGGGTCTGACCCTGTTGATGGTTATTGGCGCCATCGTGGTCGGATTCATCATTTTTTATCCATATCTGAAACCGATACTTTGGTCCCCTAGTCGGTTGGCCGGGTGATGTGATGCAGTAAAGCGTTTGATTCCGGGCGGTTTTTTCTTTGTCTGAAGCTCTCTTTTTCAGCTATAATGGCAGTATGCCTCTGCCCAAAGACCAGGTAGAGTGGGTGGCGCGGCTGGCTTACATCGAGCTGACCAAGGCCGAAACATCCAAATATGCCGAAGAACTGTCGGCGGTTTTAGGGTATGTGGATGAGTTGCGGGAAGTAGATACCTCTACGGTTGACGGTAATCCGCCAGCTGGCGGACAAATTACGGGTTTGAGCAATGTCTTGGCGGCTGATGCCGTGTCACCATCTGAGATCACTCGGGAGGAGTTTTTGGAGCGGGCGCCGGCATCGGAAAAAGGCTATATCAAGGTGAAGAGTGTCTTTAAGAAATGACAAATTAAAAATTACAAATAACAAATGGAGATTAGAGAGGCGGAAAAACTGGGGATTGAGAAGGCGACGGAGGAGTCGTTGAAGATTATTAAATCCAAGAGCGAGCTCAATGCGATTTTGTCTGTCAACGACAAGCCGAAACTGTCCAAAAGCGGAAGTTTGAATGTTCCGTATATCTGCAAAGATAATATCGTCACTAAAGAACTGCCGACTACGGCTGCCTCCAAAATCTTGGAGGGATTTGTTTCTCCGTATGAGGCAACCGTGGTGATGAAACTGCGAGAGGCCGGGGCGGTGATGGTGGGCAAATCCAATTTGGACGAGTTCGCTATGGGTTCCAGCACTGAAAATTCAGCTTTTGGTCCAACTAAGAATCCACATGACCCAACTCGGGTGCCGGGCGGCAGTTCCGGTGGCTCAGCTGCGGCCGTAGCGGCCGGTATGGCCTCATTTGCCTTGGGCAGCGATACGGGTGGCTCCATCCGTCAGCCAGCCAGTTTTTGCGGGGTGGTGGGACTAATGCCAACCTACGGCCGAGTTAGTCGGTATGGGCTAATCGCTATGGCCAGTTCGCTGGACCGGATCGGTCCGATTACCACCAACGTGAAAGATGCGGCGAGAGTTTTGCGGGTAATCGCTGGACATGACGAACATGATTCCACCACAATGGCTATCGAAGTGCCAGATTATGTGGCAGCGCTGGATGGCGACATTAAGGACTTAAAGATAGGTGTCCCTAAGGGATTTTTTGACGAGGGCGTAGACGCGCCAGTAGCGCAAGCAGTGCAAGCGGCGGTCGATAAATTACGACAGTTAGGAGCGATCGTGAGCGAGATAGAATTGCCACACGCAAAATTTGCTCTTGCGACTTACTATATTCTTCAGCCCTCCGAAGTATCGGCTAATTTGGCGCGGTATGACGGCATTCGGTATGGGTTAAGTGCCTCTGATGCTAAAAATTTGTGGGAAGTTTACGATAAATCTCGAGCTCAAGGATTTGGGGCGGAGGTGAAACGGCGGATAATGCTTGGGACTTACACGCTCTCGGCAGGTTTCCGCGATGCCTACTACGACAAAGCCCAGCGGGTGCGGACACTCATCAAACAGGATTTTGATAAGGCGTTCAAGCAGGTGGATGTTATTATCACGCCGACTACCCCGACGGTGGCGTTCAAGCTCGGGGAGCGGGCCAAAGATCCGTTGAGTATGTACAAGGCGGACTTGCTGACCACGCCGGCCAGCTTGGCGGGTATTCCAGTTATCTCGGTACCGTGCGGAGAGGTGGAGGGACTACCGGTGGGATTACAAATTATGGGTCGGCAGTTCGACGAAAAGACCATTTTGCGGGTGGCCTACGCATATGAACAGAAGCAGTAAAAAGTTTACGTCCCTTCTCGCCACTATTCATAATTCACTATTCATCATTCATTCTTTCAAATGATTTACGGCTGGATACTATTTATCGTAGTGGTACTGGGCGGAGGCATGATGCTTTACGCGATGTCTAAGAAGCGGGCCTTGTCCGATATTGATCGGGACAAGGTGCGTTCCGCTTGGGCCAATATCGAACTTCTAGTGGAGGGTGATAATGACTCAGAGTGGGTCAAGGCAGTGTTTGAGGCCGATAAACTTTTGGATTTTGCATTGGTCCAGCGCCGAGTGGCGGGCGAAAGTTTGGGTGAGCGTTTAAAGAATGCTAAACCATTATTTGGCAATATCGATGCGGCTTGGCAGGCGCATAAGGTGCGCAATGAGTTAGCTCACAATATGAACGCTCAACTGACGCGTCCACAGATCGAACGGGCGATGGATAATTTTAAGCGGGCGTTGAGGCGGTTGGGAGCGCTGTGAACGAATAGTGAATAATGAATCATGAATTAGGAATTATGGAAGAGGCGGACGCAAAATATGAGGCGGTGATCGGGCTGGAGATCCACGTCCAGCTAAGGACTGTGTCCAAGATGTTTTGTCGGTGCGATAACGATTCTGACAAGGCTCGGCCGAACACTAATGTCTGCCCAGTGTGTATGGGTTATCCGGGGACATTGCCGGTAACGAACGAGCAGGCCATAGATTGGGGCATTAAAACCGCGTTGGCGCTGGGTTGCGCGGTGAATCCATTGCAGCGGTTTGATCGCAAGAACTACTTCTACCCGGACCTGCCAAAAGGTTATCAGATTTCACAGTTCTTTTATCCGGTAGGCGAAAAGGGCAATGTGGATGTGGACTATTTGGCGTCTGATCGCAAGACCAGAAAGGAGTTTTCGGTCGGGATAACACGGCTGCACCTTGAGGAGGATGCTGGCAAACTTATCCATACCCAGGACGGTACGCTAGTGGACTTGAACCGGTGTGGGACACCCCTGATAGAGATCGTGACCGAGCCGGATATTAAATCGCCGGAAGAGGCCAAGGCGTTTATGCAAGAGTTGCAAAGGATGGTCAGAAGCCTCGGCGTATCGATGGCTGATATGGAAAAAGGACACTTACGGGTGGACGCCAACGTGTCGGTCAGACCGATCGGCCAAGACGTCTTAGGAGCGAAGGTGGAGGTCAAAAACATGAACTCATTTAAGTTTATGGAAATGGCCTTGAAATTCGAGGTTGAGCGGCAAACGGCGATGCTAGAAAAAGGGGAGGTGATCGAACAAGAGACCCGGGGGTGGGATGAAAAGACCAATTCAACCGTATCTCAGCGGACTAAGGAAGGTTCGGTTGATTACCGGTATTTCCCCGAGCCGGACCTGCCCCCTATCTATATTGATCAAGATAAGATAGACGGAACTAAGAATCAATTAGCAGCGTTGCCGGCTGAGTTACGGTCGCGGGGCGAGGCGAGCGGTCTGCCGTATGCGCGGGTGGTCGAGTTGCAGGACTTGGGTAAAATGTCCGAGTTCGTGCAATTAACAACAGACTATAACGATATTGACCCGGTGCTGTTGGCTAACTGGATCACTAAAGACTTTGCCAGCACTAAAGACCTGCGCGAGTTTGTGATAATTGTTAAATTAGAAGGTCTGTCTAACGCAGCGGCGCAAAAACTGTACGCTCTAATGCAGACCAAGAAGCTGCCGCCGCAGGATCTGGTTGGGCAGATCCAGATGGCGGATAAAGATGAACTAACCGGCCTAGTAAAACAGGTTTTGGCGGAGAACGCCGACGCAGTGGCCAAATTTAAAGCAGGCAATACCCAGGTTTTGGCCTATCTAACGGGGCAGGTGATGAAGAAGAGTGGGGGAAGGGCAGAACCCGCTCTGGCACAGCAAATTTTGCAATCCCTCTTGACAGATTAAAGGAAGTATGGTATAATGGAAGTGAGAGCTAAAAAACTTTTAAATCTGCCTTCTAGGAATGGCAAACTCTAATTCTAACGGGGGTAGAAAGGTTCGAGAGATGAATACTAAACCTTTTGGGGATGGCGAGCGGATCTTATCCCAAGATTCCGTTCAGCACGAGCTACCAGAAGCGGATCAGACAGAACTAACCCGTTCGGCCGAACAGCCGATCTTAGACGATGAAGACAATGCGGATGTGGCCGTTCCGTTCGTCGACGCTGATGTTGTTGGTCAAGTTTACAGCCCGGAGGCGACAGTTAAGGCTATGGCAGCGAGTGCGATAGCTGGTAGCCGAAAGGGCGGCGATAGGGCACACGAACTGATCGAGCGTGTTTTTCAGAGTGATTTGGCTAGCGATAGCGGTGCGTTGAATCGAGTTGTGCAGGTGTTAAACCAACGTTAACGGATAGGGGAGATACTAATGATCTGGCTGGGGATAATAATTTTTATGGTTGTGGCCGCCGTTGGCGGGTTTATTTTTGTGCGAGTCCGCAAACCCGCGGTTAAATCGGATGATGTGCGGACGCGGGTCAACTTGATGATCACAGTCCCGCGCGGTAACAAGGAAGAGGCCCAAAAAGAGACTAAAGCGCTGGTCGCCCCAATGGAGGTGATCTTGAACAACCTAACTGGCGTAGCGGAAGTTATCGGCGAGCGCCACCTAACTTTCGAGATCGCCACGGAAGGGGAACTGATCACATTTTACGTCACCGTGCCGGACAGCCTGGTAGATTTTCTAGAGAAGCAGATTACTTCGCAGTATCCGGAAGCGGCAGTGGAGCGGGCTCCGTATCCAAACATTTTTCCCAAAGAGGGGAAGGTGGCCGCGGTTCAGCTAAAGTTACAAAAAGATAGTTGGCTGCCCCTCGTAACATATGAAAAATTGAGTGCTGACGGACTTAACGCGCTGACCAATGCTTTAAGCAAACTGGTAGATATGCAGTCTGGCGCCGCTATCCAGATCGCATTCCGGCCAACCACCCGAACCAGCTGGCAGACTAAGGCCCACAGTATCGCTAGAAGCATGCAGCAGGGCAAGGAGGCGGGGAGCATCGGTCAAGGCGTGGTGAAGGGTCTGGGTGGGCTAGTGACCGGCCCAGAGAGTAAAGATAAGAGCAGCGAGCCGCCTAAGAAACTTACTCAACTACAAGAAGAAGTGATCGCTCGAATAGAACAGAAAGCCTCTAAACCAGGGTTTGATGTGGTGGTCCGGTTGATAGCAGCGGCGCCGGACGAAGCTCAGGCTCGGATGCATCTGCGGTCGCTGTCAGATAGTTTTTTGCAGTTTGGCTCGCCAGAGATGAATCGATTTGTGGTCGCCACGGAGCCGGAGTCGGAAGTGGTGCGCAACTATGTTTTGCGTCAGTTTGGAGATGTGAAGGGGAGTTTCATTTTGAATGTAGAGGAACTGGCGACCGTGTTCCATATTCCCACAGCTCAGATCGATACGCCTAACGTGCGATGGCAGAAAGCCAAACGATTGCCGGCGCCGGATAATTTGCCGGTTGATGGGGTGATCTTGGGCAAGAATGTATTCCGGGGTGTGGACAAAACGGTACGGATAAAAACTGATGACCGGCGCCGGCATGTCTACACCATCGGTAAAACCGGGACAGGGAAGACTACTTGGATGCAGAATTTAGCTCTGCAGGATATCGTTAACGGCGAGGGGGTGGCTGTCATTGATCCGCATGGCGATATGATCGAGTGGTTGCTGCAGCGCATCCCCAAAGACAGAGTGGATGACGTGATCTATTTCTATCCGCCGGACGTGGAGCGGCCATTGGGGCTGAACCTGCTGGAGGCTAAGACCGCTGCGGCCAAAGATATGGTTGTGGTTGAGATGATAGCGATATTTTATAAACTGTTTGACCCGCAGAGTTCGGGTATTGTTGGTCCGATATTTGAGCACTACATGCGCAATGCCATGTTGCTGCTGTTGGCTGATCCCGAGGATGGAGCGACTTTGATTGATATCCCGCGAGTGTTCACCGACAAGACTTTCCGGGAGCGTAAACTCCAACACGTCTCTGATCCCACTGTGCTGCGATTCTGGAAGGAAGAGTTTGCCCAGGCGGAAAAAAGTAATCAGGTGGGGGAGTTGTTCTCCTACATTGTTTCCAAAGTAGGACGGTTTATCAGCAACGAGATGATGCGGAATATTGTGGGCCAGACCAAGAGCGCCTTTGATATCCGTGACATTATGGATAACAAAAAGATCCTGCTGGTTAATTTGGCCAAAGGTCTGACCGGCGATATCAACAGTAATTTGTTGGGCTTTATCATTGTCTCGAAACTGCAGATGGCAGCGTTGTCTCGAGCGGATGTATCGGAGATGAACCGACCGGACTTCTACCTCTATATCGACGAGTTCCAAAACGTAACGACGGATTCTATCTCCACGATCTTGTCGGAGGCCAGAAAGTATCGTTTGAATCTAACGATCGCGCATCAGTTCGTGGCACAGCTGGAAGATAAGATCCGCGACGCGGTTTTGGGTAACGTCGGTTCGATCGTAGCGTTCAGGATCGGCGCACCGGATACGGATGTGATCGGCAAAGAGTTCGCGCCAGAGGTCAGCGAGAACGATTTGGTGAATATCGAGAGTCGCAATGCGTACGTAAAACTAATGATCGATGGCGCGGCCAGCAAACCGTTCACTATGCAGACCTTGCCGCCGATGGGCCAAGATAATCCTAAGATCGGTTCGGCCATCAAGCAATTATCCCGCTTGAAGTTTGGGAAGGACCGTCGGATGGTAGAGCTGACCGTGGCAGAGCGGATTAAGTATGTGAAAGATATTGACCTGTCTGGGGACTTGCTGAAATAGCCCCCAGGGAGTATACTCGGGCATACAAAACAATTACAAATTAAAAATGACAAATTACAAATAAATCCGAAATACTAAATTAAAAAAAGAGGAGAAATAAAATGGAAGATAAATCAAAAATCGAAGTCGTCAAACAACTCTTAGAAACCGCTACCGCCAACTTGGCTTCGGCCAAGCAGATTTTGGGTGAGCTGCTAGGGACCTCTTTTGACGATTTGCCTGCCAAAGTCGCCGGCTTGAAGTCCGAGGGCAATGTAGTTGAGGGCGTGTTTAACGGCGAACATATGCTCGATAAGGACGGTAGGAAGTATCCAGTGCCGGCCAACTATGCTAGTAAGTCTAAACTGGTGGCTGGCGATGTGTTGAAGTTGACCATTCAAGCGGATGGTTCATTCATTTTTAAACAGATCGGACCAGTTGAGCGTAAAAAGTTGATCGGTACGGTCGTCTACGAAAATGATGAGTATAAGGTCGTAGCTGGCGGCAAATCGTATGCCGTGCTGATGGCCTCGGTAACGTACTTCAAGCTCAAGCCAGGGGACCAGACCACCATCCTAGTGCCGGAGAATGACGACAATGCCCACTGGGCCGCTATTGAAAGTGCGGTCATCTCGCCGGGGAGTGAAGGATAGGAAGAAGTATTCAGTAGTTAGCATCTAGGGGTGGTGATTGGGTTGTCCTGCTTAGAGGGTCGTACAAGATACATTGTGCGACGTTATCTACCCCGGGCGGTAGGGGCCGGTTCCGCCGGTGGGCGGACTTCCCTGCCGGTATTTAAATATGTTCGCCATGCCGATAAAACAAATGTGGACAAGTTCAGTCCGCCAGCTGGCGGAGACAAAACGCCACCACTCCCCCGCTTATGGATGTCGCCCATAAAAAAACTGCTCTGGAAGCAGTGATTTTATACTTTATATCTGTTGGCTATCTAAAAACTAGCTAACTATAGCTTAGTCGTACTGGACAGGGTTGCAGGAGAGTTCAAAGGGTTATGATAGGTTACTTTTTTCACAGTCTTGCCGCTGAATGAATCGTAAATGGTCAAACTAGAATTGTTGCCAAAGAAC
Organism: candidate division Kazan bacterium GW2011_GWA1_50_15; assembly: GCA_001029795.1. Lineage (GTDB taxonomy): Bacteria > Patescibacteriota > Kazan-3B-28 > Kazan-3B-28 > Kazan-3B-28 > Kazan-3B-28. The sequence goes on from CP011216.1 coordinate 225,557, forward strand.
TGTGTAGCCGTATAGGTCTTGGTGGGGTGGTTAGTGAATTCTGCTGTAATATAGGCGCCAGCCGGCGGCTTCTGATTGCTGACTCCCGTAAATCCGCCATTGAGGTTAGTACCGGAGAGAGTTAATGCTATCGATCCGGCCTGAAATCCAGCCAGACTGGCAGTCAGGGTACTGGGGGTGCGGTTGGGCGGATTAACCGTAATCGAGATGGCTGAAGAGGTGTATTTAGTGCCTTGGTATGTAAAGTTGACATAGACTTTGACCATGCCAGCGCTGGTGGCCTTAAAGCGTGCCACTCCCGGGCTGACATAAGACAGTGTGCCGCGATCGTCGGAAGTATTATCGGCATAGTTCCATCCATAGCCGATTTTAGTAGATGCAACCTCCTTGCCATTCTCTTTGAGCGCGGCGGTCAGGGTGGCAGTTTCCCCGACCTTTATAGTGGTAGGGTTAGCCAAAAGGGTGGTAGTGAATTGAACGCCGGGGGTCTGGGACGAGGACGAATCGTTAGTTGGCAGCTGAGCAGGTTGTTGGAACTGAATAGCCAACCACCGGGTCGGTCCAGGGAGATCGCCTGCGGAATAGGTCATGGCCGGTATCCTTCGTTCCTCTAAAGGCCCTTGGGTGGGCTTGAGCCACTGTTCGCGCGGTAGCAGGTACTGGGAGCCGCGAGCGCCCGAGTAGGTAAAGATAAATCGTCTCTCGTCGGCAGGGGTATAGATGGCTGGGTGCGCTAGTGAACTGCGTGATTGGAGTACTGGAGCCATCACGAACCGTAACTTGTTAGTGGGGATGGAATATTCAAAAATATTGTCGGCGATTAATCGCACCGGGGTTAGGCGGACGCCGGGGGTTCTGACCACATAGAGACTATCCTGCCGGGAGCTATTGCCAGCCGTAACAAATTGGTTTTCTGCTAGATAGATCGGTGGCAGAGTGTAAGAAGTGTTGTTGGATGTGATTTTCGTGTTCTCGATGGCATGGGCATTGGGGGTTAGAGGTTTAAGAGTATTGCTGCTGACCGCTTCTGTCATATATTTCTTGAACCACTCAGATATTTTGGTGAACGAAGTGAGACGATGCCAAATTTTGTAATTTCTCAATTGGGTCACCCACTCGGTTTTGTCGGCCGGATTACCAGTAGATGCGGGGGCAATGCGGAACTGCAATCGGAGTTCAGAAGCGTTGGGATTGATGGTAAGTGTCTGAGGGTTCTTGAGGGCGTCGTAGGTGGTATTCACGCCTCCCTCGGTGTAGTAGGGGTTAAGTAGCGGCCCGTTGGCATTTATTAGCTTAACCGATGGATAGTAGGTGGCACTGGATTGCGGGCCGCTCAATGATCCCCCGGTCGTGACACTAATTAGTTGGAGGCCAAAACGTTCATTCGCGTAGACATCCGTAGCTAGTTCGTTGGGGTTAGTAAACACCGGGAAAGCGCCGCTACCGCCGATAGCCATCGTCAAAATTACCGCCGCGATAACTATCCCGGCGAACAACACCACTCCTCGATAGCGAGGGTGAAAAATATTTGGGACTGCGGATGAGCGACGGCGTGCCATAAGTTATTTCCAGTATATCAACGCATTGGAATAAAAAAAGCCCCGGACGTATAGTCGGGGCTAAGCAATGTACAGGGCGCTAATTTGTGAGTTCTCTTCCATCACTGGTCAAACTCAAGGGCGGGTTTGGGGCGTTGGGGCGGAGGAGGCGCTGGGTCAATGTGGAACTCCCGCGGCGAGCGAGCTTTGAAGGCACCCCGGATCCATCCCCGCAGAGCCTCTATTTGAGAATCTTCTGAATCAGCCGGAACAGACGTAAGCAGTCGCTCTAGCAGGTAACCGATGTGATTGTTTGGCTTTTGATCAGGTTGCCCCGCCGCAATAGTTAACTTCGTAAGTCCTGGCTTGTAGGCGATCTTCATATAGGTGAACTCAACTCCCTCAACGATGATCTGCGGTTGATCGGTCTCGTCTCTCAATTCGCCAAAGATCCAGGCCATGACCTGGTCAATCGCAGCTTCGCGGGCCTTTTCTTCGCTAGTCACAATTTATCGCCCCCCGCTGATCGGCGATCGAGGACACCGTGTCAAACGGAATGTTTCCAAGTTTGCCGCGAAACATTAGCACGGGGTACTTGGGATTGGTGTCGTATCCCATAAAGTCTACGCCCTTAAACATCCAGACGGCTCCGTCCTTCTCGATCAGGGTGAACTCTTGGTCAGACGGGAATTTACCAATGTAGGCCTTGACCGCTTCACCGCTGGCACGCAACTTTTCCGGGTGATGCGAGATCATTTTGCAGCCACCTCCTTGAAGATTTTTAAAGTGCGGGGCGCGTAGGTAGGATTCAGTATTCCTAGCTCCAGCTAGCCTTCAGCTGGACTCGTCCATCTTTATAATGACGGACGCTCGAACGAATGCGAACATTCCGGAACGTGTACTGGTGGTCTTGTCCGCATTCCCCACAACCTTCGATGGTGATGGTTTTGACGTCATGTAGGTCGATAACGACCGGGTCGAGCCAGGGTTTCTTCGCGTTTCCCAATGGTCGCACGACGATGGAGGCAGCGGAATTAGGAACTTTATCAACCAAGAGAGCTCCCGATACGATCTTCTTGTTCTCCAGCTTGACAGTGCAGGTCGCAAGAGAAAGACCATCACTCATCTTCCGGAAACTACTGGCCAAGTGAGCCAAGCTGTGGTGACCTATTACAACCTCATGCTCTGAACATGGGCGGGTTGACCCTATTCCCATACTAATTACCTCCTCAAGAGTAATTTACCAGCGGAAATCTTCCGCTAAAAATTTTAAAGTACCATCTTTGTACCGGTTAGCCGGTACATCAGGCATAATAGCACTTTCAAGCTCTGGGAACAAGTATTTGGCGGGGTTAATCGCCCACCGCTCACCGTTAATGATTCGGTCAATTTGGAAATGCAGATGCGGGTTGATGGTACCGGAGTTGCCGGTGTACCCAATTACCTGGCCCCTTTGGACCCTCTCCCCTACCGCTACGGAAATTTTACTTAAGTGGGCGTAAGTAATTTGAAAACTATTTGTTTGCACAATGATAGTGTCGCCGGCTTTGGTTCCGATGAAGGTCACTCCCCCATCGCTAGCCGAAACGACGGGAGTGCCGGTTCTTGTTGCAATGTCGATACCATTGTGCCGATTGCCCCAAGCGGGGTATTTGATATTATAGTCTTCGTCGATGGCTTTGAAATGGCCGAATAGGCCATAAACGAACCAGGTATCACCGGGTTGATAAATAAACTTGCCATCCACTACGCCGTAGATTGAAATGGAGTCGTTATTGATATCGGACCACGAGAAAGTGTCGGCGGGGCCGATGTGGTTGGTGTGGATGGATGGGCCTTGGAGCGGGAAGATCAAGTTTAATGGTAGCCCCTCGGTTCCTCGGGGTAACATTAATTCAGCTGGGTCGGGAGCAACCAGAACCTCTCGGCTATCGATAATCTCGCCGGCAGTGGTCGGTTGAGCAGGAGCTTGGGCTTGGACTGGCGAGAATAGGAAAAACAGTCCCACCCCAGAAGCTAAAATTAGGCGAAAATGATTTCTCATCACTAGGCCCCCATTAGGTCTAGATCGGTTTATTTTCGCCCCAGGTTTACCTACCGAAGGCAGGTTCGGTTCGAGAGTAGCAGAAAATTAGTTTCAGAACAAGAAAAAACCCTCTGGGGACCAAAGGGTTTTTAGGTATGCGCAAATTACGTTTCGAGGGTGGCGCCGAGCTGACGGAGCTTGTCGAGCAGTTTTTCTCCATCCGGCATTTCCTTGAGCGCCTCCTGAAAGCTAGCGCTAACGGTAAGCGACGTCTGGAGGGTAACAGTTTCGCCGGGTTCGCCTGGAGAAAGTGCCTGTTGTTGGTGTGGCTCCAACACCGACCATGCCAGAGCGTTGTAGGTCTTGGGAAAGCTGCGAAAGCAGCTGTCGCAGAGTAAGAACATCGCATCTAGCTCACGTAAGGCAGTGAACTGGTAGGCGCCACTTATGCCAGGACGGGACTCGGCGTAAACCGGGTCAAGCATGACCCCAACAAAGAAAGGGGCCAAAGAATCCGATACTGGGGTCTGGCAGAGCACACATTGGCATGTGGGGTGGAGCTCTGCATGTAAAGCGTGGACGCTGTCCAATAACACCGCGTGGGCGTCAGACCACTCCTTGTACTCTCTGACGGGCAGCATCTTCCCGTTCATGTGGTGATGGCGCAGTGCGAGCAGCGTCTGGACACTTAGGTACTGGAAGAGCTTATCCCAGACCTCGGAGTAGTTGAAACATCCCCGCAAGCACACATAGCAAAGCGCTTGGTTGTCTTCGCTGACGACTCGGCCGAGCGGCGGCCAGCTTTGAGGGGTGTCCTCGCCAATCGGCGGGAATGTAACGGCTGGTAAGTAGGGGTGGATGAAGAGCCCTTCGTTGACGCTCAGTAGCGCATCTCGGACGTCCGTAACACTTTCTGAATCAAGGGGAATTGGGTAGACCAATTTCCCACACTCACAGCAAGACAAGCTCATGGTAAAACCCTCCTTTGAGCTAGATATGTCAACAATACAAGATCAGGAGTATTCTAGCAGAAAAGTGGCTCTGGGTCAAGTTTTCTTGATGTTGCCGATGAGTGCGGTCAGGGCCTCTAACCAATCCGTTGAGGCGAGGTCCGTGTGCGGGAAAGAGATGTATTTCTCCCCTACTTCCAAATGCGACGCCAGTTTAAGCAAGGGTTCCAACATCTTTGGTTTGGGCGGAGTGGCTAGATGAATAGTAATTTGATACTTGGGCGCCACATTACTGGGATGAAGGTTTTTGGCGGCAATGGAAGTAATTTGCTGGGTAGCGAGAGCGGCTAGTTTTAGGCGTAGAAGTTTTTTTAGATTAATGACTTCAACTGGCAATTTGCCGTGGTTTTCTTCAATCCGTTTGAATTCATCTTCCAACTCACGAGTATTTTCAATTACGCCAAGGGTTTGATAAATTTTTAGGCGCTGACTCTCGGCGTCGACGTATTTGACCGGCAAATAGGCGGCTACCGGTAGGTCGATAGTAACATCCGAGACATCGATCTTGTTGCCGGTGCGCATCTCCTCGATAGCCTTGTTGAGTAACTTGGTGTACAAACTCAAACCAATGGCAGTAATGTGGCCGTGTTGTTCGCGTGACAAGACTCCGCCAGCGCCGCGGATTTGCATATCTCGCATCGAGATATTATAACCACTACCCAGCTCGGTATTCTCTTGAATGGTTTTCAAGCGTTCCAATGCCTTGGGGCTCAGCTTGCCTTTGTTGTAGAGGAAATAGGCGTAGGCCTGCACCTTACCTCGACCAATTCGGCCACGGAGCTGATGTAATTGACTCAAGCCAAAGTGGCCGGCGTCATCCACCAGTAGGGTGTTAACATTCGGGTTATCTAAACCGTTCTCGATGATCGTCGAGGCGATCAGTACGTCGTACTGGTTCTGATTGAACGACTGCATGATCTTGGCCAGCAGCCGTTCGCTCATCTGCCCGTGGGCGTGAATGAATTTGATCTCGGGCATTAACTTTTCCAGCTTGTGCTGAACGGTATCAATGGTCTGTACCCGATTGTGGACGAAATAGACCTGCCCGCCGCGCTTAATTTCTTTTTCGACAGCCTGTTGGATGATGTCGGGGGTGTACGGAGAAACGGTGGTGATAATGGGGAGACGATTCGTCGGCGGGGTCTCAATTATGGAAATGTCGCGGATGCCAGACAAGGCCAAGTTCAGGGTCCGCGGGATAGGTGTGGCGGTCAAACTCAACACATCCACTTCGCTCCGCAGCTGCTTAAGTTTTTCTTTGTGGGCTACACCAAACCGCTGCTCTTCGTCAATGACGACCAGTCCGAGATTTTTGAACTTGATGTCTTTGGACAAAAGCCGATGGGTGCCAATAACGATATCTACCTCGCCCAGCTTCAGTTGGGCTACCACTTGGTCTTGTTCACCCTTAGACTTGAACCGGCTGAGGGCGGCCACCCGCGTACTGAAGGGCTTCAAGCGCTCGGTGAAGGTCTTGTACTGCTGTTCCACTAGAATGGTGGTAGGTGCCAGGTATGCCACCTGGTAGCCGGAGGTGATGGCCTTGAACGCCGCGCGGATCGCCACCTCGGTTTTACCAAAACCCACATCGGCGACGAGCAGACGGTCCATCGGCTTGTCTTTTTCCATATCCCGCAATATCTCGTTGATGACCGACTCTTGATCGGGGGTTTCTTCGAAAGCAAAGGTGTCGGCCAATGCTTTTTCCCAAAGCTCTTCGGAGTTAAAACTAATGCCTTGATTCAACTGCCGCTTGGCGTAGAGGTCTAAAAGCTCTTTGGCGAACTTATGGGACTCTTTGCGAATGCGGCTGATGACCCGTTTCCAGGACTGGCTGGAGAGCCGAGTCAGTTGCGGCGGTCGGCCGTCAACCGAGATGTATTTGCTGACCTTGTCGATCTGGTCGATAGGCACATACAGCTTGTCGCCCTTGGCGTATTCGACGATCAGGTACTCTCTTTCAACACCATTGAGCTGGAGTTTTTGGATATCAAGGAGGCGGCCGATGCCGTGGTCGTTGTGAACGATGTAATCGCCTCTAGCGATCTCGGCTAAGAACAGTCTTTGTTGTTTGCCGGTGGCGCTACTTTTAATATCCGCGGTGATGGCGAATATCTCATCGTCAGTCAAAAGCATGAGTTGCAGGGATGGGCTAATTGTGCCGATGCCAGCCACGGGGGCTAGGGCGGCCGGACTGGAGTCGAGGGTGATATCAGCTTCTTTTAAGAGCTGAGTTAAGGATTTGGTCTTGTCGGTGCTGATGCCGATCTGCCAACGGTCGGACAGATGCTTTTGGATATCTTTAGTTAAACGATCCATCTGTGAAGCGTAGATGGGTGGTTCGAAGAAATCAAAATCAATTCGTTCGATATCGCCAGAAGCGATAGCCTCAATTTTTACAAGCGGCAGGTCGTCGAGGGCTTTGTTGATGGTAGCTAGCCGAGTGTTTTCGCTGGCGACGAACATCTCATAGAGAGACTGCATGATCTCATCAGTGTGGTCCAGAACAACTATGGTTTTATCTTTGACCTCACCGAGATGCTCGACTAGGCTTGGCGCGAAAGCTTTGATTTTGATGGCGGCTAGGGTGACTTGGGCGACAGAGTCGATCTTAGTGCCGTTGATCGGCTCGAAGCTGTATATTTTTTCGATCCGATCGCCCGCAAAAGTTATCCGTAGCGGATGATGTCCAAAAATCGGGAATACATCTACAACTTCCCCACGCTGAGAGACTTCGCCGGCTTGGAAAGTTTTAGTCTGACGCTCAAACCCCAGCCCGATTAGTTGGGTAACCAGTTGAGTGGGGCCAATGGTTTGATCGACCCGAAGATCCAAAGATGCCGCAGGGGCCGTTAGAGGTTCAATCAGATGTTTGCCGGTAAAAATGGTTATCTGTTTAGGCTGGGCCAATTGCTCGCTCATCGTCACTCGAGTTTTGAAGTTCTCGATAAACTCTTCGCGGTTCAAAGAACTAGACCTAAGCGGCGGGTAGATGTTGGCCGCAATACCCCACAGATCTTGCATCAGCCGGTGGAGTGCGAACTGGTCCTGCTCGCTTTTAGTGATGAAAACAATGGACTTATCTTGGATAGAGGTGAGAGCCGCTAATAGCAAAGACCGCCCAAACTGGTTGAGCCCGGTTAAAGTAATTTTTTGCTTGCCAATCTGTCCCCTTAGTGTCTTGAAACTATCTCTGGCAGCAAACTTTTCGCGGATTGAGGCGTAGAAATCCGAGTCAGCCAACTATTGACAAAAAATGAAATATATGGTACAATGAAATGATAATCGAATCCCCTATCGGTGTCATCCTGAACTTGATTCAGGATCCATTCCCCTCTCCTCTTTCGTCATTCCAGCGGAGGTGGGAATCCAGGCCGGATAAGAATAATTTTTCTTTTTCTGTCTGGACCCCGGGTCAAGCCCGGGATGACAGAAAGATGTGGTCGGGATGACGAAGAAGGAAATGGTTTGCAACTTGTCACTTATGACCTTTAACTTTTCACTGGTTCAGCGATAGGTGGGAGGGTCTTGCTCGTGAATGACTGTTCTACCCTCCTTGAACAGCGCTTTGCGAGCAAAACTCTCCCTGCTTATTCTACCGGTGTCCCATCCCATTAAATCTCACCTTCTGGGATTGGTACAAAAGCCGAATGGCTGATACCGGGATTCTGGGGAGAAAATTGCAAGAGGAAGGCATCGTCCTTCCTTTTGCTTATAAAAGCATCTCGATTACCTGGGGTAAGACCGCTTTGACGGCGGTCATTTCTTTTGCGGTGAACTGGCGCAGGACGAATTCGGCTGTGTCGATATTAGGCGAACCAATTCCGATCTTGAGGCGAGAGAGGTTGGTAGTTTGTAGCTGGTCGATGACGGACTGCATCCCCTTGTGTCCGGCGCTACTCCCCTTCTCCCGCAGGCGCAGTTCCCCCAAGGGTAGGTCGACATCGTCATAGACCACTGTCAGGTTCTTCTGGGGGATATTGAAATGCTTTAACAGCCGCGTCACCACGCTGCCCGAATTATTCATCAGTTTAGTGGGCTTCGCAAGGATTATCTTGTCAGCCCGGACGATGCTAGCGCCGAGCTTTTTGTCCTCCCGCCACTTGAGTTTTAATTCCTTAGCCAAAAAATCCACCGCCAGATAGCCGGCGTTGTGTCGAGTGCGTTCATATTGTTTGCCCGGGTTGCCCAGGCCGACTATCAGTTTAGTCATCGTCTTCGGTTTCTGGACGGTCATCCTTCAGTGCCTCGAGGAGTTCCTTGGCCTCCCTCGAGATCTCAACCGTATCTTCATGGTAATGACGGTCAGGGGTGACCTCTTCTACCCTCTCAACCTTCTTATTCTTCTCTTTGCGATAGAAAAAAGGAGGAACCCCCTCGCCGGGGTTAATTTTTCCAATCTCGTTCATACGACAATAGTTTAGGCGTATACTTCCGTGCCTTCTTTGACCGGCTCCTTGGTCTGGATGCCGACCACGTCGCCCTTTTTAGCCGCGTCCACGCTCGCCCGCTCTATCTGCATGGACTCCACCGGCTGGCTGAACTCCACTTCACCTTTCTTGAAGGTGAGCGTGTCGCCTAGCTTGACCGAGCTGTTTAAGGACACAATCGCTACTCCGATCTTGTCGTAGTAGTGTGTGACCTTACCGACTGGTTTATCCGCCATAATATCCTCCCGTGGGTTAGGACTATGACTAATATATTATAGCACCGAGGGGAAGTATCCCCTCAAACCCCTCTTTTCTTTTTTCTTTCAAGCGTTCACGCCCCGCTTGATCGGGGCCAAGACGAGCGCCGCATCGCGCTCGACGATGGGCACTTTGGCTTGTCAAAGTGCCATAAATCGCTTACGCAGTCGCTCTCGTTATTCATCTCAAGCAATTGCCTTACCGCTCTCGCCAAACTTTCCCGGCAAGCCGGGATTCGAACAGCTGGCTCCGCGATGGCAATTGCTTGGATTCAGGACACTCGAGCTCCAATGCTTGGCGGCGAAAGAGTACGCGCCTCCGACGAAGGGCCGGTAGAAGAAACGTCATTGAATAGATAATAAAAAAGCCCTGTGACCCGGGGCTTGTGCTACACTGTAGCTGGCTAATGGCCGATCGGGTCCTTGAGAACCAGGCCTGTATCTGACCGAGAGGGTATGGAGTGCTGACACCTGCTCTGCAAGGTGGTTCTGACCGGTTAAGACATCAACTGGCGATTGACGGATACTGACCCGCAAGCCCGACAATTGGTCCTCCCCGACTGCTTGCCCGCTTGCGAGTCGGAGGGTATTGCGTCTTTACGCTGGGAAGCACAGAGATTGAGCAAGTTTCTATGCTTATGTTTAATACCTCCTGTCTTCTGGTGCAAACGCGGACTCGGCTTTTCTGGAATGGTTCTTAGGATGCCGGTGGGTTGTCTGCCGGGGCCCCGGTGATCCCTCACACCATCGGCGAGGTAACAGAGCAATAGTGATTGCTAACCATTCTGGCTCGCAGGCATGCGGGGCCTAGCCCCGGGGAGGGGGTAAAAAGATGGTGAGGCAATCTGCGCCTCGTTACCTGGACTCATTGTTCTTTTTTTCTAACTCTGGCCCGGAGTATAAACGGGCTTTTTTATTTTGTGGAACTTTTGATTAAGACGAAGCGGATGGGGGTGCCGGTGAAGTCCCAGAGGTTGCGGAGTTGCTTGTCGAGATACCGCAGATAAGTGAAGTGAACATCCTCGGGGTGGTTGGTTTTTAGTTGGATGATAGGCGGATTAACTCCGACCTGACGGACAAAGTAGATCTTGGGTGACTCGCGGCGGCCTTTGGGCGGCAGTTCGCGGACGGCCTTTAAGATAGTCCGGTTGAGGTCTTTGCTGGATATTTTTAAGTTCCGGGCCTGCCAGACCTGCAGGATGAGATCTTTGATCCTATCGACCCGCTGGCCGGTCAGGGCCGAGACATATAGGCGAGGCACCCAGGGGGCGAATTTATATTTTTGGTCCAAGTATTTCTCGAATTCGGCGGTAATACTGGCGGATTTTTCCACTAAGTCCCATTTGTTGACGATCAAGATCGGGCTTTTGTAGTTGTCCAATATCATCTGCATCACATGCATATCCTGCGCCAGCACGCCTTCGTGGCCTTCCATTAAAAGGAGGCAGATGTCGGCATTTTGGATGGAACGCAGAACATACAGGGCGCTGACTTTTTCGATACCCACCTCAACTTTGCCGCGGCGGCGCAGACCGGCGGTGTCGATGAACTCAATGGTTTTGTCTTGATACGGGATGCTCTGATTGATAGCGTCCCGGGTGGTACCGGCGGTACTGCTGACCAAACTGCGTTCTTTGCCCACTAGTTTATTGAACAGGGTGGATTTGCCAACGTTGGGCCGGCCCAAAACCGCTACGCGCATAGTTTCAGTATCCTTTTTTCTGGTTCCGGTTTTGACCAATTTTATTTTTTTGAGCTGTTTCACCAGAGTATCCAACATATCCCCTACTCCCTTGCCGCTTAAACCGGAGGTGGCGAAGAGATGTGGGAAACCTAGCTTCAGGAAATCAGAGATGTTGGCTTCAGCGGCTTTGCTGTCGGTTTTGTTGACTAGCAGAATCACCGGTTTACCGAATCGACGGATAAGTTGAGCGGCTTCGGTGTCTTGGGGGTTCAACCCGGCCTTGGCGTCCACCATAAACAAGATCAGGTCGGATGACTCCAGTGCCGTCTTGGTCTGCAAGAGGACGCTCTTGGCTATCTCGGATTTTTCATTCTGTTCAATACCAGCTGTGTCGGCCACGGTGAAAGTCAGCCCGTTCCAAGCCACATCGCCGAACAGCACATCTCGGGTGGTGCCGGCAATGTTCGACAAGATCGCCCGTCGTTCGCCGATCAGGCGGTTGAACAGGGTCGATTTGCCCGTATTCGGGCGACCGACAATTGCGACGAGATGCTGGGGCATAAATTAAAAATTAAAAAACTGTCTGATCTTGCCATTTGGAGTTTGGCCTTTGTTTGTAATTTGACATTTGTAATTTTACTGAAGGGGTTCTATCCAAGAGTAGGCCTTCAGGGCCCAATCCAGGGCCTCCTTGCCTTCAGTGAAGCGATCCGGGCTATCTAGTAGTACCACGATTACCTTCTGGCCGCTATCCCCGATGGCTGAAGCTACCAGCGAAGCGCCGGCCTCGTCGGTGGTGCCGGTTTTGACTCCAATAACATTATCGTAGCGGCCGATGAGTTTGTTGGTGTTGTCGAGGGGATGGCGGAACTTGCCGGTGACATCCCTGGCGACGGTGGTTTTAACGGCAACGATCTCTGCAAAGGTGGTGTTAACTAGAGCAACTCGAGTCAGTTCGCCGAGATCACGGGCGGTGGAGTAGTGATCTGGGTCATCGAACCCGACTGGGTTAATAAAGTGGGTGTTAAATAATCCCAAAGTTTGGGCTTTAGAATTCATAAGTTGGGCGAAGTTGTCTTGACCTCCAGCGATATCATAAGCGAAGGCTAGCGCAGCATCGTTGGCGGAGTGAATGAGGAGACCCTTGAGCAGGTTGAGTACCGTAATGCGTTCGCCTGAGTAGAGGTACATTTTAGAACCAGAGGTTTGGGTGGCTTCGGCGGGGACGATGATGACGGTGTCCAGATGGCTGCCGTATTTGTCCAAGACTACCAAGGCGGTCATGATCTTGGTGATGGAGGCCATGGGCAGACGTTCGTCGTCGTTTTTGGCGAATAGGACACGGTTACTATCCTGGTCAAGAATAACCGCCGACTTGGTTTTTAGCTGAAGGTCGGGGTAGCTAGGGTTGCGCACAGGGCCGATTAGTACGTTAAGATTACGCGCGAACTGTTCGAGTGAGTAGTTGCGGTTGAATATATCAAATACCCCCAGTAGTTGAGACTGGACGGCATCCAGGGCACCCGTGAAGAATTGGGCAACTATCAGCAGAACGGACAGGGCTTGCATCAGCTACTTCTTGATTAAATCTAAACCTAACTCTTTCAGCGTAGCGGCATCAGCAGTTTTTGGTGAATCCATCATTGGATCGCGGGCTTTGTCGGTCTTGGGGAAAGCGATAACCTCGCGGATATTAGGCTCGTTTTGGAGTAACATCACCAGCCGATCAATGCCCGGAGCGATACCGCCATGCGGCGGAGCGCCGTATTTGAAGGCGGTTAACATGTGGCCGAACTTGGCTTCAGCGGTCTTGGCGTCGATGCCGAGAATCATAAATATTTTCTGCTGAAGGGCAGAGTCGTGAATTCTTAGCGAGCCACTGCCAACTTCGTAGCCGTTTAAGACCAAGTCATATGAGGTGGACAGGACTTTTTCTGGTTTTTTGTCTAAAAGTTTAATTTGGTCTGGCTTGGGAGCGGTGAATGGGTGGTGTTCGGAAGTGAGCTTGCCGCCGTCTTTAGCGAACAGCGGGAAATCGGTGATGAAGCAGAAAGCCAATTCGTCTTTATTGGTTTTGTCTTTGCGGAGGTCGGGCTTGTCGGATTTATATTTGGCTTGGGCCTCGGCATAAGTCAGGCGCGGGAAGGGCTTGGTGAGTTTTTTATCAGGATAGAGTGTCTCAACTAGCTGGGTCATTAATTCCTCGGTCAGTTGCAAAACATCTTCCTCGGCGACGAAAGACATCTCCAAGTCGAGTTGCGTGAACTCCGGCTGGCGATCGCCGCGAGAATCTTCGTCGCGCATACAGCGGGCGATCTGGTAATAACGCTCGAAGCCGGCCACCATCAAAAGTTGTTTGTATTGTTGCGGGCTTTGTGGGAGTGCGTAGAAAGAACCCGGGTATTTGCGACTGGGTACGACATAGTCCCGCGCGCCTTCGGGCGTGGGGGCGGTCAAAATGGGGGTTTCTATCTCGACGAATTTACGTTCGTTAAGGAAATTGCGGATAAAGTTAACGACTTGGTGGCGCATCAGCAGGTTTCGGTGGATACGGTCGTGGCGCAGGTCGAGATAGCGATATTTGAGCCGGAGCTCTTCCTCCACGCCTTTGTCTTGGTCAATTTCAAAAGGCGGGGTCTCGGCCTCGGTTAGAACCTCCAGCCCGGTGGCTTGGACCTCAACTTTGCCAGTCGGAATTTTTTCGTTGACGGCCTTACCGCCACGTTCAACCACTTGACCAGTAATACGAACTACAGATTCGATTTTCAGGCCCTCTGCCGTCTCGCGGGCGGGGTTTTTGGTATCAAAGACCACCTGCACCAGCCCAAAGCCGTCCCGCAGGTCCACAAAGACGATCTGGCCCATATTCCGCTTGGCGTGGACCCAGCCGTATAAATTAACGCTCTCCCCTACTTTCTGGGGAGTATCAGCGGTAAAAGTCCGGTCTTGGTTTGGTTTTCCCATAGGCCAAAAATCCTCCTTAGCATACCAGAAAATCTTGAGGTAAGAAAAAGCCCCGCATTAAGCGGGGCTATAATACATCAGGGGGAGGTTTCTGCTCCTGCTTTTGGCTCGCGTCCATAGCTATGCTGCTCAACTCAATACCAATGATGATAACGGCGAAGAACGCTGAACCGGCCGCAAAAGCCCACAACAAGGTATGGGCGTAATCAGTTAGACCACCGGTGGTGGCGAGGGCGAGAGCGATGAAATTTTCCGGTACAACCATGACCAGATTCGACAGCATAGCGCCAAGCACAAATGGCAATAAGACGGTGCTGGCAATGACCACAAACCACCAATCTGCCCTACTAAGAGACTGAGGCGGAGTACGAAGCTTGTAGGTTCCGTTTTCGATATCCCTGATCGCCAGACAAGATATCGTCTGGAAAAAGGCCCAAACCGCCCGCAATGCGCACCAACCGAAGAGAAGTTTTAAACCACTCAGCATCTGCGAAATGGTCTCAGCTCGTTCAGGACTGACCGGCAGTATACCTTTGGGAAAGTATACAGACCAGAACGAGTGGTCGTGGCCGAGCATAACGTAAAGTACTCCAACTCCGATCCAAAGCAAAAACCAAACAAAGAGTTTGCGTTGGGCGCTCATAGCGACCCCCCTTTTAGTTAAAGATCAAAAAGACACCTCAGCATAGCGCAGGGGTGAGATATAGACAAGTTCTAGTTAGCCGAGCGGTTTTCCAACCAAAAGAATGGTCAGTGAGTCGAAGATGTTTTTGAGAAGTGGGAGAATCCCAGGGAACAGGACGACTACCACAATCAACCAGAGCCAATTTTTCTGAATAAGTCGGAACAGGGCTGAAGCAATCGCTAGAACCAAAATCAGCGACACGATCCACTGATACTGTTCGGGAAAGATACTGATAAAACTGTTGTAGACATCAAATAGCCGTTCAACAAAGCCCTTGGCTGCGGTATTGGCCGCCTGCTTGGCTTGGTCGGCGACAGCGTTCGTGAGCGTATTGGCTATCTCATTTCCCATCTCAAGTTTATTTTAGCATAAGTTTTTGTTGTCATCCCGGGCTTGACCCGGGATCCAGATAGAAACAGGAAAATATTTTTTAGCAGGTCTAGATCCCGGCTCGGTGGCCGGAATGACGGAGAAAGGTGATTATTTTAGGAGTGCTTTAAAATCCTCGACTAGCTTGACTGGGGTGGGATCGATTCCCATTCTCTGTGCCAAGTAGTAAGAGCTCCAGTCCATTACGCCTAAGGTTGAAAATATCTTCTCGAGGCGGGAACGGCCCATCATATCCCAAATGGTAGCCTTTAACCCAATACCCTGCCCGCGGAGGACCTCGGCGGTGATTTCCATCCGTTTATTCGCCCGTGGGTCATCGTCTGGGTCGCGGAGGATAACTACGCGGTAGTTATCTCGGGTGTTGGTGAAACCGACCATCTCGTTATGGTTGATTTCGGGAAAAGTATTCCAAAAAGCCGGGATTTTTGAGTTCTCGTTCAGTTTTATTTTAGCGATACGCGCCACCGGCCAGTAGGCGTCTGACGCGTATACAAGTGGGATAGTCCCAAATAAACTTTCACCAAGTTGTTTCCCGGGTAGTTCAGTGTTGACGGATGCAAGCCAGTCAGCCATCTCGCGGACCTGTTTTTCGGATACCCATGGCAAGTGACCGGCCTTGATCAACAGGGCGGTGAGAATCGCAAATATATAGCCAGAGGACATGCGTGGTTGAAAATCGGACGATTCTTTAATGGTTTTAATGTACTGTACACCATCTTTCATCGCGCGTTCCAACAACCGCCCGCCAGAAGCCATAGCGATAACTTGTGCGCCAGATTCGAGCGCTTGATCGTAAGCCGAGAGAGTTTCTTCGGTATTACCCGAGAATGAATTGGCGATAACCAAGGTTTTGTCGTCCAGCGGGAACGGAATGGTGTAGTTCCGGCTAATCAGCAGCGGTGTGGTGATGTCCTCGGCGAAGGCGGCGTTCACTAAATCTCCCGCCAGGGCGCTGCCACCCATCCCGGTTAAAATAACTCTTTCGACTGGAGTGCGGACTTCGGTTTTTAGCGCTAAATCAAAGCCCTTGGCGAACTGGAGGGGGAAGTCCGCTATCATTCGGTGCATGTTGGAGGGGTCTAAAGTCATAAATGACTAAATTACAAAATTACAAATGACAAACAAATTCTAAATTCTAATTTTGGGCTAGGTGTTTGAGGGCGCGGATGTCTTTGAGGTCTTGCTTTGGGTCGCCTGTGCGGGGGGTCTCGAGAATGAACGGCAGATGTTTCAATTTACCGGCGTGGAGAAGATTTTTGAACCCTTCTATGCCGATCTCGCCTTTGCCGATGTTGGCGTGACGGTCTTTTTTGGAACCCAGCGGGAAGAGGGCGTCATTGGCGTGGATGAACTCGAGGTGCTTCAGACCTATCAGTTTATCAAATTTGGCGAGCAGCGCCGAAATATCCTTTTTCGTCCGCACATCAATACCCGAAACGAAGAGATGGCAGGTGTCGAGGGTAAAACCGAAACGTTTTTTGTTTTTGAGGCCTTTCCAAATAGCGCCAAGCTCTTCGATGGTATCGCCGATGCGGTTGCCGGCGCCGGCGTCGTTCTCCAGGATTAGTTTCACCGGCCATTTATCGTTCGTCAGCTCGGCTAAGCGGTTGAGAGTGATGATAGCATTAGCGATACCTTCGTTTTCACCCTCTTGATTACTGCCGCAGTGGAAGTTATAACCGTCGGCTTGGATCGCGTAGGCCAGCTTGGCCTCATCTTTCATCTTTTTTAAGCTCAAGTTGCGCAAAGACGCCTTGTGGCTGGAGGGATTGGGCAGGTAGGCGGAGTGGACTAAAACTTTTTTGACCGGCGAATTTTTCCAGGCAGTTTTGAACTTCTCAACTTCTTTATCTGAAACTGCCGGAGTAGCCCACATCTGGGGCGAGCCGACGAAAATCTGGATAGCGGTGGCACCTAATACCTCGGCTTCGGCAAAACATTTGTGGAGACCTCCGGCGGTAGAGACATGATATCCGAAAAGCATACAGCCATTATATCAGGCGCTGGACCTACACCAACCAGTATCAAGCCTCCTTTTTAACTAGGTTGGCGGGTTTGTCATCGCGTAGACCCAGGTAGACCGGTGCGCGGAGAATGTTATCGTTGGTCCACTCTAGAAATTTGAACTGGCCGACCAACTGCGGTTTAATCCAGGTGGTACCAGTATTGTCTAAGTCGTCTGCAAATGGCGAACGGGCAGTTTTGAGCCGACCCATGATTAGTTTCAGGCGGCGGCGTTCTAGCTGGGTGAACCCGGTTCCGACCTGACCGGCAAATTTCAGTTTGCCGCGGGCATAATAGCCGACAAGAACAGCGCCGAAGGTACGGGCGACTTTACCATAACCGCGGGTGAAACCGCCGATCACCAGTTCTTGTTCGTTGTGAGCTTTGATCTTCACCCAGCCGTATCCCCGCTTCCCCGGCAGATACTTGCTATCCTTCTTTTTGCCGATAATCCCTTCCCAACCGGAGCGCTTGGCCTTGGCGAACAGAGCCACACCTTTGCCATCAACGCCCTCGAGATATTTAATCCGAACGCTTTTAGCGATCCGCTTCAGCAGTTTTTTTCTGGCCACCAGTGGCTGGTTCGTAACTGACTTACCCTCCAGTGCCAAAATATCAAAAGCGTGATAAACGACCGGCACGGTGCGAGCTAACCTGGCGATGATAGCCGGATTAGTTTGCTGCATCCGCGGCTGGAGGGCTTGGAACGAGCTCGCCACCCGTTTAGTGGCGGCCAATTCGCCATCCAACACCACCGAGATTGTCGGCAGTTTGCGAGCGACCTCAACTATTTCCGGAAATTGGCGGCTCCGGTCAATTCCCCGGCGGGTAAATAGTTTGATGTTTTGGCGGTGTTTGACTAGAATAATGCGAGTGCCGTCTATCTTGCACTCAAAGAGCCAGTCCTTATCGTTGAAGGGTTTGTCTACTGGCTTACACAGCATAGGTGAGTATCGCATCGCTTTTATTGTAATACCTATTGGACTTGCCCGATAACCTCTGATAGGTTAGAATCGTTGGCGAGGCGCCATCGTCTAACGGTTAGGACGCAAGATTCTCATTCTTGTAATCGGGGTTCGATTCCCCGTGGCGCTACCAACGGAAAATCGGGCTTGACCCGATTTTTTGGTGGGCGTCCTGGGATTGAACCCTCGCGAAGCGGAAGGTTCGCTCACGAGGCCGCCTTATAAGATGTTGGGTTTACCATAAAGCGGCGAGTGGCGGGGCCCCACAGTAGTGGGGATACACTTCCCCGTGGCGCTACCACATCAGGATAGGTGCAACTAGTCGAAGATGCCTTTAACCCCGCGTTCGCGGGCTTTTTCGAGCAGCTCTTCGCGCCGCGACCGAGGCGCAGGAAGGCTCTCGGGTTCAGCCGCAGGCATCGGTGCTTCGGATTGGTAACGATCCTCTCTGATCGGCGGGGGTAAGGTCTCTGGTTCATCATCCTCGATCAAACTATCAGCCGATGTACTGACTTCATCCTCGACAACAGTTACGAGCGGCATCGGGGTTTCTGTGGTTTCGTTTGTCTCGTTATCCCGGGTGTCCCATCGGCTAACGCCAGTTTCTCGGCATTGGGCCAAAATGGCGGAGCAGGCTCGTAATTCCCTAACGATACGTTTGCGAATGGCATATCTTTTTAATTTATCGAAGGCTTCGGCCTCGATCTGCCGAATGCGCTCGCGAGTAACATTTAATATTTCACCTACCTCCTGTAAGGTTTTCTCGTCCTTCCCGCCAATGCCGTAGCGCTCGATTACCACCACCCTCTGGCGCTCATTTAGACCAGCGGATCTGATCCACTGCATGACCTGCTCCCTGGCGGCATGGTAAGTAGCCACTTCTTCTGGTGAGGGGCTACTGTTATCGGGTAGCCACTCCCCTAAGGCGGTGGCCTCCTCCGTCCATCCACCCCGGGTGCTTGAACTAATCGGGGCGTCGAGTGAAACTGGCATCTGGATGTGCTCGAGCAGATCATCTAGCTTTTCTTCGGTCATCCCCAATTGTTTAGCGATTTCATCCTTGCTTAGGGGCTGGCCGTCATCATCAACAAGTTTTCTGATACGATGCATCGTTTCGTGCACATGCACTGGCTTGCGGGATAGATCCTTTTCATTCATCAGCCCTCGTCCAATGGCTTGACGGATCCACCAGGTGGCATAGGTGGAGAACTTGTAACCCTTCTCGGGATCGAATTTCTCTACTGCTCGGATAAGCCCGAACTGACCAAAAGAAATGAGGTCGGCAAGGGGCATGCCCCTGTTAATGAACTTTCTAGCGTAATGGACGACCAGACGGAGGTTGGCTTCGATAAAGTGGTTCTTCGCCTCTTGGTCGCCATTTTGGACCCGGCGAGCCAATACCACCTCTTCGTCTTTAGTTAACAAGGGAACCTTAGCGATTTGATGAAGATAGGCCAAATATTCGTTCTGGAGGGCGAGTTGTTCTTGGGCTTTACGTTCGGGGTCGCTTATCTTTTCTTCTCCGAAATCGACTATCTCTGCTTCTTTTGCTTCGGCTTTTTCGATGGGAATAACTTGGGTCGTTTCACGAGCAGAAGCTTTAGCGGGCCGGAGGATTGGTTCGGCAACCACCGTGGGCACGATCTCCTTTGGGGTATCGTGATAGGCTGCTTCCACGGACTGATAAGCCCCTAAAAGCTCTAACAGCTCGGGAGAAAAGAATTCACCGTCCTTGTAGGTGCGTTGCCACTCGGGGTGGGCTTCAAGATGTGGCTTGATAATATGCGCCGCCATTTCACTATCCGTAGCAAGCCAACGAGACAACTCATCCATGTCCCGCCAATCCATCGGGGCAGACCGGGTGACCGCGTCCAATTCTCCCTTAAGATGTTCAACGATCATTATTGAAACCTCGGTGTTACAACCCTTACCGTTGCCTCTAAACGCCTCGGGGTGGGCGGTATGATATTTATTTAAAAGCATGGTTAACTCTAGCTCGACGCGGTCGAAAAGTTCTGGCAGATCATCCAAAGGCACCCA
Source organism: candidate division Kazan bacterium GW2011_GWA1_50_15 (assembly GCA_001029795.1). Lineage (GTDB taxonomy): Bacteria > Patescibacteriota > Kazan-3B-28 > Kazan-3B-28 > Kazan-3B-28 > Kazan-3B-28. Next base: position 245,550 of record CP011216.1, read on the forward strand.
CCGGGTTTCGGCACACGCTTGTTCTTGTCGGGCGATCCGTTCGACCGCGACCCCGTTTAAAAATTCATCCCAATCCTCGGCCGGGGTCAGTCGGCGGGGCGAGTCTTTAGCCACTGGGATTTGGGTTTTGGTTAATTCAAATTTCCGCATACATGTTAGTCTTGTTCATCATACAAAATAATGGCCGCTACGGGTGAAGCGCCCGCAACGGCCATAAGTGGACGGTGTCGCGTGAGACTGATCAGTCATCACCGTCGGCGATGTGGGAGAGTTTGGCCTTGAGAGCTTCATACTTCTCTTGGTATGGAAGAAGTGCCGCGATGACCGCCTCATAGTTCTCAAAAGCTAGCGCGGTTAGCTTCCCGATGGTTTTGACCTCATTGACGGCATCCCTGGCCTCCTGAAGCTTGGCTGGGGTATCGGTCTCTTGCCCCCTCTTGGTTGCGCGAGGAGGGGTAGGTGTAGACGAACTAAGCCCTAACTGCTTCCTGAGCGGGTAAACTATGGTCCCAACGCTGTTGGGAGTGGTGTTGAAACCCTTTTCGTTAGCCAACTCGGCCAATCTGTCGACGATCTCTTTGACCTCTCCTTTGCCGGTTATGTCCCGCCTCTCCCTATCGCGGGCAACCGCCTTCGCCGCCCTTTCGTAGTTGGCTTCGACAAACGCCCTAAGTGTCATCTGGTCACCTCTTGAAGCCATAGTCTGATCCTCCTGAGGTATTGAAGTAAAGAGCATTCGCCATAAGACGAACAGGACAGCATACCATATACCTGAAGTTACAAACAAGAAAAAGCGGTCGCCGTAGCGACCGCTTTGGGTACAAAATCAGACTATTTCTCGCTTATTGTTAGGTACCGGCATGGGGTACTTACCGGTGAAGCAAGCCGTGCAAAACCCTTGATCTCCCAGAACCCTCATGCTGCCTTCCAGCGAGAGGTAGTGGAGAACATCTAGCCCAGGAACGGCTTCCAAGATTTCTGCTTCGGTTCGCCCATGAGCGATTAGAAGTTTGCTCTCGGGAGTATTTAGTCCAAAAAAGCATGGAAACCGGTACGGTGGAGCGGTGACCGCGTAGTAGACCGCCCTGGCCCCACGGTTTCTTAGCTCTGGGCAGACCCATCTAGCTTGGTCCGCTCTGACGATCGAGTCATCCACCAGAAGAATGGCCTTACCGTGGACCGGCTCGGGGATGATGTCTAGGTTCGCCCGAATTCGGTCAGCTCGATCGCTTAACTTCGACATGAACGCTCGGCCGAGGCCGTGACGATTCTTATACACCACATTGCGTCCCCGCGTATTAGCCTCTTTCCTGATGCCCTCAATAAAGCCCTGGGCTGCCGGACCGCCAGAGAATGGCATAGCCGCGACAATGTCTGGAATTGGCTTTCCCGATGCGAACCATTCGCGAGCCGTCTCCTCTCCCAAGCGATAGCGCAGTTCGTCAAACGATACTCCCTTGTATTTACTGTTGGGTTGGGAAAAGTAGTAGATCTCCATAAGACAAAAGCTGGGTTGAGCCGGTGCGAATCTTTGAATACTGACATCTTCTTCCCCGTTATCAGAGATAACGATAAGCGTACCCGGTTCAACTTCATGGACTTCGTCAAATTCTGATGCCATCACTGACGATTCAGAACAGATCATTGCCCCGTCCTCGTTCCTAGCCCAAAACATTGGACGGAAACCCCAAGGGTCGCGCATACCGACCAGTTTGCCGCTGGGGGTCATCCCCACTAGCGAGAATGCTCCCTCCAGCGTACTGCCGACTTGGGCGAAAGCGGCAATCTCATCCATGCCTTTCTCAAAGATCTCAACACCGATCAGATTAACGATAAGTTCAGCATCGCACTTAGACGCGAATCGGCATCCATACTGGCGAACAATTCGGCGGCGCAATTTTGTATAGAGCGGGATATCGCCGTTCGAAGCGATGACCACACTCCGGCCTCCATGCTTGAACCCGTGCGGCTGAGCCGCTTCATTACTACTCTCACCCGCGGTGGTATAGCGAACATGCACTATGCCGAGATTACCCTTATACCGTTTAATCAGGGTATCGGCCTTGGCCTCACTATCCTTACCGAATAGGGCGCTGGCCGATCCTATCTTCTTCCAGGGCACATACGGCTGTTCAAGATAGCTAAACCCAACAACGAAGCCCGTCGCCTGCTGACCCCGATTTTGCAACTGGATAGCATCGGATAGGAGGGAGGCGGTTACGTGTCGTTTACCAATGGGCATGCGCCGTTTACTGGGTTTGCAGCGATAATAGATCCTGCCACTAACTCCGCACATCTAGCATCAACCTCCTTAGATTTTTAAGTTGCAAATCCGTCAAATGGCGGAGGGGTACACCCCCGCTCACAAATCATTGTACACGACAGCACCCAAAACGCCTCAGAGAGAATCTGAGGCGTTTTGATTACCGAAACTACAGGCCTTATTTGGCGAGAATGGGAAGTCCGGTCCGAGAACTCTCCTTGACCCGATAACCCTCTGGCAAAGCATCGATAGCGCCAGGCTTGATCTCCTTGGCAAAGTAGTAGATCCGCTGCTTCCGCCCACCCTTCAGGGTGACTTCTTTGGAGTGCAAGTAGTAAGTCTTACCCTTGCTGTTCGTATGACTATAGGCCATGTGTCTCCTAACTTTTAGTAATATGACTACTCCTATATTCTACTAAGGCCCTTCTCCTATGTCTAGGTGTAAACCACCTATGGCAGTTTTTTGGCGCTGGAGGCTAGCTTAAGGTGACGTCCCCCGGCTGCCAATCGGCTGGGCAGGAGCGGTTCGTTTGTAGAGCGCGGAGCACGCGGATCAGCTCACCAGTACCTCGTCCGACCTGGCCAGACAAGATATTAACCCAGCGGATAGTCGTATCCGGGTCAATTACAAAGGTAGCTCGCATCGCAGTCCCAGACTCTTCATTCAACACTCCGTACTGGTGGGCGACGCGTTTATTAAAGTCGGCGAGCAGCGGAAAGGGTAGTTCGCCTAGTTCTTTGGCCCACGCCCGATGTGAGTTAATGCTGTCAGTGCTGACCGCCAATAGTTCAGCGCCGGTCTTGCGCAGGTCCTCCCATTGCTTGGCCAATGCCGTTATCTCGGTCGGACAAAGCGTAGAAAAATCGGCAGCATAGAAAAACAAAACTACCCATTTGTTTTTGTAGTTTTGTAGTTTAAACGTTTTAATATCGTCAGCCAGATAACCGCTAAGGGAAAAATCTGGGGCCTTGTCTCCGATTGTGATCATATTGACCTCTACAACTTAATTTCTATTGCCTGGCCCGTAGAGCAATCTTGGGAGTGACTCCCTTTCATCGGCATAGCCGATCCAAAATTCTTCTACGGGGTACGTTCCATTATAGCAGTTCAGACAAAAAACAGCCCCGACCGTGTCGGGGCTTAAAAAGTGCTTCATAGGAGCGGTTAGCCACCGCGGGGCGAGCGATAGTCGCCCGGGTTGTGCGGCCCACGGCGTGAGGCGCTGCGATTGACCCGTTCTAGCGCTTTATTCGGGGGTTGTTCGTTACCGTTGCCGTTAATCTTGCCGACATCATGCAACCCTTTGCCGCGATGGTTTTTACTGCTTTTACCGTTGCCCTTTTTACCCAAAGGAGCAACCTCCTATGAAAATGAATTTCAGCCCCCACGGACTGATGGCTATATACTAGCACACTCCAATAATTTTGCCGGTGGTGACTATTTTCTGACCCGCTTCAAACTCAAGCCCAAAAACAGAGCAGCGGTAAATAGTAACGCGCCGTATAAACAGGTTGCCGTCCAAGGCGTAGCATTAGGACAGTTGAGAGGACAAACTCGATTTTGGTAGTAGCTCCAAGTAAAGAGAATCCAGTTAGCCCAAGCAAATAGTGCCCCGGCGGCGAGCCACCAGTTCAGATAGCTACCCAGTCGCTTTTGCATGACACCGGCAGCGACCAGTAGAGCGATCAAAAAAGCTAAACCACCATAGATACAAGTGGTTGTGAATGGGTTAATACCTAGACCGACCTCGCGACCAACATTAAAAGCCGCAAAGATAACCCCAACCCCCAACACTCCGATCAGATAGTTGCGCATGGGTTTATCTTAGACGAGCAGCCCTTCGTTTGCCAAGTAGTTTAATCGTTAGCCTTTCGGCTCCCGGACATGGACCCGCCCCGTACCGGCATACCGCTGAAATTATGGCAGTAATTTCCGGTTTGTCTGGTATCGGGGTTCGAACCCAAGGGCTCCCGATAGGTTTTGCGTTGGCTGGGGCGGTAGGATTCGAACCTACGATCATGGAGCCAGAATCCATTGCCTTGCCGCTTGGCTACGCCCCAAAAACACTAGTCGCAACTGGATTATAGGTAATGGCTATGGGACTGTCTAGTAATTCGCTCTGGTATAAAAAATCCTCCGGGTGGGTCCCGGAGGAATAACGCTTAATTCTGGGTTGGAAGGAACACTTCGGCCAGCATACAGCGGACACTGCCCCCGCCGTATTTCTCGATGGTGGGGATGCGGAGCGGCAGAAGCCGACCATGCTTAGCCAAACGATCCTCTTGTTCGTACGTGAATGTTTGGTAAGCGGCATGCGACAAGGCGATGAATGGATGGTCTTTGGTGCTCCGAAGTTCGAGAAGGTTGGCTCCGAATTGAGCCATCTGTTTGAGGGAAATAAGGATAACCTCCCGCCCGGAGCTGTAGAGAGAATCTAGAACCGTTTCACGTTCGTCGGCGCTAATGAAAGCTTCCGCGCACACCACGGCGAATGAGGAGCCGAGCGACATCACCACATTGGTGTGGTAGATGGGTTGACCTTTTTCGTCCACCGCCTCGAAAATAATACTGGCGCATCCCATCCGCCTGGTGAAATCGAGGAGTACTTCCGGATTGGTCCGGCCCGAGCGGCAAGCGTAGGCGATCCGCCTCACGCGATCCAACACCAGGCTACCTGTCCCCTCGAGAAACTTTTTGTGACCCTCCCATCCGGTCAGATCAACTCGCTGGGTAATCGCGCGACCGCTCTCGGTCAGAACGGCAGTAACACTCTCGAACAGTTTACGCTCGGCGCGGCGATTAGGCGCCATCATGGGGTACAACACCACCACCCCCTCTTCGGTGTCCATGGTGTTGTCGTAGGTGTGATGGAAGGAAATCCAGTTATTGGGGAAGATCGAGTCGGGAGTCCAGGGTTCACGAGTATCCTCCACTACAGAGACCTTGATGTCGGCTGCACGGAGTTCTCTCACTACGCTTTCGAACTCGTTTCTCGCGTTCACCTGGATGTCCCGGCTAGCCGTCACCTCATCCCGTGATTGGAACGCGTTGGTGGCCAAAGTGTCTGGGTTTGAACCAAAGGCAACTGGCGCGATCATCAGCACATGGTTGGTGGTCTGCTGATCACGATGCGACATGAAAATGTTACGCAACGTTACATTACCTCCTTAGGGGATGTCTTAGAACTTGTTCAATGCGCTCCATTGCCCAGTCGAGCTCGTTCTGCTCGATGATTAATGGAGGAGCGAAGCGGATGACGTCATCGTGGGTCTCTTTACACAGAAGACCCTCGGTCATTAGCGCCTCGCAGTAGCGCCTGGCGCCGCCAGCCTCCGGAAAAAGCTCCACACCGATAAACAGTCCCTTCCCTCGGACTTCTTTTATCAGCGGGTTCTTGATAGTCCGCAAGTCTTTTATGAGCAGGTTTCCAAGCCGATCTGACCGCCATGGCAACTCTTCCTCGACCGTGACCCGCAATGCCTCTCTGGCCACGGCGCACGCCAGCGGATTGCCGCCGAACGTTGAGCCGTGATCGCCCGGACGAAACACCCCGAGTATCTTGCGCGAAGCCAGCACAGCTGAGATCGGCATCAGGCCGCCCCCCAGCGCCTTGCCGACGATCAACACGTCGGGCTTGATCCCTTCGTGCTGATAACAGAACATTTTACCGGTGCGGCCAAAACCGGTCTGGATCTCGTCTACCATTAGTAAAATGTTGTGCTGACGACAAAGCTTCCTGACTTGTTTCAGATACCCTTTTGGCGGGACCCTGACACCAGCCTCGCCCTGGATAGGCTCGACCAGAAACGCCACTGTGTTGTCAGTGATGGTTCGCTCGAAATCCTTGATGTCGCCATAGTGGATAGTTTTGAAGCCTGGCGTAAAGGGACCAAAGCCGTCCCGATACTGCGCTTCGGAAGAGAATCCAACGATGGTAGTAGTACGCCCGTGAAAGTTACCCTCACAAACGATGATCTCGGCCTGCTCGGCCGGGACGTTTTTGTGAGTATAGCCCCACTTGCGGGCAGTTTTGATGGCCGTCTCCACCGCCTCGGCGCCAGTGTTCATCGGCAGGGCCATCTGCATTCCGGCGAGCTCACAGAGCTCCTGCAGAAATGGACCCAGTTGGTCGTTGTGGAAAGCCCGTGAGGTCAGAGTGACCATGCCGGCTTGCTGACGCAACGCTTTGACCAACCGAGGATGGCAGTGCCCTTGGTTAACGGCCGAATAGGCACTAAGCATATCGAGATAGCGTTTGCCGTCCGTATCCCACACCCAGATACCTTTAGCCCTAGATATCACCACTGGTAAGGGGTGATAGTTGTGGGCACCGTAATGCTCGGTCAGTTCAATGAGTGTTGCTCCATTAAGCAAATTTAACACCTCCCTTAAAGTGACTAGTTGGTAAGCAACAAAAGCAAGCCCAGACTACTCAGAAATTGGCTTTCAGTCAATAAAACCAGATGTAGGGGGTCGGACCGGACTAGTAGAAATAAACCAGGATACCAGCTAAGACGATTAACCAGATAAGAGTCCATCCAATTAGCCAGAGGGCTTTGGGCCAGTGTTTGTTGAGCGCTAGATAGATAGGATGCCCTAACACGGCACCAACAGACAGAACGGCCGTAACGATAAAAGTAATTGGGATAATAAGAAAGGCCGGCAGGGTTGGTTCGGGTGTTTCGGCGATCAACTGATTCATATTGGTCATCAATGTGGTCCAACCCCACAAGACTAAACTAGCCCCGACAGCCTGCAGGAGACCGAGAGCCCAAAGAGCAGTGACGGATTTTTTCATACGACAGATATGTAATAATATGCCGTCCTCGAGCCGTCCTGCGTTCAGCAGAACGACATCGGGGATCCAGAAAGGAAAATTAAAATCTTTTTCTGGCTGGATCCCCGGGCCCTACCGGAGGTAGTCCCGAGGATGACGAAGGGAAAATTATTGAAACAACCCGCTGTAAACCTCTTCGGTGCGGTCAATCATTCGGTCGGCCGAGAACTTCGGCAGAGTTGCAGCGCCATTGTGGGCTAACTTGGTCTGCAGTTTCCGGTCGTTTAATAGTTTCATTAAGACGCCAGCCAGTTGTTTGGAGTCCTTAGGCTCGACCAACAGACCGTTGTGATTCTGGGTGATGATTTCGGGAATGCCGCCGACTTTGGTCGCCACCACAGGCACCTCGGCTTTCATCGCCTCTAGAATAGTGATACCAAAGGCCTCGGACAGCGAAGGCAGAACAAAGATACGAAAGGTCTTAAGGGCTGGGAGGACATTGTCTAGGGCGCCGGTAAAAACTACTCGTTCCTCTAAACCAGATTTCTTGACTAACGTTTCTAACTTGAACTTCAAGGGGCCTTTGCCGACCAGGACTAATTTTATTTTTGGCCATTTTTTGACCATCCGCGCCACAGCTCTAATTAACGTGGCAGTGTCTTTAGCCTGGTTGAAAGAGCCAACCGTACCGATAATGACATCATCCGGCACGATCTTATATTTATCTTTGAATTTTTGGACATCTTCTTGGCTAACCTTACGGCTTAGCGGGGTAATCCCGTTGTAAATTGTTACGACTTTTCCCGGCTTGGTGATGTGCGAATCTATAAGAAACTTACGGACGGCGTTGCTGACGGCGATGACTTTGTCCGTGCCGCTATCCAACATCCGCATGATGCGCAGATGGGTCCAATGCAAAATGGGATTGGCCAACCTAAACTCATGTGTGTAAGTGTGTTCGGTATGGACGCGCTTAAAGGGCATCCCCTTGGAGGACATCCGACCGATCAGACCAGCGCGCTGACCGTGAGTGTGAATGACATCGGGGTCGTATTTCTTCAAGAGTTTGGTGACGGCGCTAACGGCCACCATATCCGCCCGTCCGCGCATCGGGACCTGGAATACTGGGATTTTCCGTTTCTTGAGTTGCTCCACCAATGGTCCGGGCGGAGCAATGACGGTAATGCCAAACCGATGGCTGTTAATGCCGGAAATCAAAGTCAGCAGGTGCCGTGGAGCGCCTGTCAGAGAACTATCGGCAATGATTTCGAAGATACTGATTTTTCCCGGTTTACGCATCATGAAGGGAGTAGTGAAAAGTTGCGGTAGGTCTTATACTAATTTATTAATAGCGGTTTTAATTCTAGAAATTGATTCGGTTTTTCCCAAAGCTTCCAAAAGTTCCACCGGACTAGGACTTCCCTCTTCCCCCGACAGCGCCACTCGCACCGGCCAAAACATATCGCCCGGTTGGAGACCTTCAGCCGATAGTGTTTCATCCAATATCTGTTGTAGCTTGACTTGGTTCCAGTCGGTGTCCTCCAGAGCCTCCAGGACGGTCAGGGTGGCATTCAGGCCCTTACCTGTCTGTTCGGGACTGCTTTTCTTGAACACCAGTAGATTGGCCTCGTAGTCGGGGGTTTTAAAGAAATATTCAATAAGTCCCGGGATCTCCGACAAGGTCTGGGCACGGTCCTGGATGAGCGCGAGCGCAAACCGCCCCATCAGTTCGTCACCGGAGAGATGGGCAATAAATGGCTTGGCTAATTCAATGTATTCGTCCAAACTCTTTCGCATTAAGTAGTGCTGGTTGAGATGGTTGAGACGCTGTAGGTCAAAGACGGCGCCGGCCTTCTGCACGCGTTCTAGAGAGAATTTCTTTACCAACTCATCAAGCGGTAAGAAGTCCTGTCCGTCAGGATCGGACCAGCCCAGTTGCGCCAAGAAATTGAGCATCGCCTCCGGCAAATAGCCGGCCCTGCGATAGTCATCCACCGCTGTATCACCAGTACGTTTGCTCATCTTGCTCCGATCAAGATTCAACAGGAGCGGTAAGTGAGCGAAGCGCGGAATGGGCGCGGCAAAGGCCTCATAGAGCAGGATGTGTTTTGGAGTGTTGCTTAAATGGTCCTCGCCACGAATAACATGGGTGATACTCATATCAATATCGTCCACTACGTTGGCGAAGTTGAAGGTAGGTGTGCCGGTTTTTTTCATTAAGACGATATCGTCGAAGTTCTTGGAGTTGAACTCGACTTTGCCGCGAATAATATCATCCACCACGACGACGCGTGGTTCGGCGGGTAGTTTAAAATATACTCCGCCGTCCTGTTCGTACGTCAGACCCTGGGATGTCAGTTTCTCTAAATACCGCCGATAGACATCAGCGCGTTTACTTTGGTAGTGGTCTTCGTCCCAATTCAGCCCCAACCATTTCAGACCATCCGTAATACTCTCTTCAAAAACAGATTCGTTGCGTTCGGTGTCGGTATCCTCGAACCGCAACACGAAAACTCCCCCAGCGTGCTTGGCATACAAGTAGTTAAACAGAGCGGTTCTAGCACCGCCAACATGCAGAGGCCCCGTGGGACTGGGCGCGAAACGCACCCGCACTTTTCCTTCCATGTATCCATTTTAACACGACAAAGCCCCGCCAACCGGCGGGGCTTTGGTAGTTAGAGAACCTAGTCATCTTCGGTACCGTGGCAGTTGCCAGAGGTACCGCTCAGACCCTCTTCAGTGTCTTTCAAACCTTCCGTATCCATGATGATATGAAATTACTTGTTGTTGAGTTTATCATATCTGACCGCCCGCATAAAATCTATCGTGGCAATTTTAATACGCTGACGCCGCCAGGGTTGGATCATAAATCGCCATAACCATTCTAACCCATGCCGCTGCCACCACTCCGGAGCGCGCTTGGCCGGTGAGGTTGCCGTAGGGGCATTCAGGGCCGTAGTCCCGGCGATAAAGTCCAATGCACCCCCCACACCCATAGCGACTGCGCCGGAGAGTTTGGGAAGCTCAGTCTCAAGCCAATCCATTTGCTGATCAGCGGGTAGAGCCAATAAGACAAATTTAGGACGACTGGTGCTGATGTTCCGCAAGACAGTGACCGTATCATCATAAGGCTGACCAGCTACCGCGCCTGCCAGCCGTAGGCGCGGGTACATTTGTTGTAAGAGACTACCAGCCGTCGAGGCTACCCCAGGCTGCCCGCCCAAAAGAAAGATCGATTGGTCGCGTTCACTGGCTAGTTTAGCGATTTCCCAGACCATATCGGCGCCGGTTAAGCGCTCGGGAATAATATCAAGCGCCTTAGGAGCTAGCACGATGGCAGCACTGGTCCAGATAAACTGCCAGAACTCCTGGATATCCCGTAGGCCTGAGATGGTAGTGAGCGGCAGTGAGAGATACTTAGCCGCCCACAGCAGGCCAAAGCCGTCTACCAGCGAGAGCGAGGCGCGATTAAGCGTCTCGCGGAACTCCGGGCAAGTGCGGGCGTACATCACCATCTCCGGATTGGGAGTGACAATGTAATGGTTCTGGTCATCCTGCGCCATCTCGTCAATTGCTCGCAGGGCCTGCGCTAAGGTTATCGGATTCACACTGACCCCCAAAATCTCTATAGTTTGCCGTCCCATGGTTGTAAGCTGTAAATGGTTGTGTACTACAGAGAACGGCCGTTCACTGTAGCGCTATTTTGTTTGCGGGCCCAACACTGATCAACCAGCCCGCCAATGGCGGATTGGAAGTTGGCTTTACTAAACTGTTCGGCGTGACGGCGAATAGCGGAGCCATCCCAGAGTCCTGTCTGATTGATAAATTTTTCTACCGCGCTCTTCAAACTCGGAACGGTCTGGTCGTCAAAGAATAGACCGGTTTGGCCTTCGATAACCGTTTCCAACAGACCACCCTTGCGGAAGGCGATAATGGGCTTACCGGCGGCCATGGCTTCAACGGGGACGATGCCAAAGTCCTCTTCGCCGGGGAAGATAAGGGCGCGGGCGCCTTGAAGGTATTTAATTTTTTCCGTATCATCCACCCAGCCAATGACCTCGGTGGTCGGACCAGCTAATTTGCGCAAAGCCGATTCTTCCTCACCGGTACCAACAACCTTTAGCGACAGCTTTAATTCATTACAGACGGCGATAGCCAAGTCCACTCGCTTGTAGCGACTTAGGCGCGACACAACCAAGAAGTAATCTCCTGGCTGGCCGAGGGATATCTTATCTACATCCACCGGCGGGTAGATAACCTGCGAATCGCGACGATAGTATTTGGCGATGCGATTGCGGACATTGTGAGAATTGGCGACAAAAATATCCACCCGCGAGGCGCCAACTTTATCCCAAATACGGATCTGGCTCAAAATGCGCCGAATTGTCGCGCTTAAGGCCCGGCCTAAATTCTGCTCGGCGATGTAGGTGTGCCAAGTGTCCCAAATATAGCGCATTGGTGAGTGGATGTAGCTGATGTGTGTGGTCTGCGGCCGGGTAATAATATTTTTGGCGAATGAGTGACTGCTGGAGATAACTATATCGAAATCATCTAGATCGAAACTCTCGACAGCCAAGGGATAGAACGGTAGGAGTAACTTGGCCGGAATCCTTGCCCATCGCTGGAGATGAGCCCATTTTTGCAAGTAAGAGGTGACAATTTTCTTGTCGCCAAAATATTTATCCAGCTTTGAATTGTAGGTTAGGGTGTAGATAGGGGCGTCGGGATAGAGTTCACTAATAGCTAAAGTCACCCGTTCGGCACCACCGAGCGACTGGAGAAAATCGTGAACAATGGCGATCTTGGGCCTGCCTACTGTCATCCCGAATTTATTTCGGGATCCATCGATGGATTCTGAAACAAGTTCAGAATGACTATCTGGGTTAGTTTCTTCGTTCATAGTGAATTGATGAGATCAAGTAGTTGTTGAGCTGAGCGTTCCCAGGAAAAATCGGATAAACGTTCCCGTCCCATCGCCACATACTGCGCTTTGGTGTTGGAATTGTCCAGGAGCCGCCGAATGCCGCCCGCGATACTGCTGGACGAGGTCGGCTCAACCAAAACTGCCGCTTGGCCAGCTATCTCTTGAAGGGCGCCCGAGTTGCTGGTCACCACGGGCAGGTCATGGGCAAAAGCTTCGAGGATAGGCAGACCAAACCCCTCATAGAGCGAAGGGAATAGTAACAGCAGGGCTCGACTGTAGAGATAGTTCAGCCCCACCTCGGTGACAAAGCCCAGCCAGTGAATATGGTGATTGAGACCGTATCGGCGCGCCAGCCCCTCTGCTTGGCCGGCGTGACGCCCAAGTGGCCCAGCAAAGACCAAATGCAAATCAGGATAACCGGCGGCCAGCTCCGCGAAGGCGTGGATAATATTGAACGGGTTTTTGCGCGGCTCCACTCGACCGACTACCAATAGAAATTTTTCGGGGACAGACAGGCCAGTTGGTTCGAGATTCGCAACCGTGAATGGGAGGGCGTTGTAGATGACTGTTATCTGTTCTGGCAGAGTGTGAAAATATTTGATTAGATCGGTTTTGGTCTGCTGACTAACCGTGATGATCTTGGTCGCGAAGCGGCGAGCCCGTTTGACCGTTAGCCATGAGCCCAGCCAACTGCGCCAAGAATAAGCTCGCGGGAATTTCATAAACGCCAGATCGTGAACCGTGGCTAAAACTTTAACGGGCAGTTTGCGGGGGAGAATATTGCTAGGCGACCAGAAGACGTCTAAATTATCGCCAGCGATAGCATCCGACAGTGCGGTCTGAGTCCAGAACTTTGCCGGCGGGATGATGCGGTTAATAACGTTGGGGAACCCTTGAAACCGCTGAGGTAGAGCCGCTGGAGCGTATAGAATGTATTGCTGATCATGATCTAGCTGCAAAAGGGCGTAAATCAGTTCCCGCGTAGCCACCTCCACGCCAGTGGATTGGGGGTTAGTAAGAGCTGAACCGTCAATGCCGATACGCATTTACTTGGAGAAGAAGTTAAACTATTATTGGTAGGAAACGGGCAATGGATCAATCGAGGTAACCCATGGCCGGTTGTGGTTGGTTTTGTGCCTGGGGACGAGATTTTTAGCCGCTACCCTATTTTAACCCATATGGCGTATCAAAAGAATTGGCCTACCCTGCTTGCCTATACGGTTGCCGTGATCGGATTTTTTGCGTTGGCGGCATATGCGGTAATGTATGCCACTGGCTATCGTTTAGATATCGAGACTTGGACCATAAAGAAGACGGGGGTATTGGCGATCACCAGTAAGCCTAGCGGGGCCACGGTCACGATCAATGACATGACCCCCTCGCGCAAGACTCCGCTGACACTGCGTAATGCTTTGCCAGGGGCTTATCATATTAAACTCACTCTCGATGGATATCAGCCGTACGAAAAAGATGTAGAAGTCATCTCTAATCAGGCCACCGAAGAGCACAATATCGATATGGTGTTGGCAGAGATCAAGTCAACCTCCGTGGCGAATGATATTACTGCGGTATTAGACGTTGATACTGAGATCTGGGCGTTCACCCAGACGAAGCATTTTGTCAAACTAGGTCCGTCCGCAACTGACCTAAATATTGATAAGATGCCCACTAATGTAAAAACTGTGTTAGCCCAGACCACTGGTTTGTATTTAGCCAAACGGCATGAGACAAGTAATAATATCGCTCTTGGGATAATGGTGGGTAGCAAACGCTGGTTAGCGATCATCGACCCTGCTGGTTACCGCGGGCAGTTGTTTGGGACGCCGCTCAATCAGGTCAGCCCCGAGAATCTATCTTGGATCGACGCCGATAGATTAATGTTATTGATCGGCAGTTCTCTATATACCCTCGATCTGGCACTAAACCAAACCAGCCTGTACGCTAAGTCGGTGACCGGAGCGACCTACACCAACGGCAAGATGTACTACATCACTCGCGACTCCCATGGACAATTCGTGCTCTATCGCGACTCTAATCCATTTGATGAGCGCCCGGCCGAATCCATTTTCACGAATCTACCGGTGGCTAGAGCTCATGAGATATTGGTAACCCCTGAGGACGAAATTGCGGTCCTGGCGGTTAATCCAAGCAGTCGAGGGCTCTGGCTGTTAAATAAATCTGATGCCGCCGCTGATCTACGATTGAGCAAACTGGCTAGCAATGTGCAGGGGACGCTGTACGACTATCTAGGCGAACAACTTTTCTTCGTGGTAGGACGCATGGTCAATGCGTATGATTTCGCCAAACAAACATCAACCGCTCTGCGTCAGTTCGCGGACACACCCACTTTGATCGGCAAACGCAACGAGAGCGTGTTTATAAAAAGTACTGACAAGTTTTTTGTCACCGATCCTAGCTTTAGCAACGTCTATGAATTGGTTGGCGCCAAAACCGGGATGCTACTGTTGGGTCTCGATTCGCACCAAGTTTGGCTACTGGTCGGCACACAGCTAAGCGAACTCACCCTGCGCCATCCGGGCCAGGGGTTGTTCGGTGCGCTACCCGGCTGGCTGATGACTACCGCCGGGAGCTAGACCGGAAGAATGTTGGGCAGTGTGGGGATTTGTTGGAAGGGCGTAAAGGCGCTGGCATCGACGGGCGGACGGCCAATGAGGTCGGCCTGAATTATTAGTCGGCGAAGATTCGTACCGACTGGCGTACACGTCATAAGGGTCAAGATCGGTTTATCGCTAGCGTTGAGGACATCGACTTGGTCTGGGTTGACCACAAACGCGCGACTAACCCGATAGCTGTATCGACCGCCTTGATAATAGACATATATCAGATCACCGGTAGCCAACTTGTCTAATAGAGCAAAAACTTGATTATACTTCCCGCCACTCCACCAGTAATACGAGCTGTGGCCGGTCAAGAAAACGTTGCCAACCCGACCGGGCAGAGCGGTGTTGGGATAGTGAGCCACACCTTCTTTGATGGCTTCAAGGATGGCCGCATTATCGCGCTGGTCGGGATAAACCAGAGGGGCAGTAACGTTAATCTTAGGAATTAAAATCGTGTCTTGGGACGGAACGGATATCTTTTGATCGAGCGCGCTTGTAACATCTTGGATGGCTTGCAAGTCGTCCGTTACCGAGACTGGCAGTTCGTACTTTTGTGAGTAATCGGTCGAGGGCGCTGTGAAGTAGTATGCTATTTTCGTATAGATGGTTGGTCCCATCACGATCAGGGTCAGCAGAACAAAGAAAAATGCGAACAGACCGAGAAACTTGAACGGCCTGCCCCAAAACCGCCTGCGACGATGCGGCGCTGGTGGGTACCAATTGGGTTGGACGTTGAACTGCTCCATAGTCGGTGGCTACTTAGTGGTTGGTTGATATCGGCTCTTTTGAGCAAGCTGTTCGTAGGTCATTACGCCAACGACCCGACTACCGTCGGGGAAAACCCAAGTCGGATAGCCGGTGATGTTGGCGGCTTTGGCCGCCTCTGTTTGGCCTTTGCCGTCCGGGGTGGAACTTTCGATGTAGGTAATATATTGGAACGCCGACCCGAACATTTCTTTCTGCTTCTTACAGTGGTTACACCAAAACGCGCCGTACTCCACTACACCTTGCTCGGTTAGATGTTTGGCTAACCCCTCCCAGTCCTGAGCTTGTCCTCGAGTATAGTTATACCAACCCGCCACCAGCGCGGCGGCAATGAGAATAACTAAAACTATAATAAGCGGACGAATGTGTGGCCTAGCTAACATATGATCGATTAGGTTGATGTGAGATTTATCGATTCGGTAATCTTATCGACGACGTAACGATATTGGTTCACTGCCCCTTGTAGAATATTGCCGCGAATCACAACCAACATACCAGACTGCTCACCAAACCCGCCTATCTCTTTGAATCTCCACTCTTGGTCATTCTCGGAGTAGCTACCAGCCACCGCGTAGCCAGACTTAACGTCCGGAGTTGTGCCCGGACTGCTATCGAAGAACTCTACTGTGTGATTGGGGTCGTCGCGAAAAGTTTCTTCAATGGTCTGTAAAACTACCTTTCTGCCCTCCACGTCGGTCAGACGCGCGTCAGATAGCGTCGACACAAACACCATAGCCATTCCGTCCGGACTGGCTATCACATCCGTCGGAAAAGTTTGTTGACTATCATCAAACGTCCAGTCGGCTGGATGATCTATTTGATAGTTATAAACCCGGCTGGTACTCGTGACCCACTTCGGCCCAGTTGGATGCAGTTGCACCCAAACCAGCCACCCAACCGCCACGACCGCTAAGCCTACCGCCCCCCACAGCCATTCTTTTGAAATAGCTTCTTTGGTAGTCGTCATAATAATTACCATTAAGAATTATACTTGTCAAATAAACTTTCAAACGGGGTACCCCTGTTATGACGGTAGCGTCACATGCGGGGTAAACTCCCCCCACACGATGGCGTCTGTTCGCCAAAGCCATAGGTGTCGGTGGAAGTCGTGCGTGTCTCGCGCCTGTGGTGGCCGAGGAGAGAGTCGAACTCTCATGCCCTTGCAGGCACACGATTTTGAGTCGTGCGTGTCTACCATTCCACCACTCGGCCACCACAGAAACAAGACATTTAACCCAATATGTTAATTCTATTTGATCGGAAACTTTTTTGTTAAGACCGCCACTTCCTTTTTCACCGCCGATAGTACTGCCGAACTAGTGGGTTTGTCTACTACTTTCGCGATCATCATGGCAACCTCTTGCATCTCTCGCTCCCCCATCCCTCGGCTGGTTAGAATAGAAGTTCCTAGCCGCATGCCCGACGGGTCGAAGGGACTGCGAAGATCGCCTGGGATCATATTCTTGTTGGTGATGATACCGACCTTCTCTAGCGCTCGCTCCGCTTTCATCCCAGTAATATTTTTGGATGTAAGGTCAACTAGAAGCATGTGGTTATCTGTGCCACCAGTGACCAGTGTGAAACCAAGTTTTTGTAAGCTAGTGGCTAGGGCCTTGGCATTAGCTACAACTTGAGCGGCGTAGCGCTTAAACTCTGGCTTGGCGGCTATCTGGAGACAGATCGCCTTGGCGGCAGTAATGTTATCGTGCGGACCACCCTGCAGCCCGGGGAACACGGCCTTATCGATAGCTTCTGCCAGAGAGTTTTTACATAAGATAACCGCGCCCCTTGGCCCTCTTAAAGTCTTATGGGTGGTAGTAGTTACCACATCGGCATGTGGAAATGGCTGAGGGTGAACTCCGCCAGCCACTAACCCCGCGATATGCGAGATATCGGCCAGTAAGTAGGCACCAACCTTTTTAGCGATCTTCCCAAATCGCCCGAAGTCGATCTCCCGCGGATAGGCGGTGGCCCCGCAGACTATCAGTTTAGGTTTAAATATCTTAGCTTGGGTTTCGATCTCGTCATAGTTCAATAACCCTGTTTCCGGATCAACGCCGTACTGAATAAATTTATAGGCTTTCCCGCTGAAATTCACTTTGTGCCCGTGGGTGAGGTGACCGCCATGTGGCAGACTCATCCCCATCACTGTGTCACCGAACTGCAACAGAGCGGTGTAGACCGCGATGTTGGCCGGGGAGCCGGAGTAGGGCTGGACATTGGCGTGCTCGGCGCCAAACAGTTTCTTAGCGGCGGCCTGAGCCATCACCTCGATCTGGTCGATGATCTCGTTCCCGCCGTAGTAGCGTTTGCCCGGGTAGCCCTCAGAGTATTTATTCATCAAAACCGACCCAGTCGTCTCGCGAATCTCTTTAGGGGCGATATTCTCCGAAGCGATCAGAGACAGAGTGTTCTGCTGACGTTTGGCCTCATCTTTGATGAGCTGGGATATACTTTTTGCCACTCCCTTATTCTACCTGATTGGGGTTTGCAGGGGAACCAGGAAAAAGATATACTGGGTCTGTTGTTTTAAGCTCCCAGGGATGAAAAAATACGCTTTTCTACTGGGATCTCACCCGTTGATCAGTTTTCTTGAGATCCTAAATATTTTAACTGTGGAGAAAGTCCCCCACGGCTCGATCGAGCGGATGGGTGAGATTTTAATCATTCAGCTTAAGCTGACAGCCGCCAAGCTGAATAAGCTACAAGATATTTTGGGCGGGACCATCAAGATTATCGAAATCGTTGATGACTATCGGGGGACCATCTTCCAACTGGACAAGATTCTGACCCGGGAGAATTTGCTAAACAACTACTTCGCCCAACACAGCAGCAAAATTAATTTTGGCATCTCGGTCTACACCACCAAGTCGTTAGTTTACGCTGAGATCAACTGGCTCCGGAATTTTGCCTACCAATTGAAGCGTCGATTCAAAGACCAGTACAGTATCCGCTACGTCGATGAAAAGAACTTTGAACTGAGTTCTGTGATGGTGGCCAACAATAAGCTAGTTGAGACTGGCGCCGAAATCGTCATCATTAAACAAGAAAAGAGTTTTTTGGTCGGGCGCACCCGTACGGTGCAGGACTTTCGCAGTTACGCCCAGCGGGATATGGAGAAGCCCAGCCCGAACCCCAAATCCGGGATGCTGCCGCCCAAACTGGCTCAGATGCTTTTGAACCTGTCGCGCGACACCGGCCAGACCCAAGTGTTCGACCCCTTCTGCGGCAGTGGGGTGCTATTACAGGAAGCCCTCCTCCTAGACCTGGACGTGCTGGGGGCGGATATCGACGAGGAGGCGGTCAAAGACACGATTGAGAATCTAGAGTGGTTAATAAAGACTTACAACGCCGCCGCGCCAAAATTAGGCCAAGATAAAATAAAAAAAATCTCTGTTGCTGGACGAGTGCGAGTGGCAGACGCCACCCGCTCACGCTGGGAGAAAGCCAACCAAGCCAATACCTTTATAGCTACTGAACCATACCTCGGACCGCCGCAGCGCGGACCCGTCTTGATCCATCACGCTAGGGAAATCTCCGCCGAACTGGAAAAATTGTATTTGGGATTTTTTACCAACCTAAAAAAGAACTTCAGTAAGGTTCGGCGGGTAGGGATTGTTTTTCCGGTGATTAAAACCAACGAGGGACTACTGTATTTGAATATTCTGGAAGATATCGAAAAACTAGGTTATATCCGCCGCCCGTTTCTGCCGGCCGAGGAGGCCAAAAAAGAGGCGCTGGCCAGCCATCGCGGCAGCCTACTGTACTCCCGCCCAGATGCCTTTGTTCTGCGAGAAATATTTGTATTCGAGAAAAAATGATTCCCGCATCTGTGTTGTAACTTAAAAATTTGGGAGGTGGTGGTTGATGAAAACGCATTGGTTCACAATCGAAACCGGATACTCGGTTCTCCCTTGTCGTCTTAGGAGTGGTGGTACTTCTGATGTACGGCTGTTATTTTGGACACCTTTTCCTAACGCTCAAGGAAGGGATCTGTCCGGTAGTAGTGACCGCGGAACTGTTCTGCTGATGGAAATCGCTTTCTTGGCGTTGATAACGGCCCTTGAGATACAGACGGTCTGGCTATCGGCGCCTGAGTGGCGGGGTTTACCTTACCCCGCTTGGGCGGGCGAGCTGGGACTACTACTGTTAGGTATATATTGCTTGCTTTACACTGGCAGTCAATCTTTACGGCAGAGAGATATGGTCCAAAAACTCGGCCCAAAGCCAGAGTCGGCGGGAGGTGATGCGGAGTGAGCGCGCCCAGTAACAAAGAAACTCCCGTCGAGAGGATGGAGCGGTTAGCAGGGGTACTCCGATCTCTGTATGCCCTATGCGCCACTTGGCGTAAATGGGTATTTTGGGGGATGCTGTTCGGGTTCGCTGACATAGCGCTCGTTGTCGCTTACCACTATCCGCCTGGAGACATTCTCCTACGGATTCGCCTAGTAAGCCCCGTCGTCCTGACCTTTTTACTCCTTTCAGGGGGTATGTACATGGTTAAGCGCACCTTAGGTGACAAATTTGCCCCCGGTTAATCCGGGGGCTTTTTCTTGTCCGCTTGACCTGGGGAGCCGAATACGCTAATCTGGTCGGGTACTAAGTCGGTATCTGGGGGGCTAGCATCTAGTAGCTAGATGATCCCACCCCCGCCTCCCTATAGATACTGCATACTAGATACTAATTTGTCTTTTTTATGGCTCATGTAAAAGCCGCCGGAACCAGTAAAAACCTCAAGGACTCCAAGCCAAAGATGCTTGGGGTTAAGATCTACGGTAACCAATTCGCTAAGACCGGCGATATTATCATTCGCCAGCGCGGTCAGAAGTACCGCTCGGGCGACAATACCCAGATGGGGAAAGACCACACTATCTTTGCCATGAAGCCAGGTAAGGTAAACTTCCAAGTTAGGCGAGTCAACAAAGACGGTATCCGCACGGCGACGGCAACCTTCGTTAGCGTTACCTAATCGCCGCTCGTCATGCTGAATTAATTTCAGCATCTCAGATGAGATCCTGATCCGCCAACTGGCGGAAAGTTCAGGATGACTGATTAAACAGTAATTGTTTGGACTCCGCGGTCTAGGCCCTGCAAGAGGGAACTTTCGCGAATCACTGCCCCGATAAATTCACGAAAGAGGGGATGGGGCCGATTGGGTCGGGATTTGAACTCAGGATGGAACTGAACCCCCACGAACCATGGGTGGTCTTTTAGTTCGATGATTTCGATCAATTCATTGCTCGGTGAGATACCGGACAGAATCATACCCTGTTTTTCAACATCCTTACGATATTGGTTGTTAAACTCAAACCGGTGGCGGTGACGTTCGGAGATGGGACTATGTTTATAGGCGTCATAGGCCCGGCTGCCTTTTTTTAGTTCGGCCGGATAAGCGCCTAGCCGCATAGTGCCACCTTTGTTGATGATAGTTTTTTGGTACTCCATAATATGGATAATCGGATGTTTAGTCTCTTCATTAAACTCGGTACTGTTGGCATCGTCCCAACCCAGGACATTGCGGGCGAATTCAACGACGGCGATCTGTATACCCAAACATAGACCCAAGTAGGGAATTTGATTCTCGCGGCAGTACTGGGCGGCCCTGATCTTGCCTTCGATGCCGCGGATGCCAAAGCCGCCGGGTACAACATAGCCGTCACACCCGCGCATGGCCTCACTCACATTGGTGTTGGGACTGCCCAACTCTTCGGCGTCGATCCAGCGGAGCTTCACATCTACATTGTGATACCAGCCGGCGGCGCGCAGGGCCTCGAACACGCAGATGTAGGTATCTTCCATCGTAGTGTACTTGGCGACGATGCCGATATTCAGCTGACGTTTGTCGGATTTAATTTTGCCGACTAGTTCTTTCCATTCTGCCAAGTTAGGGGACTGGGGCGTCAAATTTAGTCGGCTCTCGATAACCTCGCCTAGGCCGTAGTTTTCGAGTGTCAACGGCACTTCATAGACAGTATCAGCGGTCTCCAGCGGTACGATGTTCTTAATGGGCAAGTTTCCGGCCCGAGCGATCTTGTCTAACGCAGCTCGCGAGATGGGGTGGTCCGAGCGGCAGAAGACAGCGTCCGGGGCGATGCCGAGGCCCTGCAGATCGCGAATACTGTATTGGGCGGGACGGGTTTTGACCTCCTTGGTCACACCCAAATACGGTAAGAAGACGGTGTGGCAATACATCACATTATCTTGTCCCAGTTCGTTGCGCATTTGACGAATAGCCTCCAAATAATGGAATCCTTCGTAGTCCCCTACCGTTCCGCCAACTTCGACAACAGCGATGTCCGCACCAACCTTAGAGGCACCTGTTAGAATTAGGCTCTTAACTTCATCAGTGAGGTGGGGGATAACCTGGACAGTCTTGCCTAGAAAATCTCCCCTCCTCTCCTTGTTAATCACATCGCTGTATACCCGGCCAGTCATGATCGATGAATCTTGGGTAAGGTTCTCATCGATGAATCGTTCGTAGTGTCCAAGGTCTAGATCAGTCTCGGCGCCATCATCCGTTACGAACACCTCGCCATGTTCGCCGGGATTTAAAGTCCCCGCATCATAGTTGATGTACTGGTCTAGCTTCTGCATAAATATCTTGTAGCCCCGGGCCTTCAAGATGTTGCCGATAGAAGCGGCGGCTATCCCCTTGCCCAGCCCCGAAAGGACCCCGCCCGTCACAAAGATGAATTTGATAGTTTTGTTCATCACTTATAAATACGTTCAATATGTGCCGGTAATCGGGCGACAACCTCGTAGTTAATGGTTCCGGCCCAATCAGCCACGTCGGTAGCAGTGATCTCTTTGGTGTGACTGCGACCGATCAAGACCACCTCGTCCCCCACCTTAGCGCGTGGGCGACGGCTAACATCTAAAATTGTCATATTCATACACACCCGGCCGACAATGGGAACTACCGCGCCTTTAAGCAGGGCAAAGCCCATGTTACTTAGACTTCTGGGTAATCCTTCGGCGTAACCGACAGGGATAACACCGATGGTCATGGCTTGTGGCGCTTGGAAAGCGTTGCCGTAGCCGATGTATGCGCCAGCTTTGACTCGTCTAACATGAACCAGACGGGTCTTATAAACCAAGGCTGGCCGCAACTTAAAGCCGCGTGTTTTCTTGCTCCTCTTACACCAAAGTTCCACCCCCCTGCTCGGCCAAAGGCCGTACATTTCTATTCCTATCCTAACACAGTTGAATCGACTCTCTGGGAGCATAACAGCGGCGGCTGAAGCGGCTAGCGATACTAATGGGACCTTGATCTTCAGGTCGGCCAATTTGGCCAAGGCTCGTTCAAATATGCGGATCTGATCGTTGGTGTAGCTTTGGTTGAGCTCCTCAACGCTAGCCAGATGTGAGTAAACTCCCTCAAATTCGAAGTAGCGGGGCCGAGCTGTAATAGTCTTTGCGACCTTAACAAACTCATCTACCGTGGCAAAACCTAGACGGTTGATACCGGTGTCTAGCTTTAAATGCACAATGACCTTCTTGTTCAGAATTGATACCGCACGACTGAGGGTACGATATGACTC
This sequence comes from candidate division Kazan bacterium GW2011_GWA1_50_15, assembly GCA_001029795.1. Taxonomy (GTDB): domain Bacteria; phylum Patescibacteriota; class Kazan-3B-28; order Kazan-3B-28; family Kazan-3B-28; genus Kazan-3B-28. The sequence continues at coordinate 268,442 of CP011216.1, forward strand.
GGCATTGTAGATCGTCACGGCGACTTTGTTTTTAATCAGGGCAGGCAAGTCATCTTTACTGACCGCGCCCAAGATGACGATGGGGTGCAGTACCCCTCGTCGCCTAAGTTCCAATGCCTCCGTAGCTGACACCACTCCTAAATGGCTGGCCCCGGACCGCAGGGCCTGACGAGCCACCTCAAACAGCCCGTGCCCGTAAGCATTGGATTTCACTACCGCGATTATTTTGGTGCCGGGTTTGAATAGTCCTTTAATCTGCTTGATATTGTGATCAATTGCTTTCAGGTCAATTGTCAGCGCATATAGCGGACTACTCATACAACTACAACTTTATTCAAAGGCAAAGTCGACACCCTTGTCGTTGTATGTCCCACCCCTGAAACATACCTTTATATAGTACTACAAAATTCCCTCTTGAAGGTGGGGACGGGAGTGGGTAGCTAAGCTCTTAATATGGAGGGGAGCAGCGAACCTGTTCCGTTCTCTCTTAAGGGTGGAGTGGGGAGCAGACGGCTAGCCCAAGATGACAAGCGAGGGTTGGCTTTTGCCAACCGCCGATGAGGGGAGAACACACCCTCGTTCTCCACTCATGGTTGTTAGGGGGGAACCCACTGGTGCCCCCTCGAGTTATTTTAGATGTCGAGATTTTGGACCTGTTTGGCGTGGGTCTGGATGAAACGCTTGCGGGGTGCAACTTCGTCGCCCATCAGGGTGGCGAACACCTCGTCGGCCTTGAGAGCGTCATCGATAGTTACCTTCAGCAGGATGCGGTGCGCCGGATCCATGGTAGTATCCCAGAGTTGTTCGGGGTTCATTTCGCCTAAACCTTTGTAGCGCTGGATCGTGGGTGTGCGACCGGTCTGCGCCATCTCGGGGGCAGTCTCCCCTTCTGTTTCGCTGGGGGCCGCTTCTTCAGCAGGCTTCTTCCCTTTGGCTGGCTTGGCAGCTGCCTTACTCGCCAAATCAGCTATGATCGCGTCTCGTTCTTCATCGCTATATGCCCATTGTGTATCCTTGCCCAGACGCACCTGAAAGAGCGGCGGCTGCGCAATATAGAGATAGCCGCGGTCGATCACTGGGCGCATATACCGATAGAAGAACGTCAAAAGCAGAGTTCGGATGTGAGCACCGTCTACGTCGGCGTCTGTCATAATGATCACTCGATGATAACGGATCTTTTCAATATCGAACTGATCAGCGATGCCAGCCCCCAAAGCGATAATGAGAGCCTTAACCTCGTTATTGGAGAGCATTTTGTCCAGCCGCGCTCGCTCCACATTTAAAATTTTTCCCCGCAGAGGTAAGATGGCTTGGAACTCTCTGGAGCGGCCGCTTTTGGCGCTACCGCCGGCCGAATCTCCCTCTACGATGTAGAGTTCGCTTTTTGCAGGATCTTTTTCAGTACAGTCAGCCAGCTTCCCTGGCAAAGTCATCCCTTCTAGGGCACCTTTGCGGATAACTGTTTCGCGTGCGGCTCGAGCGGCCAGTCGGGCTTTAGCCGCCAACATAGTTTTACCTATCATCTTCCGCGCATCGCTGGGGTGCTCTTCTAGGAAGTTCCCAAAGTAGTCGTTGAATACCGACTCGACCGCGGTGCGGACTTCTGGGTTGCCGAGCTTAGCTTTGGTTTGACCCTCGAACTGCGGATTAGTCAGCTTCACGGAGATGATGGCGGTCAACCCTTCGCGGACATCATCGCCGGTTAAGGCGTCCTTGGCGTCTTTGACCATACCGACCTTTTTGCCGTAGTTATTCAGAGTTCTGGTCAACGCGGCCCTAAATCCCACCACATGCATGCCGCCTTCGGGGTTGTAGATGTTGTTGGCAAAGGCCTTAAGATTCTCGTTGAAATCCTCTGTGTATTGTAAACCGATCTCCACGCGAACACCGTCCCGTTCTTTATCCACATAAAAAGGCGGCTCGAACAGCGGAGTTTTATTTTTGTTCAGATCAGTGACATAGGCCTGCACCCCACCCTCAAAATAGAACAGCTGGGATTCACCGGTACGCTCGTCGGTGACTTTGGCTTTAATCCCTTTAGTCAGATAGGCCTGCTGTTTCAAATGTTCCACCACGGTCTTCCACGAAAATCCATCCACTACCGCTTCTCCAAAGATCTCTTTGTCGGGGTGAAAAATGATGGTTGTCCCATGACCTTGGGCTTTGGCGTTCACTACTTTAACCGGACCGGTGGCTTTGCCCTGTTTGTACTCTTGGGCGTGGGTCTTGCCGTCACGAGTGACTTCGGCTCTCAAATAATCCGACAGCGCATTGACCACCGACAAGCCGACGCCGTGCAGACCCCCAGACACCTTGTAGCCAGCCCCGCCAAACTTTCCACCAGCGTGCAGCGTGGTCAGCACTGTTTCTAAAGTGGATTTTTTAGTTTGAGGATGTTTCTCTACTGGAATGCCGCGGCCGTCGTCCACTACGGTGACTTTGCCGTCGGCATGCAAAGTTACCTCGACTTTGGTGCTGTGGCCGGCCATGGCTTCGTCAATGGAGTTGTCCACCACCTCCCAAATGAGATGATGCATCCCCTCGATGCCGGTCGAGCCGATATACATACCAGGACGCTTGCGAACAGGCGCTAGACCCTCTAGAACCTGGATATCTTTGGCCCCATAACCGCTTGACTTGGTTTGAGACTGTTCGTCTTTTTTCTTGCCTGCCATCCTAAAATTGATTCAATAAGTAGAGCCGCGGACGTGAGATATTGGACCGCTTTTCACCTGCTTCATTATAGCCAAAATCTTCCTCCTTAACAAGAGATTCTATTCGTCACGCAAGCGAGCTTTATGCCGCTCTAGGAGCATGTTTTTTATCACTTCGTTCACCTTGTCCCGATCCTCTTTTGTGAGGGTCCGAACATTAGAGCGAAGTTGGACATGGAAAGCCGCGCTCCGGCCCCGATCGGGCGAGCGGAAGATGTCAAAAAGTTCAACTGCGTCCACCAACGGATCAGCGGCCCAAATATCTTTGATCAAGTCAGCGATCCGGACCCGGTCGGGAATGAAAAACGCCATATCCATTTTTACAACTGGGTATTTGGGTAGCGGCCGGTACTCCCGCGTCCATCGCACTTGCGGTGCAATGGCGCTCAAATCCAGAGCAAAAGTGGCCTCGCTCCCCCACCGCCTCAACTCGCCGACCATCTCCTGACCCCGCACCAACCTAAGACCGTCAACTCCAGCGACCTCGCGCCAATCCGTTCCAGTGAGACCCAGTTCGCCCAGTAGTGTATCGGCAATGCCTCGGGCCACGCGATAGGCGTCCGGCTCACTGATGCGCAGCACTAGCTGCTGACGCTCCTCCGGGAAGACGGTTTTGGCTTTAGCGAATACTGTACCAACTTCAAAAATACGAAAATCAGACCGACCGGCTTCTAGCTGCCGCAGACCTTCAGTGAGGTCAGTTTTGAGGTGAGTGGCGACGCTGCTAAGCGGATTATCCAGCTCGACTGCGCTCTCGCCACCAACGTCAAAGGGGTGAAGATAAACCTCGAACAGACCAAGGCGGGCCAGGGTCTCTCTGACGCGAGTCAACACTCGGCGCAGGTCGGGTTGGGTCGGCAGGGCCAGCGGCAAAGCCGGCATGACTAGCGGGACCTGGTCGGTGCCGTAAATTCTTAAGATCTCTTCAGCAATGTCGGCCATCCCGTCAATATCGGAGCGGTCGTGGGGAACGGCGATGGACAGTCTGTCACCATTAACTGTGGTCGAAAGGTCCAGGCGATTTAAAATATCTGCCATTTCACCGGTGGGAATAATGATACCCAGCAGGCGATTGATCGCCTCGGCGCTAACTTCTAATAAGCGACTGGCAGGCGGGAGCTTCTGATGCACATCGATAGTATCTTTGCCGACTTGAGAATCGGGGCAAAGTTGTTGAATTAACTTAATTACCCGGCGCAGAGCGAGTTCTGGTAGAAAAACATCCAGTCCTCGCTCAAACCGGTTGCTAGCATCGGTGCGAAGACCCAGTCGGCGGGAAGTGTTGCGAATAGATACAAAGTCAAAGTTAGCCACCTCGACGGCGACAGCGGTGGTGCTCTCCCCCACCCCGCTAGTTTCTCCGCCAATCACGCCGGCAATCGCGAGCGGACCAGACGAGTCGGCGATAACCAAGGTTTGGACGTCAAGCGGACGAGTGACCCCGTCCAAGCATGCAAGAGTCTCCCCTACTTTGGCGGAACGAACGATGATAGACCGATCTTTTACTTTATTTAGATCAAACGCATGGATGGGCTGACCGGTCTCCAACATGACATAGTTAGCTGCATCGACAATGTTATTGATTGGTCGCAGACCAACTGCGGTCAGCGTTTGCTGGAGCCACTCAGGTGAAGGCCCAACTTGGATATTTTGGATAATGCGAGCCATATAGCGTGGGCAAGCAACAGGATCTTTGACCTCCACCCGCAGTTCCGCTTCGGTAGCCGATGCGCCCCTAACTCCAGCGATAGCCGGCGGCTGCCAGTCCTGCCGCAATACTGCAGCGATCTCCCGAGCCAGCGATCGGTAGCTAATGTAGTCTGGCCGATTAGCCAAAATCTTGAGATCCAAGATGCTGTCGCCGTCATCGCCGAGTAGCTCACTTAAGGATGTCCCGGGCTGACGCTTTGTATCCAACAACCTAATACCTGAGGCATCGCCAGTTAAGCCTAGCTCGGCGCTACTGCATAGCATCCCATCTGAGGGTTCGCCGCGGATAACGGCCTCACGAATGATCGTACCGTCAGGTAACTTTGCTCCCACTAGGGCCACCGGCACATGCTGGCCTACCGCAATATTGTGAGCCCCGCAGACGATACCCAAGACCCGCCCGCCAACATCAACTTGGGTTAAGGAAAGTTTGTCGGCATTAGGATGGGGTTTGATCGCTAGGATCTCTCCCACTACAAAGTTGGCCCACTTGCCGTGCGTCTCAACTGATTCGACCTCAGTAATATGCAGATAGATCAAATCACTCAGCTCCTGCGGGGAAAGCTTGAAGTTCAGCCAAGACTTTAAAAGTTGGTAAGAAAACTTCATTCTTGTGTCGTTCCTATATTCTCTTTTGTCATTCCCGCGGAGGCCGGAATGACGATTTTAGAACTCCTCTAAGAAATCCAACTTGCCGGAGAGGAATAAGCGGATATCATCGATGCCGTATTTCAGCATGGCGATGCGGTCCAGCCCCAGCCCAAAGGCGAAGCCAGAAAATTCATTGGCATCGATGCCGCCGTTGGCGAGGACGGTCGGATGGACCATGCCGCAGCCCATCAGCTCTAGCCAATGACCCTTAAACCAAACGTCTACTTCAAAACTTGGTTCAGTAAACGGGAAAAAGCTAGGGCGCAGACGAGACTTCACACCTTCCCCCAGCAAACCCTTCACCATCAGATCGATGACGGCCTTCAGGTGCGCCACAGTAATACCCCGATCAATAAGCAGGCCCTCCAGTTGATAGAAGACCGCACTGTGCGTGGCATTCTCGGCTTCATAACGGAAGGTGCGTCCCGGAGCGATGATGCGAATGGGCGGGCGGTGGTCCTGCATATATCGGATCTGTACCGGCGAGGTGTGGGTACGTAGCAAAGCCCGTTCTTTGGCGCCCTTGTCTGGTTTTATCCAGAAGGTATCCCAAGCGTCTCTAGCTGGATGGTTGGCTGGGATGTTCAACAAATTAAAGTTGTAGTCCTCAGTTTCGACCTCGGGCCCCTCAGCCACCGAGAAACCCAAGCCCTGGAAAAGTTCGATTAACTGATCGGTTGTTTGGGTTAACGGATGTAGTCGGCCGAGGCGTTGGGTCAACCCCGGGATAGTAGGGTCAAAAAGATCGTCGGCTGGTTTAGCTTGCCGGCTCACAAGCTCCTCTAGACGCCGAGTGAGTTCGGCCTTGATATGGTTCCCCAGTTCTCCTACCGCGGCCCGCTCAGCCGAAGGCAGTTTGGGAATATCGCCCAGCAGCTGATTCAGTTCGGACTTGCGGCCCAGGTATTTCGTACGCAAAGTCTCGCCATCGGCCGGAGACGCGGCGGCGATCTCGGCTTGAGCGGTCAGCCAAAGTTGTTTTAGTTTGTCTTCCATTATTCAGATCCCTGCACCTACTCCACTTTAACCCGAAAATAGACCTCCAGAACCACGGCGGCCAGGGCTGCTAATCCGATGTTCCACCAGCTCAACATGTGATAGACCTGCAAGATCAGGCCTCCGATGCCGACCAGCCCCAGTAGAGTCCCCTCGCGAAGAGCTATCCAAAACCTATCGGTTCGATCGGCCACGTAAAAGTATAGACCATAGAACAGCATGGTGAGCAGGCCGATCGCCGCCACCCCTAGACTAACCAGAAACAAGACCAGGCCGATTGGTCCAGCGGTTCCCGGGTCAAAATAGACCAGCACCATCCCCCACGCACCTGCGGCGAGTATAGTAGTAACAGCGACCCCTACCAAATAACTAGTAACTGGCATAGTTCCAGTATAGCCAAAACCAGATACAAAAACATCCGTCATCTGACGGATGGCACAGATATCCAAACAAAGTTTAAAGGCCGCTCATGCGCCCGTAAATATTGAATTTATGGCGTGGCGGCCTTTAAAAAGGTGCAAATACCGAACCGTCCCGCCGACGCAAATGACCAGCATCTGCTATCGAATATTTTGGAGACTAGGAACAAAATCAACTTTTGTTTTTGTTTTCCAACACGGGACAGTGTCGGAAAGCGAAGCACCACTGGGGGGAGTGATACCTCGCTTCCCGACACTCTCTCTATCGCTTATTGTCAAAGGCCTGCACCAAATTATATTACTGTACCACAAGCTAAACCACACGTCAATACCCGTAGCTAGCAAATGCGGTATTGTCGGCTCCTGAGGCGCAAACTTTTTTAGTTATCCCCACTCCCATCGACCCTGGTTATTCGATGATACGGTCAGACCCTTGAGGCACTATTGTGAAATCTAACAACGCCGCAGTCACCTGCCGGCCATAGTCCCGGCTGAGTATCCGGCTATCCAGAAAAGCTATCGGCCTGCCGGTCAGCTTTGCCTGGTGGAGAACCTCCTTTAAGCGCATAATTCCCCGCGGTAAGGTATAGGTGTTGAACCCCTCGTCAGCATCGGCCAACACCTTAGCTTGGGGGCGAGAAACTGCCTCGAATGGGAGCCGGCCCAGAAGCAGACGGTCAAACGCATTCGCGTACGGCGATAAACGATCAAACCAGGCGTAATGCCCGATCAAAAAGAACTTTTTGTGCTGTGCCACCAGGGCTGGTACCAGCGAGACGTTACCGACCGTGTCGTAGCTCTCTATAACCGTTCCTGTCGTAGTCCCTCCAGTAAATACATCTTCAAATAACTGCCTGGCTTCATAGGCCGAGTTGGCCAGTAGGACTGTACGGCCGGGCTGGGACAGTACCTGGGAAGCAAACCGCTGAAGGGCGGCGTAGTAGTCGGTGCCGCTGGGCATATCCTCCGCGACCAGTAGCTCGGTCCTAGGTTCAAGACCTAAAGTTTGAGTATGACTGTCCCCAAACAACCCTCGCAGATAACTGAACTGATCACCGGCCGAGAGGCTTGAGCCTGTCGCGATAAACCGCCCGGCGGTTCCGATAAGTCGGCGGATAGGCTGAGGATCGAACTGGGTTGGAACTATATCAAGAAAAAATCGATTAGCGTCGGCGAAGAGAAAGTAGCGATGAGTGGCCGACAACTCGGCTACCAGCTGCAGATCGACTAGTAGTTTACGCGTCCTTTCGATCTGAGATAGGGCGGCGGGGGCGGACACCCCGCTAATCCCCTCTAGATATTTTTGCACGTGTCCAGCGGCCTCCCGCAGGGCTTCCGATAATGACGCGGGCAACCACTCTGACGCCAGTTCGATATTGCGTTCGTAAACCGAGGTGGGCGGATGGGCAGTATAGATCTCTACCAGAGACTGGGTAATCGTTTGGAATGAACCGCTCAAATGGTTAAGAGTTTTAAATAGACTGTCGGCCAACTTTACGTCAGACCCGCGGACATATTGATGGACAAAGTCCCTCCGGCTACTAATAGCGGCGGTAAAGTAGTTGACGGAAAAAATGCGTGACTGATCGGCAAAGGCGGCGTCTTCCATCATCAGGGGGCGAGCGGTTACGACCACTCTGTTTTGGAAGCTCCCGATATCCATCAAGTTGCCAGCAGCGGCAACGACCACCGCGTCGGTGGGTTCATCCAGAGGAGTTACGGGAGCCAATTTTTGTTCCCATTGGTACTGTTCTTCGCGGGAGAGATAGAGCTGGCTGTAGTCCATCCCCCACTCGATTCGCCAGATCACAACTTTAGTGATCAGCTGTGCTTCTAGGGCACTCAAACTTTCTTGGCTGTTAGCTAGATCAACTTCAGCATCAGTCCGATACTGCAGGCTGGACGGATAACGGGGCACGACTTTGGCCCCGACTGTCTGACTGAGCTTTGCCCAATTAATGCGGTAAAGCAGCCTGTCTGGCACGATGACGATGGCAGGGGCACTGACCACAGCGCAAGCTAAGGCCAGAGCGTCCCCAGCGATAGCAAAGTGGGTTTCGACTAGATTGATCGGGTCGGTCGCGGCTTGAAGAACTTCCTCAGCCCACGCCTTCCCTCGCTTAACCTCGGCGGCCAGCTGATCGCTTTCGCCCTCGTCGATTTGGTGTGTGGTCAGTCTAGAGAAGGTAGGCGGTTCATTCACTAACCATCCCCACGTCCACTTGTCTGCTGGGACAAGACTGATGATTTGCTTTCGCGTAGTTGCCTGCAAATCAGCCACTTGCCCGACCAAATAGCGAAACAGATCCGTGGTGGCGAGTACGTCGGCCATGGCGCGGTGGGCCGGTTGATGGGCAAACCCAAATCGGTGGGATAAAAACTCTAAACTATAGTACGACTGGGCTGGCAAGATCGTGTAGGCCAGTTCAAGAGTATCTAAAACCGGGTTTTTTAGTTCGGCTCCTTTAGCGTTAAGAAATTCAACATCAAACCCAATATTATGCCCGACGATCGGGGCAGTGCCGACAAAATCTCGGATCTTATCGATCACTGTGCTGATCTCTGGTTGGCCGCTCAAATCCTCGGGACGAATACCGGTCAGGGCCATGACCGTAGACGAGATAGGCTGCTGCGTCCCGATCAGAAAATCTAACTGGTCAATTACTTCTCCTTTAGCATCTAGCCGCACGGCGGCGAACTCGATCACATCATCCACCCGCGCGTCCACGCCGGTGGTCTCTACGTCTAAAACTATGTATTCCGAGTAGTTCATTGGCTGCGGCTTAAGATCACTTCCAGACGCTCAGGGGCGAAGCTAACCACCTCAACCCCCCTGGGAGTAGTGAACATCCCCTGATCGATCGTGATCATATTAGCCCCCGACAAGGCACCTTGCAAATTAAGATGCAAGACCACGTCATTGCGTTGAAGATCTTTGAGGGTCTCTGGAGCGCCGGCCAATACTACCCGAACACTAGCTGGGCTGGCTGCGGTGACGCTAAAACCTTCCGTAACGTTGATATACTGCGGAACGAGTGTGAACTGTTTGGTCCCTTGGGATGACTCAATCGCCACTGTGGCCAAGATGAGGTTCTCCCCCACCAGAGTTACGCCACTAGGCAGATCCACCGCTACTTGGTCGGTGAAACTGCTTGTGTGACCGCCCAGTTGGATAGGGGTGCTAGTTAAGTTGGCTAATTGATCCAGAGCTTGCTGCGTTCCGGACACCAACACCACTCCAGGTTCAAACTTCACCTCCCGAACCCAGAACCCGCCCGGGAGCTCGCCACTGAAGGACGGTTTGATCCCCAGGTTTCGCACGGCCGCCCCAGCCCCGATCTCTACCTCGGCTTTGCCGTCTGGCGGGCTGATTCGCACTGCCCCGAGCGGGCTGCCGCTGCCGCTCTCAACCAAAAAGTTGACTGGGGCAACAAACGTCTCGCGCCGACGGTCTACTTTGACATTGGCGCTGGCTTGGGTAATCCGGTCCAGCAGAACCGCAGCTCCATAGATAGTCACATGGTCAGGCACAACCCGAGTCTGTTTGATACTATAGTCGTCAGCTACCCAGCCCTGAGTGTCCAAGACAACCGGCACCACTTTGGACACTTCGACGTCAATGTCGACCACTATCTCTTCCGGTGAATATCCGATTAACTGAACGTCAGCTGGCAGGTCGCTGGGAATAAGTGCTAGACTATAGCGCCCCGGGGCGATCACCTTCGTGAGATCGAGCTCGAAATTAAATACCGTGTCAGTTAATTTTTTCAGAGCTGACGGGCGGCCTGAGATCTTCGCCTCGACCGTAGTCACCGCGTTAACCACGGCCAGACCTGGGGCCAGATGACTAACTACTATCGGAGCCGCCCAGACTTTAGTCTGGTAGGACAGAGCGTAGACGTTAATCCAAATCAGGATCGCAGTGATCAACAAAACTACGCGAACCGCTGGAGAGGTGGACAGGGCCATTTAGGACGATGGGTAAACAAATATGGTCTGCAGCCGCTTGGACAGTTCTGACGGAGTCAGGTCCTTGTAGACATCGTCGCGGTGGATGAGCGAAATATCGCCGACCATCTTATTGACTACCACCACAACCGCTCCCCAGTCCTTGGCTACCTTGCGGACAGCTGGATTGGTCGTTGAAAAGAGAACTTTGGCTCGGGGCTGCAGCAGGGTGGAGCCAGCCGCTACAATGCGATTGGCTTCGATCACCGCCGCTCCCCGACCCAGGACTGAACCGTTGCCAAAAAAATCTATTAACAATTCACTCTTAACCAGTGAGTGCATTCGGGTGCCGTTATCGATCAGGCGGGTTAGTGACTTATCCTTCTTGATCACGAATAGAGCAGGTTTGTGCCCTCGGCTTAGAACTGCCGCCGCCTCGGCCACGGCCCGGATCATGGTTTGAACATCGCCCACGCTAGCTCGCGGCTGATCGCCAAACGATGGCAGTTTGGGCCCAGTGGTTTCCAGCACACCCTTGATCTCTGGGGCGTAGAGAGCGGCGATGGCCAACAGCGCCACAACAGTCAGACTACTGGTAACAATAAAGAGAGCCCACAACCCAAGAGTGCGAGCAAGTAGAGCTAGTAATAGTAGAAAGAGAATTTTCGGGAAGATCTTGATCAGGTCGCTCCGACGGAGACGGCGATAGAGCCACCACAGCAACCCAAAAACCAAGAGGATGTCGATCAGCCCCCAGAGGGTAAATTGAGCAGCCGCGCTCTGCCAAAACAACCCCGCGGTACCGGCGGCCGTATCCCAACTGAGCTGGATCTGGTCAATCAACTTCAACCACAAGTTCATTCACTCTCCCTGTGTTTAACTTATCCTTCGATGCGACTCAGGACTTGTTTATAATACGACAAAAGGCAGGGATTGAGAAAAGCCCCTCCCCGATGTGTAGACCAGGGAGGGGCGGTGTCAGTTGCCACAGCTGGGACAGCAGTGGCCAACGATACGCCCCGTCAGGGACGCGAAGAACTTGCGCCTCAAGGTGCACCTCCTTGGGGAAAAATGGGTCGAGGTCAGAAAAACGGCCTGGAGGCCGTCGCAGTTCCCTACTTTCTAAGTATAACAAAGTCGTCAAGACCCCCAATCTCATCTTATCTGTCATCCTGAACTTGTTTCAGGATCCAGATGCTGGACTAAATTCAGCATGACGGGACTAGAGAGGGACATTGACGATATAAGAACCAAATTACTTCTTCTTGGAGACCCAGTTGTAGACCCCGGCAAAAATCCAGCCGATGATGTAGCCAAAGACGAAGGCCACAACCAGAAGCCACAGAGCGGTGCCCCACGAGAACACACCAAAAGTTGTAGGTGCGGTCACCATATGCAGGCCCATCATCCAAGTCGCGAACTGTTGGCCCATACCGCCAGCCAAAATCAGGACCCAGATGAAGTGCATAACTACGGCAAACCACGCCACTGTTAGAGCGACCTTATGTTGGAATGCTTTCATAGCTCCCCCGATAAATAATATAACTGCTTTGATTATACATCAAAAAAGAGCCCTACCTGTATTCTTATCCCCCAGCGTTAAACTAGAACGACTTAACTCAAAAAACAGCGCCCGGAGGGATAGCCGGACGCTGTTGTTGTGGGGGGATGGTGGGTGGATAATATCTCCAACCCATCATAGCTATCAACAGAATTGATTAGTGCAAGCAGGGTCAGGCGTCAGCATGAACGGTTGTGTCAGAACTCACACCGTGACCAAACCCACCGCCGAAACCACCCACCAAGTAGAGGTACTTAGTGTCGATCCTGTTTTCAACGGCCCACTCCAGTAGCGCTTGGTGATCGGTTCGCACCCGCAGGTCCAGCTGGGCCTGGCGCTCGTCTGGCGTCATCGTTTGCCACTCAGCCGACTTGGTGAGATCGAAGTTGGCTTGGGCTTGTGTCCGAAGCTTATCCCTCTCGGTCAAGATGGCTTGCTTCTGGGCCTCGGTCAAATCGCCGCCGGCCACTAGCGCATCCAGTTTTGATCCTAGAACGATCTCAACTCTGGCGCCGTGGCTGGTGTCAGCCCCACCTGCCGCCCGGGTGTCGGACGAAACAGTCATTCCGAATGCGGCGAGACCAGTGAGCGCTATGATCGGGAAGAAAGTAAACAATGTACCCATTTCGGTTACCTCCGCTTACTGATATGAGCATCGACCCCTGCAAAATTAAGTCCGCAGGGGTGGTCGCTCACATTACATCCCGATCATTCGCTGGTTTTGCCATCGAACTCTTCCGGCTGGGCTTGAGCGTCCGCCTTGGTTGCCCTCACCGTGCCGTCGATGTGTTCTGGGGGTGAATAGAGGGTGTAAAGTTTCAAGTCCACTGCTCCGGTATTGATAACATTGTGGTTGGCGCCGGCTGGAATGATGCCTGCGTCGCCGTCTTTGACCTCGTAGATGTTACCATCAATGACCAACTGCCCGCTCCCCGCCTCAAAGCGAAAGAATTGGTCAATATCGGGATGAACCTCGGCGCCAATTTCCTCTCCGGGCTTTAAACTCATCAGCACCAGCTGGGTGTGATGGCCGGTATATAAGACCCGCCGAAAGTCGGTGTTTTGAATGGTTAGTTGTTCGATATTGTCGTAGTATCCCTTCATTACAAAATGATTAGCGGTATGACTTTTTTATTATAGCCCCCGGATAAGAAAAAGGGCGGCCGATAAAAATCGGCCGCCCGTTGAATGTACTATCCCAAGTCGGCGCGAGCTAAATCACAGAGCTTGGCCACGCCCGCTAGTAAGGCAAACTCCTGTGGGAAGCAGTCCACGTTGTGGGGGCCTAGGCAATACCCGTCGTTCGGGTCAACGGGGCCGCCGCCGCCTAGCTCGCAGGCGTTCCCGGGACAACGAAGGTAGACACCGAAGTACTGGCCGAAAGAGCAGCAACATTCATGGCCTAGCAACTCAAGTTTGCCACCTACCATCCAGCGATACATACTGGCGATGGCCTGCTCGACAATGGGAACCCGCTGGGTTTGGGGTTGGGCAGCGATCCATCTGGCCAGAGTGGGAGTGATGCTAATGCCCACCCCCAATTCGTTGTAGCCCCCCGTGTAACAGATGTCTTCCACTACGACCAGCTGTCTGTGGCGACCCTTGGGCTTGGGGATGTTGTCATCGCCCCCTATCAGCCAAAGAGAATTACACAGCCAATTGAGAGTCGTGGCATGAGCCCGTCCCCGCTCTTTCTCCTGATGCCCGGGTAAGTAAAACCGGCACACCCAGCCCTGCTCGTCATGTTGATAGGAGAAACAGGTATTCTGAAAACCGAATGCCCCGTCGGTCTCCTTGGGTTCCGTTAACGAGGGTAGCGTAAACTGTTCGGCTATCCTTATCATCTTTTCCCGGTAGAGGTTAGCTGGTGGCTCTGCCTTTTTCTCGCGCAAGGAACTAACTCGCTTTGTCAGACTACCTACCACTGCCGGCCATATGGTGGGATGAACTGTGACGGCAATAACATTCGGTTCTTCAAAAGACAAACCATACCATTCGGGCCTGTCCCAGGCACTGTTCGCGTGCATCTATACACCTCCATACAAATTTTGAAGGGACAGCTTGCCCCCTCCAAGACACCGACATTGTACCACGGGCTACAGACCAGCCAGACGGATAACCAAGAACAGAACGCCGGCACCAAGCAAAGTCATCAGCGTGGTCAAAAACTTCGGATGAGCGTGGTGACTCTCGGGGATAAGATCGCTCGCCCCGATGTAGAGAAAGAAGCCGGCAAAGACGGCTAAGATGACACCGAGCAGATGTTCGGGTAGAGCGAAGAACAAAGTCGATGTGATACCCGCTACCGGCGCGACGGCATCCACCATTAACCACTTGAAAGCCATGCGACTATCTTTGGAGTGCTTCAGTAAAACATTGACCGTGTTGATGCCATCGGAGAAGTCATGGGTCAAGACCGCCACAGCGACTATCAGCCCGACTGCGGACGAGACCTGAAAGCCGACACCGATAGCCACACCGTCTAAGAAACTATGCACGGCCAGCGTGCTGCCGCCTAAAATCCCACGTCGAGGAGCCGTATGGCCGTGTTCGTCGCTGTCATGATGATGCAATAACACCCACCGGTCCAAAACTAAGTAGGTCAAAAACCCTGTGGCGATGAAGGCAGCGATAGCGGAGGTAGAGTAAAACTGCTGACCGAGATCCACGGCCTCGGGGATAAGGTCAAAGAATGCCACCCCGATAACAGCCCCGGCCGAAAACCCCAAGATGAGATGGAGTTTATCCTTGAACCGCAGTGCCAACCAGCCACCCAGCAGGGTAGCGGCAAATGCGGCGATGGCGATCAAGATTAACATCATCGGTACTTAGAACTTATCACATCTTATTCGTACCGCAGAGCGTCGATAGGGTTTTTCCGGGCGGCTCTAACGGCTGGCGAGACACCGGCCAAGAATGCTACCGCGATAATGGCGGCAATAATGCCGGCTATTAGCGTGATCGGGAAAGCCAGTAGGTCGAGCCCGGGGAAATCCTTCAGAAAACCGTTTGAGGCAATACGATTAATTATCATGGCCGAACCGATGGCCGCGCCGGTACCCAACACACTCCCCCAGAATCCCAAGAGAGCCGCTTCGGTGCTGAACAGTAAAAATATCCGCGACCCGCTCATGCCCATAGATTTCATCAAGCCGATCTCCTTGGTCCGCTCCTGCACCGCCATTAGAAGAGTGTTGATGATGCCAAAGGCAGCGGCCAAAAGCGCGATCAGACCGAACATATTGAACACTACCACAATGCCATCCACCACCTGCCTGACGATACCGATACGGTCCGACACGGTCTGAGGTAGATAACCCTTATTGGTCAGCCGTTGCTTTAAAGCCGTCAAGTCGTCCGAACTAATGTTTGGGTCAATATGAGCGCTGGCCGCTGCGTACCGTTTGGCTAGATTCTCTGGTAACCCCTCAGTTTGTAGATTAAATAGTCCTTGGGCAGCGGCTGTGTTAAGGCCCACTCCAGTGGCCAAAGAGATAAGAGTTTTTTGTTGGACCCCAGCTACCTCCGCATAGACTTCAACTACCTCACCAGTTGGTTTGGTAATCCCGATCATGACCCGGCCACCTACTGCCGCATCGTTGTCCGCAAACCCTAGTGAGTTCACAAAACTGACTGGCAGGACCACTTGATAATCCTTGGCGGAGTGGTCGGGCTGACTGCCTGACAGTAGGTCGAGTTTGGCGCCGCGCGGATAGAGCGAGGCCTGCAGTTGGTATTTGTGATTATTGGGCCCTTCAATATAGTCCGGGGCCACCGAGAAATACGGCTGGACCTCGGCCAGGTCCGGGTCCTCTTCAAGGATAGCCAGATCATTAGGGGTAAGCATATTAAAAGCCACTCCCGGACCGGCGACGGTGCTGGCCTTCTGTTTGGACGGGTTGTAGCGTTTGGGCGCTTCGCCAGAGGAGAAACTTTGGCTCTCCTGTTGGGCTTGGATGATAAGCAGGTCTTTGGGTCCGACATTGCCCAGCTGGCGGTCGATGTAGTCAGAGATACCGGCGCCAACCCCGTTAGTCAAAGTCAGGGTAAAGGTGCCGATAAAGATGGCCAGGATAGTCAGGGCAGTTCGGGTCTTGTTCCGACCGAGATTGCCGGCGGCCGTTAAAAAGATATCAAATAGTTTCATTGCGCCACCTCCGGTAGCAGTTGACCGTCACGCATATCCAGTCGGCGATGGCACCGGCGGGACAGGTCTTCGTCATGAGTAACGATAACCAAAGTAATCCCCTGCTGGTTCAAACTAAACAGCAGGTCTTCGATCAATCGGCCGGTGGCGCTATCGAGATTGCCCGTCGGTTCATCCGCGAAGATGACCAATGGATTATTGATCAGCGCCCGAGCGATGACTAGCCGCTGTTTTTGGCCGCCGCTCAAATGATTAGCCCGGGCATTGGCCTTATCCAGTAGTTCAACTGCCCGCAATGCCTCCAGCCCTCTTGTCCGCCGTTCCCGCGCTCCCACGCCAGCGATCTTGAGCGGCAAAATCACATTTTCCAAAACCGTATTGTCAGCGTTCATAAAAAACTGCTGGAAGACAAACCCAAAATGCTTGTTCCGAAGATTATCCAATAGACGTGGCTTGGCGCGAGTGATGTCTCGGCCCCCCACCAAGACCGCCCCGTTAGTCGGTTTGTCCAGCGAGGCCAAAATATGCATTAGCGTGGATTTGCCGGAACCGCTTTTACCAACAATGGCAATACTCTCCCCGCTGGCGATGCTCAAGGACACGCCTCGAAGGGCCGGGAACGCAAACTCGCCCGTTCCGTAGATCTTGGTCAGGCCTCTGGCTTCAAGAATGGGAGTGTTGTTGGACATAAGAGAAAAACCTAATCCGACTAGCGCTGGGAGATACTCCCCCGCTATCCGTCAACGGCTCCCAGTATAACACAAAAAAGACCTTCTGGGAAAGGGTTTCTAGGAGCTGTGGGGCTAGTTAACCGGCCAAGAAACGGAATGCTTGGTAGACCAAGAAGGCCGGCCAGACAAGGGCTTTAAGAAAGCCCAGTACTCCGCCCCAAAAAGTGGTGGCAGCACCAATAAAATAGACAGCAGCTCCTATCAGTCCGAGGCTGTAGACAGCACTGCTGGCATGATGCATCTTTGTCATAGTTATGTTGGGGAGAGATTGTACGAGTTGGCAGGGGCGGCAGGAATCGAACCCGCATTCTGGATTTTGGAGACCCATGTCCTACCATTGAACGACGCCCCTATAGGCATAGCATACAGTATGCAGGGGTTAGTATCTAGTCAAGAAACCAGCTTCTGACGCTGGTTCCTGATGCTCCCCCGTATTAGATACTAGATACTGAATGCTAGATACTATTTGGTTTCTTTATGCGGAGTGCGTTTCTTGCAGATAGTGCAGAACTTGCTCCGCTCCAAACGATCCGGGGTGTTCTTAGGGTTCTTGCGGGTTGAGTAAGACGCCCGTTTGCAGACGGTGCACATCAGCTTGATAATGGGGCGCTTAACTTTTCTGGTGACTTTGCCTTTTTTGGCCATAGGAGTGGTATATCCTGATCCGCCAGCTGGCGGAAAGTTCAGGATGACAATATGAGGGTTATACTTTCTTAACCTGCAGGAAGTCCAGTTCTACTGGGGTTTCACGGCCGAAGATAGAGACCAGCACTTTGATCTTGCCGCGCTCTTCATCCACCTCGGAAACCGTGCCGTCGTAGTTCTTGAAGGGACCGTCGTTGATGTGAACCAAGTCTCCCACCCGCAGGTCGATCTTGTACTTGGGCTCCTCCACCGCCATCCGTTTGAGGATGGTCTTAATCTCGGTATCGGAGACGGGCACCGGCACTGTACCGGAACCGATGAAGCCGGTAACATTCGGGGTATTGCGGACGACATACCAGCTATCTTCCGTCACGTTCATATTCACCAGCACATAGCCGGGAAAGATCTTTTTCTCCACGGTCTTGCGCTTGCCAGCCCGGATCTCGATCTGGTTCTCTTTGGGGACTAGCACGTCAAAAATCTTATCCTGCATATCCAGGGAAGCGATACGCTGTTTTAAGCTCTCGGCCACCGCATCTTCGTAGCCGGAGTAGGTGTGCAGAACATACCATTGGCCCGGCCATTTGGTGCTGGCAGTGGAGGCGTCCACCGCCGGAGCGATGGTCGGCTCGGGAGCGACCTCCTCCTCGTCCTTTTCTAAGGTATCTCCTCCGTTCGTCGGAGAATCATTATCAGCGATCTCTTCTGGTCCCGGGGCTGGCGCCGCTTCCTCCATTGGTACTACATCATCCCCTATGACAGGGGTCGCTGTCTCGTCTGCGGGCTGGATGGGTTCTAACTGATCGTCGTTCATAAAACTACTTATTGGGCTGGTGTGGTTTGGATGTCCCCAACATTGATGTCGGGGGCGGTAACGGTTTGGCCGCTGGAGCTTTGCGACAAGGTGGTCAGATATTTAACTCCGGCAGTGAACAGGTAGTCTACGCCGCCGGTAAAGATAGTAAACAACAACGAGATGCCCAACACGGCCAGCGTCAGGTTTATGACTGTGCGTTGGCTTGGCCAACTGACTTTGCTAAGCTCGGTCCTGGCTTCGTGCAAAAATTTGATGATAGGTTTCATCCCAAATCAGAATAATGAATTATGAATAGTGAATTATGGATAAACCGTAAACCACAGAAAAAAGAAAGAGATTCTGAACGATTAAGATTGATGCTTCTGATATTAACCATGATTCCTAATTCGTGATTCATGATTCCAGTATTATCGCTTGGAAAACTGCGGCGCACGGCGGGCGCGCTTCAGACCGAATTTCTTGCGTTCTTTGGCGCGGGCATCGCGGGTTAATAGACCAGCCTTTTTCAAAGAGGTTTTTAGGTCAACGTCGAAAGCGACTAAGGCCCGAGCTATCCCGTGCCGGACGGCTTCAGCCTGCGCGGCGATGCCGCCGCCCGAAACTCTGGCTGACACATCAAATGATTTTTGCATTCCTGTCAGCTTGAGCGGTTCGATTACCACCTCGGTCAGATGGGCTGGGTTGAAATAATGATCGCCTTTTTGATTATTAACGACTAATTTACCGTCTTTACCTTTATATAATCTAACTCGCGCGGTGGCGGTTTTGCGACGGCCAGTGCCGTAAAAATACTGACCTGTAAATACGTGTGTACTTTCCATAGTTATAGTTTCACTTGAACCGGCTGCTGGCCCTCGTGCGGGTGGGCAGCATCTGCGTAGATCTTGAGTCTCCCCAACATTACCTTTCTCAGCTTATTTTTTGGCAACATTCCGGAGACGGCCTGTCCCAATACCTTGGTTGGCTGTTTGGCCATCATCATCGCAACCGAGCGAGTTTTAAGATGGCCCAAATAACCGGTGTGGTGAGAATAGGTTTTGTCGCTAGTTTTCTTACCGCTGAACTTGACTGCTTGGGCATTGATCACCACCACGTTAGTCTTGGCATCCACCGCTGAATTGTACTGGGGTTGGTCCTTGCCCATCAATAGTTTGGCAATGGCGGTAGCCACTCGCCCCACGATCTGACCATCGGCGTCGACTAACAGCCAACGCTCTGGTAGCAAGGGAGATGAGATGTGGGGAGTTGATTTATACATAGCTAGACGAATTCAATGATGGCCACCGGAGCGGCATCGCCAGCCCGAAAGCCTTTCTTGACTACCCGGACATAGCCACCGACCCGATCTTTGTAGCGAGGAGCTAAAACCTGAGTCATCTTTTTGACCACGATTTGATTATTGTACAACTCCTTCAGCAACCGCTGTTTGGCCGCTAGGCTACCCAATTTAGCAGTGGTCATTAGTTTTTCAATATGAGGCTTCAGGGTTTTCGCTTTAGCCTCCGTAGTTTCGATCCGCTCGTGCAGGATGAGGGCAGTTAGAAGACTGCGCACCAAAGCTGTGCGCTGACGCCTTACCCGACCTAGTTTTCTGCCTGCTACGCGGTGTCTCATGGTTTATTCTTCAGAATTACTAGATGCATCGAAGTGCAAACCAAGTTCATCTAGTTTAGACATGATCTCGTCCAGAGCTTTAGCCCCTAGACCTTTCAAACCCTGCAGTTTATCTGGGCCAAGCTCTAGAATATCACTGATCTTTTTCGCCCCATTGTTGATCAGAGCGTTGGTAGTCCGGATGGACAGGTTGATCTCGTCCACGTTGAAATCGCGGACATCGCCAGTAACGGCCTCCTGTTCTGTGACTGGCACCTCAACGTCAGACGGCGTGGCCCCAAAAGTACCGAGCTGGTTACTGAGGATTTGGGCGCTTTGCTTAATAGCTTCGTCCGGGGCCATAGTGCCATCAGTGAGAATGTCGATGGTCAGCTTATCGTAATTAACCATCTCGCCTACCCGGGTCGGCTCCACTTTAAACGCCACTTTTTGTACCGGGGAGAAAGCCGCATCAATAGCGATAGTGCCAATAGAGAAACTCTCATCGTCCATCTTCTCGCTCGGCAGGTACCCGCGGCCTGAAGTAACAGTGATATCAATATCGAGAGTTGCTTTGTCGGCGAGAGTTGCTATCTCGACTTCAGGGTTAACCAACTCGGCCGAACTGGGTATCTGCAAATCCGCGCCAGTGATCGCCCCTGCTTTGGTGGCGTGAAGTTTGACCGATACCGGACCCATCTCGTGCAGTTTAAACCGGAGCTGTTTGAGGTTCAGAATCACTTGCACGGCGTCTTCTTTCACGCCAGGGATGGGAGAGAACTCGTGGTCTATCCCAGAGATCTTGGCCGCGACGACAGCCACCCCGGGCAAAGAACCCAATAAAATTCTCCGTAGGGCGTTACCGACCGTGGTGCCGTAGCCTGGGAAAAATGGCTCGACCACAAAGACAGCGCGATTACCGGCTTTTTCTTCTATTTTGATACTTGGCAAGTTGATGTCGTTCATCATAAACAGTTCCCCATAAAAATTATTACTTTGAGTAGAATTCGATTATTAATCTTTCATTGAACGGAACTTCGATCTCGTCACGCGTGGGTACGGATGTCATTTCAATCTTCAGCTGTTCCGGGTCGACCTTGAGCCAACTGACAGGTTTATTCCCGCGGGCTAGCTCCTGCAGCTTAGTTTTTAGAGCCGGGCGTGAACTAACTCCCGTAATCACGTCTCCGGGTCGAATATGGATCGAGGGGATATCGACTTTACGGCCGTTAACCGCAAAGTGGCCATGACTGACTGCTTGACGAGCCATGGGATGCGAATCGGCAAGACCGGCCCGGTAGACGATATTGTCGAGACGACTTTCAAGACCGGCTAGTAGCGCTATGTCAGTTGAGTCGGTCTGCCGTTTGCCGGCGGTGTAGTATTTTTTCATCTGCTTCTCGGTCAGATGATAAAAGACTCTGGCCTTCTGCTTCTCTTTGAGCTGTTGACCATAACCGGTCGTCCGCGTAAAGGTCCTCTTCTTACCATGAGACCCGGGCGGCTGCTTGCGATGGAGTTTGGTGTATTTAACTCCGACTGCACGATCAGCGCTCAAGGCGAACTCTTCGCCCAGGCTTCGCACCTTCTTCATGGTTGGTCCAGTATATCTTGCCATTTAGACTCTCCTTGCTTTACGCGGTCTGGGACCGTTATGCGGGATGGGCGTAACATCCTTAATCGTGGTTACCTCTACCCCCGCCTGCGCGATGGAGCGGATAGCCGCGTCTCTGCCAGTTCCAACGCCCTGAACAAAAATTTGTATCTTCTGCAGTCCCATCCCAACCACTCGATTAATCGCCGCGCTAGCCGCTTTGGACGAGGCAAACGAGGTAGATTTCTTAGAGCCCCTAAACCCCTGCTGTCCAGCTGAGCCGGTGGATAGCACCGCACCGGCGCTATCAGTAATAGTAATTAAAGTGTTGTTAAAGGTAGATTTAATGTAAGCTCTGCCCTCTAATACAGTTCGCTTGACCCGTTTCTTCTTAGGCTTGGCGGCCGCCTTAGCAGCGATGGCTTGCTGCTTGACTTCGGCCTTCTTGCCTTTCTCGGCCTTCTTTTGTAGACGCTTCTTTCTGCTCATGGTTTATGTCTTATCACCCGTCTTCTTGCGGCCACTACCCATTGTGACCCGCTTGCCGCGCTTGGTCCGTGCGTTAGTCTTGGTCCGTTGACCATGAACGGGGAGTTTTCTGGCATGGCGTTGACCCCGATAGCTGCCGACATCTTTCAGCCGTCTAATATTAGTTGATACCTCTCGTCTCAGGTCCCCCTCGACCGTCAGGCGTTTTTCGATCATATCACGCAGTTTAGCCTCCTCCGCTTCAGTCAGATCTTTGACCTTGGTAGTGGGAGCGATTTTGGTATCACGCAGTACCTGGGCGCTGAGGGACCGACCGATACCATAAATCGCTATCAGCGCGATGTCGATCTTCTTGTTATCATCCAGATTTATCCCAGCTAGGCGTATCATATCTATCCTTGTCTTTGCTTGTGCTTCTTGTTGGTGCAGATTACCCTAACCACCCCGTCCCGTTTGATCACGCGACATTTTTTACAGATCGGTTTGACAGAGGCGGCTACCTTCATGGGTGGATTAAATTATTTCGAATTATCTAATATTTAGGCTCTGTGCCGGTAAGTGATCCGGCCTTTCTCTATATCATAGGGGCTCATCTCGACTGACACCTTATCGCCAGGCAGAATCTTGATATAGTGCATTCTCATCTTGCCGGAGATATGCGCCAGGATGGTGTGGCCGCCCTCAAGCTCCACCTTAAAGGTGGCGTTTGGGAGGGCTTCGACCACGGTCCCCTCAAGTTCAATTACCTGCTTGTCGGCCATAAAAATTACTTTGCTATTATTCTATTTTTCGCCTAATTAGTCAAGATTAATGGCTCCCAATGAGCGTTTCCAGGGGGGTAATCACCTCATAGCCAGTGGGGGTTACCAGTACCGTATGCTCGAACTCAGCTGCCGGTCGGCCGTCCGCGGTTCGGGTGCTCCAGCCGTCGGCCTCAGTGATCACTTCGTCAGTGCCCAGCCCCGTGATCGGTTCGATGGCAATAGCCATGGCGGAGGTCAGCGTGGGGTCTTGGCCCCGGTCGACAAAGTTCGGGATCATCGGGCTTTCATGGAGTTTACGACCGACTCCGTGGCCAACGAACTGACGAAAGATAGTCAGACCGCGAGCGGTCAAAGTTTTCTCGATTGCACGAGAGATGGAGCTAACCTTGGCTCCAGCACGCACTTCATTGGTCCCAGCTAGCAGCGCCGCATAGGCACCATCCAACAGCCTGGTAACGGATGGGCTAACTCGTCCCACCGTCCAAGTAACCGCCGCGTCAGTGTGAAGCCCTTGATAGTACAGACCCATGTCCACGGTGATAATGTCTCCGTCTTTGAGCTGGATATCGCGTGGCAAACAATGAACCACTTGGTCATTAACACAGAGACACACTGGCGCCGGATAGCCTTCAAACCCTTGGAATGACGGCAGCCCTCCCTGGCGTTTAGCTTCGGTCTCAGCCAGTTTGGCGAGTAACCGTAAGTTAGTGCCTGGTTTAATTTCTTGACGCAATCGTTCCAGAACCAGCACTAACCGCCGGCCGCCCTCGCGCAGATAATTGATCTCTTCAGGGGTAAGCGTCATAGATCTAGGGCTTGTTTAATGGCTTTATGCACTGACGATCTTGGTCTATCGCCATCGATTACTTTTAATGAGCGATTCGCCCGATAGTGAGCTAGGAGCTTGCGTGCCTGCTGATTGAAGATCTGGACGCGCCGATTGATAGTCGTCGGGTTTTGATCGTCTAAGCGATTCTCAAGTTTGGCCCGATGCAGCAGTCTGGCTCGCATAGCCCTGACTGGGAGTTTCAGATAAACCATCGTTACCCGACGCTTGGATTGCCGCAGCAGTTTGTCTAGTTCGCTGGCCTGGCGCGGGCTACGGGGGTAGCCGTCGAAGATCACCGGCCGCGCACCAGCCAAACGCAGGTGCTGCCTGGCTATCTGGGTGGTGATACCGATCGGGATCAGTTTGCCGGCGTTCATTAATGATCTGACTGCCCGCGACTGGGCTGAACGACCGCGGGCTAAACACCTGATCTGGGCTCCCATATCAACATGGTGGGCGCCTAATTTTTTAATTAACAACTGGGCTTGCGTTCCTTTGCCGGAACCCGGCCCGCCGTACAGGATAATATCGGAATTAAATTTCGTCATACTGCTTCATGATCAGTTGAGCTCTGATCTGACGCATGGTCTCCAACGCTACCGACACGACGATCAGCAGACCGGTTCCACCCAGACTCAATGTGGTAATCCCGGTGGCGGCTTGAGCCAGCAGCGGCAGGATAGCGATCAGACCCAAAAAGATAGCGCCAGCCAGCGTGATGCGATTGGAGACAAAGGTAAGAAAGTCCACGGTCTGCTTGCCGGGACGGATCCCGGGGATGAACCCCCCCGACCGCTGAATGTTTTCAGCGACGTTGTCGGGCCGGAAGATAACCCAGGTATAAAAATAGGTAAAGAAGACCACTAGGACAAAATAAAGCACTCCATAAAAGAGTTGGTCTTGAAATAGTTTTTGAATAAAGTCAGCCGCTTGTGCGATCCAAGGAGTCCGCGCCGCCGCGAAGAATGAGGCGATCAGGCCTGGGAAAAGCAGCAGCGACAAGGCAAAGATGATCGGGATGACTCCGGCTTGGTTAACTCGGAGCGGCAAGTGATTGGTCTGACCTGAAAATAACCGGTTGCCGCCACCGCGCCCAGCGTAGGCGATGGGGATATTGCGCTGCCCCTCGGTGATATAGACCACAAAGTAGATGGTAATAATGGCCAATAACCCAAAGATAATGATGTTAACCAATTTCCCCACATCAAATAGCGCAATGGTGCCAGACAGGGCTGACGGCAGAGCTTCTAATATACCCACAAAGATGATCAGTGATACCCCGTTGCCGATACCCATCTCGGAGATCAGCTCCCCTAACCACATCAACAGCATGGTCCCGGCGGTGACTACCATTAGAATAGCCATTAGCCGCAAGGGAGAGATATCGCCTAAAATAGAGACGTCCGAACGCTGTAATAAACTAACCATCCCCCAGGACTGCAGCAGCCCTAATGGGACTGTCAGCAGACGAGTGTACTGGTTGATCTTGCGCCGGCCGTACTCCCCTTCCTTTTGAAGCGCTTCAATGCTGGGGATAGCCATTGTCATCAACTGCATAATGATCGAAGCGTTGATGTAGGGCGCCACGCCCATCATAGCGATGGAGAATTTATTGAGAGCACCACCAGAGAACAGATCGACTAGGCCGAGGAACTGGTTACTAGAGAAAACCTGCTGCAGCGCTTCTAGATTAACACCCGGCATCGGGGTATGGACCACCAGCCGGACGATCACTAGTAGAAGCAGCGTCATCAAGATCCGATTCCGCAGATCCTTATGTTTCCAGATGTGAGTAATGGTAGCTAACATATTACTGAATGATCTCCACTTTCCCGCCAGCCGCTTCGATCTGTTTGCGGGCGGATGCGGATATAAAATGCGTTTGAACAGTAAGATTGGCTTGCGCTTCGCCTTCGCCGAGTACCTTAACTTTGGTCCCGGATAAAACCAAGCCCCTTTGTTTTAATCCTTCAAGACTAATCTGACCATCTACAGCATAACGCTTTAGATCTTTTAAGTTCAGCCTAAAGACACTAAATTTGCGGTTAGCCCGAAAACCTTTCTTCTTGGCAATGCGCTGCACCAGCGGCATCTGACCGCCTTCGAACTTAGCTGAGAGCTTTTTGCCGGTACGCGCCTTCTGGCCCTTAGTCCCCCGGCCTGAGGTACTCCCCCGTCCAGCACTGTCGCCGCGGCCAGAGCGGGCTTTGGTTTTATATCGGCCGCTGCCAACTATATTGTGTAGATTAGTCTCGTTCATGATGGTGATTCCGCTTTAGATTTGCCGGCTGGCCGGGCCACACCTCGGCTTTCCCAGATAGCTTGCGGGGATGTGATACGGCCGAGAGCGTCAACCGTGGCAACAATATTACTGATTTTGTTGCTCGAGCCTAGCATTTTAGCTACCGCATCCTTCACTCCTGCCAGATCCAAAACGATCCGAACCGGGCCTCCCGCGATCAACCCAGTCCCAGGCTGGGCAGGCTTGATCAACACTTGGGCGCTCTTATGTACGGCCATTATTTGATATGGCAGGGTACCTTTTTGAAGGTAGACCGCTTTAACATCTTTCTTGGCGTCAGTAACTGCTTTAGCGACGGCGGTGGTCACGTCTGCTGCTTTGCCTAAACCATAGGCTACCCGGCCCTGTTTATCGCCGATCACCACCAGCGCGCGGAAACGCATGCGTTTGCCGCCCTTAACTACTCGGGTAACCCGATTGATCTCAACTACCCGTTCGTCAAACTCTTTGGGGGCTGAGATCGGCCGCGGCCGGCGACCGCCGCGTTGTCCGCCTGACATTGATCTAGTTGAAGAAGTGTTTTCCATACAAACTTAGAAGCTTAACCCCTGTTCACGGACAGCGTCAGCCAGAGCGCGCACTCGGCCGTGGTATTGATATGCCCCCCTGTCAAATACAACTTCGGTAATACCAGCCGTTATCGCCAACTTGGCGATATTCTCGCCTACTTGGCGGGCGGCTTCAGTTTTCGTTTTAGCCTTAGTCTTCAGACTATCGGCGGCGGCTAGCACCTTGCCAGATGCATCGACGATCTGGGCGTAGATCGCTTGGTTGCTGCGGAATATCGACAGCCGAGGCCGAGCCGCGCGCGAACCGATCCGCGCCCTGGTCCGGGCCTTACGCCAGTGCCGCCTTTGAATAGTTTGTCGTTGTTCGTTCATAGTCGATTATCTCAATTAACTCGACGCGGTCTTGGCGGCTTTCCCAGCTTTGCGCCGGACCATCTCATCGCTGTAGCGAATACCTTTCCCTTTGTATGGTTCCGGCTTTTTCACGGCTCTGATCAATGCAGCCATATGCCCGACTCTTTGCTTGTCGATCCCCGAGATGATCAGTTGATTCTTGTCTTGCTTGACCTCAACCCCGTCAATGATATCGAGAACAACTGGGTGAGAGAAACCCACATTGAGTACGATCTGGCTGCCCCGGACTTCCGCTTTGAAGCCAACCCCAGTGATCTCCAGCGTGCGGCTAAACCCATCAGTTACCCCTCGTAGATTGTTAGCCAGCAACGAACGGACGAGACCATGGAGCGAGCGAGTGGGCTTATCGTCGCTCAGACGCTTGACCAATAGCTCAGCGTCTTTTTGCTCAACCGTGATCCTATCCGGGATAGCGATGGATAGTTCGCCCTTACTTCCCTTAATAATAACCTGACCGCCACTGATGGCAGCTTGGGTTCCACTAGGAAGACTAATTGGCATTTTACCGATCTTAGACATAAATTACCAAACTTTAAATAAGACTTCACCGCCTAAATTTGCCCGTCTGGCTTGGGTGTCGGTCATGATCCCCTGGGAGGTGGATACCACCATCACCCCTACTCCGCCCAGGACCCGATGTAGCCGGTTTACGGGAGTGTAGACGCGCTGACCGGGCCGGCTCATACGTTCGAGTCCGCGGACCACGGGGCGGCCGTTAGTATATTTCAAAACAATCTTGATCTGCTCGAACTGACCAGTTTTGCTGGGGATAGTAGCGACCTCACTAACGTAACCGCTAGTATGCAATAGCCTAGCTATCTCCCACTTGATCCGCGAATACGGCACCAGCACAAAATCTTTCCGCACACTAAGCCCGTTGCGCACTCTGGTCAATAAGTCTGAAATTGGATCGGTCATCGTCATAGTTATTGATTGGTTAACATCCTACCAACTCGCTTTTTTAATTCCTGGGAGTTTACCTGTCCGAGCTAGTTCCCTAAAACAGATCCGGCAAATCCCGAAATCTCTTAAAAAACCATGTCGCCGGCCACAAATCGAGCACCGGTTCATCTGGCGGGTGCTGAACTTGGGTTTCTGCTGAGCCTTATTAACTAATGCTTTTCTTGCCATATGATCTAAATCCTTTCACCTTTGCCTGGAACGTTAGCTTGAAATGGGAAACCTAATGCGCGGAGCAGATGTCGGGTCTGGTCTTGGTTTTTGGCGGTAGTAACTATTGATATCTCTAGACTAAATACCTTGTCGATATTCTCAAAAACGATCTCTGGGAAGACGACGTGTTCGGTCAACCCAAGAGTGTAGCCACCCCGACCATCAAATCCCGCCGACGGATTTAAGCCCTGGAAATCTCTTACTCGCGGCAGAGCGACCTGAACTAATTTATCCAGAAAGTCATGCATTCTGCCCCCGCGCAAGGTAATCTTGACCCCGACCGGATCGCCTTCGCGGACTTTGAATCCAGCAATTGACTGCTTAGCTTTGGTGATCACGGGCAGCTGACCAGTAATCCGCTTTAGTTCGTCGGCGATGGCCCCGATCGCTTTGGTGTCACCGGCTAGCTTCCCAACCCCAACATTCACTACCACCTTCATGATCTTCGGAACAGCCGAAACCGACTTGAGTCCAAGCTCAGTTTTTAGAGTGGGCAGTAGATTTTGGTAGTTACTTTTTGACATCTTCGATGATAGCCTTACAAACCCTACAGACACGCTTTTTAACCTCCCCTATCCGATGATACCCGACGCGGGTTGGGTGATTGCAGCTGGGGCAGATCAACATAACGCTCTCGACCGGCATCGCAGCCACCACTTCAACGATCCCGCCGGGCTGACGATTCTGCCCGCCGCGACGCTGATGCCGCTTATGGATGTTCACACCCTCAACCTTCACCTTGCCTAACTGGTGGTCGGCTGACGCCACATGCCCGCTCTTGCCGCGGTCACGTCCTTTAATGACTAATACTTTGTCGCCTTTTTTAACCTTCATTACAATACCTCTGGTGAATTATCTCGAGAGGGCAACCAAGAGTTTCCCTCTCGACGCTCGTCGGCGAAGCCAAGTTCGTCAGCTGACGAACTAAGCTCACTGCTCTCCCTTCCTCGGATTGTTGGATATTGATTGTTCATAGGGGTATTAAACATTTATAAAACTTCAGGCGCTAGTGACACTATCTTCATAAAGTTGCGGTCGCGCAGTTCGCGAGCGACGGGACCAAATACCCGAGTGCCGCGGGGTTGCTTGCTAGCATCAACTATCACAATGGCGTTCTCATCGAACCGGATCCAACTGCCGTCGGGCCGGTGGGTGGCTCTGACCGTTCTTACCACCACGCCTTTGATTATTTCTTTCTTCTTCACTACACCGGTCGGTGAGGCCACTTTAACGGCGCACACCACAATGTCACCCAAACCGGCGTACCGGCGGCGGCTGCCGCCGAGCACCTTAATGCATCTAACCGCTTTGGCGCCAGTGTTGTCCGCTACTCTTAAATTAGTGCCAGCTTGAATCATAACAATTTAATCTATGGAAACCTCTGGTGACTTAGATGTTATTTGGATGATCTCCCAATGTTTAGTTTTACTGATCGGCCTAGTTTCGCCGATTACTACAGTATCCCCCGCCTTGACGGCGTCGGCTTGATCGTGGGCCGCAAACCGCTTCGTCTGCCGGATACGTTTCTTATATAAAGGATGTGGCACATAAGTATCCACCCGCACAATGACGGTCTGTTTTCCGGCCCGACTGATGGCGACACCGGTTTTCTGTTGTCGATACGATTGTTTATTCATGAGGTTGGATACTGGCTAAGATAACTTTTTCTTGCTGTACAGTTTTAAGCCTGGCTAGTTCTTGCTTGGTTTTGCGGATCAGCGCGTGGTTGGTTAGTTTGCGGATAGCAAGTTCGGCCTGAAGCTCCTGCAACCGATGTCTGGTCTCGGCTATCTTTTTCACCAACGCCTCTGCGTCCAGTTTACGATAATCTTGGATGATGATCTGCGACTTGGCCATTATCCTTCTCCTTTAGTGATAACTTTAGTCTTCACCGGCAGTTTGTAACCGGCTAACCGCAAGGCTTTGGTGGCGACATTGGCTGGCACCCCGTCCATCTCGAACATGACCGTACCTGGTTTCACCGTGGCTACATAGTGGCTAACCGCGCCCTTACCGCCGCCCATCCGAGTTTCGTTCGGGGTAGCTGTAACGGCTTGATGCGGGAAGATCCGGATCCAGACCCGCCCTTCGCGTTTAATAAAGTGCGTGATGGCACGCCTAGCCGCCTCAATCTGCCGCGAGGTAATCCAGTTGGCATCCAGGGACTTAAGACCATATTTACCAAAGCTAACCAAATTAGTCCGGGTCGCCACGCCCCCGCGTTTGCCTCGATGCTGTTTTCTGAATTTAACTTTCTTAGGTAGTAGCATAACGATTATCCGTTGGTTGGTTGATCAGTCGCGGTTGATTCCTGATTTAAGATCCAAACCTTAATCCCGATCGTCCCGTACGTGGTATAGGCAACCCGAAAAGCGTATTCAATCGGCTGCTTGATAGTATGCAAAGGTACTTTGCCAAAACTGAGCATTTCTGTCCGGGCGATTTCAGCGCCGTTCAACCGGCCCGCGACCACAATCCGGACACCCTGCACTCTGGCTTGCTTAGCGGCGTCAACCGCCTGCTTGATCACGCGACGAAATGGGATGCGCCGCTCGATCTGCTCAGCGATATTGGTAGCGACTATCGCCGCGTTACTTTCTGGATTACGTACCTCTTGAATATTTACTTCAACCGTCGTCTTGGTCAGCTTGACCACTTCTTTTTTGAAAGTCTCCACCCCGGCTCCGCCCCGACCAATAATCACGCCTGGTCTAGAAGAATGAATGGTGACGGTCGTAGCGTTGGCAAATCTCTCGATCTCCACATCGGCGATCGCTGCCTTTTTGAACTTGGCGAAGGCCAACTTTCTGATCTGGTAGTCTTCGACCAACCACTTAGCGTATTTGCGCGTATCAAACCAGCGCGACTGCCATTTTGCACTCGTGCCCAAGCGGAAGAGTTGTGGATGGATCTTTTGTCCCATAGGATTATTTGTTAGTCGTCCGGGGAGTAAATATTTTACCCAGACCGCGTCGACCGGCGGCCGATCTGCCCTTATCCGGCAGCTGGTTAAACCCGGCTGGGCTGGCCTTAGGAGTCGGCTCAGCGGTAGAGGCAACTTCCGTAGGCTGGGCTGGCTTAGCCGTAGGCGGCTGGACGACTGGTTTCTTGACCCGGCTAGGCTTGATCTCGGTTAGAACGACTTTCAGATGCGCGGTCCGCTTTAACAGTTTATCTGACCCGCCGTGAGAACGGAACCAGTATCGCTTATAAACCGATCCAGCGTCGACCGTCAGATGTTCTATCTTGAGATTGTCTTCTTTTAGGTTGTAGTTATTCACAGCGTTCTGGATAGCTGATCGGATAACCTTGGACAGCAAGACGGCTGATTTACTCTGATGATACCGTAACCGCTCAACCGCGGCCTTAGCCGGTAGGCTCCGCAAAATATTGGCCAGTGGCCGAATTTTTTTCGGGCTCATCCGAACAGATTTAGCTGTAGCTTGGATCTCCATATCTATTTCTTCTTTTTACTTGCCGGTCCGGCTGGTTTAGCAGCGGCTGGAGCTGGCGCAGCGGTTGCGGTCTTGGCCTGTTCTTTGGCCATCTTCCCGCCGTGGCTGCGGAACTTCCGAGTGTGAGCGAATTCGCCCAGCTTATGCCCGACCATATTTTCCGTAATGTAGACCGCGATGTGCTCTTTGCCGTTATGAACGCCGATCGTGAGACCAACCATCTCGGGAGAGATACTGCTGGCTCGGCTCCAAGTTTTGATACTCTTAGCCCCGCTGGCTTTGGCTGCCATCACATGCTTCATCAGGCGCTCATCAATATAGGGACCTTTAATGCTTGATCGACTCATAGGATTACTTCTTTCTGCCCTTCTTGCGCGGACGCGGTTTAACAATAAGTTTGTTACTCGATTTCTTGCGATCGCGGGTCTTATAGCCGAGGGCTGGTTTGCCGGTGGGGGTTTTAGGATGTTTCATACCGATCGAGGACCCGCCCTCGCCTCCGCCGTGGGGATGGTCAACTGGGTTTTTAGCTTTACCCCGGACCCGCGGCCGGCGGCCCATCAGCCGATGGCGGCCAGCTTTACCGATCTTAATATTCATATGTTCGCCATTTGAAACCGCTCCGATACTAGCGTAAGCTGTCGCGGGTATCCGGCGCACCTCCCCGGATGGTAGTTTTAAAAGCGCGTAGCCGCTGTCCAGCCCCATCATGGTAGCGCTCGAACCAGCGGAGCGGACGATCTGACCGCCCTTGCCAGGGACTAGCTCAACATTATGCACGGTTACCCCGGCTGGCATGGCCGCGAGCTGCATGCGATTGCCCAGCTTGATCTTGGCGGTTGAGTTAGTAATGACCCGGTCGCCCACTTTGAGACCTTCGGGAGCCAACATGTAGGCCTGCTCGCCATCGCTAAAGATGACATGAGCGATAAAGGCGGTCCGTCTTGGGTCATAGGCGATCGCTCTCACCGTCGCGGGGATGCCGAACTTTTTCTGATGCAGATCAACTGTGCGCATCAGCTGCTTGGCGCCGCCGCCGCGCCGCTGCGAGGTGATCACCCCCCGGCTGTTGCGGCCGCTGCCTCGTTTAGCTCCTCGCACTAATCCTTTGACTGGGCGATGCTTACTGGTTAAAACTTCTCGGTAGACAAGAACTCGCATACCGCGCTGGCCGGGCGTAACTGGTTTTAATAGACGAACTGTCATTTATTTATTCTCCTCAAATAGAGCGATCCGATCTCCGGATTTCAGCGTCACCACGGCCTTCTTGCGGTCTGATCGTTTAGCTAGCACTCGCCGGAATCGTTTGAGTTTACCGCGCTGATTAATTATCCGCACATCTTCAACGGTCACCTTAAATAATTTAGCGATAGCGTCGGCGATCAGGGGCTTACTGGCGCTTTTATCCACAACGAATGTATATTTGTTGACCGTACCTTGCGAGATACTTTTTTCCGAAATAACCGGTCGATGAATGAGTGTCTTAGCCATGTGATCTATTTATTCTCCGTAAAAGCTGCTGTTTACCTTCACCAACTAAGACTATCGACTGAGCGGACAGAATATTTAAAGCGGTAACTCGAGCGGCTGAGACCACCCATACATTTGGCAGATTGCGCAGTGCCCGCGCTGCTCCTAAGTCCGACACGATCAGGAGCGCGCGTCTAAGAGCGTCCAGTTCAGGGACTTGTCTTGCGGCATCAGCGGTCTTGTTGATCCCGGCTGGCAAGTCCATCTGGTAGATAGCACCGGCCTGAGCTTTTGCGAGCAGAGCACCTTGAAACGCTTGGTATTTGGTCTTAGCTGGCATCCGTTGATAAAAGTTACGTTCCTTGCTGGGACCAAAGATAACTCCGCCACCCCGCCACAGTGGAGTCCGGCTCGACCCGACTCGGGCCCGGCCAGTACCCTTCTGACGCCACGGCTTGCGCCCGCCGCCACTTACTTCACCCCGCGTCTTAGTGTGAGCCGGAGATTGGCGTTGGTTGCTTTGGTAGGCCAATATCACCTGGCGCAGCGCTGGGTGATTTAGTTTGGCTTCGTTCAGCGACAGATCGGCCGGGGTTTGGACGACCAAGACGCTAGCGGGTTGAGTTGTGGAGGGGTTAGCTTTAGCCATGTTTGCGGATCGCGACTAGACCTTGGCGGGTGCCAGGAACGGCGCCAGTCACAGCTACGAGATTATTTTTAGGATCAACGGCAACTACCTCAAGGTTGCGAACAGTAACCTGCACGGCTCCCATATGCCCGGACATCCGGCGGCCCTTAGCCACCCTGGGCATCCCCATATCCCCAATAGAACCGGGCGCGCGATGATGGTCGTGTCCATGCGTCATGGGACCGCGATGAAACTTGTGCCGCTTAACGGTACCGGCAAATCCACGTCCCTTGCTAGTAGCGGTCACGTAGACCTTGTCACCGACCGTAAATATATCGGCTGTTACCCGTTGGCCAGCCTGATACTCACCCTCGGGGTAAGTAAATTCACCAATGCGCCGCATTCTGGGTTTGCCGCCGCGGGCTGGCTTGGCGTTGGGCAGACCTAGCTGGATCGCCGAATAACCGTCCTTGTCAGCGGTTTTAATTTGGGTGATGACGTTGGGTTCCGCCCGCAGGATGGTGATAGCCTTGGCTTTACCGTCTGGCCGGATCATCTGCGTCATCAAAAGTTTTTGAGCGAACATACCTGACATACTGAAACAATTACTTCTGGCCTCATTAAGGGGAGGTTCCAGAGGTTAATTAGTAACTAAATTGGTAGGTAATCCCTCGGTAAGCTCGGGTCACATCTTCACTTCGATACTCACTCCGGCTGGCAGACTAAGATTAGTCAGTGAGTCGATGGTTTTTGGAGTAGGATCCACGATCTCGATCAACCGCTTGTGGATCCTCATCTCGAACTGATCGCGGGAATCTTTATGCACGAATGTTGATTTCAGAACTGTGTAGATCTTTTTTTCTGTAGGGAGCGGCACTGGGCCCAACACGACCGCGCCAGTCCGCTCAGCAGTTTCAATAATGAGACGGGTTGAACGGTCTAAAATCCGATGGTCATACGCTTTCAA
Source organism: candidate division Kazan bacterium GW2011_GWA1_50_15 (assembly GCA_001029795.1). GTDB lineage: Bacteria > Patescibacteriota > Kazan-3B-28 > Kazan-3B-28 > Kazan-3B-28 > Kazan-3B-28. Next base: position 302,968 of record CP011216.1, read on the forward strand.
CCGGATACGAATCCGCTGTTTGGCGTCTTTGGCCTTGTCGGTCTTTTTCTGGCTAGTAGTTTTAGAGTCTTGTGCCATCGGCTGTCAAACAACAACTTTACTTGAACCTATATGAAGGTTTTGAACTCCCCCACCTGCCATTCGATAACAAGGTGGGGGAGATTTTCTCATTTGTTCACTACTTGATGATCTTGGTTACCACACCAGCACCAACGGTCCTGCCGCCTTCACGGATAGCGAAGCGCAGACCCTCATCCATGGCCACCGGCACGATCAGCTTGATGTTCATCTTAAGTTTATCGCCCGGCATGACCATCTCGGTCCCGGCTGGCAGTTCGATCTCACCCGTTACATCGGTCGTCCGGATGTAGAACTGCGGCTTATAGCCCTTAGCGAACGGAGTGTGCCGGCCGCCTTCCTCTTTACCTAAGATATAAACTTCGGATTCAAAATCGGTGTGCGGAGTAATACTCCCCGGCTTAGCGGCTACCTGCCCGCGTTCGATGTCGGTTCGCTCAATGCCGCGCAGAAGTAACCCGACATTATCGCCGGCCTGACCTTGGTCGAGAAGTTTGCGGAACATCTCCACGCCAGTGACGACTACTTTCTTGGTCGGTTTGATCCCAACGATCTCAACTTCTTCGTTAACCTTAATGACGCCCTGCTCCACGCGGCCGGTAGCAACAGTACCGCGGCCTTTAATGGAGAAGACATCCTCCACCGGCATCAGGAACGGCTTGTCCAGCGCCCGGACCGGATCAGGGATGTAGGTATCCAACGCATCTAATAGGTCCATGATCGGCTTGGCGGCCGCTTCATCGGTTGGGTTCTCGAGGGCCTTCAAGGCACTCCCGCGAATCACCGGGATGTCATCGCCGGGGAACTCGTATTTCTTAAGAAGATCGCGGATTTCCTGTTCCACCAGATCAACCAGCTCAGGATCGTCCACCATGTCGACTTTATTAATAAAAACCACGATATAAGGCACCCCCACCTGACGCGCCAGCAGGATATGCTCGCGAGTCTGCGGCATCGGGCCGTCGGTGGCCGCCACCACCAAAACTGCGCCATCCATCTGGGCAGCGCCGGTAATCATATTTTTGATGTAGTCAGCGTGGCCCGGGCAGTCCACATGGGCGTAGTGCCGCTTCTCTGTCTCGTACTCCTGATGGGAGGTGGCGATGGTGATACCCCGCGCCTTCTCCTCGGGAGCGTTATCAATATCTTCAAATTTTTTGGCCGTAGCCATACCCTTAGCCGCCAATACCTGGGTGATAGCGGCGGTCAGAGTGGTTTTGCCATGATCGACGTGGCCAATAGTGCCGACGTTGACATGGACCTTGTCGCGCTTGAAAGCTTCTGCCATACAGGTTCCTCTTTGCTTAGGTGATTATTAGGTATAAAGTGATACTTTTAGAAAATACACAAAAAGGAGAGGTAATGCAAGGGTTTTCCCACAAAAAAGCCCCCAAAGGTATAGACCAGGGGGCTTAAGGTGTTGAGGACGATAACATCAGTCATCTCGCAAGTCGTTCAGGTATTTCTGGCTGAAGTGTTCTGGGTGCGCCTTAGCGTGCCAGGACTCTCCCATCTTCCAGACGACCAAACACGTTAGGCCGGTCAGGGTCATGCCCAGGAGTTGATATGGCCAATCTGCCCAGGGTACCGGGGCAAAAATGAGGGGGACGGCTGTACCCCCTCCCAGCCGTTCGAGTTCTGAGGGAGTGAGAGTATTGCTGGCCCATGCGATCAGAAGCCACAGCCCCCAGCCCGAGAACATTAGCTTCCAGGCCGCGCTATTCCAGAACCCGGCCAGGGTCATAGAGCAGAAAGCCAGGATGATGTAGGTCCCGATGATCGAGACCCATACCCACGGGATAACCCTAAAAGCCAGAATTGCCCAAACGATCAGGCCAGCGCCGACTAAAATCCGCTTAAGGTTCAAGGCAGTTTACCTCCTTTAAAGGTTGCCTAAAATCGCCCCCAGCATAGGTCATCTGGGGGTTCCAGTCAAGCAAAAAATCCGCCTCTGAGGCGGATTTCTCTCTTCACCTTTATTATACCACTAAATCGCTTTGGTGTCAATTAAGGGGACTACTTTCCACCCATCCGTTTGGCGATCAGCTCGATCTGAATGTTGGCCGGCACCTTCTCGTACTGGGCGAACTCCATCGTATAGGAAGCCCGGCCCTGCGACATTGACCGCAAGTTAGTGGCGTAACCAAACATCTCCCCTAACGGCACATAGGCCCGAATAACTTTGGCGTTGCCCCGCTCGGTCATCCCTTCGATGCGGCCGCGCTTAGAGTTCAAGTCCCCCATCACATCACCGGCAAAGTCTTCAGGAGTAACCACTTCCACGCGCATAATGGGTTCCAGTAAGGCCGGGTTGCCTTTTTTGACACCCTCCTGCAGAGCCATGCTGCCCGCAATTTGGAAGGCCATCTCGTTGGAGTCAACTTCATGGAACGAACCGTCGAACAAGGTCGCTGAGATATCCACTACCGGATAGCCAGCAATAACCCCCCGGCTCATAGCCGCTTCGATGCCTTTCTGGACTGGCGCAATGAACTCTTTGGGGATAGTCCCGCCAACGATCTTATTAACGAACTCAAATCCGCCATCTAGTTTGGGCGCGAAGCGGACTACCGCGTGGCCGTACTGGCCCCGGCCGCCAGTCTGTTTGATGTATTTGGCTTCGGCGACGGCTTCTTGCGTGATAGTTTCGCGGTAGGCCACCTGGGGTTTGCCGATGTTGGCCTCTACCTTAAACTCGCGCTTCATCCGGTCGACAATAATATCCAGATGCAGTTCGCCCATCCCCTCAATGATGGTTTGGCTGCTCTCGGCATCGGTGTGGACTTTAAAAGTTGGGTCCTCTTCGGCTAGCTTGGCCAGAGCCAGACCCATCTTTTCTTGATCGGCTTTTGATTTCGGCTCCACCGCAATAGAAATAACTGGTTCGGGGAACTCGATCGATTCCAAGATGACCGGATGAGCTTCGTCACACAGGGTATCACCCGTCGTCACGTTCTTTAGCCCCACAATAGCACCAATTTCTCCAGAGAAAATTTCGTCAACCTCCTCGCGATGGTTGCTGTGCATCCGAAGGATCCGGCTTACCCGTTCTTTAGTGTCCTTGCTTGCGTTCAGCACATAAGACCCAGATCTCAATTTGCCGGAGTAAACCCTGAAGTAGATCAGTTTACCGACAAAGGGGTCAGTGGCGATCTTGAAGGCTAACGCGGCGAACGGCTCTTCGTCGCTGGCGTGGCGCACCAATTTGTCCTCGGTGCCAGGTTTCAGTCCTTCAACCGGCGGGATATCTAAGGGGCTAGGCAGATAGCTAACCACTGCGTCCAATAGTTTCTGCACGCCCTTGTTCTTGAGGGCTGAACCGCACAATACCGGCACAAATTTGTTGGCGATGACCGCCACGCGAATAGCCCGCCTGATCTCGTCTTCGGTTAGGGCTTGGTCAGCTAAAAACTTTTCCAAAAGCTTGTCTTCGGTCTCGGCCACTTTTTCTAGGAGCTGATGGCGGTACTCTTTGGCCTGGGCCTGCATATCCTCCGGGATGTCTGTTTCGGTGATCTCTTTCCCCATATCATCTTCGAAGATATAAGCCCGTTCCGTGATAAGATCGACAACGCCCTTGAAGGTCTCGGCCGCACCGATAGGCAACTGTACCGCGACGGCGTTAGCGCCCAGACGATCGATGATAGTTTTAAAACAAAAATAAAAGTCGGCGCCCATCCGGTCCATCTTATTAACAAAACAGATACGGGGGACATGATACTTCTCGGCTTGGCGCCAAACGGTCTCGCTCTGCGGCTCCACGCCGGCTACGCCGTCGAAGACCACGACACCGCCATCCAAAACACGGAGACTGCGCTCCACCTCAACAGTGAAGTCCACATGTCCAGGAGTATCGATGATGTTGATGCGGGTATCGTCCCAAAAACAAGTGGTGGCAGCGCTCGTTATGGTAATGCCCCGCTCGCGTTCCTGCTCCATCCAGTCCATTACCGCTTCACCTTCGTGCACTTCGCCTATCTTGTAGGTCTTACCCGTGTAGTACAAAATCCGCTCGGTAACGGTGGTCTTGCCAGCGTCGATATGAGCGATAATGCCGATGTTCCTGGTTTTGTCGAGCGAATACTGCCGTTCAGTCATAGTGTTTTAATTAGGTGAAAAGGAGAGTAGCGAGCTTGGTTTTGGCTTGCCAAAACTCGGCTTCGCCGACGAACGTCGAGAGGGAACCCACTGGTGCCCTCTCGAGATGTTAAAACCGAGCGAAGTGGGCGAAGGCCTGGTTGGCCTCGGCCATCCGATGTGTTTCTTCTTTTTTCTTCACAGCGTCACCGGTGTTATTAAAAGCGTCGATAAACTCCTGAGCTAATTTTTCAGCCATTGGTTTGCCTTTTTTCTTGCGTGCCACACTCACCAGCCACTGGAACGCCAGTGCGACCCGACGCTCACCAGAGACCTCGGTCGGGATCTGAAGGTTAGAACCGCCCATCCGGCGGGATTTTAGCTGGACTGAGGGAGACACATTGCGCACCACCGCTTCAAACACTTCAACCGGGTCCTTACCGGTTTTCTGAGCAGCCGTCTGTAGAGCTGAATACACCGTTCTCTCGGCAACGGTTTTCTTGCCATTCAACATGATCTTATTAATAAACCGACCGATCATAACATGGCCGTATTTCCGGTCCGGTTCGTGGGTTTTGCGTAAAGTGATCTTTTTTCTGGGCATAGATGAACTAATTAACCGCTGATGGCCGCGGCCGTTGCCGTGGTGGCGCCACTCTTCTTGGTTCCGTATTTGCTTCGGCCTTGTTTGCGATTAGTGGTACCCGCTGTATCCAAATGCCCCCGTACGATATGGTAGCGAACGCCGGGGAGATCTTTGACCCGGCCGCCTCGGATCATAACGATCGAGTGCTCCTGCAAGTTATGGCCGATCCCCGGGATGTAAGCCGTTACCTCCATCCGATTAGTCAACCGCACCCGAGCGATCTTCCGCAGAGCGGAGTTAGGCTTTTTGGGAGTGGTCGTAGTTACCTTAACACAGACCCCCCGCTTGAACGGGGAACCTTTTGGCAGTTTGACCGGCCGCATCTTCAGAGTATTAAACCGCCGCTGCAGGGCCGGCGACTTGCTTTTCTTGGCCGCTACTGTCCGCTTCTTCCTAAGTAATTGATTGATCGTTGGCACAGAAGTCAGTTTAGAGGAAGTTAATCAGCTTTGTCAATCAGATGAGCGGGGTGATGGCGGAAGCCAGTCCCAGCTGGGATCAGCCGGCCAACGATAACGTTCTCTTTCAAACCCTTCAGATAGTCTACCTTACCGAGCACGGCCGCGTTGACCAACACCCGGGTCGTCTCTTGGAATGAAGCCGCCGAAAGGAAACTTTCAGTATTAAGGGCTGCCTTGGACACACCCAAAAGAAGATGGTCGGCTAGAGGCGGTTGCTTGCCTTTAGCCACCAATGTGGCCGCGAATCGTTCGAACTTCAACCGGTCGATGATCTCACCCAGCATAAACTCACTGTCCCCTTCGCGCTCGATCCTGACCTTAGAAAACATTTGGCGGACTACCGCCTCGACATGTTTATCGTTAATGTTCTGGCCTTGAAGCGAATATATTTTCTGGATCTCATCGATCACATAACGTTGGGTCGCCTCCAGACCTTTCAGCTTCATTAGATCGCGCAGATTCAGCTGACCTTCAGTGATCTGCTGGCCCCGAGTGACCTTGTCTCCGTCCTGAATTCGCAGGAATGTCCGATGACCAAGCGGGTACTCGTAGGCTTCTTTTTTGCGATACGCTATTCCAAGGGTTAGGTGATCCAGTGTAACTGTTCCGCTAGCCGGGGCCTTGACCTCTTCCTGGTCGGATGTATAGAGCGGGTCGCCTTTTTTGATCTTGTCGCCGGCTTTTACTAGCGGTTTGTCGTCGGCTGACAATGTAATCTCCCAGCGAGCTTCTTCTTCGGTCTGCAGACGGAGGAACTTTTTGTTCCCTACTTCCATGATATTGGCCAATCCGTCCGCTGGCGCCATAATCGCTTCCGCTTTGGGAATGCGGGCCTCGAACAGCTCTTCTACCCGCGGGAGACCTTGGGTGATATCAGCCGCTGAAGCCACCCCGCCAGTGTGGAAGGTTTTCATAGTTAACTGAGTGCCTGGCTCACCAATACTTTGGGCCGCGACAATCCCTACCGCTTCACCCATCTCAACTAACCGTCCCGTGGCTAGATCTTTGCCATAGCAGTGCTGGCAGACTCCCCATTCTGATTCACAGGTGATCATTGATCTTACTTTCACAGTGGGCACGTTAGTCTCGGCGATGGCTCGCCCTAAATCTTCAGTAATGTAGTCGTTAGCCGAAGCGACAAGCTTGCCCTTAGCGTCTTTGACGTCCTCAGCCAGGAACCGGCCATCGATCCGTTTGGCGAACGGGTCGCCCAACATATCGTCAGTGTTGGCGTAGATGGTTACTCCTCGAGTCGTATGACAGTCTTCTTTGGCTACCACGATGTCTTGACACACATCAACTAACCGCCGAGTTAGATAACCAGCGTCCGAGGTGCGTAGAGCTGTGTCGGACAGACCCTTTCTGGCACCGTGAGTGGAGAGGAAGTATTCGAGAGAGTTCAACCCCTCTTTGTAGTTAGATTTAACCGGCAGCTCAATAATCTGACCGGCTGGGTTGACTTTCACTCCAACGATCCCAACCGTCTGGTTGAGTTGTTCTAGGCTACCACGGGCACCAGAGGAAACCATCATGGTAATGGGGCTGAGCGGCCGCGAGGCGGTTTGAACCTTCAAGAGCATTTCGATCTCATGTTTAGTCTTGCCCCACAAATTAGTAACTAACCGCCGCCGTTCATCGGCAGTGATCAGACCCTCTTTGAACTGGCTCTTAATATTTTCAACTTTAGCATCCGTATTACTGATCAAGCTCCCCTTCTCGGTCGGGACATCCAGGTCGCCAACACTAAAGGTAGCACCAGACAATGTAGCGTAGCGGAAACCGAGATCCTTGATACTGTTTACGAGCCTGACCGACGCTTCGTCGCCCAAAAGCTTGTAGCAGTCGTTAATCACTCGCTTAAGGGCTTTTTTATCGATCACCTCATTGACATAGCCCAGGACTTCGGGGATAGGTTCGTTGAAGATCAACCGGCCCAATGTGGTGTCTACCATCTTACCTAACAGCGGGACCTTGAGCGCCGTGTGCAGCCCAATGGCGCCAGCTTCGTAAGCTAGTTTAGCCTCGTCGATATCCCGGCAGATATATGATTTGGCGTTCCCAGCCGTTGGCGCAATAGTCAGATAATACACTCCCAAGACGATGTCTTGGTCTGGCAACACGATGGGGTCGCCAGTGGCTGGCTTGAGAAGATTCTTAGTCGAGAGCATGATCTCCCGAGCCTCGAGCTGGGCTTGGGCAGAGAGAGGTAGATGGATAGCCATCTGATCTCCGTCGAAGTCGGCGTTGAAGGCGGTACAGGTCAATGGGTGCAGCTGAATAGCGTTACCTTCAACTAAAATTGGCTGGAAGGCCTGGATACCAAGCCGGTGCAAAGTTGGCGCCCGGTTTAAGAGAACGTGATGCTTGCTAACCACTTCTTCGAGCGCGTCCCAGACCTCGTCGATCTCTTTTTCCACCATTTTGCCGGCGGTTTTGACGTTGTGAACCAAACCGTCACGCAGCAAGACCGAGATCACAAACGGCTTGAACAGCTCGAGGGCTATCGATTTAGGTACGCCGCATTCGTCTAACCTTAAGTTAGGACCGACCACGATGACCGATCGGCCGGAGTAGTCCACCCGTTTACCCAATAGATTTTGGCGGAAACGACCTTGTTTCCCCTTGAGTAAGTCACTCAGGGATTTCAGTTTGCGCTTAGCTGTAGCCGTAGTGGAGGTCTCCCGGGCTGTAATATCAAACAATGAATCGACTGCCTCCTGCAGCATGCGCTTTTCGTTTCTAGTGATCACTTCCGGCGCGTCGATCTCGATCAGTTTCTTTAATCGGTTGTTGCGATTGATCACCCGACGGTAGAGATCGTTGAGATCCGAAGTGGCAAATCGGCCGCCGTCCAGCTGCACCATTGGCCGCAGGTCAGGCGGGATAACTGGCAGAGTGGTGATCAGCATCCAAGATGGGTGCAGACCAGCCTTAATAAATCCTTCCAAAAGCTTAAATCGTTTTTGTAGACGCTTATATTTCTGACCAGCCGCGGCCTTGAGCTGGGCTTTGATCTGCTTTACCTCATCCTCTAGATCCATATCTTTGATCATCTGGTAGACCGCCTCCGCGCCGATACTAGCCCTGAACACCTGACCGTACTTCAATGACAGATTACGGTACTCGTGTTCGGAAACGATCTTCTTGAGATGGAGTTCTTTAACCTCAGCTACCGCGGTTTGATAGGCGACCTTCAGCTTGGCCAACCGTTCCTCTAACTCGGCCTCGCCGGATCCGGTCTGTTTAATATCGTTCTTGATGTTCTTAACGTGCGACTTGTACTCCTGCTCCAACTGTTCTTGCGCATTCTTGCGCGCGTCTTCATCGATATGAGTAATGATGTAAGCCGCAAAATAAATGACCTGCTCCAAGCGTTTGGCTGGGACGTTTAGGGCCAACCCTAGTCTGGAGGGCGTACCTTTCAGATACCAAATATGGCTGACCGGCGTCGCGAGCTGAATATGGCCCATGCGTTCACGCCGCACCACAGCGCGAGTAACTTCAACTCCGCACTTGTCACAGACGATGCCCTTATAGCGGATCTTTTTGTACTTGCCACAGTAGCATTCCCAATCTTTAGTCGGTCCGAAGATGCGTTCGTCGAATAGACCATCTTTTTCCGGCCGCAGGGTCCGATAGTTGATAGTCTCCGGTTTGGTGATCTCGCCATGAGACCAAGCCAACATCTGTTCAGGCGAGGCGACTCCAATTCTGACCGCTAAAAAGTCAGCTTGGTCGGCGTGGGAATGGGTTGATTCGGTAGTACGCATAGAAATCTTATTTATGCTTCGCTCTGGGCGTGATTTTATTAGCGCTGATCCCGACCTCCCCGATCGGCCGGCTCAGCTCTTCGGCCGAGTTAAGCACCTGAACGTTAAGGCCAAGACCTTGCAGCTCTTTGACGATAACGTTGAAGGCTTCGGGAGTTTGGGGTTTCTGGATCTCTTCACCCTTAATGATCGCTTCGTAGGTTCGCGACCGGCCCTGAACATCGTCAGATTTAATAGTCAACATCTCTTCTAGAGTATGAGCCGCCCCGTATCCCTCCAACGCCCAGACCTCCATCTCTCCAAATCGCTGGCCCCCGAGTTGAGCCTTACCCCCTAGCGGCTGCTGGGTGACGAGAGCGTAGGGTCCAATGGAACGAGCGTGGATCTTGTCGTCGACCATATGAATTAATTTCATCATATAGGTGACCCCGACTGTGGTTTCCTGGCCGAAGGATTGGCCGGACCGGCCATCGTAAAGCTGGGTCTTACCACTCTGGGGCAGGTTGGCCGCAGCCAACTCTTCTGTGATCCCTTCCATATCAGTTCCTTCGAAGACTGGGTTAATCGCATTAAACTTTAAACTTCCAGCTGCCCAACCCAAATGGGTTTCTAGGATCTGACCTAGGTTCATCCGAGCGATCACTCCCAACGGGTTTAAGATGATATCCATCGGCGTGCCGTCTTCCATGAACGGCATGTCGGCCTGCGGCACTACCTGGGCGATAACACCCTTGTTCCCGTGACGGCCAGCCAGTTTGTCACCGACCGAGATCTTGCGCATTTGGGCAATAAAGACGTATATCTTCTTCAACACCCCTACTTCTAATTTATCGCCCTTACTAGAATCAAATATTTTAACGCCAATCACTTTGCCGTAGCCGCCGTGCGGCATCCTGAGCGAGGTGTCTTTGACGTCTTTGACCTTTTCACCAAAGATGGCGCGCAGCAGTCTCTCCTCGGCAGTGAGTTCAGTTTCACCCTTGGGCGTGATCTTGCCGACCAATATATCCCCGCCCTTAACTTTGGCACCGATCCGAATGATCCCGTCTTCATCAAGGTCGGCCACAGCATCCTCACCAACGTTGGGAATATCTCGGGTAGTAATCTCTGGACCTAGTTTGGAGTCGCGGACGTCGACCTCCTCTCGTTTAATATGGATAGAGGTAAAGACGTCGTCTTTCACCAACCGATCCGAGATAACGATAGCATCCTGATAGTTGGCACCGCCCCACGGCATAAAAGCCACCAGAACGTTGCGGCCTAGGGCCAAGTGCCCGTCTTTGATGGCCGGCCCGTCGCAGAGCGGCTGGCCTTTTTTCACTTTTTGCCCCACCGACACGATCGGGTTCTGATTGAGGTTAGTCTCATGGTTGGAACGAACGAACTTCGTTAACAAGAACGTAATAGTATTCCGTTTCCCTTCCGGCTGGAACTCGATCCTGGCGCTGTCAACGTATTTGATCGTCCCCGCTTCCGGTGCGGTGATGACCCAGCCAGAACCTAGCGCGGCGTCATACTCCATCCCAGTACCAACTATCGGCACCTGGGGTTTAACTAACGGCACAGCCTGGCGCTGCATATTCGAACCCATTAACGCCCGTTTGGCGTCGTCGTGCTCCACGAACGGAATCAGGGCGGTCGTAACGCTCACGATCTGTTTGGGCGAGACGTCGGCATAGCTAACCCGACCGATCGAAACAGTGCTAGGCTCGCCTGACTGCCTGGCGGGAACTTGGGCGGACAGAACTTGGCCATGCGTATCAATTGGGATGTTGGCCTGCGCGATAGTTAGCTCCTCTTCGACATGCGCGTCTAGATATTCAACTTGATTAGTAATAAAGGTTCTGACCGATAACTCCTCGATGTCTTTAAGGCGAACCAACCGGTCAGCCAGCGCCTCGTCGATGATCGTACCGGCCGGCGCGATAATGTTGCGGCTTTTAGGGTCCACTATATCCTTATACAGGGTCCGGCCGACGCCGGCCTTCCCATCGTTAGGAACAACTGAAACGATCTTGCGGTAAGGGGTTTCAATAAAACCGTAGTCGTTAATGTTGGCGTAGGTAGCCAGATGACCGACCAGACCGATGTTTTGGCCCTCGGGGGTCTGGATGGGACAGATCCGACCATAGTGGCTGGTGTGCACATCGCGAACATCAAATCCGGCCCGTTCGCGCGACAGACCGCCTGGCCCCATGGCGCTTAACCGCCGCTTATGTTCTAGTTCGGCCAAGGGATTGGTTTGATCCATGAACTGACTCAACTGCGACGAACCAAAAAACTCCTGCATGATCGCTGAAACGGGACGAGCGTTGATGAGTTGCGCCGGGGTGATGGTATTAATATCAGAGACACTCATTCGGTCTTTGACTATTCGCTCAACCCTCAAAAGACCTGTGCGGAATTTCATCTGCATCAGTTCGCCCACCGCGCGCACGCGGCGATTTTTCAAATGGTCAACATCATCCGCTGCCCCGCCGCCGTTATCTAACCGGATGATCTCCCGGATGATCGAGATTAAGTCTTCTCGGGTCAATACACGATGTGATCTGTCATTCTTAGTCGCCAATTTCAACCGTTTGTTCAACTTGTACCGCCCCACCGCCCCCAAGTCATAACGACGAAAATTCTGGAAGGTATTCACGAACAGCGTCCGGGCATTATCGACAGTAGCTAGATCTCCTGGCCGGATCTTTTTGTAGACCTCCAACAGAGCCTGGTCAGCCGACTTGGCGGGATCCTTCTCGATAGTAGTTTTAATAAAGCTCATCTTGGGATCGTTATCTATGTCCGCGAACGCCTCGATGAGCTCTGAATCGCTACCCATGCCAAAAGCCCTGAGTAGAGTAGTAACAAAGGTCTTGCGCTTTCTGTCGATCTTGACCGATATCACACCCTTGCTGTTGGTCTCAATCTCAAGCCAAGCTCCCCGCTCGGGGATGATCTTCACACCGTACTGACCATGGCGCAACCCTTCTTCGCGAGTAAATAGCACACCGGACGAACGGACTAGCTGAGAGACGATGACCCGTTCCACCCCATTGATCACGAATGTGCCCGAACCGGTCATCACTGGGATGTCACCCAAGAACACTTCTTGTTCTTTGATCTCTCCGGTATTCTTGTTCACCAGCCGCAGTTTGACTCTAAGACTAGCTTCGAACGTAGTGTATTGATCGCGCGCCTGCTCTTCGGTGTATTTAGGTTCCTCTAAATAGTAATCGACAAAGTGTAGCTCTAAGTTCTTTCCGGTCAGGTCCTCGATCGGGCTGATCTCGTCAAAAAGATCCCTGAGACCTTCGCGCAGGAAGTGATCATAGGAACGACGTTGAAGACTGTTGAGTTCAGGAAGAGGATGAACTTTTTTGGGATCCGCATACCATTTATCTTGGTATCGTTCATTCTCAGTAATTAAAATGTGGGGCTCGAGGGCTTTTTTTGACATAAAAATCTCTCTTTTTGAAAAGCTACCTTATCAAAAAGTCGGGCTGAGACCTGCTTTTAACGCGGGGTCATAATGAGACAGTAGCGAAAATTAACGAAACCGTCAAGGCTAACAAAAACTCTCTCCATTATAGGTAGACAAAAAGTGGTCTGCAAGCCTTTTTTTATTGAATAATTTGAAAAGTCTGGGTCCGGGCGGTGACTCCCCCTGCCCTCACCGTCACCTCGAATGTGCCGACTGGCCAGAGTTTGTCGCTCCAGAAGCGACCAAATCGTTCACGGGGCAGAGTGAACATCAGGGGGTCGGTCCCGGTTGGCACAGTGGTAAATGTAGTGATAATCTGGTCGCTTTTAACGTATCGAACGCTAGTCTGGATCGTCACACCAGATAGGGTAGTGTCCAGCCCAACTTGGATGTAGATCGTATTAGTGGACCGGCCAAAACTTAAGCGAGACTCCCCTAACCGCCCCTGGTCGGCACTATCTGAAAAAGTAATGCTTTTGACGGTATGTTGGGCCCGCAGCTGCTCAGCTTCAGCGTCGCTTACCACCTGGAAGAATACTGTTTTGGCAAGTTTACCGTTTAACCAGACTTCTGCTCGGTACTCGCCCATATCCCAGCTGACACCGGGCCGTTCTAGCCTGGAGGCTAGCGAACTAAGACTTTTGCTGCTATCAAAGTCAAATCGGTTACTGTCGCCATGACGGCCGTCAAAATCCTCGCTAGCTAACAGCTGATTAGGCAGCTTAAACCACCGCACCCTGATCTGAGTGGATGACATTGGGTTAGATACCGCGGCCGCTAAGTATATGACTGGTACGCTAGTCGGTACCTCAACGAGCCGACTAACTGGTTCGTTGGTCAAACTCACCTCGCCGGCGATCATGGCCGAGTCGACCTGAGGGCTCAGTTCACTAGAACAAGCCACTGCCGACAGCGCCACGAATACTATTCCCCCAAATAGTCCCAGGCGGTTGTGGCTCATAGGTTCATCGACCGCAAAATTTTAATTCGTTCTTCGATCGGCGGGTGGGTGGAGTAAAGCGTACCTAAACTGCGATTAAGCTGCGGGAATGGATTGGCGATAAAAAGATGGGCGGTGGCTCGATTAGCCGATCGCATCCCGGATGCGTAAGTGGCGATCTTTTCGAGCGCGCGCGCTAATCCTTCGGGATAACGGGTTAACATCGCCCCCGAGGCATCGGCCAAAAATTCTCGTTTGCGCGAAACTGCCAAGGCTAGCAGACGTGCGAACAATGGGGCGAGCAGGGCTAACACGATCCCAATTACAACTAAGATACCGCTGCTGTCTCGATCGTTACCATTGCGATACCATCGGGCCCGCACGAACCAATCGGTTAATAAAGTAATGATCCCGACCAGAGTGACGGCGATGGTTGAGAGTAAGATATCCCAGTTACGTACATGGGACAGTTCGTGGGCCAACACCCCTTCTAGCTCAACCTTGTCCAATTTTTCAATGAGACCCGTGGTTAGGGCGATGCTGGCATGTCGAGGATCGCGGCCGGTCGCAAAAGCGTTAAGCGCTTGGTCATCGATAATGTATATCTTCGGCATCGGAACACCAGCGGTGATACTGAGATTCTCAACTAGATGTGAAATCTTCTTCTCCTGCAAAGATCCATCCGTCCGCAGGGGCCTAGCTCGTGACGCAGCCAGCGCTAATTTGTCGCTGTTAAAGTAGCTGACCCAACTCATCACCACGCTAAATCCTACCGCCCAGATAAGAATGGTGCTGCTTTGGTAGACCAGCGAAAACACATACCCAAGGCCAATGACCAGCACCAAGAATATGAAGATCAAAAAGGCGGTCCGACGCTGGTTGGCGATAATCTCCCGATACATAAATCTAACTAAAACTTCACCTCCGGGACCGACCTCTCAGCGATATCTTCTAACTCGAACAGATCACGGTGCTTGAAGTTGAACATGTTAGAGAAGATGTTGACCGGAAATATCTCTCGGCGAGTATTGTAGTCCCGCACGTTGGTGTTGTAGAATCGCCGAGCCGACATAACTTTGTTCTCGGTGTCGGCCAATTCTTCCTGCAGGTCACGGAAGTTTTCGCTAGCTTTGAGCTCGGGATAGTTCTCCGCTACCGCGAAGACGCTTCTCAAGGCGTGAGTCAGTACATTCTCGGCCGCGGCTTTACCTTTGAGATCGCCGCGTTCACCCGCGCTAACCGCCTGGGCGCGGGCGACAGTAACTTTCTCAAACAATTCTCGTTCGTGGCTAGCATATCCCTCTACCGCCTTGATTAGATTTGGGATCAAATCGTGCCGACGTTTGAGCTGGACATCAATATCGCTGGCAGATTCGTCCACTCGGTTCTTCAGAACCACTAAACCGTTGAACATGCTGATCATCCAAACGGCCACGGCGATAATAATTAAAATAATCCAAGTCCACACCATATTTGCTCCTCTTCAATTTAAGGGTTAAATCCTACCCAGTATACGCTCCTTTTAGGTCCTCGGGAAGGCGAAGGATAGATAAGTAACCTTGGTCAGCTCCGTCCAGGTGAGATGACGAGCCCACGCGTTAGTCCACCAACCATTCTTGCGCCAGGCTGAATCGGTGGACGAATGATTAACAATTGGAAAGCCCGACCCCAGAAAGTGGCGGAAAGCAACTAAGGCCCGACGCTGATGATACGGCGAGGTGACCAGGATAATCGAACCGATGCCATGGTCACCGATAAGCGCCCGGACATTTTGGGCGTTACTGATAGTGTCGCGCGCTTCTTCGTCCAAAATTATCTTGTCGGCTGGGACTCCGGCGGTAATTGCCAATTTACGCATGGCCGCCGCATTGGACGGTCCTTCGTCGCGAGCCGCCCCTGACATAATTAAAAGCGGGGCCCAGCCAGCCCAATAGAGCTCTACCCCTTCATTCACTCGCTCAGCTGTCTCCCCTCCGCTGATCACCACGATAGCGTCACTAGACCGAAGCTTGTCTTGCGGCGACAAGTAGAAACCGGCACCGAGCATTAATCCGATGCCGACCAGTATCACCCACCCGATCCTTACAAGATACTTCACGGCAGTTGCAGTTCCTGGCCAACCGATAGACTATAAGGCGCCTCAAGATGGTTGAGAACGGCCAGATCCTTCCAATCCAACTCTAGAGCGGCAGCAATCCCTGCTAGCGTGTCGCCCTCCCGGACAGTGTAAGTCCCCGTACTTTGCAGTTTGAGAGTGGACTGATTACCGGCCGAGTCCGTAGCTGTATCGTCTGGATTGGTTGTTACATCGAACTGGTATGTACCAGGATTAATCACCCCGATCGGCTTAATGAACATCGTGGCGATCAACCCGCGAAAAGCAAATATTAAAAAGATGGCGCTAAAAAACAACGCGTACAGCACGATGATTGAAAATGGGTCCTCCCGAAACCGCTGTTTCAGACGATACCCGTACCGCCGAGTTCTATGCGACATCTCCATAGGTATATTTTACTATCTTCTGGTGGGCAGGGTGGGATTCGAACCCACAAGCCGTATTACCGGCAAAGGATTTTAAGTCCTTCGTGTATACCGTTCCACCACCTGCCCTGATGGGCGAGAGAGGAAGTGTATCCCCACTGGTGTGGGGCCCCGCCATTCGCCGCTTTACGGTAAACCCAACATATTAATTATACCCTGCTCCGCAGGGAGCGACCCCATGCGCGCACCTTAGCTTGCGCCAGCTTCTCCCCAACCATCACCGGCCATAAGAAAAAATCGGACAGGCCCGATTCTTTCCTTTTGGTGGGCGAGAGAGGAATCGAACCTCCATGAGATTGCTCTCACTACGACCTGAACGTAGCGCGTCTACCGTTCCGCCACTCGCCCTGGAGGCCCGAGGCGGAATCAAACCGCCGTACGGGGTTTTGCAGACCCCTGCCTAATCACTCGGCCATCGGGCCCTCGTCAGGATGGACTCGACTTGACGCTATCCCGCCATCGTCTGCACACGGCGGGATGCTTTTGGGTCTCGTCATCCTTCCTCTCAATCCGCCAACTGGCGGACACAAATAGTCGCTTGCACTCCTTAGTCCGCGAATTTGGGTTTGAGATCTAACAAATTATTAATCCATTTCGGTCTGGAGCGGGTGAGGAGAGTCGAACTCCCGTCTCTACCTTGGCAAGGTAATATAATAACCGTTATACGACACCCGCATTGGTGCCGAGGGACAGAATCGGACTGTCAACACCACGCTCTTCAGGCGCGTGCTCTACCATTGAGCTACCTCGGCCCTACATCAACCATAATATAGTAAGTTGCTGTGGTGGACGATGCAGGATTCGAACCTGCGACACCTCGGATGTAAACCGAGTGCTCTAACCACTGAGCTAATCGTCCAAATCTTATGCGGGGCAATTCCCAACCGAGTGTTCCCCGCCCGACTGAACGATTCCAGTCGTTCGGACGGGTAACCAGCTGAGCTATGTGCCATGGTGGACGAGAGAGGACTCGAACCTCCACGGGTTTTACCCCACAGCGCCCTTAACGCTGCGCGTATACCAATTTCGCCACTCGTCCTACTTAGTTTTAATATACCATTCCTGAATGTTGGCGAACCGATCAGACAAAGATGAGAGATTAATCCGATCAGTTACCCCCTTCACCTTAGCGTCCACTAGATAAACATACCTAGGCTGATAAAGCAAGATGGCCGGCACCAGATCGGCGAAAGCGGTCTGGAACTTGTGGTAGTTAGCGATGGTCTGATTCAAACTAGTGCTTACTCTGGCGGTCTCTAATGAGTTATCAATGTCCTTGTCGAACTCCACGGCTAGAGCTAAACCGGGGTCTTGGATCTGACTACTATGCCAATAGACGTAGGGATCGGAGTCGGTACCCAGGTCTTGACCAAAAATCAGCACTTCGTAGTCGCGTGGCCGGATCACCTCTTTGATTAGAGTAGCAGCGTCAAGCTGCTCTACCACAACATCAACCCCAATAGCTTTCCAGCTGCGCTGGAGAGATTCGGCGATCTGTTTGGACTGAGCATCATCGCGAACGACCATCCGAAAGTTTAGGCGAGTCCCGTTCTTGTCCAGGACCCCATCCCCGTCCGCATCGACCCAGCCTGCTCGCTTTAAGACTTCGGCGGCCTTGGTAATACTAAAATCATATTTGGCAATATCTGGGTTATGCCCCCAGAAGCCCGGCAGGACCGGTGAATCAACCCGATCCGCCGCTCCCCCCTCGACCTGGTCGATGATCTGCTGTTTATTGACCGCGTAAGCCAGAGCCTGGCGCACCGTTTTATCTTTGATAGCATTGTTGTCGTTCAGCTGGTTAAAGAAGATTGCCTTATACTGTGGCAAAGAATAGATGTAGCGCACATCGTTCGGGGTGAGATCACTGCCACTCGGGTCAATATCGATAAAACCAGCGGCGCTGACCGTCCGATTTTTGAAAGCGGCCAAGAGGCTCTTTTCGCTATCGAAGAAAAAGAAGACTAAGCGTTCAATGTAGGGGGCTTGACCGTAGTAGTGCTTGAACCGAGTTAAGGCGACTGACTCTCCGGGGCTATCTTTCTCTAGCCGGTAAGGCCCGGTCCCGATAATCTTGTCATCACCGTACGTGGTCTTGAACTCAGACACCGGAATGTCGCGGTAGATGTGTTGAGGAATAATAGGCAACGACATATCGTACAGAAAGAAAGCCGACGCGCTCGGCAATGTGAATCTAACCGTATAGTCATCGATCTTCTCCGCCCCTACCCCAGCAAATCCCGACTTCAACACACCACGATAATCATCGTTCTGCAAAACGTTAATGGTGTAGACGACGTCATCGGCCGTAAATATCTCGTCGTCTTGCCAGAGCACATCGCGACGCAAATGGAAGACATAAGTCTTGCCCTGATCGCTGATATCCCAAGTCTCGGCCAGGTCGGGCAGCACTTCTCGGCCCGGACTGATACGAGTCAAGCCCGAGTAGACTAACCGAACTAGATCGCGATCAACGCTGTTGGTCTCTGCCAGTAACGGTTGGAGATAGCGCAGGGTACCAACTAGTCCTTCTACCTGTACGCCCCCACTGGTTGGTTGGCGCTCACCTATCCCCCCAGGATCGGCGGCCATAATGCCGCTCACCGCGATGACAGTAGCTAGACTTAAAAGCACCCAGCGCTCTGAACGACTGAATTTACGGCTCAACCGACCCAACCACACGAATAATCGACCCAGAGCGGCCTGTAAACCGGCCAACCGGATCAGGGCTGGATGGGCGCGGGAAGTTAATTTGGAACGTTGGACGATACGAATGGCGTTCTCCGATTACCTTTAAGGTGAATTAAAGGAAAAGGACTACAAAAGACAAGAGAACAAAGACGACCGCCAGGCCAATCGTAATCAGATACAAGGTCTTCTCCGGACCGCGGCGATTGCCGTAGAAAACACCGCTGCCGCCAAAGGTTTCCCCCAGCCCGGTCCCCCGTGACTGCAACAGGACGGCGGCGACAAAGAGGACGCCGACCAAAACCTGAATAATAATAAAAATCTTGGCTAGTGACATAGATTTAGGTCTTAGAAGTCCTACTCATTCTAAGGAAAGACCCCCCAAAAGTAAAGGTATTCTCAAGGGCTTTACTTACCAAGTTTTTAGGGTATAATTGGGTAGTTTTCTATGAGTAAAACCAGGGCAGATTTTGCGGACTTTACTAACCCCGACACTATCGTCGGGGATGGTGTGATGGTGGATGGTACCCTGAAGACTGCGGGCGATATTCAGATCAATGGCCGGTTCAAAGGAAAACTGATCACTGACGGCGATGTGGTAGTTGGTGAACGAGCCCAGATCTTAGCTAACATCAATGCTCAAAACGTATATGTGGCTGGCGAGGTGGTTGGAAACATTAATGCGCTGGGCAAGCTAGAGATCATGGAGACCGGTTGCGTGGAGGGTGATGTCAGCAGCTCAGCACTGGCGATCGAGGCCGGCGGTGTGCTTAAGGGCAGCAGCGCCATGCACGACACCGAGCGAGAGAAACCGCAGGTCACGCCTACTTATGAAGTAGAAAGTTCCAGGGAACCGGTTGGGGTGGACGGATAACACTCGATCCATGTATCTCTTTCTTATTAATCCAGAAGCAGGTAATAGGAGGTTCGCTCGGGTCGAGCAACAGATGCATCGGCTATTAAAACGGTACGGCGTTAAGTACCGTTTTATTATGATCGACAACTTAGATCGGGTAGCTGAACTGATCAAGCAAAACCTGAAAAGTACCGACCATGGTGTAGTGGCCGTTGGCGGCAACGCAACGGTCAACGCAGTGATCAACGCGCTGGTTGGCGAGGATGTCCCGGTCGGGATCATCCCGATGAGCAAAACTAACCACCTGGCCTATAGTCTGGGGCTAAAACGTTTGCCGGCCGCAATCAAAGCCCTAGCCGAACATGATCTTCGGTCTGAGCGTTTAGGCAAGATCGGTCAGCACTACTTCGTCGGCAGTGTCGAAGTAGCCGCTCGGGCTAGTCTATTGACCCAATATCTCCGCAAAACTAATCCTTGGCTCAAGTTCTTGGGGTTGGCTAAACCCGTTACACCAGAGGATGGAACACCGACTTTGATCGAGCTGGATGACGAGGTTCAGGTCAAGAGCCGAGCCCATCGGCTTCAGATCCAATTGAACGGAGTAAACAACGACAAGAAGCTTAAACTTACCCTGTTCGCCTCCCCCAACCCTGACACGGCCAGCATTCTGCACAGTGACGCAGTGGCGATCGAAAGCGATATTAAGATGCCGGTGATCATCGGCAACGAGACGGTGGCGCACACACCAGTGGAGATTAAGGGACTGACCAAATACGTCCGCTTGATAGTTCCCAAAGAACCCAGATTGACCGCCACGGAGAGCTCATGATAGCGTGGAATTAGATTGAGAAGAATATCCAAACCCAGACCGCGTAGTTTTTCCATCCGAATTCGGGCCAATGAATGGATCCGAGTTCCGGAGGTTTTTTTGATCGATGAGGTTGGTACTGCTCGGGGTGTATTGCCGACCAGTGAGGCATTGAAACTGGCTCGCGCGGCCGAGCTGGACCTAGTGGAGGTCTCCCCTAACGCCAAACCGCCAGTGGCTAAGATATTAGATCTCGGCAAATATAAGTATGAACAGAGTAAGGCCCAGCAGCGCCAACGGCGCGGACAGAACGATGGAGCCGTCAAAGAAGTGCGCTTGAGCGTTAAGATCAACGACCACGATCTAGAGGTGAAGGCCAAGCGGGCAGAGAAGTTTTTGGAGGACGGCCACAAGGTCAAGGCTGGGATCATGTTCAAGGGTAGAGAGATAGTCCACGCTCACCTGGGTGAGGCTCTGGTCAATCGTTTTATTGACAGGTTGTCAAAGGTGGCTAAAATAGAACAAGTGCCCACCAGACAAGGTCGGAGCATCCATACGATTTTATCTCCTAAGTAGATGCCGAAATTAAAGGTTCATCAGGGTACAGCGAAACGGATCCGGATAACCAAGAGCGGTAAGTTAAAGCGCCGCCAGGCGATGCAGGCCCACAAACTCACTAAAAAATCTGCCGCCCGCAAACGACGGTTGGCGCGGCCGGCTGATGTTACTCGGGCGGACGAGGGTAGAATTAGGCGGCTACTAGGCCGCTAGACAGAAAGGACTCAAACCGATGCGCATAAAAAGAGGGACTACCGTTCGAGCCAAGCACAGAAAGCTGATCACTTCGGCCAAGGGTTTTCGGACGCTCCGGCGGACTAACGTCAAACGAGCTCGGGAGGCGATCTTAAAGGCAGGCCAGTACGCTTATCGTGATCGTCGGAACAAGAAACGCAGCTTTAGATCGCTTTGGATCAATCGGATTAATTCGGCGCTGACGGGGATGGGGATCAAATATAACCGGTTCATCAAAACGATGACTGATAAAAGTATCGAACTCGATCGCAAGATCTTAGCCCAACTAGCAGCCCAACACACCGATGTGTTTGAAAAGATAGCCCGAGAGATCAGCCAATAAACTAATACAGAAAAAGTCCCGCTCAAGTAGCGGGACTTTTAGTTGACCGGCCGGATCTATCCAACCCCAACGGCTTCGCGCGGGGTGGGCTCCAGACAGCCCCATATGCCGGACTGAAAAGCTACGTAGCGTGATGAGTTGGCCGTAACCTGGATGCGATAGAGCCCGTCATCGGACCGGAGTTCGTTCATCCGGCGAGACTCTTGAAGCTGCCTCGCTTCGGCCGCCGTCGGGGGCGGGAGTTCAGAGCTAATGGCCGCTAAGGCCTCCGACTTGGACCCCGCCATCACCACGAAAGTGCGCCAGGAAAAGTACTCCCCGGCGGGAACGTTCGGCGACACGATCCCTCCATCGTAAGTAAACCGGTCAACTGTGATCACGAACAATGAAAGAGCAAACGGCATAAGCAATACCTCCTTGGGAAATAGCCGCGCTCAGTATGCCGAGTTTCGCTGTCCTAGTCAACCAAAACCAGATCCGCCCGGCCGAAGCCGGGCGGATCTGATAATCAATCGCTGTCTAGTACATTGGCACGATCGTCTGCCAAAAGAAGATACCCAACAGAATAGCAACAATGCCGGCGAACATGGTCAGACCGCCCGCTTTGCAGTAGGTTTTCATCATTTTGGTCCCCATCTTTGGCCACCACATTAACCAGACTCCCTTAATGATAGCCGCCCAGCCTAGAAGCGGCATGACCCAGGCGTAGCCAGCCCAAGTGATGACGTAGCCGGTCCAGGCCAGAATGAGTACGCCAAAGGCTAATACCCACAACCCCCAGCTCCACACGAGAGCGGTCTCATCAGCAAAGTCGCCAATGACCTGACAGGTACCTTTATTATTGAAGGCAAGGGCAACGCCCAAAACCACTAGCCAGACCGCGAAGATCATAGCAATAATTTCTAGAGTGCTTACCACAGCAACCTCCGTCAGTTTACTTGTATAATATCGACCCCGACGCTCAGATCGGCATTTAGCTCCCCATTAAACAATGGTTTGGTTTTAGTACCAGCTTCGTCAGCAATACCAAGTGCTGGCGACAGCTTCAGCACACTAACTAGTGTGGTATTGTTGGCTCCTGGCTGTTTCATCACATCAAGCTGGTAGTGACTAGTAACTTTGTGAGGCAAACGGTAGTTCACCGTAACGGTCTGGCTCGCACCTGGCTGGGTGGTGAGCCAAAGCCCAAAAATGGTTTTATCCCCTTCTTCGATTTGGTCTACCTCGGTGCCATAGTCTTCTCCATCAACCGATATGCGCAGACTACCTTGAGGCACATAGATACGGATGTAGTCCTTATTGGGACCATCGGGGAAAACATTAACGCCGGTGTGGGTATACTTAAGTTCCACTGACACCGTCACGTCTCCGGTCAGATTCACGTTGGCTGTGTGATGGATTTCCTCGGCTACTACTTGACTGCTTTTGCGTCCACCGAGATTAGATCTGACCACCGCCAGAAAATCTCCGCCAGTATCGACCGGGACCGTCCCGGCGACTTGGAGCTGTTCCATCACCGACTGCATTTTAGGACTTCTCATATACAACATCACGTCCTTAGACCCTAACCGAGCCAGGAGGGCCGAACTGATCCGCTTCATCTCTTCGCCATTGGCATTTAAGAGTCGGCCTAGAAGTATCGGCGCAAACTCATTTAAGACTTCTTTGGGATTGGCTTTGTCTTTGTCGATCAGTTCGATCTGCGCTTGGGTGGCAGTCACAAAGTTATCGGCGGTCAGGGTGAGATCCTTGCCGGCCAAATAGGTTGGTCCAAAGATAGTTAATAAATCTTTGATCGCCTCGGGATCAATAGCGATAATCCCATCGGCAGTGCCGCCGCCTGCTTCCTCATAGAGCTTTTGGAAAGTTTGAGCCGAGGTCGGGAAATCTAAGTACCAATTAGCGTCGCGGGTACCGAACGAGGATGTAATGGTCGTAAGCGGCGCCGGCAAAGGCAGTGAGGTGTTGGGGTTTTGACCGTCGATGCGCTGGGTCATATCGACTAACACGCTTTTGAGTTGACCTTTGTAAACTTCAACCAACATGTAACTCCCAACAAACCCACCGGTAGCTCGGAGTTCGTTATTGTTTTGATTCAATATCAAATATTGTCTAGGATTATTAAAACCTAGTGCGCCGGGGAGCTCTTTGGCCAGAGTCGCCAGAGTCATAACGGTCGCCTGGAGGGTGGCAGTTTTAGTTTGAGCGTCGGCGAGCGCTGTGGCATATGCTGGGTCGACTAGGGCTGGGTTAACCGACGCCAACAGAAGATTGGCACGCGAGACTTGGGTTAACACTCGGTCAAGATTTTGCGAGCTCTTCCCCATCAACCCAACGATCTGAGTTGCTAACTGCTGCGGCTGGTCATTAGCACTCTCTAACCCGTTAAAGTACTGCCAAGTTGGGGTGAGTGTGTCGACTAGGGTCCGCCCGGCTTGAGCTAGATTATAGCCGCTGTCGATCAGCTTCTGACCAGCGACTACTTTAGAGGTATCGCTGCCCAACCCAGACAGATAGAGGTTAGTCTGCCCAAGACCGAGAAGTTGTTTTTGGGCTGTGCCAAACAGATTTTCGGCAGCGATGAAGTTGTCACGAGCGGCCGAGACATCTTGAGCTAAAACAGCCGCTGAAGCTGCTTCGAGCTTGCTCATCCCCCGACCTGCCAGTTCAGTGATTTGACCCTGGACGCTGCCCGCTGCTTGAGAGACTAGACCGCCGCCAACGTACAGGGCGATTGCCAGCACCGCTAAGATAGCCAAGCGCAGTCCCATCCACAGCCAAGACAGCGCTGGGGCCGATACGGCCGCTTCGCCGAAGCTCATGTCGAGCGTGGAGCGGGCGACCTTACGCGTCCGGACCGCCGGGGATAACCCAGGTTCACGAAAGCCCACCCCCGAGGCGGTTTTTGGTTTGATGTAATAGTATCGCTTAGTCCCCTTTGGCATGAGCCGCTTGTTCAATGACCGCCAACGTCTGATGGGCAGCATCTGTCCAATTGAATTGGCGAGCGCGTAATCTACCGCGTTCGATCAGCCGCTGGCGCAAGATCGGATCGTTTATAATCGTTCGCATATGCTCGGCCAAACCGGCCACGTCTGTTGGGGCGATGGTGAGCGCAGCATCTCCCGCCACTTCGGGCAGAGCCGAGACATCGCTGGTAATGACCGGGCAGCCGCTAGCAAAAGCCTCTAGCACCATTAGGCCGAAACCTTCGTAAAACGAGGGGAAGACCAACGCTGTGGCTGAAGCCAACAGAGCGATCTTTTCAGCCTCACTGACTTGCCCGGTAAAGACTATCCGTGTCTGCAAACCCAGATCTTGCACAAGTTGATAAAGGTCTGACGAAAGCCAACTTTTACTGCCAGATACTACCAGATTTATTGTATCAGAATAACGCTGCTGCAGTTCGTGCATAGCTCGGACTATCAACTGCAGATTTTTACGAGGTTCGACACTGCCGACGTAGTAGAAATAGCGTGCTGGGACCTGGAACTTCTCTTGCACTAATGTGACTTGCTGGGGCGTGGGCGGGACAAAATACTCTTCGCCTACTCCTTCATAGACACGAACTATCTTGCCCTCTGGCACGTGCAATAGACGGACCAGATCTTGTTTAGTAGATTCAGATACAGCAATGACCCTATCCGAGGTGCGCGCCTCGTAAGGATAATTCATCTGCCATTGCCAGATACGGGATGAGAGCGGGTAGAACTGGGGGTAGATATAAAATATTAGATCATGAAAGGTCGTTACCTTAGCGCATCGTCTCGAGAGTGGCAGCAACATAGGCGAAGGCATCCACATGACGTTAAGTCCCCCGCAAACAACGTCTGCCTTGGGCCAATCCAATGGCTTAAAGACCGCGTGCAAGAGGATAGGAAAGTTCACCCAGCGCAATTTTTTTACCTCCACATTGGCAGCCCGCAGATAGGGCTGCTCGGCCAACAGTTTATCAAGGCGTTGGTCGATATCCTTGTACGATACATAGAACAGTACATATGTATTGCGAGTATCGATAGCTAACAAGTGGCGCAAGAGCTGCAGAGTGTACTGTTCAACTCCGCTGATCTTGCCAGTCAGTAAGCCTCTGATATCGACTCCGATGCGCATACGTGGTGAATTATGAATTAGGGGTTGGGGCTGACAGTCGGGACAGATGTTCGGCCCATTGGGTTTCGACAAATTCCCGTATCTGCCGTTGGAAGTGAGCCTGGTCGAATTGCTCGGCGTGAGCCCGGATTATGGATGGCGAGAAACTCACTAGCTCGAACCGACGGACAGCGTCCGCTAACGAGCCTGGGGACTGTTCAGAGAAGAAGATGCCGGTCTGGCCTTCTACTACAGTTTCCAGCGCCCCGCCCGCTCGGTAGGCTATCACTGGCTTACCGGCGGCCATGGCCTCCAGGGGGACAATACCGAAGTCCTCTTCCTGCGGGAACAACACAGCCTTGCATCGCAGAAACTGCTGGGCGGTCTCTTCGTCTGACAACCGACCCAAAAATTCAGTCTTGGGAGAGCGGGCTAGTTTTTTGAGGCGGGCTATCTCCGGCCCTTCGCCGATAATCTTCAGCGGCAGTCCCAATCCATTGAATGCCTGCACCGCGATATCGGTGCGCTTGTATCCGATCTGCCGGCCGACTACGAGATAAAAATCACCGGGGGTACTTTCACCTTGGAATCTAGCAAAGTCTACCGGCGGGTAGATAACCGTGGATTCGCGCTCATAGTATTTTTTTATCCGTCCGGCAGTATTTTTTGAGTTAGCTACGAATACGTCCACTCGGTCAGCGGCAACTCGGTCCCAGATGCGTAAGCGATGCACCAGCGAGGGCATAGCCAATTTTATTAATGGGTCTAGAACCCCTAACTGCTTTTGGCGCAGATATTCATGGTAGTGACTCCAATAGTAGCGAGTGGGGGTGTGACAGTAGCAGATATGAAGGGTTTCTGGCTTAGTCAAAATCCCCTTAGCCTCGGCGTGGGCCGAGGAGGTCACTAGGTCGTAGCCGTCTAGGTTAAACGATTCGAACACGGCCGGCCGAATGGCCGGAAAGAGTTGCTGTTTGTAGCGGAGGGGTGACTTTTGCAGATAACTCGTAATGACCCGCCGGCCGCGGAGCTCCGGAAAGGCCTCGGCCTTAAACACTGATGTAAAGATATCGGCCCTAGGGAAAATTTCGGCAAAGTTTAAAATGACGCGTTCGGCCCCGCCTCGACTGGTCAGCCAGTCGGCCACGATCGCTACCCTTAATTCGTCAAATTGTTTCATCCCCATTCTCCATCATTCATGATTCATCATTCATAATTCGTGCTTAATAGCTCCCCTTCCGGGTTAAGACCGCGCCGATGGTCTGCAGGATAATTTTAATATCAAGAAGTGGCGACCAGTGTTCAATGTAGAAAGTATCGAGCCCCACATACTCGTCGAACGAGATATCGCTCCGACCGGAGACCTGCCACGGGCCGGTCAGACCGGGCTTAACCAATAACCGGCGGCGGGCGGCATCACTATACTCTGCCACTTCGTTGGGTAGCGCCGGCCGGGGACCGACCAAGCTCATCTCGCCTTTCAACACATTAAACAACTGGGGCAGTTCATCTAAGCTGGTTTTACGAATAAACTTACCCACGCGGGTTATCCGCGGGTCATCTTTGAGTTTAAATAACGGGCCATCCGCCTCGTTGCGTTCCCTAAGTTCCTCCAGCATCCGCTCGGCCCGCTCGCCTCCCAGCCCCGGACTCATCTCGCTGTACATCGATCGAAACTTATAAAAAGTGAACGGTTCGCCCAATTCGCCAATCCGCTTCTGGGCATAGATCACTGGGCCTTTCGAATCCAGTTTAATAGCAACAGCGACCACCGCCATTACCGGCAGAGCCACGACCATTCCGATACATGTAGCCCCGATATCAAATAAACGCTTTGCTACCCTCCCCCAGCCAGAGAGCGGAGTAGGTGAAAGTTCGATAATGGGATAGCCTACCAATGTGTCCACCGTGATGTGGGAGGTGTAGAGACCAGTCAAGCTTGGCACATACTGCAGAGTCACATCGTGGTCCTCACACCAGCGAATGAATTTTAACATCTGTTCGCCGGTAAGTTCATGGCCGATAATGACGCGATCAGGCCGATGCTGGGCCAAGACCGAGAGGTCCAGCTCGGCCATCACTCCAACTAGTTTCTGCCCCGGCTGCGCGGATCTGACTTGGCCGCCCAAATCATCAGCCATCTTCCCGCTAGCGATCAGGGCAACTCGCTCAACACCAGTGCCGGCGTACTGCAGCCACTGTTTGAAGTAGTTGACTATGGCTCGGCCTAGAAGTACGAACACTACACTAAACACCCAGAAGTAGGTCACGATCAGGCGCGAGAAGAAACTGGTCTTGGCGATAAATAAACCGATAACAAAAACGGCCAATGCCACCGAAGTGGCGATCAAGACCTTCCCGGCCAGCTCCCAAGGGTTCCTAAACCCGCGGAATCGGTACAACCCAAACCCAAAGAACGACACTAGCCAGAGAGGGGCCAACTCCATCACCAACCGGAGGTAGTCCGGAAATGGCAGAATATAGATGATAGGCACAAATTGCCACTGGAGCCGGAGCCAGTAGGCGCCAACAAAAGTCAGTACCACCATGACATAATCGAGCGGTACCAATAGCAGGGTGAAAAATTGATTGAATCGTCTCATAAAATCTAAGCCCCCAGACCGGCTCTCTGGTGGGCTCGCCCAGATTCGAACTGGGGACCTTCCCCACGTCAAGGGAACGCTCTAACCAACTGAGCTACGAGCCCCGAACAGGGCTTATTTTACTGGGATTCGCCCAACACTTCAAGGATGCGCGCCCGGACCGTCTCCAGGGCATCCTGGAGAGCGTCGCGGCTGCCGTTGTTGTTGATGATCAAGTCGGCTTCATCTTTACCCGGTTCGACATACTTATCGTGCATCGGCTGGGCCGAAGTCAGGTACTGATTCAACGATTCTTGGAAACTCCGGTCGCGTTCGCCCACATCCCGTTCCAGCCGGCGGGCTAGTCGGATATCGCCATCTACTTCCACAAACAGGGTCAGATCCAAGAGGTTAGCCACCCGCTTGTCGGTCAGGATAAGGATTCCCTCTACAATAATGACTGGTTTAGGTTCAACATACACGGTCATTGGTTTGCGAGTGTGGGTCTCAAAGTCGTACTGGGGCATGTTGATGGGCCGGCCGGCCTTTAGATCGGTCAGATGCTCAAAAAACAACTCCTCGTCGATGGCTTGGGGTTCGTCATAGTTTAAGTCCTTGCGACTCTCAAGTGGGATATTGCCGCGGTCTTTATAGTAGTTGTCGTGCGAAAAGATGAGGACTTTGGCCGGATCGGACTTCTGCAATTCTTGGGCGATGTAGGTTTTGCCTGAGCCAGTGCCACCGGCGATACCGATCAAAAAAGGTGATTTTTCCATAGACCCATTATGCCACAGTTCACCTTGACTGGGGCGGATAAATTAGTTATATTGGCTCTGCTCTTTGCCAGTGTGCGATTGCCTCTCCCCAGTTTTGGGGAAGGGAGGAAAGTCCGGACACCACCCTGGAACAGAAAAGTCGCTAACGGCGACCCCTCGATGTATTTCGGGGAGGGAAAGTGTCACAGAGACAATACTAAACTTTCTTGAGAGGCATCTTATGGTTTTCTCTTAGCAGGGAAGGAGAGCAGCGAGCTTGTCCTAACTCTGTCAGGATGGGCTTTTGCCCACGAGTGTCGAGAGGAAACCGTAGGTTGCCTCTCGAGATTGTTAAAAGGTGAAAAGCGGTAGGGTGTTGAAATGTTGGAAAGCGGGCCAATCCCGCCAACCGGCCTCCAAGCTACCTACCGGGCTCCGTCGCGAGACGGATGTTCTGGTAAACCCTTTTCGGTGCAAGTTGGGCTGGACCGTTCATATCAATTGGTTTGTTCCGGGCAAGGTATGAAGGGGCCCCAACGCTTGATCCTGTCAGCAATGGCAGGGCTAGATAGATAATCGCTAAAACAGAATCCGGCTTACAGCTGGCAAAGAGCATTGAAGAATGTCTGTGTGTAATGTTAATACCGCCACTATTCACGACCGTGAACAGTGGCAATATTAGTGTGCCCCGATTAACGAACGAGGCGACCGATATAAAGAGAGACGAAGTCCCCCACCTGATGATAGCCAATCAACCACTCGATCCAGTCCTCACACTGATACTGGCTGACCCAGACACTCTGCTGATGCCGTTTGAATCCAAGCAGTTTGATGTGGTACCTAAATCTGTCTCGCAGTTTCCGACGCGATTCGGGGATATCAAAAACCAAAATTCGTGTGTTGCCGTCCGTGGCTTTGACCAGACGCAGGACTGGCAACAATCGTACCGCGCCCAAATCTGTCAGATAATACTTATCCTTGCCTCGTCTCTCCAACTCGCCTTCGTGAACCAAGCTGTTGATTATTTTCTGAACAACGACAGGTCTCAGCTGAAACATTCCTTTGTACCGCGCCATTAATGGAATGGCGGCTAATTCAATCAGCTGGGCACCAGCGTACTTCAAAGAACGGAGGACGGCCCGCCGGATGATGATTCGTTTGGTGTTGGTCAGCTTTGGCATATGATATTGTCAAAATCAACGGCCGTGAGGGGTGACAATAACATTCTAGTTCGTTTCTTGTTTAGCTCCAATCCCATTTGCCGGTCAAGGGACAGAACCAGGAGTATCTTTGCGTCCCCTTATCCGCTCGCAGAGCGGTTTTTGGGTGGACAGGCACCTCGTTTTATGCTATGGTGAGCGTGGTTCTTTGATAATTTAATCTCTCAAAAAGGATGTGGTAAAAATGAGGTTTGCCCTCTTGGTAGTCATTCTTTTGGTGGGCTGCCAGAGTGGCGGCCCCAAAGTTGCCGGTGCGCCATCGAAAATTGTCGATGGTGATTTGGTCGCCTCGCTCACCCAGCAGTTCTGGGCGGAGCGGGAGAGAATCATCTCTGGCGGCATCCAACCGCCACCGGGAGCCGACCAAGTAACTGATTTGGTTTGTGACGGCACAACTCTGACTTGGTCCTATGTTAATCTTGGTGACTACAACCAAGACGGCGAGGCAGGTATCGCCGACCTTACTTCCATCGCCCTGCATTTTGGGCACAAGCAGGATCCGGCATTCCCGGACTTGCTGGACGAGGTCATCGACGGCGATAAAAGTACAGAGGTCGGCGTTTCTGACATTACTCCTATCGCTCTGAACTATTTGGCGACCGTTGCCAGATATTCCATACAGGGGGCTAACGCTCCCGATGGAAGTTTTGGCGAGGTCGGCAGTATCAGCCGTTCGGCCGGCAGTGGGTTAGGTCGGTTGCAGTTTGTAGCCGAACTCCCTGTTACCGAACTGTTGTTCTTCCGGATAGTTCCGGTCGACGGTGGCGGCTCGCTCGGAGCCCCGTCCAATGTAGTGGCGGGACCGAACGCTAGGCCAGTCATTACTACGATCTATGTGGAGCCGACCGAGACCTACACCGGCCAGCCGGTCACTTTCTCAGCTGAAGTTAGCGGCACAGAGCCGTTCTTCTACGGCTGGGATTTTGCCGGAGCAACTAATCCTCTGTCCTCCGCCGAAACCTCCCCTACGGTCACCATTACCGCCGGGGTCGGTATCTACAATGCTACCCTCACAGTCGCCAACGAATATGGCGAAAGCGAGTTCGGATTTCCCATTGATGTGCGGATGCCCGTCCCGCCTGACATTGTTGAAATTATACCGACATCGGGCGTGGCAGGGACACAGATAACATTCCAGGCCACCATAACGGGTGAACCAGCCCCCGCTTATGCGTGGGATTTTGGTGGAGCGGCTATCCCTAATATCTCTGCGGATATATTCCCAACCGTAACCCTGTCCGCGACCGACGATTATACGGTGTCACTCACGGTTACCAATTTGGCCGGAGAGGGTAGCTTACAATTGCCGTTCGTCGTCGTTCCCCCGCCACAGCCGCCGGTCATTTCCGGCGTGACAGCGCCGAACGGTATTGTTGGCACCAACGCAAGTTTCAGCGCGACGGTGAGCGGCGACGAACCCCTCACCTACGCTTGGGATTTTGGTGGCGGCGGGCTACCCAATACCTCCGCTGACACTGACCCGGTTATAACTTGCGAGACGGTCGGCAATTTCAACTGCCATCTTGAGGTTAGTAACGCGGTTGGCACGGATGGATATAATTTCTTCTGGGAAGTCCGTGGGGGGACTTGGAATGCGGTGTCTTTAGGAGCGATCGGACGCGGCACCGCACCGATCATTGCCTACGGTTACCCGGCCGTGGCCTACACTGATGGGCAAACCACCGAAGTCAAATTCGTTCGAGCAACCGATCCATTCGGCGACGCTTGGGGAACAGCTACCACCGTCGCCAATTGGGGCAGTGGTCTGTCGGCTGTGGCGGTTAACGGTCATCCAGCCATTGCTTTCTACGCTGATGATGCTTTGCATTATATTAGGGCGTTGGATGCGGAGGGCAGTAGTTGGCCACTCACCGACATTGTCGTTGACAGCGGCGGTTGGCTATTATTGCCTTCACTCATAGTCGTCAATGGCAATCCGGCCGTGGCGTATTATGACTACGCCAATGAGCGAGTCAAATACGCTCGAGCCGCTGACGGTGACGGTGACACTTGGGGTTCACCCCAAGTCATCGACGATGGGCTTGGTATCTACGGCGGCCAACCGACGCTGGCAATGGTTAATGGCCAGCCAGCCATCGCCTACGCCGATTACACTGCGGGGGTGCTACAGTTCGTGCGCTCGATTGACGCGTACGGCGACAACTGGAACGCTCCCCTCGCACTGGACGGTGAGGGCTACTCTCCTCGCATCGCCACAGTGAACGGCCAGCCAGCCGTTAGTTACATTACCGGTAGCGGAGCATTGAAACTCATCCGCTCGATCGATGTGGATGGACAGAACTGGGGTCCATCGACCGAAGTGGTGGCGGCTCCCGGCGGCGAGTGGGTGTTGGGCAAGCACTCACTAGCTATTATCGCCGGCCGGCCGGCCATTGCCTACGCCATGAACACGACCGGAACCCCGCAGGAACGGGATATTCGGTACATCCGGGCGTCAAACACCGAGGGCACCGACTGGAGCGAAACAGCAAGTCAGCTGTGGCCGCTTGGTGGATTTGAGCCGGGATTGGCCAGTATCGGCGGCCGGCCAATGGTCACTTTTTCCATCCCCGGGCCGGGAGTCGAACCCTTGTTCGTCGCGCACCTCGAATAACTTAAAACCGTCCCGCCATCACTTGTGTATGGCGGGACGGTTTTTTCTTGTGAACAACTTGAAATTTTAAATAATGGTGATAGTCAGGGTACCACTGTAGTCGCCCACCGTGCGGGACTCGAGATCAGCTAGGTCAATGGTCGGTAAGAAATAGAAACCGCCCTTGCCGTTGATATAGGTACTACCCGGACCGGTATAGGCGTTCCTGTCAGCATCCAGCGTGGCGCCAGTTTGGCCGGTCATATCGGTTTTGCTGGATGCGAATGAGCCGTTTAATACTGTAGTCGTTGATTTCCAAGTAATGTCGGTACCGGGGATGGTGTCGCCGCCACCGCTTTTCGGCATCGACATTGAGCCGACCGATACAGTGTAACTGGTTTGATTGCCTCGTTTATCCCAGAAGACAAATTCCTCGCCAGCCTCGAAGGGATAACTTAGTGTCCCCCCACCGCCCTTGGTGTAAGCCCCTAAATAAACATCGGCCGGGGCGGTAGCCATCTCCAGATCGGTGGCCGCCGAGGTGGTCAGCGCTGGATAACTATTGTTCGAATCCTTTGACACTGTCGCCCAACTGCCACCGGCCGCGGCGCTGTTTTCCATATATTGCAGACGGAAATAATAGGTAGTACCGGGCGCGACTATCACGCCGGGATTACGTTGGATAGTAAACTCGTGTTCGTAGTTGGTCGAGGCCGCCGGGTCAAAGGTACTTCCCGACCCAGCCCCGGTGCCGGAATCCTCATTGTGCCGCCCGGCCGTGGGCGAGTTGTTAGTCAGCCGGACATTGACGATGGCGTCGTCATCGGTCACGTTGGCTCCATTGTAGTAGCGCCAGGCTACCGTGTTCCCGCCCTGCGCCTCGACATCGGTGGCACCAGTAAAGCTGGTTGAGGTATCGAACTGGAGTTTGTATTTCACATCCGTCGCACCCACGCCGTTGGCTTCGCCCACCACAACCCGTAGTTTGATGGCATTCCCCGGGTAAACAATGCGAGTGCTGCTGGGTGGGGTGCTGGTCGAATCATTGTCTTCATCGCTCAAGGCATCTCCGGTTGTCGTCTCGCCGCCATTAGTGGTATTGGGGTCGGCCACATCTTCGGCGTCGAACCAACGCCAGTTTTTGGAGCCGGGTTTGTAGGGCTTGCTTTTAGCGATGACCGTGTCAACATAGGTCGGTAAATTATCAGTGTCGGCAATGGTGACCGGCGCGCTGTGTGTATGGTCGTCCACCGCTATAGTCACGCCGGGCGGCGGGGCGGGCATATCGAAACCGGCCGATGACGAAGCGCCCCCGGTCGTAATATCGGAAACCGTGTGGCTATGCGAACTAGCCCCGCCCGAGCCGTCGGCGGTATACGATGATTGAGCCTCTAGATACCGGCGGTTGAAAGTCTGCGAGCTGCCGGAACTTACCGTCCAAGCGCTCCCGGGGTCGGCCGTGAACATCGCTACCAGATTAGCCGGGATAGCACCCGTGCTATCCTTTTTGCCCATGATCACCTCAACATGAATCGGTACATGGTTACCGGTGGTCGAAGTGCCGCTACCGGTATGATTATGGGCGGCGGCGGCTCCAGTAAAAGGCGGTCCGGTTGTACCGCCCACGGCACCGCCGGATGTGACTGTGCCACCAGTGAGCGTGATGTCGTGATCGTGGGCAGTGTTTGACCCGCCGGTGGTTTCCCCATCCGGCCCGCCCCGAACAAAAGTATTATCCTGTGCCGAGTATCGTGTCCAGCCAGTTGGGACAGTAGCATCGAACATGGCAATGATGTTTTGCGGTAGCGTGCTGGGCATCCCGCTGTCGTACTGGACTACCTGTAATTCGCGGTAAGACGGTAACAAACTCTTAGATGAGGCTGTGGCACTCCAACTGTGCGTGTGTTGATCGCCGGCCACTGTGGTGCCCGATTGGGAGATGCTCAAAGACAAATTGTCAGTAATCGTCCCTGGCGTGGCGGTGGGGGTATGGGTATCGGCTCCGCCCCACGGACCGTAAGCTGAATTGCCTCGCGGGAATTTTTGGTAAAAGATATCGGTCGCGTCATTGGAAACCGAGCTCCACCCCGCTGGCATCGTGATCAATGTCCCATCCCAAAACAACATCATTCTAACCTCGGCGATATCCAGAGCCGACGTGTCGGTGAAATTGACTCCCAGCATATCGGCGTTGGCGCTATCATACCAGGTAGCAAATATCTTATACGGCGTAACGCTCCCGGCTCGAACATAGATATAGTTGCCAGCGGAACTGCTGACCGGTCCCTGCTCGCTCCCCCAGGTTGAGCCGCCAGTGGTGGATTTTTTGTAATAGACACTCATCGAGCTGGCTACCGTACCGCGCAAATAAAAGGCGTAAAGATCGCCATTCTGCTGGTCGATGGCCACAGCGCCACCAAGTCCGGCAGTACCGATGTCGGTGTAGACATTTGTGTTGGTACTCCAACTCCTACCCGACTCGTCGTACCAATAGGTTTCAATGTCCCCGCCACTAGTGGCCGGATCGTTATTGCCCACCACATAGATGTCGCCGGTATTTTTGTTTAGTGCCCCGCCCCAGGCCACATCGTAGGTGGTGTGATAGGCAAAACTACTATCGATGGTGGTCCAACTCCCGTCCCAGGTTGGCGCGCTAGCATCGTAGACCATCGAGACTAGATCGGTGGCGCTGGTATCGTGAACCACTATCATCACATCTCCGCCAGACAGCGGGAAGATCTGCCCGTGGTCGATGCCGCCAGCCATAGAAAAGCCGGTATCGCTCCAACTACTGCCACCAACGTCGGCTGCCGAGTAAACTTTGTAGCTGGCCGTGGCATCGCCCCAGAACCACAGTGCATACAATTTGTTGTCGGTAGACTTGATAATCGAGGGCGATCCGCCCGAGGCATAGACCATGTCAACCGTGTTGTCGCCTATCTTGGTCCAGGTCGTGCCGGTGGGTGAGAGAGTGTCGCTAGCAGTATCTAGCCGCTTGAAATAGACATCGTCATCGTTCGTACCCGCCGTTTCGTGGGCCACCATATAGATATAAGTGCCGCTGGTGTCCCCCGGCGTCCACTGGTCGTACCAGACGGCAATGTCCATCCAATCTTGGTCAGTCCCTAGCTCCACCTCTCCGCCCCAACTGGCGCCACTATTGGTGGTTTTTTTGTAAGCGGGCGTATCGGTGGTGTCATCAATATAAAAAGCGTAGCCGGTAGTATCGGACACCCAGACCACCGATGGGCTGGGACCGTACTGGCCAGTCAGATTGAATAGATCGCCGTTGATGGTGATTTGGGTGGCTTGGGCTGGCAGGACATTGAATCGCAGAGGGGCGAATTGAAACCCGCCAAACACCATAACTACCGTCAAGACAACGGTCATCAATCGCCCGATTGTACCTATCCATCTCCTCTTCATGCTAAATATTTATGCTTATTGCCTGAGTCCGCCAGCCGGCGGATCGAAGGCCTACCACAACTTATCACTTGTCACTTGTCACTTGTCACTATCTGCCATTCACTTCCTCCCTCCCGGCCGATACAGCGAAGTTCTGCCAGAAACTAGATACCGCCACCATGCCGGCATGGGTTCGCGTCGTCGTTTTTCGGATAATTCACTCGGCGACAACAACCCCACCGGAATAAACAACTTATCTCCTGCGTTAATGGCGTGCGGCCAAGTTAACTGATTAAACCGGATCAGCTGTTGCGGCAGAACATTGGTATGCTCCGCAATGTGCATTACCGTCTCGCCTTTTTGGACAGTGTGCGTAATTGTCTTCAGGCGATACTTCCGTCGGTCCAGCCACCACACCCACCAGCGGTACTTCAGCCAAGCCAGCCCCAACCCTAAGAGCCACCAGCCAAGATATTTGGTTCCCACCCAAAAGCTAAATTTATATTCGAACCGTTCGTCCGGCAATTTTTTGACCGTACCGTCTAGTTGCACTTCGTCCACTGTCCAAGTGTGAGCTACAACCGCAATCCGGTAGTAGCCGAATTTGGGCGCTGGTCTATCCCACACTTTGGTAATGTTCATCACACTCCCCGGCAGATAGGTACCATTCTCATTCATCTCTTCGGTACGACTGCCGAATATGCCCTGCAGTTTAATATCCAGCGCTGGCTCAATGTTGATATTGCTCTCGTTCTTGGCGGTGATGTTAAAAGTTAGTCCGCTTTTGTCAATTTTGTAATCAACTTTATCAAAACTAAGTTTGCGGGTTATCTCCCCCGGCACGGTGATATATACCCGAGCCCCGACTCGGATCTGGAAATTGATGTTGCCGCCGGCTTGACCGCCCGCTCTTTCATAAATCACAATCCCACCACTGTGCTGACCCGGCCCGGTGTCCCCCGGCACGGTAATAGTAAAGGGGACCTCGGCGCTGGTATTCGGCGCCAGTATCAAGTTAGTTTGCTCTAATTTAATCCAGCTCCCCACCTCCCGATTATCGGCGGCGGTTTTCACCAGTGTATATCCGCCCTCGGTGGTATTGACGGCATCAAGCGCTTCCACAACCACGGATTTAGTTCTGGGAGAATTATTATTAATAACTAATGTGTCGGTCGTACTCTCTCCCGGCCGGAGAGTATGGACAAACCAACTCCGGGGTGGCTGGCCCTCCACTGGCTTAGGGATAACCCCCACCCCACCGGTTTGGGCCAACGCAAAAATTGGCAGCCACCATGCTGCCAAAACTGCCGACAGAGCCATTCCGATCACAGGTTTAGTCATCGCTTCCGTTGGCGCTTATTGGATTTGGGCGGGATTTTAATTTGCTGGCCCGGCCGCAACTTATACGGCGGCTTAATTCTGTTGTATTCGGCCAGCGCGGTCATCGGCACACCGGCAAAATCAGCTACATCCCCTAAAGTGTCTCCAGTTTCAGCGATTAATACCGTGGGCTTAGCTGAACCCCCGGAACGACCGGGTTTGCCTAGTGTATCCACCATCGCATGGGATGTGCGCCGACGGAAGAGGTGCCCAACAATACTCAACGCAAATTCCTTATCCGAGAACATCTCCCGCTGTTTGACGGTCCATTCGGCCCCGCGATGATATCCAATCGGCACCAACAGTACATCCCCAGTTTTAAGTTCGTAAGGCCATTTCAGCAGATTGAACTTAGCCAATACCCGCGCATCCACTCCCAATTTGTTAGCCACCTTCATCAAGGTATCGCCGCTGACCACTTTGTACATCTCGGTCTTCACCCGCAAGCGCCGCATAATAATGGTGTACAGCCACACCGATCGGATAAGATAGAGCACCAGTACGACCAGCAGAATGGTCATCAGCTCGCGCCACGGCCAGAGCCAGAAAATGTAGGTTTGCTTAATAATCTCATCCGGCAACATTGTCTTGGTGCCGTCTTTGTTAAACTGCTCCTTCTCGCCCGTGTGGATGTCGAACTCAGCTTTGAATCTCCCAAAATAAGCTGCCCGCTTCATCCATTTTACATCCACATTCTTGGTCTCACCGCGGGAGACGGCGGTGGTCTGAACGGCCTCTTGTTTACCGACACTACCAAATATCCCCCGTATGGTGGTATCAATGATTGGAGCGATGGCTACGTTGCCATGGTTAGAGACATTAAAGGTAAGGAATAGCGCTCGCCGATTGCCGTAGTCAATCCGGTGAGTGATTTTATTGATCTGCAGATCGCGATTGATCTCACCCGGCACATTTACTACTAGCATTGCACCGATATGCACTCGCACCTTTACTCCTCCACCCTTGGTCTCGCTCGGCGGGGACTTTTCTTGGATGAAGATACCGCCGACATGCTCCCCTACATTGGCAGTTGATGGAATTTTTAAAGTCAGCCCGATCTGAACCGCGCTATGGGGGGCTAGGGACACTTCACTACGGTCCAACTCTAGCCAATAGCCCGGCTCGGGTTTTTCTGGCGTGTCGGCTCCGGCTTTGACAA
Organism: candidate division Kazan bacterium GW2011_GWA1_50_15; assembly: GCA_001029795.1. GTDB lineage: Bacteria > Patescibacteriota > Kazan-3B-28 > Kazan-3B-28 > Kazan-3B-28 > Kazan-3B-28. Next base: position 341,620 of record CP011216.1, read on the forward strand.
TATTATCTTCCTCATCAACCGTATAGCCGGACGGGAAGATCAGGACGGTGGCGGCCTCGTCTTTATTGTTATTAATGATCATCTGGTCTCGCACCTCGGTGCCTTCAGCCGCGGTATAGATGAACCAACTTCTGGCCTTACCTTCTTTGTCTGGTACCGGAAAGATGGACAGCCCACCTACACCCAAAGCGTTGGCTGATGACGCACCCACAAACAGGCCCAAATTCAGGGCCAATAGCCACCAACCGAATTTCTGCTTCAATCGTAAACCGGCCATGCGGACCAGATTATATTTTTACCTTTTCATTTTCAACTAATTAACCGCTATTTTCAAGATGATACTTTGCGCCAGACCACGGCCAGCGCGTCACTGTAGACCGCCTCCCAGCCACCACTGTCATTCAGATATTTATTCAGCGGTCGCCCGCTGCCGGTGAAGACAGTATCAACCTGCCATTTTGCCAATGTCACCAATGAGGTTTCGGCGTCATTGATATTACTGATGTTTTTGAACTCATCAAAGATTTTAACTGTAGGTGTCGTCCAGATGGCCATGCGCCCGTCAATGAATACTTGCCTCTCCGGCAACTGCCAGACCAAATAGCCGCCCCAATTGTATTCGTTGTACATCCGCTCTCCTCCGGGATGCTCTTTCAGATACTGGACAGCGTCATAAGGGTAGCCGTAGGATCGGCCATACACCGCCGGATCAAACATCACCGGCGAAAGTCGCGCCCACTGCCATGCCCCCACTCCACCGACCACCAGCACCAGTCCCAGTACCCCGACCGTGGTCTGGAGGAGCTTTGGCATACCGTGCCTGAGCACCCCGTCCAGTTGTTCGGCCAAAAGCGGCATCGCGGCGATCGCGAAAAGGGGCAGATGGCGCCAAGCGGTTGTACTGATAAAAAATACCGTAATGGCCAACACCAGCTTGGTCAGATCGAACTTCCAATGATTCGCCCATAGCAACCCCAGCAACAGAATAACTACTAGTACTACATTGTAACTACCGACATTGGTCAAACTCAGCGGTAGCCATTCGGAGATATTGGCCAATACATCTTTGTCGGTGAAGGTCTGCCATAGCTCCAGATAGACCCGCCAGCCATTGGGGTTAAATAAAGTAGCTACCACACTCACGATCGCCACCCCGGCCAATTGCCACAGTTGGCGCCAATTGAGTAGTTCGACAGATAAACGGGTTGGCTTTTTACCCCGTAAGATGTGCCGCAGTACCTCTCCCGCCCAGAAAATTCCGATAATCAAAAAGCCGGCCGAGAATCCGCCGTGCAGGTTTGCCCATGCTGCAAAAATTAGCGGGAGCCAGTAAATTAATTTACTGACGGGTTGGCGGCGCCAAGTGAACAGAAGATAGAGTACCCCTACCAACCCCAACAAGGTGAACATTTGCGGCCGCACCCCCACCACGAACCACGACACCAAGAATCCAGCCAGTGCGACAATAATTCGAATTAGCGGCGAGGTCTTCACCACACCGGCCGCCAAATAGAAAATCGTCGTAATCACGCCAGCAAAGAATATGACCAGAGCCCATAATCCGCCCAAGCGATATAACCACGCCATCAGCACATCAGTCGCCCATTCGTGGGGCACCCACGGATAGCCCGCCATTGTCCACGAGTAGAGATCGCCCCTAGGAAAACCCTTAGAGAGTATGTCGGCCCCGTTGCGCAGATGCCAACCCATATCTGGGTCCATGGGCTGGGCAAATGATAGTAGTACTAGCAGGAGCATCAATAGCCCTCCGACCAGCCAGACCAAATAGTTTTGGTGGGGCTTTTGAACCGTATTTTTAGCCATATCAGTCGCGCTCGATGACAAAATAGTTGTTGTACTTATTTCTCAAAAATTCGCGGGTGTCGGCATCGTCAAGATTATAGTAAGCCAGCGGGGCGTCGGGGGCATCTTTGACTATCTGTTGGTAGTCATCGGCTGGGCCAAAAATCTCCTGCCGGATGAATACCAGATATCGAACATTGCCAGTCAAGGTCAGTTTATCGCTGAAGTCCGACACATTTTTCCCGCGCACATGCCAGATGGGTCGTTCAGGATAGTCAACGAATGACTTAGGCGTCACCGTATAAACATCATATTCCGGTAGGTAATATTGAAAATGGCGTTGACCGAAGAAAACATAGTCGCCTGTCACCCAAACCGCACTCTCATTGGGCGGAAAGTTTTTTTCGATGGTCGACATCACTTCGTCCAGATCGTCGTCGATCGTTCGGATTGAATTAATAGAAGCGCTAACATAGTAGAAAGCCCTAACTGGCAAGGCAAAGAATGCCCACGATTGGAAACCCAGCACGATGGCAGTCAGAATCGCCGCTATCGGTGTTCGGTATCTAGTTCGCCAGTTCCCCACTACTCGGGCAAGTAGAACGATCGCCGCAGCCACTAACCCCAACAAGAAAACGGTGATGGTTAGCATATACCCGGAATTTTTGACCAAGATCAATGGGATGATCAGCAACCCGGGCAGAATAACCGCTAACCAAAACCGCACTCCTGACCAGTCAATGCGATACTTTTTTTTCGATTCCTCGGCAATGAATGGCAACACCGCCAGCAATAAAATTAACAGCCCCGGCAGGAGGGCTTGTCGAAGTATCTGCATCGTGAACGCGAAGTTGGTAATGAGTAGCCCCACGAGCCCCTGCAGACCATATTCATCACTAATAGTAGCTCGGGTCAGCCGCCAGAGCGCAGTCAGATAACTCGCCAACCCGCCGCTCATTGTTACCACCGGGACAAACCATATCAGATTGACAGCCGCCAAACCTGCCAGTACTTTCCATGCCATCTGCCGCCACACACCGCCGGTGACCAGCACATAGACAAGCAGGGGCAACAACACCACTTCAGTGCTCTGCCGAATTCCCCCAAGTGCTCCTAGCGCCACTATCATCCACCACAAGAATTTTTGGTGGCGAGTACGCAAGAATGTATCGGCCAGCCACACTACCACTAGCGCGGCGGCGGCTTCCACTATATATACTTCGGCCACCAACCCGTGGAACCAAACCAGTGGGTTAGTCAAAAACAGCAGGCCGGCAATGATACCGGCCGTTTTGCCAAACCACCTCTGGACCAATAACACAACCAGACAGAAGGCCACAACGGAACTAATGATGCTCAAAATTATCAGAGCAATATTAGGGTCTGGCCAGATTAGCTGGAACAGCTTGCCCAAGTAGACATAAACAATATAGCCGGGTGGATGGGGCTGGTGCTGGCTGACATCAAACTGGTTCATGGCGAGGGCGAACTGAACCGAGTCCCAGTGCAAGAGATGTCGGCTATGCCAAAGCCAGCGAGTGATGAGGATCATCAGCCCGCCAGCTGGTAAAAAAACAGTCAGCAACCATGATAAAGATTTGGCTCTCCCCCGCATAAGCTCATTCTACATCAAGGTCGGTTGAATGCTTGGCTGAAAAACTTTAGATAACCACTACGGTGAGCGAACCAGAATAGTCCTGAGCGGTTAGGGAAGAGTTGGTGGCCAGCCGGAACAATAGATTATCGAACCTAATCACGCCGGCGGCGTTATGGGAAGAGTTGAAGATCAGAACATTGTCATTGAGGGCTGAGTTGTCGGTCCCGTTGCCTACCTTTTCAGTGTTGAAGGTCTCGACATTGGTTTTATCGGCGTTACCCGGCCAGACCCAGATAGCAGTGTTGGCGATTTGGTAATTACCGTCACCCGCACCAACCAGAGGTGCTGAATACCCACGCAGGTTCCATCTGACGGGCGAGGCGCGGAAGTCACGGACGGTGGAGTTGTCGAGGTTTTCGAAATTAACGCCACCGGTACCAGCCACCAGAGAACCGAAGTTCATCGCCGTCTGTACATTAACGATCTCCAAGGTACCAGCCGTCACGTTTACGCTTAAGGTGCTGGTATTGGAGTTGCCAGCGAAGGTGAAAGGATTCCAGCCGGGGAACTGGACAGCATTGATAAACATTAGACCGAGCACCAAAACCACGCCAGCGGCCATAACCTGCTGACCGGCGACCTGATGGGCCTTACTCAAGAGAATCTTGCTGGTTGGTTTATTTTGGTTTTTCATTCCCGAGTCCATTAAAGTCCGACCCTATGCCCCACCCCATATTACTTCATCATACCAGATTATAACCAACTTGTCAACTACTTTTTACGGCGGTTGAGAGAATGACCGAACTCCTATAGGATAAGGATATGACAAGAAGGGGGTCAAAATCTCCGCAAAATATCCAAACAAAGGGATACCACCCTCTCTGGCAAACAGGGGCTTGGCTGGTGGGGGCGGGATCTTTGCTTGGCGCCAGCTGGGGACTGTTTAATTCTTATATTCCTCTCCTCCACGATATCACCGCCTATATCTGGGGTAGAGCAGTGTTCGAAGTGATGCGGTCGGGTTGGTGGTATCCTGAATGGCTCCCTCAGCTATGGTTCGGGTTTGGCCTACCGGTCTTTCACTACTACGCTCCCCTTTATTACTGGTTATTGGGTGGGCTTCAACTGATTGGGCTTGATGTCATCTTGTCCAGTAAAGTCATTGTTGGTATCGGATTACTCTTGGGTTGGTCGGGAGTTTGGTTATGGGTGAGGCAGTTTGCAGGCAAACCAGTGGCGTTTTTCTCGGCCTCTTTGTTCATCTGGGCGCCCTATTATTTAAGTTTGGTCTACTTGCGAGGGGCATTCCCTGAATTCTTGGCATTGAGCATTCTACCTTGGTTATTTTGGGCTATCACTCGCGCGTTCAAGTTAGCCAACCGAGTTAACATCTTGGCGGTGATGGGGGTCTTGGCTGTCCTGTTTATTACCCACACTCTGACTTCTGGAATGGCCATTGGACTCGGTACGCTCTATGTGGCCTATCTCTATTTGTTCGAGAGCCGAAACAAAAGCATTATTGTAAATTGGTTGGTTGGGTTGCTGGGGGCTACTGCCCTGACCGCGTTTTATTGGCTCCCGATGCTCTCGGACCTGCATTTGATCAGTTCCGATATCTGGGTATCGGAACGATTTGCATTCTTTACTAATTTCCCCGACCTCATTGACCTGATCAACCCCCGGTCCAATCGAGATTTGGGTTGGCTCTCACTGGGAATTGCCCACAGCATCATATTGGTGCTGGCTCTACTTGGTTATCGAGAGATTTTGAACCGGCGAGCCGCTAGGCAAACCCTGATTGCCGGCGGAGTCGCTCTTTTTTTGGTCCTCTTGGCGCTACCTTACTCTGACTGGTTATGGCGACTTATTCCGGGCCTGCCCTATCTCCAGTTCCCAACTCGCTTACTGGGGCCGGCCATACTTTTAATTGCGGTGGCGGCTGGTATTCTGCTGGAAAATATGTTTAAACACACTCGCGATCAATGGATTGCGCTAGTCGTGACTGTGGGTCTGGTGATCGCTGTCTATCTCCCATTTACCCGTACTGAGCCATACTTGGCCGAGGAAACAAAACAACTTTCAGCGGAGGACTTTAGCGTCTATCGCTATGTGAATAAAACCCTGTTTGTGCTCAATCAAGAGGAGAACGAAGAGGGAATTACCTACTTCGACCGGGGAATATTCTCGTATGAATATCTGCCCCGCCAAATTGAGATTGAAAAAGCCCGGCAATTAGCCAGTATCACTATGTCGGAAGCCAATCATAAATTTAATCAAGGGCTGTCCCCTCAATTTGCCAAAGTCGAGGTCCGGGAGGGCGTGGCCAGCATTCGGCCGGTTCGAGAGGGGTTGGTGGATTTTGAATATCAGATCGCGGCTAGCCAGCCGTCCCGTCTGCGCATCAATCAGTGGGAGTTCCCAAACTGGCAGATCTGGCTGGATGGTCAGACGGCGAATATCGAAATCGTTGAAGATGAGCCCGGCCAGTTCTTGAATGTCCCCGTGGGTAGCCACACCCTAACCCTAAAGTGGCAGACCTCCACCCTCACTCGCTGGTCCCGCTATTTTTCTCTGGCGGCTCTGCTCTTGCTGGTCGCGTGGGGCTACGGTCTCGGAAATTTCCGGAAGAAGAAATCTGCTAAACTGGGAAGGTATGACAAAAACCACCCGCACAAAAAAAGCCGATAAGCGCACCGATCTCTCTCGCATTCGTCATTCCGCCAGCCATATCTTGGCCGAGGCGGTCTTAAACCTATATCCGGGGGTCAAGCTGGGCTTCGGCCCGGCCACCGAGGACGGGTTTTACTATGACTTTGAGTTCAAGAAACCGATCACTGACGCAGACCTGCCGAAAGTCGAGAGTGAGATGATTCGCCTGATAGCCGAGGGCCGGACTTTCAAGCGCTCGACCAAGACCACGGCCGCCGCTAAACTCTGGGCCAAGAAAGTCGGTCAGCCATATAAGACAGAGCAGATCGAGGAGCTGAAGAAAACCGGATATAAAACGGTGTCGTTCTATGCTTCACTCCCTGCCAGTCATGCTGAACTTGGTTCAGCATCCAGTCAGACCCTGAAACGAGTTCAGGGTGACGGGGGGAGAGAAGTTCTGGGTGACGGAAAAAAAGAATTTATAGATCTCTGTGAGGGCCCGCATGTCGCCTCGACCAAAGAGATCGGCGCCCTGAAACTGCTCTCGGTCGCTGGCGCCTACTGGCGCGGGAGCGAAAAGAATATCCAACTCACCCGCATCTACGGTACCGCCTTCGCCGCCACCAAAGAACTCGAGGATTATCTAAAAATGCTGGAAGAAGCCAAGAAGCGCGACCACCGCAAACTGGGCGCCGAGCTGGGCCTATTTACGTTTGATAACAAAGTCGGGTCGGGCCTGCCGCTGTGGCTGCCCAACGGCACTATTATCATTGAAGAACTCGAGCGGCTGGCCAAACAAACCGAGTTGGCCGCCGGATATAAGCAGGTGCGGACGCCGCACATCGCCAAGCAGGAGATGTATCTGACGAGTGGCCACCTCCCCTACTACGAGGAGAGTATGTTCCCTCCGATGGAGCTGGAAGGGGATAAGTATTATTTAAAAGCGATGAACTGTCCGCACCATCACACGATTTTTGCAGGCAACCCCAAGAGCTACCGCGACCTGCCTCTGCGATTGGCCGAATATGGCACCTGCTACCGCTACGAAAAGTCCGGGGAACTCTTTGGCTTGATGCGAGCCCGGATGCTCTCCATGAACGACGCTCATATCTACTGCGCACCGGAGCAGTTCGCCGCCGAGTTCCAAGCGGTGAATGAGATGTACCTGAAATACTTCAAACTGTTTGGCATTAAGCAGTATGTGATGCGCTTCTCCACCCACGCAAAAGAGGGGCTAGGCAAAAAATATGTCAACGAGCCGAAGCTGTGGAAAGCCACCGAGAATATGGTGCGGGCTGTTCTGAAAAAATCAAAAATCCCGTTTGTGGAGATAGCGGATGAGGCCGCTTTCTACGGACCGAAAATTGATGTGCAAGTGACGAGCTCTATCGGGCGGGAGTTCACCCTCGCCACCAACCAAGTGGATTTCGCCCAACCCCGCCGATTTAATTTGACCTACACGGATGCCAAAGGCAAACCGCAAATTCCATTGTGCATCCACCGCGCTCCGCTGGGGACGCATGAACGGTTTATCGGGTTTTTAATCGAACACTATGCCGGCATCTTTCCGCTGTGGCTGGCGCCAGTACAGGTACGGGTTCTGCCCATCAGCGATAAGCATCTGGCCTACGCCCGCACGGTGGCAGAGAGTTTGATAACCGCTGGCGTGCGAGCCGAGGTGAATGACCGCAGTGAATCATTGGGCAAACAGATCCGCGAGGCGGAACTCAATAAGGTGCCGTATATGTTGGTCATTGGCGACAAAGAAAAATCCGCTAAGACGGTCGCCATCCGGCATCTCACTCGCGGTGATTTGGGAACAAAGTCAGTTGGCCAACTCATTAAACTTTTAAGGAGTGAAATTACCACTCGAAAGTAAGAGGGGCGAGGTTATTACCAAGACCGATAAGCGGACGGCCAAAAAACGCCGAGCTCATCATTTAACCGACAACCGCAAGAGTATTAGACAGGTCGCCCAACAGAGCATTAAACCCCGTTAAAGTAATGGCCCCGCGCCGCCGGACTCAACCAGTCGCTACTACCGTTTGGCGCATGCCTCATATGCTGGCGTCGATTTTAGTTGTGTTTGGGGGACTGCTTTTTCTGACGCCGCTTCTGCCCTCCTACTTGGTTCACTTCTCGGTACTTTACGACCAGAGTATGTGGACCATGGCGGTTATCCTGACCGCGGCTATTACCCTTTTAATCTATTGGTTAATCAGTCCAAAAGACCTGCCAGTTTGGCGGTGGCACTGGCTGGATGGATTGATATTGGGTTGGTGGTTGTGGCTTATCGTGACCACTATCCTATCTTATGACCCGATCAGTAGTTTGATGGGACCGATGGACAGAAACGGAGCACTCCTGCATTGGACTGGGATGATAACGCTTTACTATCTGGTGCGTTGGCTAGTCCCTAGGACACCTGATAATTTCTGGCAGTACCTTCAATCCGGCATTGCGTTAGCTGGCACGGCGATAGCGACAGTGGGCTTGTTGAAATTGGGGTTGGGCACTCAAGCTGGACGGGAACTACTGGGTCTGCTGGGCAACCAAACCTTTACGGCCTACTATCTTGGAGTGACTTTGCTGACCACTTTCCTACTCTGGCTTCGACAGCCAAAAACTTTTAATTGGTGGGCGTTGGCTCTCGCCGTTCAAGCCGCTGCTTTGTGGTTCACTTACGCGCGGTGGGTGTACTTGGTAATCGGGGTGATGGTCATGCTAATCGGCTGGTGGACAACCAGCCGCTGGGACACTGCCCGACCCAAGCGATGGTGGTTGGCGGGCGCATTTGGTCTGGTGGTGTTGGCACTACTGACCAACTTTGCTTTTCAGCGCTCGACCTATTTTCGTTGGGGTGATACCACCATCACTCATCGCTTAACCGCCTGGGATATCGGCTGGGAGGCCAGTCAGGAGCGACCTATATTGGGATGGGGACTGGAAAACTACTATCGCGCCTGGCAAGCCAACTTCCGGCCAGAATTTGAGGATGTAACCGGTGCCACTGAAACATTCGACAACCCGCACAATCTGTTCATATCGCATCTAGTCGCTACCGGCTGGGTCGGGTTGTTAGTATTTTTGGCAATGCTATGGTTAGCCCTGGCTAAGGGCTTCCGCCGTTCGATCGAGCCGGATACACTGTGGGCTGCCAGCATCGTCGTAGCGTATATTGGATTGGATTTGTGGGCGTTTGAAACCATCATCACCACAACTGTATTTGTTCTGGCTCTGGCCTATCTCGGCGGTGCCACCCCACGGTTGCGATGGCGGTGGCACGTCTCTGCTACCGTCAGCCGATGGCTGGCGGGGGTGGGAGCGCTGGCGCTGGCAATCGGATTATTTGGACTGGTAGCGGCACCGTGGTTTGGTTTTCAAGTGGCGTGGCGAGCCGCCGCTCGGCAAGACCTGTCTGGTTTTGACAGGGTGCTCGCTCTGGCGCCCTATCTCAAACCTGAGCTAATGTACTATCTGATCGTATCGCCAGACACCCCCTTGCCCACCACCGCTCCGCCGCTCTACAGTAAGATCGCAGCATATATGGAACTGAACATCGGACACTTAAAGACACATCCTGGCTACTACTTGGCGTTGGCCAATGCTTGGCAGGCCTCGGACAATACGGATAAATTGTCGCGTATGAAAAGTGCTTTGGTCAGGGCTCTAGATATCACTCACAATAACAATGGCTACTACTGGGCATATTTGGCGCAGATCGAGGTCCAATTGGGCAACACTGACGAGGCGTTAGCTGACATCGCCAAAGCCAAACTTTTAAATCCCGGTTCCCGCTTTACCGAGCTAGCAGAAGAGAAAATCAACGAATGGTTGACCGGACAGTCAACTCAACCCGTCGATGAAGCAGCTTAATCTCGTGGCCATCGTGGGGGCCACTGCGTCCGGTAAATCGGCGTGGGCGGTTAAATTAGCTAAAAAATTTAACGGGGTCATCATCTCGGCCGACTCGCGGCAGGTGTATAAGGGTTTAGATGTCGCCACCGCCAAAGTAACCAAAGCGGAGATGGATGGCGTTCCTCATTATTTACTTAGCGTCGTCAAGCCCGACGAGGAATTTAATGTGGCTATCTATCAAAAGATGGTAGAGAAAATTTTGGATAGATTACGCCGCAGCCACCGGCCGAAAGTTCCGTTTTTGGTTGGCGGCACGGGGTTGTATGTGGCGGCCATCACCGAGGGCTATCAACTGCCGACCGTGTCCCCCGATGCAAAATTACGGGCCAGGTTGGCTAAACAGCCGTTAACGAAGTTGATAGAGCAGTTGCGCCGGCTCGACCCCGACACGGCCGTAGATATCAATAACCCGCGTCGGGTCATCCGGGCGATAGAAATTTTACAAGCCGGCGGCAGGCCGGCTAAGACCAAACCGTCCTTCGAGGTGCTGAAGATCGGCATCCAACTCCCCCGCGAGAAAATCTATCACAACATCGGACACAGAGTCCGCACCCTCGACTGGGACGCGCTAACTCGCGAGACCCGCCGACTGATGCGTGCCGGCTTTGATTTTAACAGCAACCCCCTAACCGCTATCTACTACCGCCCGGTCAAGGATTTTATCGAAGGACGCCTAGACCGCGACCAGACCATCGCCAAACTCATCCGGGGTGATAAAAACTACGCCAAGCGCCAACTGACTTGGTTCAACAAAGACAAAACTATCCACTGGGTGACTACCCTCACTGAAGCCGAACGGTTAGTCAAAAGTTTTCTTGAAACGCCAGATTAAAATACCGCCAAAACTCACGGCCGTGGATTTTGGCGGTATTATCACCACCTACTGTTGACGGGGTGGCGTGAAATCCCGAACATAACCGACCTGCCGGTACTTGCCGCGCAGTTTATTCCAAGTAATTTTAAACAAATCCTTTAGCGTACGGATGGCCTCTCGTCCGGTGCGAACTTTGGATTCAAAATCGTTGTACCAGTTGATGCCAACCTCCTTGAACCGGTAGCCCAGTTGGCGGGCGATGGCAAAGGCCTCAATATCGAAACCGAACCTAGTTAGCCGCACATTGGCAAAAATGTTCTGGCCGGCATTGCGCTCAAATAATTTAAATCCGCACTGGGTGTCCCACACACCGGGCACGGCCATAAACCGAATAAGGAGGTTGGATAACCGCGAGAGAATAATCCGATGGCGGGCTTGCGGGACATGGACATGCGCGCCTTTGATGTAGCGGGAGCCGAAGATAACTGGGTACTCTTTAGTAAACGGCCAAAACTTTTCAACTTCTTCGATAGGTGTGGCGTTGTCGGCGTCGGTGAATAGTACCCAGCGGCCGTGGGCGGAAAGCATCCCCCGCTTGACCACGGCGCCTTTACCCTGATTATGTGTAGCGGTCAGCAGTCGTAGCTGCGGCCAACCCTCGGCGATAATTTTCACTATCTCGCGGGTGGTGTCGCCACTGCCATCATCCGAGACGACCACTTCGTAACCGTAACTCTGCGCGTCTAAATACGCCCGCAGTTTGGTGAGGGTCTTCCCGATGCGACGCTCTTCGTTGTAGGCCGGAATGACGACCGAAAGGTAGATATCCATATACATACATTATGTCATTCTGAGCGATTCTGCTGCAAAAGCAGAAGAGTCGAAGAATCTAGTTTTGGCAAGCCGGAACGGCTTTGCCTAGATCCTTCGCTTCCGCTCAGGATGACCCCGGCTGGCCGGGGTTATTTCTTGAACACCAATTTTTTGCTGGCGGCAAAGTTCCAAGCAAACACGATTGGAATTGAAATTAGCTTCGCCCAGTTATAATGCCATGGAACCACCTCGCTGAAGTAGTAAACCATCAAGTCAGATAACCCCAGACCGATGACCGCCACCAGCACAAACCCGCCTAACTGGAGGTAAGTGTTTCCTTCGCGAGCCCGGAAGGTCCAATATTTGTTGAAGAAAAAGCTGTTAATGACCGCCACCGAGAACGAGACCGTGTTCGCCCACAATACCGCCCAGCCAAACACCCCCGCCAATAAATTAAGAAGCCTAAAATCAATAATAGTGTTAACCACCCCGACTATCCCGAATTTGACGACTTGTTTAAACATTTTTGCGCGCTACCACGACTACACTACTCCCCCACGGGAACCCCCGGCCTTTGGCTAAATAATTTGCCTCCAATCGGCTGAAACTGATCAGGATTTTATCCACCCACGAACTAGTCGCTACATACGAAGTTTTGGGCTTAGCGCCTTTGGTCAAAAATCGCACCAACACCACCAGCGGGAAAGTAAAGAAAAAGAATGGTGAAATAAATTGCACCGCAAAGCCCGTCTCGCGGAATTTAGCTCGCAGTTCACCAACCGAATACCGCCGGAAGTGGTGCAGGGCCTTGTCGTGCGCCGACCACAACCACTGGTGGGCCGGCACGGTAATCATCAAATAACCGCCGGGTTTCAGCGCCTGCCACCAAGACCGCAGGGCGACCTTGTCGTTTTCGATATGTTCCAACACATCAAACGCCACCGCCAAGTCATACTCGCTAGTAATCCCCAACTCCGTACCGTCTATCTGCAATAGTTCGTCATAGGCGTGTTGCTCGCGGCAGAACGCCAACGCTTCCGGGCTGGGATCCACCCCCGCTACCCTACCCCATTTTTTCAGCCACCAATAGTTGACGCCAGTGCCGCAACCGATATCCAAGATCTCCAACTGGCCGCCAATCGGCAAGTGGCTGGCCAATACTTTTTGCAAAACCCGCCGCCGGCCGATGTGCCACCAGTAGTGCTGTTCCTGCTTCTCCATCTGCCCGTATTCGGCGAGCTCCATAATCTAATTATACCTGTCCCACCTTTTTCGGTATAATAAGCCCGTCTTGGACTGAATTTTTCGGGGCGTAGCGCAGCCCGGTAGCGCACCGCGTTTGGGACGCGGGGGTCGCAGGTTCAAATCCTGTCGCCCCGACCAGACAACTTGCCTTCGGAGAACAATTTAATTATAGTGGAAGCGGGTTTTTAACCCGTACTTTAATATTCTAGGAGCGTGACCCAAATGGCAACATTACCTGTTGAATCTGCTGACGATATTACGGAGTCGGCGCCGCGCAAGCTACCAGAGAATAAAGATGCCGAATTGCGCGCAGCTCTTCAAGCGGCTCTAGCATCCGACCGGGGCGTGCTGGTTGCTGGAACAATGTGCAACAAAAAGGATTGCCCAACCCCGCCCGGCCTGCGTTGGCTGGACGAGAAGGAGCTGACTGCAGCTAAGACGCTACCTACATCATCGGGGCTGGTCATCATTCTGACTTCCACACACCACAAAACCAGTATGAAGCTCAAAGCTAATCTGCCAGAAGGCACCCAGTGCTTCGACCAGGTATCGGGCAATCAAGTGCGGCGGGCACTCAAGAATTTGGGTTATACCCCAGAACCAGTTACGCCAGCGCCAGTCATCATGGTCGAGGTTTCACCTCCGCCAGAACCAGCACCCCAACCCAAGCGCCAGCATTACGGCATTAAACTAGTGCAGGTCATCGCTGACGCCAACGCCGATATGCTATCGTCCCTAGAGATCGAGGGGGCCGCCCAGTGGATAGCGCAATACATCCATCAGCGTAACGGCAAAGTTAATCCCAAGACAGTCCGTAGTGTGCTGGAAAACCAACGAAGCGCCAGTGCCACCGATGCCGTGCTCCGCTCCATGGGAGATGACGACCAGGAACTAGGCCAACTCTTCAAAGAGCTGGACCGGGTCGTCAACAAATTGAAACAGCGTCTCCGCGCTATCGTCGAGGAGCGCAACCAGTACCGCGATGAGCTTTTTGCAGCCAGCTAAACCTTTACCGCCCCGATGAACATCGGGGCGTTTTTCCTGTAAAATATCCTTGTCCCCCTTCTTCTTCTCCGTCCTCCATTATTCATTATTCATCCTTCATTATTCATTATCTCGATGCGCTACACCCATTCTTTTCTCAAAACCCTAAAAGACGCCCCGAAAGAGGCGGAGCTTATTAGTCACCAATATCTTCTGCGGGGTGGGTTCGTCACCCCCTTGGGCGCTGGCATCTATACCTATCTGCCGATGGGTTTTCGGGTAATGCGAAAGATCTATACCATCATTCAAGAAGAATTAAATAAAATTGGCGTCGAAGATATTTTGATGCCGGTGGTCCACCCGGCCCGGGTGTGGAAGGAAACCGGCCGATTCTTCGAAGTCGGTCCGGAGCTCTGGAAGATCCAGAACCGCTCGGAGGAGGATTTCGTATTGGCAATGACTCACGAAGAGGTAGTCACGGACGCGGCCAAGAAAGTTATCCAGTCGTACAAAGACCTGCCGAAATTGGTCGGCCAAATCCAACTGAAAGTCCGCGACGAAGCCCGGCCTCGCGGCGGACTCTTGCGTCTGCGCGAGTTCACGATGCAAGACGCCTATTCATTCGACAAAGACGAGAAAGAGTTAGAGATGTCTTATCAAAAATTTATCGGCGCCTACAAAAAAATATTTGAGCGGGTCGGAGTAAAAACCGTGATGATAGAATCCGACACCGGCGCCATGGGCGGCCTGGGCGCGCATGAGTTTATGATGATTACCCCATCCGGCGAGGACAAGATAGTCACCGATGGCACACGAGCAGTGAACGCTGAAAAACTCGGCATTGCGAAAGAAGAGGATGTCGACTCCCCCGCCGCTGCCTCCAAGATCGCTGAGTTTTTTGGCACGGCCAAAGTTGAATTTATGCGCGGCATTGAAGTTGGCAACATATTCAAACTTGGGACCAAATATTCCGACCCGCAGAAACTCAACTATTTGGATGAGAACAATCAGCAACGCCCTGTCATTATGGGCAGTTACGGCATCGGACTCGACCGGTTAATCGCTTCCATTGTTGAAGCCAGCCACGACGACAAAGGCATGATTTGGCCGAAGGCGGTAGCCCCCTACCATATCCACCTCATCTCCATCGGCGACGACGAGAAGGTCTGGAACACCGCTAACCATATATATGAAGAGTTATGGCAGGCTGGAGCGGAGGTGTTCTTCGATGACCGTCTGGATGTCTCGGCCGGTGACAAGTTCGCCGATGCTGATTTGATCGGCATCCCCCTGAGAGTGGTCATCAGCTCAAAAACGCTAAATGACAGTTCCGTTGAAGTCAAAGAGCGCGAGAAAAAAACTGCCAGGTTAGTCGCGCTGAACAGCTTGGTTGATAGCGTTAGGCCTAGGTAGAGACTGCTCTTGTCAGAGACAAGGGTTCTCTTTACAATGACTAGGTCGATTTTTTCGGTTAGTACTTTAAAATCTTATTAAGGGAGGTGGCGGGTGATGCCACTGTTGCATGTAGGCAACCAATCGTTGGCGATATTTGCCAACCAGCGGGTAACCAACCCCGATTTCGAGCGCCAGTACGAACAGAGGCATGTTCTGCTGGCAACAGCGGAGGACGTCCTCGTGACATCCACCCCGATCGACTCTGCCTATCTGGAGTATCTCGACTCTTTAGTGGGCATCCCCGAGATCGTGGTCGCTGGGCGGCATGACCAAGTCTGCCTCGCTAAGAACATTTTGGGGGACCCTGAAACCCTGCGGCAGCTGCGGCGGGCTATCGACGGAAGGGAGTTTATCCTCCTACCATTTATGGCCACTCCGCAGATCGATCAGGTAGCGGCGCTCTTGGGTATTGATGTGTTGGGCTCGTCGGATCTAAGCGAACATTTCAACCGCAAGAGCAATTTCAGGGACTTAGCCCACGAGCTAGGTCTGTCGGTCGCGGATGGAGTTGGACACATGCGGGACATTGCGTGCGTGAAACAGGCTGTCTGCCAGCTCGCCAACGGCGACGGACAAGTAGTAGTCAAAGGCGACCTGGGCACCGGCGGGATGGAGAACATCCTGCTAGCCGAACACGCATCACTCGATGATCTCGAGCGCCAGTTGGAGGCTTGGTGGGTGTCTGGAGACAATCCCTTGGGTGAAGCGTTAGTCGCGGAGAGGTGGTATCCCAAGCGATGTTCACCCAGCATCCAGCTCTGTGTCACTAACGGCAGTTTTACGCTAGGGCCGGTGATGACACAGATCCTCAACTCGAAAAGTGAGAGCGAGTATCTTGGTTGCCGTTTCCCAGCCAGACTACCAGACGAGATCGTCGAGGCTCTGGTGACCGGGGCTGAGTCGCTCGCGACCGTCTTCCAGGCCAAGGGGCTAAAAGGCTATATCGGGTTCGATACCATTGTGCTGCCGGACGGCAGTGTGATGTGGATTGAAGCCAATATGCGCCTCTCGGCCACCAGCTTCCCTTACCAGTTCGGCCAGCGGTTCTTTGGCCACAATCAGTTCAGCATGGTAGGGCATTCGGTCAAAACCCGCCCTAGTCTGACGACCGATGGGGTTTTGGGCCGGCTGCGCCCAATGCTGCTTAAGCCTGGGAGCACCTCGGGGGTTATCCCCTATAACCTCGGGCTGCTGGCCTGGAACAAACTGGACCTGGCGGCCTTCGCCTCACCCCAGGGAGACGACCTAGTCCAGGAGCTGATCGGCGAGGCCGAACAACGGTTGAACTGGCGCTAGCCAGTAAACCTGTACCTTTGACAAAAAACGCACTCTGCGAGTGCGTTTTTTTATTTGACTAGCCCCTTGGGGGGTATATAATGTGATGTCAGTTTGGCGTAAGCCAAACCCTTGAAAACTTAAAAAAATTCTCAACTAAAGGAGATGATGCAGTTGGACCGAAGAATTCAGTTGCAAGTATTGTCGGAGTTCGGCCATCTCGAAACGGTCGTAGTCCACCGTCCAGGGAGAGAGCTCTTGTTGCCACCCCCCAAGGGTGATGACAAGGGAGAGTTGGATTACTATCTTTGGGATGACATTGTCAGTCTGACCGACATCCGTCGTCAGCATGCCGATTTCCTGGATGCCCTCCCCGCGAGCGGCTCGCTCGGCGCGCCCTGTCGAGTACTCTGTGTCGAAGAACTGGTCAGTGACGTTTGCGAGGACTTGACAACTCGCCAAGGGATCGCCGACACACTTATTGCCTTGGTCGAGGTCAACGGACATCGGCTGAACAAGGACCGGCTCGGATGTAACTTTTCCGCCAAGGCCATCAAAGCCATGGCTAACAAAGCCGATGGGACTACCTTCGCCCAGTGCCTTATTACCGGTTTTTGGGGTGAAGAGAGCCACGAACGGCTCATCCGCCCTATCCCCAACTTGATGTTCATGCGCGACCCCGGGGCAGTGGCTGGTGACTATCTTTTTCTTTCGACCTTTCGGAAGCCGGCCCGGTTCCGTGAAGAGTTAGTTTTAAGGCTGATGCTTCGACACCCGCTCTTATCCGACATCAAAATCTGCGATGTAGCCAAGGAGGCGGAGGAAATAGCTCGCCAGGAAGGCGGTAAACCCTCCGAGGAGCCAACGTTCGAAGGTGGCGACCTGTTGGTTGTTAACGAACGCCTGGCTATCTTGGGTAAGAGTTCACGGACGACGGAGCCGGCAATCAGCGTAATCGTTCACCGTTTGGCGACCATCGGTATGGCCGTCGCGGTGGTCGAGCTTCCGGCTTTGCGCTCGTGTATGCACATCGACACGGTACTGGGTTTCATTTCGCCGGAATTCTATCTGGCCCACGCACCGATGTTCAATGAGACGATCGACCAAAAGTTTCGCCCTACCATCAAGGTTCACCGCTCGGCCGCTGGCAAAATCAACTTGAGCGAAGAACCTGAGTATGGCATCGGCGCTCTGTTGAAAGACTACGGCTATATGGGCGAACCCATCTTCGTCGGCGGGGACAAACCCATCCATCAAAATCGCGAACAATACACAGAAGCCGCCAACGTCATTACCGTCCGTCCGAACGCCTTCATCATGTACCAGCGCAACGAAGAAACGGCGCGGGTACTGCACGAGCATGGATTTCTCATCACGACCAGCATCGAAGAGTTTTGCAGAATCGCCAACGAACCTCGCACTTACATCGTTCTCCTCATCGAGGACAGTGAACTGGTTCGCGGCCGGGGTGGCCCACACTGCATGACCATGCCGCTATGCCGCGAGGTGTAATTGCCGGCCAGTGGAGTTTGTATTACGCTAGCAAAGTACACTAGCAAAGGAGAATTTAGTCATGAACAGTCTCAGATATGACCTGGAGAGGTCCCTCCGCCAGGCGTTGCGTGACGCGATAGCTACCCTCTTCCAGCTCAATCTGGAACTGGAGACTATCTCGATCAACGCCTCTGACCGCGCGGAGTTCGGCGATCTGTCGTGCCCGCTGCTTAGTCTGGCTAAACAGCTTCACACCAAACCCATCGAGATAGCGGAGAAGGTGCAAGCCGCTCTTCCGCCTATCCCTTATGTGGCCAAGACGACCGTCACGGCGCCGGGCTACGTCAACTTCTTCCTCGATTTCCCCGCCCTCTGGCGGGAGGTCACGGACAGAGTGAACACCACCGGCGGCGGGTTCTGGAACAAGACCGAGAAAGTTTTGATTGAGCACACCTCGGTCAACCCCAACAAGGCCGCCCATACCGGCCATCTCCGCAACGCGGTCTTGGGCGATTCGCTCGCCCGCATCTACCGTTTTGCTGGAGCGCCAGTGGAGGTACAGAACTACATCGACGATCTGGGAGTCCAGGTGGCTGATGTGGTAACGGCCCTGACGTTGCCTTCGGCTGACTACGAAGATCGTCCTCAGCGCGAACATTACGAGAAACCGGACTACTTCTATTGGGACTTGTATACGTGGTTCAACGCCCACACTGTCAAGGTCCAGCAGGAAGATGGTTCGATGAAAGACGAGCTCGACCCCAAACTCGAAACCAAGCGGAAGCAAACGATGCACGCCATCGAAGCGGGCGACCCGGATGTCACCGCAGTGGTCGATCAGGTCGCTACCGAAGTGGTTGATGCTCACCTGGCCACCATGGCTCGGTTGGGCATCGCTTACGATCTGCTCGTCTGGGAGAGCGACATCATCAAGTTAAAGTTGTGGGAACACGTCTTCAATCTTCTCAAGGCCAAGAAGGCCGTTCACTATCGCACCGCGGGTGTCAACCAAGGCACCTGGGTGGTGGAGTACGGCGACCCGAACCAAGAGAAGGAGGACAAGATCCTGGTCCGCAGCGATGGTTCCTTGGTGTACACAGCCAAGGACATTGCTTATCAGATGTGGAAGTTCGGTCTCGTTGATATCGACTTCCATTACAGGCTGTGGCCAACTCAATCGGGTCTCTGGTCCACCACTTCCGATGCCAACAAAGCAACGGGTGGACACCCCCACCAGTTCGGCCGTGCCGCGCGAGTCATTAATGTCATTGACAAGCGACAGGCCTATCCGCAGGAGATCGTCTACAAGTCTCTGGCCAACCTTGGCTTCTCCGAACAGTCCGCTAATTCCCTACATCTCGCATACGATGTCGTATCCCTCTCCCCCGCCACGGCGGAGCGGATGGGTATCGACACCGGCAGTGGCGCCAAGTCGTACCCCATGTCCGGTCGTAAGGGCATCGGGGTTAAGATCGATGATTTCATCGACCAGACCATCGCTGCCGTCAAGGAACGCACCCCCGAAGTTACCACCGAGATAGCGGAGGGACTGGCCATTGCCACCATCCGCTACTATATGCTAAGTTTGGGGGCGGATAAGGAGCTGACCTTTGACATTGATCAGGCTCTGAAGGCCACAGGCAACACAGGAGTGTACATTATGTACTCCTACGCCCGAGCAGCCAACATTCTGGCCAAGGTGAGTGACGATATCGGTCCGACGACGACCATGCCAGACGAGCTATCCGCCATCGAGCGGACGCTCATCTTGAAACTGGCCAGCCTGGACCAGGCCATTCGCAAAAGTATCGTCCAGGATGATCCTAATCACCTGATCCAGTACGTGTTCGAACTGGCTACGGGTTTCAGCACGTTTTACGAAAGCACGCCCATTCTGAAGGGCGATCCCCACTTGCGGCCATTCCGGCTGCAGCTCGTCGCGCTCTATCAGCAGACCTTAGCGAACGCGATGAACTGCCTCGGCATTCCGCCGCTGGACAAGATCTAAATCGCCTTTCCCCCATTCATTAACCACCCGTAGCTCAGCGGACCAGAGCGTCTGACTACGGATCAGAAGGTCGTGGGTTCAAATCCCATCGGGTGGTTATTTTCTCCGCTCTACCTCCGTGCGCCTATAGCTCAACGGACAGAGCATCCGCCTTCTAAGCGGGGGGTGCGGGTTCGACTCCCGCTAGGCGTAGGTTTACTGCGCTTGTAGCTCAGCGGACTAGAGCGCGAGATTCCGAATCTCGAGGGCGGGGGTTCAAATCCCCTCAAGCGCATTTGTTCTTTCTTGCCTCCGTAGCTCAATGGATAGAGCAGCAGTTTCCTAAACTGCGGGTACGGGTTCAACTCCCGTCGGGGGCCATAACTTGCTCATTGTATCAACCAAATCCCCCTCTCATGAACGAGAGGGGATTTTTTAGATCTTGCTCAGTCGTTAACGTATCTCTGGAGCAGCTCCACTACCCTGACCATATCTTTGAGCTTAACCGTTTCGGTGGTCATATGCGGATTTTTGTAGCCAGCTCCGATATCTAGCGGCCGGAAGTCCTTGCCCACCAGGGTGTTGGCGTCTGAGGCTCCGCCAGAGACCTTTAGTCGTGGACGGATGCCGACCAGTTTCATCAGTTTGACCGCCTTTTTGATGTGCGGGTCGGTGTGGCTGTAGCAATACCCCTCGCACCAGAGTTCGCGGTGGATACTGGCCCTCACCCCTAGGGGCTTGGCGGCGGATTCAACAGCCGCTTTGGTCTGAGCAAATATCTTGTCTGCCCTGGAGCGCTCGTGGCTACGGATCTCGCCTTTGAAGGTGGCGCTGGCTGGCACGGCGTTGATCGCCTGGCCGGAGGCTAGGAACCCAACATTGGCCGTACTCCGGTCGTCTATCCGTCCCACCGGGATATCGGCGATAGCCCGGGCGGCGACCAGTAGAGCGTTGCGGCCCTTCTCTGGTTCGGCGCCCGAGTGAGCGGCCCGCCCGGTCAGCTCGACCTCGTACTCAAAAATGAACGGCGCGGCTGTGGTGATCTTGCCCGACTCGCCGGCATCGAGTATCAGCATCTCGCGTCCCTTTAACCACTCGGGCCTCACCGCCCTGGCTCCAGTCGCTCCCCGTTCCTCGTCCACCGTGAAGAGTATTTCGATTGACCGTTCGTTTACGAACCCGTCTTTGATGGTAGTGAGTAGCTCTAGTATCTCCGCCACGCCGGACTTGTCATCGGCTCCTAAGATTGTCGCCCCGCGGCTAGTGAACACACCTTTTTTAAAAACCGGCACTATCCCTCGGCCCGGTTCGACGGTATCGAGGTGGGCGCAGAGGACGAGCGGCGCTTCGCCAGTTTTGCCTGGGATGCGCGCGTAGAGATTACCGCGGCTATCTTGTTTAGCGGGTACGTTAAGCGTGCGTAAATATTTTTTAATATATTTAATTACGCGCGTTTCTTCGCCCGATGGCGAATCAATTTTTACTAAATCGGTAAATAGTTTACTTAATCTTTGCGAATTAATTTTCATAAGTTAAATTGACCAATTAATACTGTATCATTATACCCGCAAGTCCCGGCTACCGCAGGGGTTAGCCCCACCCGGGGGCCCTCCGTGGTGGGTGCGGACCTGGCCAGGTGGGGCAAAAAGAGGACTAAATCTGGCCCGGATTTATATCAATAAACTAGCCCTAGAGGCGATTTTAGCTCTGCCCAGTCATTCTGCCCCAGCCGCATCTAACGGGGGTGTTCTCCTAACCGACTATTGACAGAGATTAGGAAGTGTGATATACTGAAATAATTACGCTGAGACGGGTGGAGTGGGACCAGATGGCTGGCTCGTCCGGATCTGAAAAATTACTCGGTTCTGACTTGGATGCCGGCAACGAAAAAAAATTATAAAAAAGTGTTGCATTAGTTTTATAAAAAAGTTTATAGTCAAATTGTTGCGGGGGTAATAGCATGAAAAATAAAATCACTCTCTTTCTGCGCAAGCAAGCCGAAGTCAATCGCCAAGCGTTGGTCTTGGGCGCGGTTTTGTTTTTCACTGGGTTAATGTCTACCGGCATCGTGAGCATGGTGCGAGCCGCCACAGACAACACCAATGTTTCCTTAAATGTAGCCGCTGGTGCGCTTTCCGTTACTGCTCCCGCCCAGCTGAACTTCAACCAAGGTACCTCGACTCCGGGTGGCACCGCTATTATGAACACTGGTACGGGCAATATTATCGAAACGAACGACCCGCGAGGTACTGGAGCGGGTTGGACACTGAGCGGATATTACAACAACATCTTTGAGAATGCCGATAAGAGCGTTAACTTGAAAATAAATGACACCGGTTCCGTCCTGCGAGCGCTGTGGAAGCCTAACGATATGACCATCGAAAATAATACTGGTGTTTCTGGCGATGTCCAAGAGAGTGTTATGAACAACTTCCCCAACATTGGTTCTGGCAACAAGTTGCCCATGGCGGTGGCCGCTTCTGGTAACGGGCAAGGTACTTTCAACTATGTTAACTTGCAGTTCAACTACAACGTTTCGACCGAAGCCACTCCAGAGGATTACACTACCGAGTTTATCTTCGAGCTTGTCTAACGGATAGTTAAATTTGCATAAAAAAACGGCGAGCCGATTAGCTCGCTGTTTTTAAGTTTACCAGCTATACACCTCGGACATAGAGTGGTCTCGTCGCTCGTGATAGTATAAACTTGTATGTCTCGTCACCCAAAACCAGAATCAACTCGGTGGTCAGCCCCATTCATCTGGGCCTGGCCTCATTTTCGGATGAGCATTGTGGAGTGGCTATTGATTCTGCCCCTACTGGCCCTAAGTGCTAGACCACTCGTTGACCCCGACTTTGGCTGGCACCTGCGCTCCGGGATGGACCTGCTGAAAAATCTGTCTGTCCCCCGGTTGGACCCGTATTCGTACACCGCTCCCCACTGGCCGTGGGTTAACCATGAATGGTTGAGCGACGGGATGGCGGCCTTCGTCTACAACATCGGAGGCCCGTTCGTCCTGATTGCTCTCTTTGCCCTAACCGTCAGCGGGGCTTTCTTGTTGGCGGCGTCTCTCGGCAAACTGGAGCTAAAATACAAACTGCTGGCCAGCGTGATGGCCGGGTTGGCCGCCTTACCCATCCTAGGAGTGCGGATGCAGATGCTCACCCTGCTGGGAATGGCTTTGGTGCTGTGGGCGCTTTATCGTTTCCGCAATAAAGAAATAAAAAATCTTTGGTGGCTGATACCGGTGTTCTGGCTGTGGACCAATCTGCACGGAGGATTCCTGATGGGGTTAGTTATCTTGGCGGTGTTCTTTGTGGCTGAAATCATTAAATATACCAGCGAGCGGGTTTGGCCAAAATTTTATCGGCGTCTGCATATCGCCGAAGTTGGTTTTTCGCTCCCCCAATTGCGTCATTTGATCTGGGTGGGGTTGGGTTCGGGACTAGTAACGCTCATTAACCCTTACGGCTGGGGGCTGTACTACGATTTCTACAAACTATTTTCCACGCCTTTTGCTACTGAAAGCATCGCCGAGTGGCAGCCGGTTATCCTAAGCAATATTGGCGCTCAGAACTACACCATATATATATCGGTGCTACTCTTGCTCCTGCTTTTAACCTACCGCAAGGTGGAACCGACCCGCTGGCTATTGATGGGAGTGTTCTTCTATCTTTCACTCCTGTATTGGCGGAACTTGCCGTTCTTTATGATCGTTAGCGTGGGATTTTTGGCCGAGACCATCTATCAACATACTCATCTGGTTTTTGATGGTATGGTGCGTAACCGCTACACCCTATTGGTAATCACAGCGGTCGTAGCCAGCATGGTCGCTCAGTGGATATCGGATGTCATCCCCAAAACAGCTAATCTAGACGCGACCTTCGCGGCTGGCGGATACCCCATCAACGCAGTCAACTGGGCCAAGACCAACCCCGATAAGCTCGGGACTAAAATGTTCAATGAGTATGGCCACGGTGGCTTCCTCGTGTGGCAGTTCCCCGAACAAAAGGTGTTCATCGATGGCCGAATGCCTTATTGGAGAACGGACAATGACCGGTTAGTTTTTTATGATGAGCAATATATTTTGAACGCTCGCCCGGGGGCTATCGAGATGATGCAACAAGAGTACGGCGTGGACTGGGTGTTCATTCGGGCTGGCCTGCCATTGGACTGGGCATTAGATGGACAGGCAGACACTTGGGAAAAAGTTTACTACGATCGCTACGAGGTAATTTATCGCAAGAAGCCGGCAAATGCCGTACAATAAGGTTTGTAACAGGACATGACTGTCAAAACAAAATTTTTTAGTGGGGGGTTACTGGGGATTATTCTGCTCACTTCTTTGTCGACTCCGGTGGTGGCCTTAGAAGCCGGCGGAGCGGGTATCGCCCCGGCTAATCCCCGGCCTGACGAGCCCCTGTCCTCTAGTTGGTTTATCTATGAAGTTAATCCCGGGGATGTATTAGAAGACGATGTCTGGGTACTCAACACTTCGGATAAACCGCTCAAGATCAGTATCGACGCGGTCGATGCTATGTCGTTGGGCGGCGGCGGCTTTGGCTTGTTAGATAGATTCCAACCCAATCCCAATCTGGGTGACTGGGTGACATTAGAGGCCAGAGAGCTCGAAGTGGCGCCCAAATCTAAAACCAAAGTGCATTTCAAGATTACCGTTCCGGCCGACCCGGAGGTGGGCGACCATATCGGCGGACTGGTAGTGATGAAAATGGATAGTGCGCCTGACGCGGTCAGTAAATCGGGCGGAGCGACCGTCAATATTCGGACACGAGTAGGGGCCCGAATCTATCTGACCGTCCTAGGGGACATTCATCGTGGCTGGAAAATTTTAGGGAAATCGTTCTTTGGCCGGGGCGATAAGATGGTACTGCGTTTCAAAGTAGCCAACTCCGGTAATGTCCGAGCTCGCTTCCAGGGTGATGTGCGGATTTATGGTTTGTTTGGCCTGTACGACAAGTGGCCTGACTTAGATGTTGGCGAAATCTGGCCCGGCAAAACTAACCTTCAAGAGATAGTTTGGCCCGGAAAACCTCGACCAATCTTTGGGCCGTATTTGATGATAGCCACCATCAAAGACACCTATACGCCCATATTGGAAACTAGCACTATCCCACCCGCTCCGAAGCCAGTAACGGTCTGGGCGATTACTTTCTTTATCCCTTATCTGCAAAGCTTGATTTTACTGTTCCTGGTATTCATCGTTTGGTTCATCATCCAATTGCGCCGCTGGCGGCGGATGGTACGGCTGGCCCGCACCGAAGTGGTGGCATACAAGCTCAAAAAAGGCGACCATTTGATGGACATCGCCGCCAAGTATGACATCAACTGGAAGTTCCTGGCTCAATTAAATGACATTAAGCCACCATATAGTTTGCACGGGTTGACTACCGTTTATGTCCCGGACGCTAGGGGGGCTCGGCGGAATATCCCTCTGCCCCGCTTCTGGGGCCCGCTATTTGCTTCGCTCACTCGTTGGCTAAAGTGGTTTAAGACAGCTAAGCCATATCAGGTGATCGTGGTGGAAAAAGGCGATACTAAAAAGGTAATCGAGAACTTTACGGGGCTAACCTGGGCTGAAATTCTCCGCTATAACAAGTTCCCGGCTACCACTAAGCCCAAAATTGGGCTAGAGATGAAGATCCCAGCGAAACGTAGAAGAAGATAACAACGTTAAGCCGGGGTAGAGAAAAACCTGCTTTCAGAGCAGGTTTTTCTTATGCCCCAATTCGGCCCATCTTCCTCCTATGGGCTATTGACATATACCACAAAATATGATATAATGGAATGATAGCCGAAGTGAAACCAAGGAGGACATAAACTCAACTTATTAACCAAGAAAAATCAAAAATAAAATGTTCCATCAGTACCGGCTTGCTCCGGAGCCACTCCAAGTAGCCAGACATCGGCAGGGGGTGCGGAATGTCCGATGGCAGTTGCGCCACCAGGCGGCGATGCATCGTCAGATGCTCGTTTTGGGCATTGCCTTGTTCGCGACCGGCACGATGCTCATGGGTATCCCCCAGTTCACTCATGCCGATCCCACCGCCGATACGAATATGGCTCTCAATGTTACCTCTGGT
This sequence comes from candidate division Kazan bacterium GW2011_GWA1_50_15, assembly GCA_001029795.1. Lineage (GTDB taxonomy): Bacteria > Patescibacteriota > Kazan-3B-28 > Kazan-3B-28 > Kazan-3B-28 > Kazan-3B-28. Next base: position 367,755 of record CP011216.1, read on the forward strand.
GCTTTGAGCTTAGACAATGCACCCACCCAGTTAAACTTCACTGCCAGCTCTCCAGGTACCACCACTACTGCCAACACCGACGACGACGGAGTGATTAGTAATGATACCCGAGGTTCCCAGGCCGGTTGGGATGTGACTGGGTATATCCTCAATAATTTCTACCGCGCGTCCGCTCCCAGCACCCAGATGGATATCATTACGCGTCTGCGCTGGTTTGCTAACGCGGCCACCATCGCCAATATTACCGGCGCAGACGGTGAGGCAGTTCAGGGCGCCAACGCCAACTTCAACTATGTGGATGAGGCGGGCAATTCACTGACCCTAATGAGCGATTCTGGTACTGGTGAAAATGGCGCTGGCGCCTTTAATCTGACCAACCTCAAATTTAACTACGACATCCCTCCGGGTGCCACACCGGCCAGCGACTACAAGACCACTCTGCGACTAACCATCGCTTAATGTCACAAGTCCGGCTACTTTGATAGCGGTGCGGGTGGAGTTCGGCCTCGCTTTTAAAGTACAATGGATAGCGTGGGGAACAAACATCCGCAAAATCATATACAACGCGTCATTGGCCTGATTGGCCTACTTTTGGTTTTGGGCAGTGGGACAAACACCTCTCCTACCGGCGCCGCCTCCACCGGCAGTATCGGTGTCGTCCCGGCTTTTCCCGACCCTGCCATTCAGTTGTCTAAAAGTTGGTTTTTATATGAGGTTGATCCGGGGGCGACGATCGAGGACACGGCTCGAATAACTAATCGGGGTGAGAGCGAGATGCGTATCAATCTCGAGGCGCTGGATGCATTTATGACCCCGGACGGGTCTTTCGCGTTGGCCGGCGCAACCAATGAAAATCAAGATATTGGCACTTGGGTGGAGTTGGAAACCGGAGAAGTGACCGTTCCGGCCGGACAGGCCAAGCTGGTAAAATTTAAAATTACTGTACCTCAAGATGCCGAGGTGGGTGACCACATTGGCGGGCTGGCTGTGCAAAAAATGACCGATGAGCCGGACATCACCTTAAAAAGCGGTGGCACCCAGCTGGGTATTGTTACGCGGGCCGGGGCGCGCATCTATCTGACCGTCAAAGGCGACATCCAGCGTAGTCTGCGTTTGACTGGCCGTTCGCTAGTCAGCCGAAACGACAAAATGGTTCTTCGCTTGCGTTGGGATAACCGTGGCAATGTCCGAGCGACTCCAGAACTGGTCGAGGGACGCATCTGGGGTATCTTTGGTCTGTACGACCGGGTGGAGAATACCGACTTGGGCGAGATATTCCCCCACAAAAGCACGATCAAAGAGACCGTCTGGCCCGGCAAGAACCGGCCGCTGTTCGGTCCGTTTTTGGCCCGGCTCACAATTCAGGATACATTTGTGGGCCTTAACCCCGCCAGCCCACTGCCTGCCACCCAGCCGATGACGGTCTGGCTGTTCGTCTTCTTTGTTCCCTACCTTCAGCTACTGGTTATTTTGGCGGTTCTCTTTCTACTCTGGTGCGCCTGGCAGTTCCGCCGCTGGCAGTATTTAATCCAACTAGCCGGATGCCCGGTAGTGGCCTATCGCGTCAAGAGGAGCGACCATCTCGTGGGTGTGGCCGAGCGATATGGTCTGAACTGGAAACTGCTGGCCCGGCTGAATAATCTGAAGCCACCATATAGCTTGCATAATGTGGCGAATCTCTATCTCCCAGATGCTCGGGGCCGTAGGCGGCCAGCGGAGGTGCCAAACTTTTTCCGATACCTTATTGGCCCGCTAACTAATTTCATCAACCGCGGGAAATCGCATTATACTATTGTTATAGAGCGGGGTGATACTGCCAAAACGGTCACAAAGTTCACGCATATGCCTTGGGCTGAAATATTAGCTTATAATCACCTGAAGATCTCTGCTCGCCCAAAAGTAGGGATGGAGCTGAAAGTCCCCCGGCGACAGCGGAAGCGCTTCCGCTAGCGTTGTGTCATTGACGCACTAAACTGAGTAGCTGTCTTAATAACATAGTACTTTACGATAATCATGCTAATAAAAACGGCGAGTTTTAATCGCCGTTTTTTAATGAGCTAACTTCGTATCATCGGTCTGTAAGAGCCGAAAACCCCATCTGTATGATTTCAACAACAGGCTAAGGGAACCTTATGAGAAGTGCTGAACTGACGCTCGTAAACTCATCCTCAACCCCAACTGGAGTATTCTCGATGCCGTTCGGAATATCCACCGTCCCAGTTGGAATGGCTAGAATCTCGGCAGGAACGGTTTCAGCACCGCTGGGTGTGTTACCCACTACTGCATCGAGGGTGGAGAATTGACCGTAGGCATCACTGGCTCTGCCAACCAAATAAACCTGGCCGTCTGGGGTAGACATAATGCCGAGCGCTTGGCTGCCCCATTCGCCATACCAAATCTGATGCGACAACATGTTTCCCAGCTGCGAATACGTGGAGAGAGATATGCTACCCCCCACGTTGCCAGCGACTAAAACATTACCACCGCTTTCTATGGTCACCCCGTGTGCGTAGTCGTCACCTGCCATACCCCATGTCCTCTGCCAAACCAAATCACCAGACGGCGAATATTTCACGAGAAATGCTTCATTCTCGTAGTAATTTCTACCAAAGCTGGTAGTGTATCCTACTGCGTAGATATCTCCGCTGGGGTCAACTGTGACTGCGGTTGCCAAATCACTGATGCTACCGCCCCATGTCTTTTGCCACAGGAAATCGCCGGAGGGCGAGCACACAACCACAAATGCATCATCTTGGCCGGCCCCAAAACTCCATGTACGACCGACCACAACAATGCGATTGTTAGCGTCAACCGCGATGCCGAACGCCCTATCATTACCGGCTCCACCCCATATGCGTTGCCAAAGCAGGTCGCCTGCCGGAGAAATTCTCACTAAAAACGCATTCTCATCGTCTGACCCTAAAACACGTGTGACGCCGGCTATGTAGATGGACCCTGATTCATCCAACGCGATGGCGTACCCCTCGTCTCGGCTATTGTTGTTACTCCACATCCTCTGCCAAAGCAAATCGCCTGATGGTGAGTATTTGAGAATTACTACGTTGACATCACCACCGATAACGCAGCGCCCTACTACATATATATTCCCCTCTGTGTCGATTGCAATGTCACCTCCTTCATCAGCAGATGGGGTACCCCATGTTTTTACCCAAAGTAGCTGGCCATCAGACGAGTAGTTTAGCACTAGGACATCAGAGCCACCGGCTCCAAAGCTGGACGTCCCGCCAGTTGTGCAGATATTGCCATTTATACCAACTGCAACCGCCCCGGCTCCGTCGGACAACGGCCCTCCCCATGTGTGAGCCCATGTTGGAGCAGTAATCATTGACGACTGTGTCCCAACTGCATTTTCGTCATCGGTGATACGAAGAAGCGTTGTGTAGGTACCTACCGAAGTGTAGGTGTGGACCATTTCACCCTGAGTGCCGGTAAAGTCTAGGAAGATGCCATCACCCAAATCCCACTCCCATTTGACGATGGAACCGTCAGGGTCGTAAGAACTAGCGGCTGAAAAAGTTACTTTCAATGGAGTCGAACCGGATACCGGACCAACATTGGCAATGGCAATTGGATTGGCATTCAACCCATCAGCCAGAGTGATCTGGATGTGAGCTATGTCTTTCTTGCCTTCACTGTCCGTTACTCTTAAATGAGCGGTATAGACACCGGCTACTGTATAGGTATGCCAAGCATCTCCCTCAGTTTCAGTATAGTCATGCCAACCACCTTGACCTTCCTCTTCATCGGCAAAGTTCCACTCCCAAGAGATAATGCTATCTCCCTCTGGGTCATAGGAACCACCATCCATGAAGTGAACCGTCAAGGGCACTCCCCCCGAGGTGGGGGTAGCCGCTGGAACGGCAATGGGTTTGCCATTGCCGCCTTGGATGTGGCGGGTAGGAGCTGAAGCTGCCGGCTCATCCGGAACGGTCTGACGCTGGGTCTTGGAGCAAGCTCCCAGAACCAACAGACATACCAACGCAACCAATATCTTCTTCATGTTAAAGAACCTCCTTGGGGGATTCCCCCTAGAGAACAAAACACCTAGCAGATGAGATTAGCTAGGCGAGGAGAGTATATTTTATACCCATCAGTTCGTCAAGAGTCGAATTATTTATGTTAACTATCCCATCAAGCGACAACAATAGATAGATTTTGGTACTATAATTGTAGATGATATCCAATATACGATTGATCGATCGAAACCAGTCCTCTCATCATTGGCGATGGTTAGCTTGGTGGTTAATAATTGTGGTGATTATGGTTGCTGCTGTATTTCCGCCCCGCCCCGCTCGAGCGGCTGACCCAAATATGGTTATCTTTATGGATTGGGCGGACTTGGGTGCCACTCCGATCGGCTGGACAGTCGTATCTGATAGTGGTGACACCTTTTACAATAAGTATGTTATGGCGAGTAACACTTATGAGTCGACTGGCGGGAACCCTACTCACACTCACACCCTCGCTATCGTTGATAGCGGCGCCACCAATGACTCCGGCAACAACATCGACAAGGGCGGTACCGGCACTACCGTTTCCGAGCAGTCCCACACTCACGCCGCGTTAGCCAGCTCCTCCATCACTCCAGACAACAACTTGCCAAATTATCGCTCTTTGGCTGTCTTGGAATACACTACTGGCGGCATCCCCTCCACTCTGCCAGACAACGCCATTGTCATGCGAGAAGATACTACTCTGGTTGGTAACTGGGAGCTCTATAGCGCCAACGACGCCCGTTTAGTGCGTGGTAGTAACTCTACTGCCAATGGTGGCGATAATAATCCCACCCACACCGTGGCTTCCGGTCTGGGAGCCGGCGGTACCAGCCGAGTCGCCGGTGCTGGCGGTACTGCCCGCGCCACCGTCACCCACACCCACGCCGCCGGCAGTGGCGTGGCAAGTAATGGGCCTGACATTATTCCGCCATATAATGAATTGGTCTTTGTCCGTGCCACTGCCGCCATCACCTCCCTCCCCGACCAGATGATAGCCGGATTCTCCGGTACCGCTTTTGATTCTGGTGATTGGACAGTAGTATCTGCATCTAGTGGCACTGCCGAACAGACCAAATACTATAGCCGATTTTTGATGGGCGATAGTTCCGGTACTTTGACTATTGATGGCGGTGGCCTCACCCATAGCCATGCCAATGTGGACATTAGCACTGGCACACCGACCGGGTCGGCCAACTACGATGTTGCTCCGTCCAACGGCACCGCCGCCACTACCGGCCATGTCCATACGGGAGTGACTATCTCGCTGGAAGCCAATGTGAACCATGTTCCCGAATACGCTACACTAGTGCTGGCGCAATATACCCAACCCGCCTCTTTGAGTATTAACTCTGAATCTACTCTTGTAGACTTAGGCGAGAGCAACCCAGGAGTGACCACAGCTGACTACACTTTTAGCACTAGTGAGGAGATCATTGTGGATTCCACTGATTATGCTACTTGGAGCTTGACTGTCGATGCGACAGATTTTATTTCCGGCATTAAGATTATTGCGGATGACAGGTTTGATCTAGCCACTAACGGTAATCTTGGCACAGAACCAACCCTAATAGCCGTCGTCGGGTCAGGAACCGTGACTGAAGTGAATAATGGTTATGCTAATTTCAATTCAACTCAATCTCTTGCTAGTCTGTCTGGCGGATCAGGATCTATTACGGCAACGGTCAGGCCTACGATTCGGGTCAGAATCCCAGCAGATGCCGAGCTTGCCAATGACTACCTATCCTTGGTGGACTTCACGGTTGTATAGGCCTGCCAATATCCAGTATCTGGCCAACCTCCCCCTAGTGCGCATCCCCTCCGGACGCCGAGCTGGTCTCTGACTATCTCTCGCTCTTGACCTTCACCGTCGTCTAACCCCACCGCTGTCTCTAACCCCTCCACTGCCTCATCTGCCTCATATGCCCCCTCGTCTGTTCTGCGTCTATTGCCTCATCTGTGTCATCTGCCTCGTCTGTATCATCTGTTCTGCATCTTCTGTTCTGCATCTATGGTTATCCCCAATGGGTTTACTCTCAAACGGCCGTTTGAGAGTAAACCCAGAGAGAGTATACTTTAGTCATATGCGGGGAAGACGATGGGAACTCACCAAGGATATTTTACTCACTGTCGCGGCGACGGGAGGTTTTATGCTAATTGCCATGGCTGCCCCCGGCGCATTGCGCATCTTCGCTCCGCTAATCAAGAAATACCGACGAGGTGCGTTTACCCCCGCTCATTTCAGACACAAGCTACACTGCTTGCACGATCAGGGGTTGATTAACATTAGTGAAACGGGCGGCAAGACGCGTATATCTCTAACTAAAGCTGGTCGGACTCGGATATTGGAGTACGAAGTCGACACTATGGAGATACCCAAACGGGTGCCCTGGGACGGCCAGTGGCGATTTGTTATCTTTGATATCCCAGAAAAGAAAAAACTGGCCCGCAATGTGTTCAGGGAAAAACTGCGCGCTCTGGGATTTGTAAAGGTCCAACAAAGCGTCTGGCGTCATAAATACCCCTGCCAATCTCAAATCGAGTTCCTGGTCCGCCTCTACCAAATCCATCGGTATGTCGACTTGGTGGAGGGTAAACAAACCCTTTAACCATGTGCCGTGAGGGAAAACGGCCGTTTTTCTTCACGGCACAGATACTCTACCGGGCGCTGGACTAGGTTCGCTGGGCCAGATTGTGGTATCGAGCATTGTGTCAGCGTCAAGTCAAATTGTGTCAAATCAAGACAACGAGTGGGATAAATAGCATCTCGGATAGAGGTTTTTATGTAGAATAGGAGCATGGGACTACACGACAAAATATATATCTATCTGGGAATACTATTGTTGCTGGGTGGGGGGTGGTTCGCGACCCGCACCGACTCGCCGCTGGGCGAGGTAGCTGGCCAGTTAACCACCACCATTACCGTCATCGCTGGCGGGGATGTGAATTTGGGGCGGCAGACCGGACAAAAGATTTTGGCCGGCGAGGTTGATTACCCATTCGCGCTGATGGGCGACACTCTGAAATCCGCCGATATCGCTTTTGTGAACCTTGAGAGCCAGCTGGCAGACCTAGGCGGCGAGACCCAATCCCCCACCAACGAATACCGGTTTGCCGGACCACCGGAGGGGGCGAAAAGTTTAGCCAACGCCGGGATTGATATTGTGTCGGTGGCCAACAACCATATGTGGGACTATGGTAAGACCGCCCTACAAGAGACACTGCGCAATTTGAGCGGTGCCGATGTTGCCTATGTGGGAGCGAATTTAGATCCTTCGCTGGTCTGGTCACCGAGGATTTTGGAGGTGAAGGGCAAGAAGATCGCTTTCTTGGCGATGACCAACTTACTAAACGGGTATGAGAACTCTGGCGCCGCCAACTATGTCGCCTTCCAAAATGGCTCTCGGCTAGTGGAAGAAATTCAAAAAATCAGGAACGAGGTTGACTGGGTGCTGGTGTCTCTACACAGCGGCGCCGAATATTCCGCCGCGCCGAGTTCTGCAATGGTCAAGATGGCGCACGAGTTGATTGACGCGGGCGCAGACGCGATTTTGGCCGGTCATCCCCATGTCCCCCAGCCAATCGAGATTTATAACGAAAAACCGATATTTTACTCGTTGGGTAATTTTGCTTTCTGGCAGCCATTCGATTTTTGGACTCAACACTCGTTTTTGGCCAAATTAAAACTGATTACTCCACACCAGGTGGAGTACGAAATTATCCTCGTTAACTCCGGCTGGCAACCCTTGGTTTTGACTGACGCTAGTACCATTGAACAACTCATGGCCCGACTGAATCAAAACGAGTAATGTAGAATAAACCTATGGGGGTAGTAACGCTGGCAAAAATTCAGAGCGCGGCGGTGCTGGGACTCTCGGCCGTGCCGGTAGAGGTGGAGGTGGACATCAGCAACGGTCTGCCGTTATTTAAGATTGTCGGCCTGCCGGACAAAGCGGTGGAGGAAGCTAAAGAGCGGGTCCGCTCGGCCATTAAAAATTCGGGGATGCATATGCCGGACAAGCGCATCACGGTAAATTTAGCGCCGGCTGATGTCAAAAAAATTGGACCGGCCTATGACCTGCCCATCGCGGTGGGACTCTTGGTAGCCTCTGGCCAAATCAACTTGCCAGATGAGGACTCGGTCTTCATCGGCGAACTGGCCTTAAACGGCGCCGTGCGGCATACCAACGGAGTGCTGGCTATCGCTTCATCCACCGCTAAAATCGGCCAAGCCACGGTCTATGTCCCCCGCCCTAACGCCGACGAGGCGGCTTTGGTGAAAGGCACGACGACTATTCCTGTCACAACACTCAAGGATCTGATTTTGCACTGCCGGCAAGAGAAGATGATTTTGCCGTATCCGCACAAAGATATTGTGCCAGTCCCGCCCTCGCCTTTATTTGATATGAGTCACATCGCCGGCCAAGAACAGGCCAAGCGAGCATTAGAAATAGCCGCGGCTGGCGGACATAATATTCTAATGACTGGCCCGCCCGGGAGCGGCAAAACAATGCTAGCCCAAGCCCTGCCCGGAATTCTACCGGATATGGCCACCGAAGAAATTTTGGAACTAACCAATATTCATAGCGTGGCGGGGATTTTGGGCAACCAACCGTTTGTGTCTACCCGTCCATTCCGCAGTCCGCACCACACTTCGTCGTATGTGGCTCTGATCGGCGGCGGCAACTGGCCCCAGCCGGGCGAGGTGTCGCTGGCCCACCGCGGGGTGTTATTCTTGGACGAACTGCCCGAATTCCCCCGGCAGGTCTTGGAGGTCCTGCGTCAGCCGTTGGAGGAAGGAGCGGTGCATATCGCCAGAGCCGCCGGCAAAGTGTCCTTCCCGGCCCGATTTATGCTGGTGGCGGCCAAGAATCCTTGTCCTTGCGGCTACTACAATGACCCTGAACGGCAGTGTACCTGCTCGGCCGGGCAGATCGAGACCTACAACCGTCGCATCTCTGGGCCGCTCTTGGATCGGATCGATATTCATATTGAGGTCCCGCGGGTAGAATACGACAAACTCCGCCGGCCAGAGGCGGCTGAATCGTCCACCAGCGTGCGCCAGCGGGTCAGCTCGGCTCGAGCCGTCCAAGCCAAGCGATTCGCCGGCTCCCCCACCCTGACCAATGCCGAGATGACGACAGACGAGCTGAAAGCATTCTGCGCGTTAGACGAAGCAGGGGAGAGTTTGCTCGAAAGCGCGGTGCGCACTTATTTCTTGTCGCCCAGAAGTTTCACGCGGATATTAAAATTGGCCCGCACCATCGCGGACCTATCATCCTCCCTCGCCATCCAGCCCCAGTATTTGGCAGAAGCGATCCGCTACAAAATAGTCGAATAGGTCGTTTCCTGCCGGCCCTTTGGAACGAGACCCTTTCTTCACGGGACCCATCGAGCAAATTCAGATTGCCAATAGCAAAATCGCCCGGTCTGGATAAGCATGTCTGACGAGGGCTTTAGCCCGAGGAGTTTGCGGTTAAATCCAGAAAGGGTGATTTTGGTTTTTGGCAACTGAATTAGTGAGTGGGATGCCCTTTTGGCGCCACCGTTTTGGGCAAACAAAATGGTGGCAAAAACGAACGACCACCGAGAGGCGGTCTAGATTCTTCACTTCGTTCAGAATGACAAATAAAAAAACTAATTAAACAACCGCCCCGCGGACAATATCCATTGCATCAGCGCGGTGTTATCGGTTGCCCACTTGGCGACGAACAGCAAACCCACCATTCCCAGTAAAAGCGGTATTAAAACGACTAGGTCGCGCTTAACCGTTGTGTGACTCTCGCTGGCAATGGCGTCAGACGAGGCCTCTTTGGTAGAGGCCACTGATTGAACCGGAACCGCCCCCGGGGTATACGAATCCGCCAGCTGGCGGGCCGCTGTGGGAGCGGACATTCCTGCTTCGCGATGCAGGGCTTGGAGCCGCTGCAGTTCGCGGAGCTGTTTGTGGCGTTTCTTAGACATGTATCTCTTTTATCCGTCATCCTCGGGCTTGGCCCGGGGATCCAGACAGAAACACAACGCATTTTTCTGTTCTTTTCTGGATTCCCGCTTTCGCGGGAATGACGAAGTATGGGACGGGATGACGGGACAAATGATTTGAGCGCAGAGTACCCGCGACGACCTACTTTTGCAGGACCTTGCGGTCCAACTATCATCGGCCCTGGAGGGCTTGACTGCTCTGTTCGGGATGGGAAGAGGTATAACCCCTCCGGTATCATCACGGGGACTCTAGACTCAAACTGTTAATGTTTGTCGGGTGAGAAAAATTCGCGAAGCCGCCGCATATTTTCTTCCAGCGAGACCAATAGCAGGATCTGTTCGGCAACGGCCAGGAAGAGAATGGTGTACAAAACACTGATCAGCAGCACCCCTAGCGCGGTGACCCAGGCCGATCCTTGGGCCAGCTGAACCCCATAGTTGGACAAAATGTTTGGACTGAACATAGCGACAACGGCCAGTGCGATCCCGCTGGCAAACACCAGCCAGCCGATGGCCCGTAGAACATATACCAAAGTTCTTAACATTTTGAACTTTTTCATGGAGTCTCCCCCGATAGTTATTAATCTACAGATACACCATAACTGAAAAATTTTCAGTTGGCAAAACCGATGCCAGACTTGGATCGTCGATCTAAAAGCGTTAGCACTTATCTCTTGGGAAAAAGAGTAGATGTAAGTAATTAACTTATTAGTACGACTCGGCTGAACCCATTACTGGGCTTACACCTGTCGCCTATCAACCAAGTGGTCTCCTTGGAGTTTCTCCCCCCTTGCGGGGGATGGAAATCTATCTTGGGGTGGGCTTCGCGCTTAGATGCTTTCAGCGCTTATCCCATCCGCACGTAGCTACCCGACAATGCTCTTGGTAGAACAGCCGGTACACCAGAGGTGCGTTCGCTTCGGTCCTCTCGTACTAGAAGCGACTTCCCTCAAATTTCCTTCGTCCACAGCAGATAGAGACCGACAATTTGTTACTTTGCAAACCACATCCAATACTGATGTTGCTCTGTGGTGACCATACCTTTCGGTAGGATTCTACATATCGCTATGCAGTTCGGACTATATCTTTCCTGCCGTGTGGCAGGACTTGGCATATAGTCTCTGAGGATTCTAAATTGGCAAGAATTTTGTCTTTGTCTAGCTTGCGATACCTCCCTCCCCCATTCATCGAGAAGGCCTTAATAATAATTTTCTTGAGGCCATTCTTTTCAAGATGGTGGTTGGTTCGCATAGCGGAGACGATTTCAGCAAACTTTTGAAAATCAGTTTGTTTGGAAGACAAGAGGGGATAGTGTCGAAAAAACGGGATTACTTTAGTCAGCAAATCGTGACGATCCCTAACTACCAGCACCTGACTTTTGTCAGTTAGGCTGGTCCGGTGATTATCCTTGATGTAGCCACAACCCAGCAACTGCTGGATCTCGCGCAACATCGAAGCCCGTTCCTGGTTCTGGCTGACATGAAATTCGGGAATCACCTGATACCCAAGCTTCACATTCGGGCTTTTTTGGATAGCCACATGAAAGCTACCTTCTCCATCAACATATCCCGCAACATACCAACTTAGTCTTTCCTGCTGATTGTCTGCACTCATACATTTTCACTTTGCCAATCTTGATCTCATTATAAAATATAGAGACCATATTGGCAATAGTAGTATAGAGATACTCAGAGTTTCCAGCATTTAGCCAAGTTTATAGACAGCGCAGTCATACATTATTCGCTCCTAGAGCGAATAATTACCCACTGTCTCACGACGTTCTGAACCCAGCTCGCGTGCCACTTTAATCGGCGAACAGCCGAACCCTTGGAACCTGCTCCAGCTCCAGGATGTGACGAGCCGACATCGAGGTGCCAAACCGCTTCGTCGATATGGACTCTTGGAAGCGATCAGCCTGTTATCCCCGGGGTAACTTTTATTCGTTGAGCTTCGGCGCACCCATGTGCAACCGTCGGATCACTATATCCTGCTTTCGCATCTGCTTGACTTGTAGGTCTCGCAGTTAAGCTCCCATATACTATTGCGCTATCGTCCCGATTTCCATCCGGGACTAGGGAACCTTTGAACGCCTCCGTTACTTTTTGGGAGGCAACCGCCCCAGTTAAACTACCCACCAAACGCTGTCCCCCTGCCAGATAATGGCTAGAGGTTAGGATTAAGAAATAGTCAGGGTGGTATTTCACCGTTGACTCCACCCCGACTAGCGTCGGGGCTTCACAGTCTCCCACCTATCCTACACAAACCAGCTCCTAACCCAGCGTCAAGTTGTAGTAAAGCTCCACGGGGTCTTTTTGTCTTGCTGCGGATAGCCGGCATCTTCACCGGCAATGTAGTTTCGCCGAGTCCCTCTTTGAGACAGTCATCAGACCGTTACGCTATTCGTGCGGGTCGGAACTTACCCGACAAGGAATTTCGCTACCTTAGGACCGTTATAGTTACGGCCGCCGTTCACCAGGGCTTAGTGTTGGAGCTTCTCCCGCCAATTTAAAGTTCGTACTCGTGTGCTGCTACGCGAATACCAGCTCTAAATTGGCGGGATAACCCCTCTACGTGACCTTCTGGCACCGGGCAAGCGTCAGCCCCTATACCTCCTCTTTCGAGTTAGCAGAGACCTGTGTTTTTGCTAAACAGTCGCCTGATGTCTTTAGCTGCGGCCCCCCACTTTCTACGCACCAACTTGCGTTGCTTAGCGCATGAGCGCTATGCGCAGAAAGTGGGGGGCAGTCCTTATTCCGAAGTTACGGACGCTATTTTGCCGAGTTCCTTAAAGAGGGTTCTCTCGTGCGCCTTAGGCTACTCGCCCTATCCACCTGTGTCGGTTTAGGTACGGATGCTCAATGTTCTCGCTAGAGGTTTTTCTGGTCAACTTAGATCAGCCAAATCGCCTTGTCCCGAAAGACTCAACTTTCCATTACAACTCGCGGTTCTCCGATTGCTCGGACGTTCCCCGGATTTGCCAAAGGAACCCACTTGTTGCTTAGACTGAGAAACCTATCTCAGCTCGGCCTACCAACTTGCGTCACCCCATTGCTAGACGTGCAGACCAGCAGAACCAGCATCCATCCCGCCAATTTAACGCTTGTACCTATGGTTATCTCTCGACCAATTACATATAAACGTAAAACGATTAAGAAACTACCAAGATACCAGCCCTAAATTGGCGGGACGATCATCTGGCCTACCAGTTTGCTTGTCTTGGGCGAACATTAAGCAGTACAGGAATATTAACCTGTTGTCCATCGCCTACGCCTTGCGGCCTCGGCTTAGGACCGACTAACCCTGGGTCGAAAACCGTCGCCCAGGAAACCTCGGATAAATCGGCGTTAGAGTTTTTCACTCTAATCTCGCTACTCGTGCCAACATTCTCACTTCTGCGCGCTCCATCCAACCTCGCGGTTAAACTTCACTGCTGCGCAGAACGCTCCCCTACCGCTCTGCCTTACGGCAGAGCCCGCATCTTCGGTATTCAGCTTAGCCCCGTTAAATTTTCGGCGCAGACACACATCGACCAGTGAGCTGTTACGCTTTCTTTGAAGGATGGCTGCTTCTAAGCCAACCTCCTGGTTGTTCATGTGTCTCCACTTCCTTTCACACTTAGCTGAATTTAGGGACCTTAGATGGCGGTCTGGGCTGTTTCCCTTTCGACATACGACGCTTAGCCGCCGTTTTCTGACTCCCGGGCTTAACCGGACAGTATTCGGAGTTTAATTGGACGCGGTACGGTAAACCGCCCGAATCCATTCAGTAGCTCTACCACTGCCGGGAACGCTCTGAGGCTATACCTAAATATATTTCGGGGAGAACCAGCTATCTCCGGGTTCGATTGGAATTTCTCCGCTAACCACAGTTCATCCCCCCACTTTTCAACGTAGGTGGGTGCGGCCCTCCACTGCTTTTTACGGCAGCTTCAGCCTGACCATGGTTAGGTCACCCGGTTTCGGGTCTAATCCCTGCTACTTCAATCGCGCTATTCGCACTTGCTTTCGCTTCGGCTGCGAACGATAAGTTCTTAGCCTTGCAACAGAAATTAACTCGTTGGCTCATTCTACAAAAGGCACGCCGTCACCCCGCCATTTTAAAGCTCGTATCTAAACGCTGTTTCAACCTAGTCCAAGTTGTTCCATAATTTTTCAGCAGTTTTTCTCGTTTGTAAGCCGCGTGGGGGTCACGATAGGCTTCATAATATACGAGGTTAAAACTGCCATGCCCTTGATGGGCTGAAAACCTCTGGCGCAGGCTTTTGGTCTGGCCAATGTATGGTTTATGGGTTTTTAGATTGAGTAAGACATAGACATAGTGCATGTCTACATCATATAGCGTCGACACCAGCGCTAAAATGGCGGGGCTCCGACTTTTAGATGGGCATTCGGTTTCAGGTACTATTTCACTCCCCTCGCCGGGGGACTTTTCACCTTTCCCTCACGGTACTTGTTCACTATCGGTGAGAAGTGATATTTAGCCTTACCAGATGGTCCTGGCACATTCCGGCGGGATTTCACGGGTCCCACCGTACTTAAGAAATAACGCTCAGAGTGATCTTCTTTTCGCTTACGGGACTATCACCCTCTTTGGTTGCCCTTTCCAGGGACCTTTAGCTAAGAAAATCATTTGTAACTCCTCATTTGGTCTACCGCCCAAAATGCATTATCCTTGTAACCCCCTCCTGCGCAACGCCAGTAGGCTTTAACACGCAAGAGAGTTTAGACTTCTCCCTTTTCGCTCGCCACTACTTAGGGAATAACATTTGTTCTATTTTCCTCGTGCTACTAAGATGTTTCAGTTCGCACGGTTTCCTCCACATCGCCTATGTATTCAGCAATGGGTTCCCGCCAATTTAAAGCTCGTATATCGCTACTGCCCACCCGACTAATTAACGAATTATTTATCGGTTGGGATATTTGATATACCAGCCCTAAATTGGCGGGAGGATTGCTCCATTCGGAAATCCCCGGATCACAGGTTGCTTGACACCTACCCGAGGCCTAACGCGGTCTGCTACGTCCTTCTTCGGTCACTTCTCCCAAGGCATCCACCGCATGCCCTTGAGTAACTTACACGCTCTTTTATCTCAAGAGACGAGTGCCTTACACTTTAGATCGACGATCCAAGAAAATCATCGGCTGCTTGGATCATCGGCCATTTGTCAATGAACTAAACATCCAAAGGTGTAACTGGAGTCCGCCAGCTGGCGGAGTAAAAAATGGTTGACCCATCCTGCGCATGATCTCTTCTCGAACTAGGATATCTATCCTCTTCTCGAAGTAGATAATGCTTTGGAGGGTGATTTTTACTGGCGTAAAAATCAAAAAGGCAGGGCGTTCACCCTGCTGGTCAAAAATCAGTCAGTCAGGTGAACCTATGTTCGCAGCAGGTTTTGCAAATATAAAATAGCCAAGTCGTACAGGCCAGATGCAAGATTAAAAATTAGATGCCCCAAAAGCTTACAAAATGTAGTATAGCGAGTGTCTGGCGGCGTGCCAGAAGCACTAGTTGCAAGAGTACTATATACAGAGGTGGCTTGCAAGAGATATTCTGCCACCTTTTTCTAGCAGGGTCAAGAGTGGGCCCAAGGTGGGATATAATCAGAGGGTGGAAGACATCAAAACCACCTTAGGCAAGGTCAAGAATAAGGTTCGCAATCCCCATCTCCACTCCGAGCTACACACTTTGGTAGACGAGGCCCGAACTCGCTTCGGCGAGACCGCGACCAAGGGCAAGGGCTCCTTCGCCTTTTACCTCGGGTTCTTTAAGCGGCTAGGGGTGCAAAAGGTGCGCCAACTGCTGGGTGAGGTAGTCGAGTCGGACGCCAGCGATCCAAAGCGACTCTTTTGGTACAAAGTAGCAAAAGAGTCCAAAACTGATTCAAAGAATTAGTTTTGGGGACTGTGGCGCCTGTCCCGCATATAACGCTACTGAAATAACAGAAGGTACTTCGTTTTTCAGTAAGGAATTGTGCGGGAGTGGAAAATTAAAAATGAGGGGGGCCCTTCAACCCCCTCCAAACGCTAGCTGGCGTTTGATCCAGCGGCACTTTTGTCTTGCTAAAAGTGCCCAAAAGCGTGGCCCGCAACTGCGGGTCTATTCAATGGCAAAATCATCTTTCCGTTAATGGTCGAAACTCGTCGCTTACCAGCTCCTCAAACATCTCCCCACGGCGATAGTTTTGCTCATTTCAAGACGACCCTCCGTTGAAGAGCCGAGTTAAAGAGCGGAGCAATTTGCTCGATGGGGTTATGGGATGGGGCGCTCAAGCTCCGATGGCGGAATGTCTACAGTTATTTGTTTGCATCTTTACCCCAAGCGCTGACTTCTTCTGGACTAGCTCCTCTGTACATGTACGCAGGGATAAGATATCTGTCACCATTATGGAGTAATAATGAATATGCCCCAGCTGGTTTTTGAGAACGAATCATGAACATTGGTTCTAGACCGCGTCTTTTCTCAACTGGTTTTTGCGTGTAGCTTTTTTGGAACCGAAATTGCTTCAGCATGATGAAGGTTCCCATCCTGGATAGATTGATTGGACGTGAAGTGATTTCATCAAAGAGCCATTTAAATAGATTGTCTGGACTATGCTTGATGAGAACTTCATGAATTTGGTGGTTATCAGTGAAGAGCTGGAGCTCATCGGTGAATCGTTTAACCCCAACGAATGCCCGTACAGCATTGGTAACCGGGTTGGTCGGCAAGTCTCGTCTAATCCCCATATCCAAATTTGTATGCCCACTCTTTATCCTCTGGCGGTCTAATTGTATAAGCCGTCCTTCGAGGTGCTGCATTAAGGCTTTGGTGCCCCGCCTCGGCGGGTTACTAAGACCACCGTGGCCTAAACAGTTGAGGTAGAACCATAGTGTCGGATAAATGTCCTGCCGTTTCTCGCCATCTATCACGGCGCGGATAAGACTCAAGGCACGCACTAAATCACTGGGGCTAGATAGGCCCATCCGAAACATAGCGTTCAGTTTGGATAGTGCACTTTTTGTTGCCCTAGTCACCATCACTCTAGTTTACCACTTGATAAAATCCGCCTCCAGAGCTATAATCTGGACTAATGTAAAATGGAAGGGATGAAGCGAAAGATTTTACTAGCTTCGGTGCCGAAAGAACTAACTGTCCTGCGTGAAGTTAGTACTCCAGTAAAGAAAGTTGACGACAAAATTCGTGCCTTAGTTTTGGATATGTTTGATTCAATGCGCGCCGACAACGGCATTGGTTTGTCCGCTCCGCAAGTCGGCGAATTGAAGCGGATTATTATCACTGAATATCCACATGGCAAAGATCAAGTCCCTCGGACTGCGATTATTAATCCGGAAATTATTTGGACATCAAAAAAACAAGTAGTGGATGAAGAGGGCTGTTTATCATTCCCTGATTTGTTTGGAATGGTGAAACGACCAGAAAAAATTCGTTATCGCGGGCTGGACGAGACCGGCAAGCCCATCGAGGGCAAAGCCGGCGGATTACTGGCGCGCGTCATCCAGCATGAAACCGATCATTTAGATGGTGTACTATTCATCGATCAGTTGGAGGGTGATTTGTATACCTACGAAAAACAGGATGATACAGAGAAGCTCTAATATTGTCATCCTCGGGCTTGACCCGGGGATCCAGACCGAAACAGATTTTGTTTTCTTTTCTGGGTCCCCAATCAAGTTGGGGATGACCCGATGAAATGAACAAATCAAGCACACATCGGGTCATTTTCATGGGGACGCCGGAGTTTGCGGTGCCTTCTTTGCGGGCGCTGATAGATAGCCCGCAATTTGAAGTGGTGGCTGTGGTCACCCAGCCGGATAAGCCGACTGGACGCAAACAGGTCATCACCCCCTCCCCCGTCAAAGCCCTAGCCCAAGAACAGGGGATAGCGGTACTGCAACCGGATAAAGTAAAAACTAATCCGGATTTCTGGCAGAAACTACGAGGACTTAATCCCGATGTAATGGTGGTGGCCGCCTACGGCAAAATCCTGCCGCAGGAGGTTTTGGATATCCCGCCAAAGGGCATCGTCAATGTTCACGCTTCACTTTCGCCCAAATATCGCGGGGCCTCCCCCATTGCTTCAGCCATTCTGAACGGCGACACCCAAACTGGCGTGACCATTATGAAGCTGGTTCTGGCAATGGATAAAGGGCCGATTATCGGCCAGAGCGAACCGGTTGATATCGACCCGACCGACACGACCGGCAGTTTAACCGCCAAATTAGCTCAGACCGGTGCCGATGCTCTACTGAGATATCTCAGTAGATATTTAGACGGTGAACTCACGCCCACCCCCCAAGATGACAGCCAAGCTACGTATACCAAACTGCTCGACAAATCCGTGGGTCAAATAGATTGGCATGAAAATGAAGAGCTCATCGCCCGCCAAGTGCGGGCTTATTCCCCGTGGCCATCGGCTTATACCACATTAGGCGGCATGTCAGTTAAAATCCTATCCGCCGAAGTGGCTCCCATCGACAATCCGACAGGGCATATCACTAAAATCGGCCAAGATATGTTTATCGGCCGACTGAAAATCAGTCAATTACAGCCTGCGGGCGGCAAAGCAATGGCCGGTAGCGCATTTTTAGCCGGCCACTCCGAAATTATTAGCACCTTCGTGCTATAATGAAAACGGTTTTATTGACAACTTTAACCACGAAGAAGTTATATTATTAACTTCCCCGGAGGATGCCATGGCATATCTTTACCTCCTCATCGGTATTGTGGACCTGATTCTGGTCTTCATTAACCGCGACTGGGGTTTCACGCTGGCCGTGATCCTCGGTATCGTCTATGTGGTGTTTGGCCTCTACGAGGTCTTTATGCCACGCAAATAGCCCCAGTACCATTCGGTACAGGGCATAGGATTCTTCCTGTTATTATCTTTTGGATCCACAAAAGCCCCCGTCAGCTGACGGGGGCTTTTGGTGTCCGTATGGAGTATGGAACTTGCCCACTCTGGAGACGGCCGTCGTCCTAGTGGGCAAGCAAATAAATTAATCCCCCCACCAATAATCCTTGCGGCAGCAGCCCGATGAACCATCCTCTTGGTTCACGGGCGTACTGCAGCACGTCGGTGTGCCAGACGTGAAACTGTTTCATAAGCGGAATGGCATTCCACTTCGGCCAAAACAGTCCGGGAATCTCGATGAAGTCCGGCGCGTTAGCTGCCAGCCCAAGAGTTAACGCGTACCAGCGAATTGATTC
The DNA here is from genome assembly GCA_001029795.1 of candidate division Kazan bacterium GW2011_GWA1_50_15. GTDB lineage: Bacteria > Patescibacteriota > Kazan-3B-28 > Kazan-3B-28 > Kazan-3B-28 > Kazan-3B-28. The sequence goes on from CP011216.1 coordinate 386,960, forward strand.
CGGTATCAACCACCACCACAGCCCCAGCGCCAGCAGCCCATCCCCCGCCACTAGCAAGATGTTGGCGGTATTTAAATGATGCCCGCCGATGGTATCTCGATGAGGCACGGCGTCCAAAACAAAATGGGAACTGACTGCCGCGATAGCGGCTGGTGCGGCTTCGGGGATACCTTTAGCGATAGCCAGCCCGGTTAGAAAATGCGGCGTGATCAGCATTACTTCAACAGAGTGTGGTCCAACACTTCGTTAATCCTGCCAAAGAATCCGCCAACGACTGGCAGCACCCCAAGTCTGTCTAAGATCAAGCCCGCCAACCCCAAGACCAACGCCAGCCCGATGGTCGCCCCCAACGCGGTAAAGAGACCGCTGACAAATGAGCGGGCCATCAAACTACTCCAACTGGTGTAGTACTTCTCAAGCGCCCGAGCAAAATCGCCCAACACCCGGTCTTTGCCAGTCAGCATCTTTTTCATCTCCCCCATTATATCAACTAAACCGTGATGTTCTCGCTGATGTCGTAGAGAGAGTAGGCCACATTATTGACCCAATGACCGTAGGGCCGAACATACTTCCAAGTCGCCACCATCTGTTTGGGATCGGGCTCGCCGTCCTCAGGGTCGTATTTATACAACAGTTCGGAGGTGTACTTGATGGATTCTTCCCAGGAAGCGAAGTCGCGAGTCCGGCCGTACTTGACGCTACCCGAAGTGTAGTCCTTAATCCCCCACGCGTTGAAGGCCCCGCCCAGGTGTTTGCCGTAGCTAGATTCCGCGGCTGAGACGGCGACGATGCTTTTCCAATTCGAGTACTGAATAAGTTCCTCAGCAGGCAGAGGACTGCCTTTTTCGCTCAAAAAATCCCGCAACGCTAAAGTCGCCGGGTCCTCCACTGGCACCGGGCTGTGTACGCTCATAATCGCGGACGCAAAAAGGGCCACTAGGGCCCCCAATAATCCATTCATAGGCGGTTTTTAAGTAGCCGCCCCCAGATGTTCGACTGCCTCCTACTCTACCTTAAAACCCCTTCTCGGTCAAGGCGCCAGAGACCAAGAAAAAATCGCTTTACGTAGACGTAAAACGATTTAGTGGGGGTTCATATCCGCTGGGAGTGGGCAGCCAGACCAACCGATCCCTTTTGACGGGATAACCCGACAAATATCAGGTGCGGCCAAGATTCGGTCAGATGGCGCATCCCTGCAGCATTGAGACAGTTGTCGTTGTACTCGGCGTTGGAGAAGTTGATATGGTAGCTGTGGCACTTAGGACACCTAAGGCGGTGGCAGACAGTGCCCGATATTTCGAAGTCCTGCCCCAGACCAGTGAAGCCACAGTCCATGCATTCCATCGGTCCCACACTTTCCACCGACTGTAATTCTTCTTCTGGCAGCTCCGGGTTCCCCACCGGCTCTGCCGGATCCTCGGGAATCCGAGTTAGAGCGCCTGGCCCCATTAATGACATAACCCACCTCCCTAGTAAAGTTGCGCCGAGAAGAACCTCGGTAGACGAGCCCACTCCACCTTCAAATCCGTTCTAGGTCAACTCTCTTTGGAACATAAAAAAGCCGTTTTGTCGCGCGACAAAACGGCTTTGGCTAGTGGTACAAGCTATCCTCCGGAAGGGGTGGAAGTTGGAAAACGCTCAAAGATGGCCTCGATGCCATCTTTGGTGTACTCCCAGGCGTCGAAGAAACGCTCAACGCGGACCGCCCAACCCCCCAGCAGGTTAATGATGTCAATATGCTGACCATTAAGCTGGATCGAGGAAGCATCAAGGCACTGATTCAAGTGCTTGCCGTCTTGCGTAGCGGCGAAACAGCGTTCTTGCATAAACCGATAGGCCTCTTCGTAGCTGACGCCTGCGTCAATGAGCGCGATGCGAATTTGCTGGCTGGCCCAAACCCCCAGTGTACGCTCAAGATTTTCCTTCATCTTGCCCTGAGAGACCTCCAGCCCACGCACGATATTGGTCATCTTCACGATCATGTAGTGCGTATAACTGGTGGCATCGGGGTAGACCTCTCGCTCCACGCACGACTGACTAATGTCTCTGCACTCGGGGGTGCTAATGACTTCCATCAGCGTCTGGGATTTAGCCCGGACCATCTTGGCCATGCCTATCATCCGTTCGAGCATGATCGGGTTTTTCTTGTGCGCCATCGCGCTGCTCCCCTTCTGCTTTTTGCCGAACGGCTCCCGTACTTCGCCGACATCCGAACGGGACATCTCCCAGAGTGTCCGGGCCAGCTGTTCGATCGTGGAGGCGATAACGGCCAATACATTAAGATAGCTGGCGTGGTGATCACGCTGTACGATCTGCGTCGAGACGTCGACCGGCATCAACCCAAGCTCCTCCAAAACCAACCGTTCCAGCTCCGGGTCGAGTCCGGCATAGTTACCGATAGCTCCGGAAAACTTGGCCCAGATCAGCTCCTCGTCGATACAGCTCCGTAGCCGCATCAGGTTATTGTGCTGCTGGTCGGCAAAGACCAAGCAGAGCCGGCCGAAGGAGTCGGGCTCGGCATACTGGCCGTGGGTGCGAGCTATCATCATTGTAGTTTTGTGTTTGTGAGCCAGATTTAGCAGCTCGACATACAGCCGATCCAACGCTGCGAGAATGATCCGCGCGCTTTCGCCGAGCCGGAGCATCAGAGCAGGGTCCTCGGTGTCAAACGAGGTGATGCCCTTATGCACCTCCCTACTATACTCACCATAACCTGCCGCTGTCAGACTCTCTTGAACCGTTTGGACGAGGCTGATAAGGTCGTGGTTGATCTCAGTGTCAATCGCTTCGACCCGCTCAACCGAGAAACTTGCGTGCTGAGCGATAGACTCGTAGACGCCGGGTTCAAGCTGGCCTAGCTTAACTCGGGCGCGCAAGAGAGCTAGCTCGACATCCAACCATCCTTGGTACTTCCTCTGTTCGCTCCAGAGATCCTTCATCTCTGGCAAAGTATATCGTGGTATCGACATCTCTAATACCTCCTCGTAGAATGTAAAGATTCACCGAAAAGTTACCTCGGTAAGACGAGGCTACTATACTGCATATTCAAATAGCTAGCAACCAGAGCTAGTTTTGGCATAAGCCAGGCTTAGTCCGTCAGCTGACGGACGGAGACTGGTGGACCTAGGCAGAATTGAACTGCCGTCTCAGCAATGCGAATGCTGCGTACTACCGCTGTACTATAGGCCCTTCGTCAGAATGGACTCGACTTGATGCACTCCCCTCGATAAGCTCGGGGCGGCTTTTGGGTCTCGTCATTCCTCCTCTTAAAATCACAAACACAAGCTTAGTTTGTAATTTTGGTTTTTCAAATACCCTCAAAGGGGAACTGTTTTTTACCGATTTTGATTATATCACCCTCATGGGCCCCAGTTTTCTGCAGCTCGGCCAGTACCCCCATCCGTTGCATGATCTTGTAGAACCTGGCCATGGCCTGGGGATTGTCAAAGTTGGTTCGTACCGCCAACCGTTCCTGCCGCGGGCCTTTCACTGTGAACACCCTGCCTTTTTTTACAACTTCGAACCGCAGATATGGCAAATCTCTAACCGTGAACACTTTAAAGAGTTTGTCGGCCTCGGTTTGATGTTTAACCCGCGGCAACTGTACAGCGATCACATTGACTAGTTCGCGCGTGCCGTGGTGAGCGGCGGCGGAGATGAAGTAGACCGGCCGGCCGCGAAACTTGAGTTTTTTTAGTTCGGACAAACGCTTCGGGGTGATGGCATCGATTTTGTTAAAGACTATTATCTGGGGCTTACTGGCCAGCAGTTTGTTGTAGGTTTTTAGCTCGGCACCAATCGTTTTAAAATCGGCCCTGGGGTCTAGGCTAGTAGCATCCAAAAGATGGACTAGGAGTTTGGTTCGCTCAATATGACGTAAAAATTGGATGCCCAGACCCCGGCCCTTGGAGGCGCCCTCGATCAGCCCAGGGATGTCGGCTACTACAAAACTTTTGTCATTCAGCTTCACTATCCCCAAGTTTGGAATCAATGTAGTGAACTCGTAGTTAGCGATTTTGGGCCGGGCGCTAGTGATGACCGAGAGAAGCGTGGACTTGCCGACATTGGGCAAGCCGATCAGACCGACATCGGCTACGATCTTAAGTTTCAAAACTATCTCCTTCTCTTCTCCCGGTTCGCCGAGTTCGGCAAAGGCCGGGGTTTGGAAACTAGCCCGCGCAAAGCGGGCATTGCCCATGCCCCCCTCCCCGCCTTTGGCAACCAAGAATTTGTCGCCAGAGTCATCTAGGTCGGCGACGAGAAACTCCTGTGGCTTGCGACGCACGGTTTCGATTTCAAAAACTTGGGTACCCACCGGCACTTTTAAAACTAAGTCTCCTCCGGAATGACCGAAGGATTTTTGTTTCCGGCCAGGTTGCCCCACTTCAGCGTGGTAGGCGCGGTGCTTGGCTAGGTCAGCCAGCGTATTCAAATTGTGATCGGCAACGATATAGACACTGCCACCCCGGCCGCCGTCCCCGCCATCGGGACCGCCTTTGGACACGAACTTCTCCCTACGGAAAGACACGGCGCCGTTCCCTCCGTCGCCGGCCTTTACTTTAAAGCTGACCTCGTCTGCAAATAGATTTGTCATAGCCCCTTCATCATACGAATAAAAAACCCCGGGCCATAGCCCGGGGCCTATTGTGAAAGAAGATTTAGTTTAGGTCAAGGTCGGTGGCAGCCTCGGCAGCAGCCAGCTTGCGATAGGTTAGCCATGACAGCCCCAGAGCGGCCAAGACCAAACTGGCGCCCACCCACGGCCAATCCTCGGGACCAGACCCCGGCAGAGCGCCGCTAGTGTAGGTGTAGCCATAAAAACTGGCTTCGGCACCGTCAGCCCGGACCACCTTCACCGAGCGGGTACTGCGACCCACCAAGTCGGGTTCAGCCGGCACCTGCATCAAGATAATGCTGTCCGTCCAGTCTAAGATAATAGCCAGCTTCACGCCCACATATACCTTGCTCGCATCCGGCTGGTAGCTACCAAAGTTGCCACCATAGATAGTTACCTGCTGAGTAACGGTTTTGTTGCCGCTCAGCGGCACCAGCGAGGTGATATACGGATCAGTAGTGGTCCCGCCTGGGATAGGAGTTGGGGTAGGAGTAGGAGTTGGAGTCGGTGTTGGTGTAGTCCCGGCAGTAATCGTGATAGCGGCCGAACCACCGCCAGTCACAGACAGAATATCGCCCTGAGCTGGATCTTGATGTGCCACATTGGACTGGGCTTGATCCACTCCCACGGTCGTGCTGCCGGTCTTAAGCGTCTTAAAGGTCAAAGTCGAAACCTTGGCGTTGGCCGAATTAACGGCGGTCGAAGTGCCCGGTGCCACTAGTCCCGTTACCAACTGCCGGCCAGCCCCCTGGGCCAAGACAATCGGCACAGTGAATAGGCTGCCGGCGTTGTTAGCGCTCACGAACTCCAAATAAGTCGTATCAAAAGTAACTACCGCATCCACCCCCACCACCGGCTGGCTGGCTGTGTTGACCATTAGGTCGATAGTAAAGGTATTAGCCGCGCCGCTTAAGAAAGTGGCTGACTTGGCGGCCGGGCTGAAAAAGATGGTCGCATTGCCAGCGGCCAGGGCAGGCACAAAACCGGCCAACACCAATCCAGTGCCGGCAAGTAAGTTAGCTAGTTGAACGATCTGCTTTTTCATTTTTAGTTTTGAGAGGTCCCCACCGTATTATTTTATTATACTACAATTTCCTTTTTTTGTCAAGAGGTGGGTGTCTCACCTCCTAAGGCCCCTGCCGCTTCCTGGAACTTCTCGATAAAGATAGAGTAGTCCAAGACATCTACCGTACCGTCCTGGTTCAGGTCGGCAGTTGGCTCTGTTACCACAGGTGCATCGGTATCGGTCAAATTTGAAAGTAAATCCACGGGCGCTTCTTCGCCGTTACCGCTCGTCCCCTCGTAAATAATATTCATCTCGGCTACGGCTGGACGATCACTGGCCACATAATCGGTGAAGATAAATTTGAACTGGACGAACTGCGGCAGGCTGTTCTCCCACGCCACCTGCTGACGGCGATAGCCATTGAAAGTATCTGTCGGAATAAATTCCAACGTTCTAAATGACGCAGCTTGCGCTTCGGCCACGGTTGCCCCCGCCCGGTAGGCATAAGCGATCGTTGAGCCCGCCGGTTGGTAGTCCATGACTTGCAACGCTTTGATAAATAGGTCACTGTCGCCCAGATCAACTATCGGCGAGATATAACTGGCGGGACGCGTTACCACTCCGGTCAACTCTTCCGCGCTTACCAGCGGCATCACAAACCCAGCTTTGGCGCCAGGGTCTTGCGGCTGACCTGTAAAGTAATAAAAGGCGGCTGTGTTATCCAGTACAGCGTCGTTACGATCGCCGAGATCAGCCAGCCACACGGCAGTACTAGTTCCAAAGAAGTCATCATCGCTACTCATACTGATAACTTGCAGCCGGGCGGCGCCGGCGCCGATCAGCTTCAAAAATCCTTCCAAGAAGTTGCTTCTTGCGATCAAGGTAATGGCCACTACTAAGCCGGCGATCGAAACCAGAGCCGTAACAAGCCAGCGATAGTCCCTGGGTTGTGGTTGCAATGGGGGTTGTGGAGCAATAGGTTCCATATGTATATGTAAGTTAACCGGCTGGCGGTGCGTCTGGCGGCCGCGGGATACCATCGGCACGCAAGGCACCCGACTCCAACCAGTGGCTATAGCCGCCAACAAATGGGAATACATCCAAAGAATCGACCGAGTTACTGTTGTCAAAGTCGGCTAGCTTAGTCAGTAAGGTCTGGGCTATCTCACCCAAGAATTGGCTCCAGTCGGTAGAGTCGACCTTATCCCACGAACCGTAAGGGGTGGGGGCTTCAGTTGGACTGCCGGGCATAATGTCTCCGGCCGGCAGCTCGGGGAAGGTCAACGCGACAGTGATAATGTCACCGCTAATTGGAGGCGTGAATCTTACATCCTCATTAGCTTTGCGGGAGAGATGCTTGGGAGTTTTAATGTAGGCCGTATAAGTTTCATTGAATTTAAGCGTGGTTGTATCGCTGATCGGGCTAGTTGTCAGCGTCCCTTGGTCGTTGGCATCGGTTGAAGTTGTGCCGCTATATAGCCGCTCCAAGCCCTGGTACAGCGAGAGGGTAAATGACAGGTTGGGATCTTTTTCTGGCCCGCGCTGGACCGGGGCGGTAAAGTTGAGGATCGCTTGGGCGATGGTTTCACCATCGCTGGTTGACTGGACTATGAGGGTAGCGGGAGGGCTCACCGCTTCCCACTCCCCGCTCGTGCCTTTCACGGTAAATGTATAGGTCCCAACCGTGGCGGAGTGCAGCCGCAACTTAACGCTGCCCGTCTGCACATCAGCGGTAGCGGGGATAAACTCGCCGTCGAACTTACCGGCGGCATCTTGGCCGTTGCTATCGATCCGACTCGCCAGCGCGAATGTAACCTGGCCGGCGAACTCGGGCGTATTGGGGGACAAGAACAGGTTGATCGTATATTCGGCGTAAGCTTGCAAATTATCGTCGGTCGTCCCCGTGGTCGGCGGGCCGACTGTGATCATGAATGGCGCAGTAGCAAAATCTGTAGTATAGGCAATGCTGACGCTCCGGACTTTGGGCCGCGTATCCAGAGTGATTGGTTGGGTGATCTCAAAGGCTATCTCAATACCAAAGGATTTAGTTGCGGCCAAATCGGCTGGCGTGTCGCCCGTGATCGATTGGCCCGATTGGATTGGCAAACGCTTGATCAGCTGTTGATCGGCATTATAGAGCGCCACCCAGTAGTGCATCGTTACACCCGGGACAGTCAGGTTACTGCCGGCCACTCCGACAGTCGCCAGATCTTTTAGGCTGGCGTTACCGGCTACTTCTGGGGGAGTGTATCTAGTAGAAGTGTAGTAAGCGGCGTAGTCAGATGGTTGGGTACCATCCCCACCAGTACGGCCGGCAGATATCACCGAGAAGGCGCTGGACTTAAAACTGCCGCCATCATAGCTGCTGGTCTTGTTTAGTTCGACCTTGATCTTCACTAGCCGGCCGGCCAATTGCGGGCGCACCGTCCAAGTGGCCGAGAAGTCGGTGGCCTCGGGATTGAACGGCACTTCAAAACCAGGCGCGGTGATAACCCCCGTCAGCAATGGAAGACTGTCAGCGGTCTCGTAACTGACCGTCATTTGTAATCCCGTCAGGTCCCAGCCTTGCGGGTCCACCGTCCAACGGGTGGTCATAGAACTATTAATCGGGTAAACCTCACCGGCCGTTGGCTTGGTGAAGTTAACCAACGGACCGCTCCCCGCCACCATGAAGGTGGCTGGCGGGAAACTACTTTTGGCGTATAACGTCTGGCCACCGACTAATGCCGAGAGGTTATAGACCCAAGTGAAGCTAAATTGATACTGCGCTCCGGGGACTAGGTCGGAGGGAACTGCCCAATCGTACGAGGTAACTTTGGTAACGTCCTTGACCGTGATAACATCTGGCTCCAGATCAACTATCGTCTTCCAAGCAGTTGCCGGCTCTGACAGAGCCTTGTAAGAAATTCTTAAGTAGCGAGTGTTGGCGTGAACGGTCGTGAGGATGTCGGCGTAAGCCGAAGGGTACGACCAACGGATCGTGTACCGGCCGCCGGCTCTAACCTCATTGAGCTGAGGCTGGGTAACGGTTAGGCACCCGCCGAAGACCACCGGGTAACTAGTGTAAACGAATGAACCGTTGATGGGACGAAAAACTAAACTAGCTTCCTTGCCGATGAAGTAGGCCGACCCTCGTTCGCCGCCTACGCCCGTGACGTTTTCTAATGGATTAATCCAAGTGTATGAACCGGACGCTAGGTCCACACTCCCGACAAAGGCGCCTTCGACTGAGCCATCCTTTAGTGTGTAGCTGATCTGCGCTAACGTGTTGGCCGGGACACTGCCAGCGTCCCATGTTAATGTAAATGACCGTTGGCCGCCGACAATTTCCGGCTTGATCACCCCGTTGTCCGGACTAGTCCCGATCGGCGTAGGGCTGGTGAGTGTAATGGGAGCGGCAACGGTGCTGATAGATAGATCGCCTGAACTGGTTACGCTGTACTGCACCCCGCCCAGTTTGGTCGTGATAGAGAACTTCATCTTACTGCCCAGCTTAACGTTGGCCGGGATGGTCCAGGCCCGAGTACCGATAAAGGCGTCCATGCCAGATACCACCGGAACATTCACCCAAATCCCGCTTTGGTTGTAGTAGCTAGCCGTAATGTCGGCGAGTAAGCCGACCGGCGGTTTAGCCTCTGGGTCAACTGTCCATTTAAGCGTGTAGGTTGAACCGGGGTAGACCGGGCCGGCATTGCCGGCCGGGGCTGTCCAAGTCACAAAACTGCCTAACTGCATTGAGACTGCGTCTGTATAGGTCTTGTCCCCGCCAACAAATGTACCGCGGCCATCGGTGCCATAACCAGTGAACTCCATCCCTACCGCTGGTCCGCTGGTGCGATTCCAAAACTGCGATCCAATGTTAGACCAAATATAGTCGCCGCTGATGGGCCAGCCGTTAGCTCCCCAAGGAACATCTTTTTGGATGTCGATCTTGGGATCAGTTTGGCCGTCCATAAAGTAAACTGCATTGGCCTTAGCGTTGTTATAAAATCCTGCTGCTGACATCGGCGGGAGCATTTTGCCTCCGCGCCAGAGTAACGCCAGCGCTCTTTGGTCGCTGCCAAAAATCTGACGGGGTTGGGATATGGGTTTATCCCAGTCGGTAGCGCCAGCGGTGCTGATCACCCCGCCCGTGATCGGCACCCAGACACTAATAGAGCGAGTAGTAACAACAGTGGAGGTCTGATCGGTATTGTTAATGTAAATAGCCTGCAGAGTTACATTGTTCAAGCCTTCCTTCCCAAAGAAGCTGAGTGGGAGAGAACTTAGATCCCAGTCGAACTGGCCCTTTACCAGATCATCGCCGATAATATCGCCGTCGTTGGGCTGACGCTGATAAAAGAACAAATCTACCTCGTCTGCGCTACTGACGGCTTTAACCCGCAGTACATCTCCTGGGTTGCCCGGGCGCAATGCGTTGTAGTGGTATTGAAATTCGATACGGTAGTGCGACCGCCACAGGAGAACCTCGTTTTGGACAGGAGCGTTGAAGTTGGCGCCCAAGCCGGTTTGGGCATTCACTTGCTGACTGACACCCTGATAAACCATCCAGCCAGTGAAAGAGATGGCTAACATTAATATCAGCGCCCAGTGGACGTAGGTCGTGTTGGACCGCGGCTGATGGTCCTGCAACTGTTTGGTTAGCCGATCGAGCATAGGATTTGTGTTTGTTTGAACCGCCCTTTATTGGGCTGTCTCTGGTACCGTAATGGTGGCGTAGTCGCCCTGGGCGTCTGCGCCGGCCTCAGTCCCCACGTGAGTCCCGCCGTCCCAAGTATTGAAGACTGCCGCTGGCCCCACCTCGGCTTTGGAGCCAAAGAACTTCAGTAGGTTACCGATCTGTTCAGAGAAGAGTACAACCAAAACCACCGCGACTACCGCGGCGATGACGAGACCGATCTTGAACCCCCGAGTCTGGAAAAAGTACATATTTTTCAGGTTTGTTTTTGTTTTAGGTATTAGTTCATTGTAGCATAAAAATTAGATTATGTCAACCCCAAAGAAAGGGCCGTGGCTTGACCACCTCGGGGTGGCGTGATAATGTTTGTCTGTTATGAAAAAGGATATTCACCCAAAATACTTCCCTAAAGCCAAGATCGCCTGCGCCTGCGGCAACATCTTGGAGGTGGGTTCAACGACCGAAACTATGCGGGTGGATATCTGTGCCAAGTGCCATCCGTTCTACACCGGCAAGCAAAAGTTGATCGATAAGGCCGGACGGGTAGAGAAGTTCCAGGAGCGGATAGCTAAAGCTGCCCAGGTGAAGACCGGTAAGAAGCCGGCCAAGAAAAGCTAATGTGCTAGAGACTAAACTTTATGCCACAATGGGAGTGGCCGGGTTTTACTTATGAAGTTAGACGACATTAAATCTGAGTATCAACAGATCCAGCAGCGGTTGGCTGGTTTGGCCGCACTCCCCCCCGCAGAACAGACCAAACTTCTGAAACGCGAGGGCGAACTAAAGGAGGTAGTAACGATCGCCGAACAGGTTGACCGGTGGCGAAAGGCGGTGGCCGACCACCGACAAACTGCCGCTGATGGCGATCCGGAGTTAACCCAGCTAGCCAACGAAGAGTTGCCAGAGCTTGAAGCCAAGCTAGCCCAAGCCGAGGCTAAACTTGAGACTTTGTTGGTCCCCAAGGACCCCAACAACGAACGGGACGCACTGATCGAGATCCGGGCCGGGGCAGGAGGCGATGAAGCCGCTATTTTTGCCGGCGAACTCTTTCGGATGTATAGCCGGTTCGCGGTCGAAAAAGGCTGGCAGTTAGAACTGATCGGGAGTGCGCCCACCAGCGATGATGGGTTCAAGGAAGTTATCTTCCAGGTGCTTGGGCCAGGGGCCTACGGCACATATAAATTCGAGAGTGGTGTTCATCGGGTTCAGCGGGTGCCGGTAACCGAAGCCAAGGGACGGGTTCACACCTCTACCGCTACCGTGGCCGTTTTGCCCGTAGCGGAGGAGTTCGATCTCGAGATCAAACCAGAAGATATTCGGATGGATGTGTTTAGGTCCAGCGGCCATGGCGGCCAATCGGTCAACACAACCGACTCAGCAGTTCGGATCACTCATATCCCTACGGGGTTAGTGGTAACCTGCCAAGATGAAAAATCTCAGACCCAGAATCGGCTCAAGGCGATGAACGTATTAAGGTCCAGGCTGTTAGCCCAAGAAGAGGATAAACGGCGCCAGGCCCGGTCGGAGGCCCGACTCCAGCAAATTGGGACCGGTGACCGGAGTGAGAAGATCAGAACCTACAACTTTCCTCAAGACCGGGTAACTGATCACCGCATCGGGACAAGTTGGCACAATCTCGAATCGATCATGAACGGCCACCTGGCCCCGATCGTGGATGCCTTGCAGGCAGCCCAGCGTGCGTTGGACCAGCAAGCACCGTCATGACCTCAGTACTCAAACTCACTCGCTGGGGGGCGGCGCGATTGACCGCGAGTCCGACCCCGCAGTTGGACAGCGAGGTGCTTTTGGCACACGTTTTGAACTGCAATCGAGCCGAACTCTACGCTCGCATCGACCCACCAAGTTGGTGGCAGACTTGGCGTTTCCGCCGGCTTATAGCCCAGCGGGGTCGGGGGGTACCCGCGGCCTACTTGACCGGGCACAAAGAGTTTTTCGGATTGGATTTTTTAGTTAATCGCCATGTCCTCATCCCTAGACCCGAGACTGAGACGATAGTCAAACGCGCTCTGCGGCTAATCCAGGAGTGGCATTTGCCGATAGTCTACGAAGTTGGGACTGGCAGCGGGAATATCGCCGTAGCCCTAGCCCATCATCTGCCTGGTTTGCGTGTCGTAGCCAGTGATGCGTTCAAAGAAACATTAGCAGTTGCCCGCCGTAATGCCAGACGTCATGGCGTGGAAGACCGCATCGAGTTGGTACATGCCGATCTGGGCCAACATATCACGGAGGCTGACTTGGTAGTGGCTAATCTGCCGTATGTCCCAACCGACTACAAAGCCCGACGGGAGATATTTTTTGAACCGGCCCAGGCAGTGTTCGTTAAGGACGATGGGTTGGCTCTGTATAAACAATTCTTGATCCAAACTAAATTCCGCCTAGCTGTGATCGAGCTGGGCCCGTGGCAGTTGGACCGGTTACTGCCTTGGCTGACTAGCAACTTACCCCACCACGCAGTGGAGGTTGTCCGTGATGAGAGCGGATATGTCTGCGGTCTGCAGCTTACTGCGCCTGGATCCGGCGACGGATCAGACCAGCTACCTCGTCAATAATTTTGGGCATCTGTCCATCGTAGTTGATCACCCGCACGTCGAAGCGCGGGGCTTGGACGAGTTCGTCGCGGGCGATCGCCAGCCGGCGTCTGATCTCGTTTTCGGCCATGCCGCGCTTTTCTAGGCGTCTGCGCAAGATGTCGAACGCCCCTGGCATAAGAAAAATAACATAGGTACTAGGGTATCGACTCTTCAAAGCGTCCGCGCCAGTTACATCAACCACCCAGAGAGGAGACTGGCCGGCGGCTAAGATACCATCCACATCCCGGTGCTGACTGCCGTAAAAGTTGCCGGCATACTCAGCCCATTCAAACATTTGGTCTCGGCTAATTAGCGATTCAAATTCGGGACGAGAGACAAAGTGGTAGCTCACGCCCTCTACCTCATCGGCACGCGGAGCCCGGGTAGTAGTGGTCACCACTTTCGCGACCGGCAGACCCAGGGCCAGCACACCTTTGGTAATAGCCGTCTTCCCCACCGCGGATGGTCCCGTAATAACAAAATATGGTTTAGTGGTGTCCATTGAGGTAGTGAGTTAGATCGGCCGGCAGCGGCGAAGCGAATGTGCGCCGATGCCCCTGCAGGTCTACAAATGACACTTTATGGGCGTGAAGGAATTGGCGCGGCAGGTCATCTTTCCGACCATAAGTTTTATCGCCGACTAGTGGGTAGCCCAAGCCGCTAAAATGGACCCTGATCTGATGCGTACGACCGGTAGCGGGCAGCGCGCGAACGTAGGTCAACCCAGGCAGATAGCGAATCACTTCATAGCGAGTCTCGGCGACTTTCCCTGAGCTGGATGGAGAGACCCGAGTGCGATGAACTAGGTCACGGCCCAGCGGGATCTGGATCACCCCTCGCTTTGGCGTGAGCCGACCGTGTAGCAGAGCCAGATACTCTTTGTGGATTTGGCGCAGACGAAATAGATTTCTAAGATAAGTAAAACTGTCTCGGGTCTTAGCTACCAGCAAGACCCCCGACGTGTCTTTGTCGAGACGGTGGACTAGACCGTAGTGCTCCGTCTTTAGGGGAGATCTGGGAAGATGTTTGGCGAGCCAGTCGGTTAGAGTAGCTTCGGTCTGGCCGCTGCCTTCGTGGACTGACAGTCCAGCCGGTTTATCAACAACCAACATCTGTTCGTCCTCGTAAATAATATTGGGCTGTTTCATGGATGCCGCCACATCAACCAAAGAGCGTACACTATACCGATAAATATAAGTAGGTCAGCTGCGTTGGCCGTGCTGATATGCCAGATATTAATATAGTCAGCCACTGCGCCGTTGAACTGGAACCGCTCCCAAAGATTACTGGCACCCCCGCCAAAGATCAGCCCGCACGCCGTTGCCCAGGCTGGCCCAAGTTGGCGATAACGATAGAACCAGACGGTCACCAGCACTAAAAATCCGCCCGATACAAGTATCGCGCCAACCCCCGGCAGAACCCAACTAAATGCGATGCCCGGATTATAAATAATCTGACCTTGCCAAAACCAGCGGGCCATCTGCGCCACGCCAAAGACTATCGCTGCGGTTACCCAGAACTGACTAACTAGGTGTGGTCTTCCGTGCATGTCCTGGCGGCTGGATAAACTTTCAGACGCTCCTCATTGATCCAATCCCCAGTCGTTTCGCACCGTCCGTAGGCCCCCTCGTCGATTTTTTTGAGGGCCACGGTTACCTCCGCTAGTGACTTTTCTAGATCGGACACCTGCGCCTCACGTTCTTGGAAAACTTCGGACTCGCCACTGTTGTCAGCCGAGTCTTCGACCGTACCAGAATCATAATCCGGCTGCAGAGCGATGTAGGTGCCGGAGGCCTCGTCGTAACGAGAAATCTGACCTAACTGCTCTTCGAGAGATGCCTTCTGCTGCAACAGAATCTTCTGCTGTTCATCCAAAAATGCTTGGGAATAACGCGAATGCATAAGTATACTCCTTGATTAAACCGTTACCTCGCCCCTAGTAATTTTACCACGCTGACGAGTTTGTCCTTAGTCCCCAGTAGGATGAGCCGGTCGCCTGCCTCGACTACCGCGTCGCCGATCGGATTGATCAGCGCGGTACCGTCTGGTTTGTGGATGGCCAACACCGACACTCCATAGACACGATTAGAGAGTTTGCTCGCTATACTGTGACCAGCCGCGGGCGAGGTGTTAGCTACGATCACGTCATCGATCTGTACTTCGCGGTTGCCTAGATCTTGCACGTCATCCAAAAAGTCAGCTACTTCTGGGTTTAAAGCAAAGCTGGCCATCCGGAAACCTCCGATCTGATGAGGCGAGACAACTCGGTTGGCCCCGACTTGGGCTAGTTTGGCAGCGGTGTTATCTCGGTTAGCCCGAGCGACGATGAACAGATCATTATTCAGACCTCGAGCGGTGATGATAGCCAGCACGGTATCACTGTCCCTACCCAGGCAAATAATCAGCCCTCGGGCGTTCATCACCCCGGCTCTTTTGAGCGTAACTTCGTCCGTAGCGTCCCCGGCGATACACAGAAATCCCTCCCTCTCACATTCGTCGACCAGGGCTGGTTCACGTTCGATCACCACAAAATCGACCGGCTCCTTGGTCAGCTCGTGAGCCACCTGGCTGCCCACCCGGCCAAAACCGCAGATGATAAAGTGACCCGATAACGCTTTAAGACTCTTTTCCATTTTCTTTGATTTCAGATGCTCTTCTAGTTTATCTTCTATTAGATATTCCCCCAATAGACGCACCACATAGTAGATGGTGACTAACCCGAAAATGATCAATAGGATAGTAAAAACTTCGCCAGCCGGGCTCAGTGGATGGACCTCCTTGAACCCAACCGTAGCCAGCGTGATCACCACCATGTAGATAGCATCAAGTAAACTCCACCCCTCGATGAACATGTAGCCGATCGTACCGACCACTACCAGGGTGGCGATCAGAAACAATAGCCCCCAAAAATTTACTTGTCGTGATTTATCCGTCATCACTCTAAGTAAAGCGTAATAAGTTAGTTACTACAATCACCACGACTACAATCCAGAGAAGGATATACAGCCCCCAACCACCCAGCCATAAACTATTGGCTAGCGGCAGGAACCGCCATTTTTTAAATCGGGGTATCCACCAACTCAGCAGCAGGTACACCGTGATCCCGATCGAAACTAACATTATCAGCCATGCCCAGAGCGATGGCCGGTTGGCAATGATCTGTTGCGCGAACTGATCGGGGTTGTCCGACAGGATAGGACTCGTGAGCGCTAGTCTAGCCGCCGCGTAAGCTTGGTACATCTGCCAACCATTCCAGACGAACAGCAGCAATAGAACTGAGTTGCCTACCATAAACCAGCCTCGAGCCCGCGGCGAGATCGGTCGCTCCCCCAACTGCGGCTTAGTCGTCATGATGCGATACCAACTCCTTGTGGCCTGTCTGATGCAGGGCTAACGAATCCCCCCGCACTTTGCTCACGATTTGCTTATATTCGTTATAGGCATTTTGGATCATCACATTACCCTTAGCCACTTTATTGTCGAGGATCTCATCCATTTTAGATAGAGAGTGACCCAACTCGACCAAGAAGGCCTTGACTCGCTCCTCGTCCAGATGCACGGCATGCTTGCGATGCAGGTCCAGGAAGGTTAGTAAATAAGGTACCGTCATCCCGTAGGGGATGATGATGACATGATGGTCGCGGTAGGCTCGCATAATGGAATCCTTCAGCAGATAGTGAAGCGAGTCGGGTACCGCCATGATCGCCCACTCGTAGGTGGCTGGCGGGGAGATGTATTCACTCACCTCCCGAGCTTGACGCAAAACTAACTGTTCGATCTTGGGAATGATACGCAATTTAGCCGCTTCGTCCTCGGACTGATCCAGGGCCGCCAATTCGTCCACAGCCAGGATCTTGGAGTCGATCGGAACGATCCGCCCATCCGGCAGCTTGAGACCGAACTCGACTACCTTAGAGCCAACCTTGGCGTTGTAGGCCATAGCATCCTGGGGAAAGATCTTGAGAATCTCGCGAATGATGTTCTCCCCCGCCATCCCCTTGGTCTTGGACCCGCGCATCACGCTTTCGACGTTCCTGATAATAGTAGTGATATTGCGCTGATGTTCCTGGTCTCGCTTCTCGCGCTCTTGCGACTCAGTAAAAAGATTTTTTAAACTATCCGAAGTGCCTCGCAGTTCGGCTTTCAGGTCGCGTTGGACTTCTTGGGTAGCCCGCTGTTCGGCTTGTACTTTCTGTACAGCTTGAGCAATGATATCCACGGTTTTGCCCATACCGGCGTCGGTGGTGGTGGGCTTACGGATAAGCAATATCATCAAGGCGATAGTCAGAGCTACCCCTAAGACTGCGATAATAATCAGTTCAAGCATGGGTTTTGCGGTTAAGCCAATATGCCCCGATCAATACTATTGCTAAACTTGCCCACTGGGCGATAGTGAGAAACCCCAGCGTGTCGCTATCGACCCGGAAAAACTCCACTCCAAATCTAACGCTACTATATAGTACCAGATACCAAGCCAAGCGCCGCCCGGACTGGCCCGGGTTAACATCTACCCTCAGTATCAGAGTGAGTACCAGTAGGTTAAGTAGCGATTCGTAGAGAAAAGTTGGGTGGTAGTACGGTTCCTGCAGAAACTGCAATGGCCGATAGCCCGGCGCGACGAACATCTTCCACGGCAACTCGGTCGGGCCACCGAAGGCTTCTTGATTAAAGAAGTTGCCCCAGCGGCCGATCGCTTGTCCCAGCGCCACACCCGGCACCGCCAGATCGGCCAGGTGCCAAAAATTTAGTTTATGGTTTTTAGCGTACCACCACAGCCCAATGGCTCCGCCGAGGATGGCGCCGTGGATACTCAAACCCCCTCTCCCGATCAGCAATATCTCGATCGGGTCAGCGAGGTACAGCGGTAATTTTAGAACTACGAACAGTAACCTAGCCCCCAACAACCCACCGATCAGCATCCAGATGATCATATCGAGCGCCTGATCTTGGGTAATACTCCATCGGCTACTCAGCCGCGCCATTAGCCAACTGCCAGCCGCTATCCCGCTAGCCAGCAGCAGCCCGTACCAATGTATCGTGATCGCCCCCGCCTGCCACAGTACGGAACTAATCGGCTTGGCCCCCTGCCAGTACGGTTGTAACAGATACCAGCCCAAAAAAACAATTACCGCTACCAGAGCCGATTTTACCAATAAACGAGGCCAAGTGGTCTTGTTTTTCATGCGCTCTCATTTTATCATAGGGCGTTAAGGGGGATGGTGACTGGGGGCTGCTGGATAGAAGTGATTTAGACGCGCGGAGATAGTTTGTCATTTCTTGGACACCCCCTATATAATGAGAGTGATTTAGCAAAACAAACTGCCTGATGGCGAATTCAACCATTGCCCCAGAAATTAGCAAGCGGCTAGCCACCCGCGTCGGCAAGGTTTTGTCCCACGACAAGGCCAAGGGTGGATTTTCGACTTGCCTTGTCTATGAATCGGATGACGTGGCGCAGAAGACACACGGCGCGCTGTATTTTGTGGTAGATATCGGCAGCCCATCGCCGCTCTCCCCCGACATCGCCTACAACTTGATCGATATTATCAAGGAAGAGTACTACAGCGAATTAGAGCTAACGGCGGGAGAGAGTTTTGAAAACGCTCTCAAAGCCGCCAATGAAGAGTTGGCCGCTATCGCCAAGGAGGGCGAGAAGGATTGGATCGGAAAATTGAATGTAATAGTGGCGGCGGTCGCGGGACCGGAGCTGCATGTTGTTCAGCGCGGCACGGCTGAGGCCCACCTTTTGCGCGGTAACAACATGATGAATTTGTCGAAGGGCATGTACACGCCGGGTGAGGCCTATCGCCCCGAGGAGACTTTGGTGAATCTGATCGAAGGCGAGTTAGAGGTGAACGACAAGCTGATCGTGAGTACCTCGGAACTGTTTTACTATATTTCGATCGAGAAACTGCGCCGGATGATGGACGGTCAGACCCCCGCCCAAGCGGCTAAACGACTGGCTGGGGCGTTAGAACAAGAGGACGAAATCCATCGGACTAGTGTTTTGATAGTCGAGTTCGCTACACCGGAGTTATTAGCTCAAGAAGAAGAGACCGCCCCAGCCGAGAACTGGATCGGCGAGCCCCAGGAAGCGCCACGCCGGACAAAGAAGTTAAGTTTCTTGAAAAAGGGTCCCACACCGGTAGTTGAAGACCAGACCCAAACGGTGGAGGAGGCAATGGAATCAGCCGAAACCGAGCTGGCCGAGCTCCCAACAGCAGTCACCCCTCCCGAAGTTCAACCCATCATGGAGCGTGAGGCAGAAGTGATCGACGAAGCCAAAGAAAGACCGCTGCCGCCAAGTCGGATCATGCGGCCAAGTTTGGGTCAGATCAAACCGGCTATTAATATCAGCGACTATCAGAAAAAACTCAGACTGGACGGCAATCAACTCAAGAGCGCTGGTTCGATCCTCTGGAGGATCGCCCGGGTAGTTGGCCTGTTTGTTGTGGCGGCGGTTGATATTGTGGTGACAGTGGTAGGCAACGCCGTCCGCAATATCAAGAAGCGGCCTGGGGGTAACCGCATCTTGTTAGGGATAGTGGCTGTGCTGGTGCTTGCCGTCGTGGCTTCGACCCTGGCTTTCGCCGGCGGTCAGAGCAACCGGGTTGGTTCCAAGAAAGCCACCACCGCTCTGGCTGAGGCACAGCAGAAACGGGACGCAGCCCAAGCTGCATTGATATATGAGGATACGGCGAAAGCTCGAGAGCTATTAGCCGAAGCTTACGCCGCGGCTGAATCCGCTACCCACAACAAGCGGACCCAGACCGAGGCAACCGCACTATTGGTTGACTTGCAAAAACAGTTAGACGATGTCAGCAATGTCAAACGCTTCACTGACGTCCAACCCGTAGCCGACTTTGGCATCCTGCAGCCGCAGTTGGCGACCAGCAACGGCGCGGAGGCGCAAATCAAGTTAGGTAATCTGGCGGTAGTGGGTGGGAACGTCTATACCGCTGACCCAGACAATAACAAGATCTATAAATACAAAGCCAATAGCGGAGAGGTAGCTATTGTCAACTCTCTAGTCTCGACCGATAAAAAGTTCAAGCTCGGCGCAGCGGTCAGTGAAACCGACCTAATGTTCTACACTACCCCGCCACAGGTCTACACTCTGAATCTCGATAGCAATAGCCTAACCGTCAAAGCATTGGATGCTGGCAACTGGAATAACGCCGAAGCCATTATCCCCTACACCGACCGGCTATACTTCTTAGACGCGGCCAACAATCAAATTTGGAAGTATAAGACAGTACCTGAAGGCTACACCCAGATTGCGCCTTTCTTTGAGAACAATGTCGGCATTGATATCAAGGGCGCGGTAAGCTTCGGCATCGATGGCAACGTGTTCGTCCTGATATCGGGCGGGGCGATCAAGAAGTTCAGTGGTGGTGGCGAGGCGCCTTTTCAGCTTGGGGCTCTACCTAGCGTCTATCCTATTCTTGGTACCATTACCGACCTCTACACCTCCGCTGATACTTATCTCTATCTGTTAGATACTGCCAACCATCGGGTGGTGGTCTACGACAACGAGGGAGCCTACATCGCTCAATACTTCTACGACAACATCGATAACCCCACTGACTTGGTGGTGGATCAGGCCAACGGATTTATCTATCTAGCAGCGGGGACCAAGGTTTACCGGTTGCCGATAAAATAATCCCTGAGGAAGGCACGAGGTGTGTTCCTCCCTCAACGGGCAGTGGGCAAAGCCCAGTTCCGGCAAGCCGGAACCAAGCTCCCCTGCTCTCACCTCCACCCATATAAGAGATACCGTCATTCTGAACTTGTTTCAGAATCTGTTCGTGTATAGGATGGGACTATGTCGACCCTTAATCGTCAGGCGCGGTTTGATTACACTATCCTTGAAACCCTCGAGGCCGGTTTGGTGTTGACCGGGGCCGAGGTGAAAAGTATCCGGGCCGGGCAGGTCAGCTTGCAGGATGCTTTTGTGAAAGTGCGTGATGGTGAGGCGTGGCTGATGAACTGCCATATCGCTCCCTATTCCCAAGCGGCCGACCAAACTTACGAGCCGACCCGGGCACGGAAACTTTTGTTATCCAAAAAAGAGATTACCTCGCTGGGCCATAAATTGGCGACCGAAGGGCTGGCCTTGGTGCCGCTAAAAATTTACTTCACCCGCAACCGGGCCAAAGTTGAACTGGGACTTGGGCGAGGTAAAAAGAAATACGATAAACGGGAGAGTATCAAAAAGCGGGAGACGGAAAGAGAGACCCGCCGGAAAATCGGAAAAAAGATATAAGAAAAAGCCGCCCTTGTGAGGGCGGCTTTAGTAGTCCGAAAGGTCATGCGGTACTCGCCCGAAAGGCGGCTTTGAGCTTCCGGTAAAACTCACTTTTGCCGCGATCGACTTGATAGAGAGTTACCGTTTTGCCGTCAGGCATCGACTTGGCCTTGGTCTCGATCACTGCGTCTGGTTCGGGCCAAGCTCCGAGTGTGTCCTCCAGAGCAATGTGATAGTAACGGATCGGTTTGTCACTAGCGAATACCGGGGACAAGTCCACTGGCGGAACAGCTGGTTTAGCCCGGTCATAGGACGGGAAGCCGTGGGCAATCAAGGTCTTGAGGTTGCCTTGGTCATCAAGGCTAAGAAATACATACTGAAAGTAATTGGTGTCGTATGTCCCGCGATGCTGCTTGCGCTCCATCGGATCCGATGGTAGTGGAAAGAGATCTACTCTCATCCACATCTCTCCGTTCTGGTCTAAATCCAGCGATACACCCTTGAGTTGCAACGGCCACGAAGGGTCTGGAGTTAGGATGGGAAGACGCTCGGTGTGCCCATCCGCCCATGTGGCCGTACTGTATCGAAGCGCAGAACCCAAGGCACTTTGGTAAGTCGCGACTGTCTGTGCGCGGTAAGCAGCATAATCAGCATTGAGTTGCCAGACCACCCATCCGAGCACCAATACGAGCGCCAGGATGAGGACCTGTCCCAAGTCAATCGTCCAAAAACTTCTTTTCAATGAACTCACTCCTCTGGCCAAAGTATTGGCGTCTCCAATATAGCAAACCGGATGAGGGGGGTCAATCGGTGCCCAGAACAAGAAAAAGCCGCCCTTAACGGGCGGCTTTGTGCGATGGCCACTGGGATTGGGGCAGTGGGGCTACTGGCTGAGTAGCACTACAGCCTTCTGAGCTCGGTCCTGAGCATCAGACAGCTTGCGTTTGGTCTCCGCTAACTCTTCCGCGAGTTTGATAACCCCGGGGTCCACCTGCTTGAGCTTCTGTTCGGCGGTATATGCCCGACTCGCCAGATCCCGGATCCGCCGCTCCACGATAATCGCTAAATCACGATTACCGCCGAGGCGGTGGCCGTCCTCTGGGTTGTTAGAGCACTCGCCACCGGGGTCGAGCCCGGGCGGGCCACCGGAACGGGCTGGGCCCATCCAACAGCCGCACCCATGTTCGCAGTTGGATGTTCCGTCATGACCAGCGTACTTATGACCTCCATACCTCTTGTTAGGGTCATCTCCGTTGGGCATAGTGTAACCCTCCTTGTAAATGAACTTCTCGGGTACCCCCGAGATGCCATCATTGTAGCATTGACACCTCCACTGTCAAGTTATATGCTCCCAGTGCAAAATATGGGGCTGTCTAGCTTTCGACAGCGAACCTTGATAGCTGTTGGTCGCATACCGTTGCTGGTACCGTAACGCAAAATCGTACCAAACTACAAATGCCAACAAAGCATTTAGCGGAAGCTCTGCTTTCGCGCCAGCGCTAGCCTAATTGCCAGCGCCATCGTTCCCGTCTCTGCTCGGATGGGCGGAATAACGGTGTCATATTATTCGAGCCGCTTTCCGGCAGGCCATTTGCCGGGACTAAGACCATAGTGGCTTAAGTTATTATCGCTTTGTCGGTTTGAGGATAATAACGGATACCCAACAAACCGGCTATGTATGTAGAAGCCGACAGTTATCGTTCGCTGGACGGGGGTGCGAATCCCCCCAGCTCCACCAGTAAAACTCTGTCCCAGAGCGGCTTTTCGGTTGACAAAAGGGATCAATTGACTTACCATCAACCAGTACCTTTCTATCTCATCCAGGAGGTGAACCAAGATGGATTTAGCAGTCGCACTCGGCTGGCTAACCGCCATCACACACATCTCCGGGTTCGCAATATATACCCAGTCGATGTTAAAGGGCAAAACCGTGCTCTATACAGCGACCTGGGCATCGTGGGCTTTTATTTCAACAACCAATGCCATTACCTACTTGGTGATGACACACGATGTTGTTAAGTCCGCTGCCCCCATTTCCAGCACCTCGGCTTGTCTCATTGTGTTTTTGATTGCTCTGTCCCAAAGACGGGCAACCAAACTGGACCCCAAAGACAAGCTTGTGGTGGCGATTGGTCTACTTTCCCTTGCGGTATGGTTGGTGTTCAAGAATGCGGCGTCGGCTAATCTCATCCTTCAACCGGCAATCGCAATCTCGTTCATCCCTACCTATCGCGGAGTATGGGCAAAACCGGAAACGGAGAATGCTTTACCTTGGTTCATTTGGACATTCGCTTATGTGATAAGCATAACGGTTGTCTTAATGCGCTGGGATAATTGGCTCTCTCTCGTTTATCTGGCGATGTGTCTCATCCTCCACGGGGGAGTGGGTATCATTGCATCAACTCGGAGACACTTGCCCGACCAGAGATAACATCAACGGAAGGGCTTTTTCTTTACCCAGCCCCCACCCAAACTCCCTTATCCAAGTTCCCACTCCATCCAGAATGCACCACCAGTCTTCGTCCTGCTGTCCAGCAGGACTACGCCTGGCCCTCGCCACTATTTCTTCTTCCGCTTGCGGTTCACAAAAATTAGTATCCCACCCAACACCAATTGGGTGATTTGGAGTAGGATGAACCACCACAACCAGTCCACGCGAACGGGATGGCCGAGAAAGCCGGGCACTGGCCCACCCAGCGGCGTATACATCTCCACGACTTTTTCATCTAGTGGGGTTTGGCCTTCCGCCACGGTCGGACTCTTGCCATAAGCCGTCGCTAATCTTCCATCATTCAACTGCACAACTTGCTGGAACCAATTGTAGCTAGACGAGGTGAGGTAGGGGTTAGATGCCGGGTAGGTCTTGTGGTTAACATAATCTAAAATCTCACTAAACTCTGCCGATGCTCCGGGAGTTCCCTTCGCCACTGGATCGATGTAGGCGGTGCGGTTGGGCAATAAAAACGCCTTAGAGATGGTGTGGGTTCCCATCAACACGCTCTCATAAAACTCCGACTGGCCGGTCTTGATATCAAATATCTCATACGAGGGCCTCGAGTTGGCGTCCACTTCTAAACCGTCAGCCAGCGAGCTGCTGGAGCTGCCTTGGATGAACCTCGCCTGTTCCTCTCCCCCGATCACTAGCGCCTTGTTATTAGGCAATAGCAGAACCGACTGATAAGCCCGACCGACTTTCAGTTGACCGATAACTTTGCTGGTCATCGTTTTGGGGTCAAAGAGCTCCACACTGCGGGTCAGTCCTAAAATGTGCCAACCGGTGATGTCGGTACCGCTAGCGTTGTAGTTACGTAAGTACCTGCCCTCGCCGAACGGTTCATTGGCTGGCAAATCTTCGATGAAACTGTGACCGCCGATTATCAGTAGCTTGCCGTTGGGGAGCTTGGTTACTGACTGCCCGGCCAGCCGAGGATTTTGCAGTTGAACTCGATTACTGGAACTAGCCGACGATTTTTTATCCTGCGTCACATTCTGCCACTGACTGGTCTTGGCGTTCCAGCGGCTGACTCCGCTCCCTGCGACCGCGGTAGCGACGATGCTTTTGGCGTCCCCTTGACTTGCGCCCAAACCGACTGGGACTGCCATCCCGCCAGTCGAAAAATCCCATGGCGTTGCCACACCGGCTAACCCGCTAAACGGTAGTTGGGTTGGATTATAAACTTGGGGTATCGTGATGTCCCCCTGCCCGCTCCGCGTATATTTAGTAATATCCGGCCAGTCGTCACCAAGCTTAAGATTCCCGGCTTTGGTCGTGACCGTGTAGCGCCCGTCCTCGATGGTCTGCGCGAACACTTGTTTATCGTAGCGCCAGCGGCTGAACCAATTGTCTTTAACTAGCCCCACCGCACCGGTGTTGGGATTAAAGAGCTGGCCGTAGACATGGTCGTCATTTTTGCTCCATTTAAATAGAATCTTGCCGTTAGTGAGCCGCACCGCCACCTCCACTCCGGTGACATGGTTTTGGACGGCTGTTTTGGGATAGATGAGCTGGCCGTTATTTTGCCAAATCCCCTCGTCCTGCCAGTTGGTAGCAAGACTTAGCGGCAGATTTGACTGGTGGTCGCGGGCGCGCTGCTGATCTGCCGAAAGTGAGGTCGGCGGAGTATAGGTCCAGACCTCTCCCCCGACCAAGTTCTCATGCTGGATATCCCATTGGCCGATTCTAAAGATGAGCCGGCCATCGCTGGCTAACATATATTCAATGCGTCCCAGCGGATCATACGCACCTAAGCCTGGAATCGCCGGGGTGTCATCCGGAGTATTAAAGACACTCAAATCGTACAAACTATAGTAAAGAGTTTTTAGTTCACCCCCGGCTAGCAGCATCAAGCCGTTGCCCGTGTAGAAAGCTCTATAACCGATGGTGCGAACTTTGAAACTGCGCTGGAGAGTCGGCGAATAGAGCGCGAATTGGTCTCCCCCGCCAGTGAGTAGGACCAGACCGTTATCCAATTGGAAGGTATTGGTGGACTGGATGTCTTGGCCAAGAGCAACCTCGATCTTTTTTGCACTAGCTGAAAGGGTATCAAATTCTGATGCCAGAGGCTCGTACTGGTCGTGTTGCCCCATCACATACACTGGCGAGAACTCGCCGAAGTCGGCCGTGCCACCAATGGCACCAGCCTCGTAGAGTCTGGGTGATACCGGCCGGGACAGCCACCACCACAAAAAGCCCCCAATCAAGAGCAGTAGCAAACCCAAGAGCCACCAGCGATGATGCGGTTTGGGGGCTGGGAGCATTAGAGGTAACTTTTTTAGCAGAAGCGGAGTTGATTTTTGGGGCATCCTATCTTTTATTCTAGCGACAAACAGAAGTGAAGGCGAGACCACCGGCATATCCGAACTGGCTACTCTTGACAATCAAGGTATTTTGTAGTATAATGAAATAATAGAGTTTGACCGCGCTGACCTGAAATCAAAACAAAAACTATGGTGAGTAATCGTTTAGCTAGCAAACTGCGCCGTCCCCTGTCTCTCGCTACGGCTATAACTTTGGCACTCCAAAGTATTGTCTTGGGCGGCATTTTTGGCGGGAACCCGGCCATGGCCGCTACCGCCACTTTCAACTTTACTACCCCGGGAGATTATTCTCCGACCGCCAACTTTGCTATTCACGGCGGGGCGGCGCATTTCAAAGTCAGCTGGAGCGATACCTCCTCTGGCCTACCTACTACTGACCCGTTGACCGACCTGATCAGCCCAAGCAGTGCCGGGTTGGCCTGGGCGGCAACTGGCGGTACGGACGGAGCGTACAAATCAACAGACTATGGCGCCACTTGGAGCAATATTAGTATCGACGCCAATTTTATCCCTGACGATTTTGAGGTAACTCCCGGGGACGGAGGCAGTAACGCCGTTAACCTATTTGTGGGCGGGCAAGATTC
This sequence comes from candidate division Kazan bacterium GW2011_GWA1_50_15, assembly GCA_001029795.1. Lineage (GTDB taxonomy): Bacteria > Patescibacteriota > Kazan-3B-28 > Kazan-3B-28 > Kazan-3B-28 > Kazan-3B-28. The sequence continues at coordinate 413,500 of CP011216.1, forward strand.
CAGCGCCGCCGCTTACGCCTATTCAACCGATAACGGCACTAACTGGACATATGACGATACTACCTTGGCCCCATTTCAAGGTATCGCTTCGGTCGCCCACAAAAGTAGCGCTACCAGCTATACTTGGGTGTTGCACAAAAACGGGGCTATTAGTCGCACCGAGGATGTCGACACATTGATGGCGTGGGGTGCGCAACTACCCCCCGCATTTGGTACCGGTCGTCAGCTGCTATGGGACGCTACCGACAGTACGTTGATAGTCTCTGGCGGCAACGCGGGGACAGGAAAGGTTCTATTCTCTAGTGACAATGGTGACAACTGGACCGCGGCAACCCTGCCGGGCAGTCCGCCGGCTACCATCGACCAGATGGTTTACAGTAATGGTTCCCTATTTGTAGGGGGTTCGGGGTATGTGGCGGTAGGAGATGTTTCGGCCGGGTTGGACCAAGCCGGTTCATGGACAGATGTTTCGGCCAATATAAACAGTGGTAACTTCACCACAGTAGCCGGTTTTGTGAGTGCCGCCAGCGGTGTGGTGCTGGTGTCGGTAGACGCCACTACGGGAATAAGCAATGGCCAGGTCTATAGCACTATCGACGACGGTGCTAACTGGCTTACCCATGGTACCCCTGGTGCCGATGTTACGCCGGGACCATTGGTTCGCATGTTTGGCGACGGCCGATTCCTGTGGGGGCTGACTGAAGACACGGGAGCCCAGAACGAAGCGTACTTGGGTGACTTTGATACCGACAGCGCTTCGGTGATCCCCCTGACTGGCATCTCCGCTGCCACACTTTCGGCTATTGATATCACCTACAATGCCAAGAGTGAAGAGACTGACGTTGGCGTAGCTTTTGGGTTTGGAACCGACCCGGCTGGCACCTGGTACTATGTCTCCGTCGTTGGCGGAGGCGGCGATGCCGTCTGGGAATCGACCACGACTGATGACTATCAAAAATCGAACACCGAGACTTTACTTGACGCTGAGTTGGAGGAATTCGCCACCGATGTCGAGATCACGGGCGACATCTATTTAAAGATCTACAGCAAGTCGGCTAGCGAGGTTATCAATGATTATACCCACGACTTATTTATAATCAACCAGATCGATGTCACCTACACGGCCGGCACCCTAACTGTCACGGCCCCGAATGGTGGTGAAAATTGGACTATTGGTAGCACCCAGGACATCACCTGGGACAGTACAGGGTTCGGTGGCGGGAACATTATCGACATAGACTATTCGACTAATGCTGGAGGCGGTTGGACGTCTATCATCACCAATACCGCCAATGACGGATTGTATGGCTGGATTATCCCGAATGAGCCGAGTACACAAGCGCTAGTTCGGATATCTAGCGGTAGCGTGACTGATAATAGTAATGCAGTTTTTACTATCTCCGCCGGTGCAGGCGGGGGCCAAACCGATAATGAAATGCCGAAATCGTTAGTTGATCCTCTCCCCCCTTATCAGACCGAATGGCAATTCCCGGTCAGCATCACTGCCACTGATGATATCGGGGTTAAAGAAACTTATCTCTACTATAGTTATGAGGGTGGTGCGGTGACTCTTTGGGGGATGGATAATAGTGCCCCGTTCACTTTCGAATTTGATGCATCAGCCAACGGAAACGGCACCTACCAGTTCTACTCCCGAGCGGTTGACTGGAGCGGCAAGGATAACTGGCCAGAGAAACTCCTCCTGGGCCCACCGGTGGAGACCAGTACGATCGTGGACACTATCCGGCCGTACATTATAAGTCAGATACCGATGCCAGATCAGACCGAGGTGGCCATCACCCAGGACGTAGTGGTGGAATTTTCGGAGCCGATGGACACGGCCACTTTCGCCTATCAACTATATGAAAAGGATGACCCAACCAAGAACGTGCCGATCGTCGACACCGAGTGGACCAATGGGGATACTAAGTTAACTATCACCCACGCTGATTTCAATTACAAAACTTGGTATACCTTCCATATCGCCCAAGCCACCGACAAGGCTGGGAATATTTTACTAGAGGGCACTCCGAGTAGCGGCTGGGGCATGGGCGGCATCCAAGTGGAATACCCGTATGGCACTTGGGATTTTGAGACCGCTCCCAAGCGCGACCCGGACCTAACCAGCTCGACCATTGTGGTAAGCGAGGGCTCGCACGGTGGCAAATATCTTCCGGGTGAGACTGCTCACTATACAATAACTATCCGTAACACCAGCGACCTACCCGCCAACAATGCTGAGGCTAGTCTTGGTATCGCTGACGAACTCACTGGCGTGGTTGGCAGTTTCACGGCTAGTAGCGGCACACTGCAGCTATTCTATGATGGCAGTCGGATCGTCGGTTTCCACTGGGGCGGTTCTGTGGCTAAGGGAACAGACGTAGTTATTCAATACAACGCGCGGGTTAATACCCCAGCCAACGTTTTGGATGTCGAACAAAACATTGCGATCGATGATAACGTTAACGAGACGTTCTACCCCGCCCCGGCGATCTTACATATCGCCAAAAACCCAGACTTTACCACCTCGACCAAGACCGTTAACTACAACGAAACCCTGCCAGGCATCCCCCTGCAGTACACCGTTACCATCGTGCATACCGGCAACACGGTCGTTGACGCCGTGGTGGTTGATGCTATCCCGGCCTACACCACTTATATCCCTAACTCGCTAGTTGGCGACGCCGGATGGCAAACTTTGAGTTACAACCCCACTACCAACCGGATCGAGGCTGAAGCGCAGATGCTAGCTAACACGCCGCCGGGCTTCGGCGGATTCGGGGTGCCCGAATGGGAGTATCCCACTTTAACTTTCACCTTTGGAGTTATTATAAATGATGCCGCCGACGGCCAAACTATCAGCAACTCAGCTACCGTGTCTGATCCGGACGTGCCGGGTAGTTCCTTCACTACCGCGGCCGCGACGACAGTGGTCCCGGGTGATAGCAAACCCCCCGACTTCTCGCCACAGATCACTAGCACAACTCCAGTCAACGGCAGCTTCAGCGCGCCACTTAAGGGCTCTATCAGCGCACAGTTCAGTAAGAGCATTAAGACAGATACTTTGTCCTACCAGTTGACCCTCGATGGGTACCCGGTCGATACAACCGGCTGGCAAGAGACCTGGACTAACAATGACCGGATTTGGACCCTAACCCCTAATGGAAGTTTAGAGATCGGGGCGCCCTACACTATAGAGATAACTTACGCCGAAGATACGGATGGCAATACTTTAATCAGTGGCCCAGTGGCTAACCCGTGGGACTTTACTACGGCTGACCCAATGCTGGCCATTACTACCCCGACCGATCCGTTAGTGGAGTTGACCGTCGAACAAGCAAGCCCAGTCTTCACCGTCATGCTCCAAGACGCTATCTCTGGCGAACCATACATGGCCGAGGATGATGTCGTAGTTGGGTTAGGAGCCTGGATCGGCGGAACCCCGCGGACGACGGGTCACTTTATCGCCACCCCCGACGGACGCGATTACATCACCGCCGTAGATATCCCTCAGGGCCAATCTCAAGCTCAGTTCTACTACATCGATCTAGGTATCTCTGATCCTAACTACATTACCATCACGGCTTACGAAAATCCGTCCCGAGGTTGGGGTGACGCTGAAAAGAACGCTATCGTACGCGGAGATGTTGACGCCCTAGAAAATCGACTAGTAATGACCATAGACGCAACTAACTTCCCGGCAGGGCAGTTCAGTCCGGCCATCACTATCAGCGCGCAGAGCCGGAGCGGTCAGCAGTTGTCTCTACCTGGCACAGTTTACTTTTATACCCCTTCGGACACGGGCCGATTCTATGACGCCGAACGCAACCCCCTCCCCCAGTGGCTAACTATCCAAGGATTTAACCCAACAACTAATCTGCAGTATACCCAACTTGGGACGGTCGGTAGCGCTGTGTTCTACTATCGCGACACTACTCCAGGAGCGTATCTAGTGACCGTCGCTGACCAAGCCCCGCTGACACCCGATACAGGCTACCAGAATGTTAGTGCCGTGTTGGGTATCACTGGGCAACTAGAAGAGCTCCCCCTGGAAGAGCTAGAAGAGGTCGAGGATGATAGCGGACGAGTCCTGGGCCACGTCACCATTCAACCAGCCCAGACCACCCTCCTCCCCGGTGAGATGCAGACGTTTGTAGCCAAGGGGTACGACACAGACGGAAAAGAGATCAAGAGCTTGGTCTTCCGCTGGTACGTCCTGGCGGGTGGAGGCACAATCTTGAAGCAGGGGGCAGCGGGCGATTCCCATACCTCCAAATTCACAGCTGGGCAGAAACCGGGAGTATACCACGATACCGTCCTAGTAGCGACGATGTACAACGACAAGATCGACTACGCCACTGCCGACGTAGCAGTCGCCGACATCGTGGGCTACGGTGGCCCGGCCAGACTGCCTACGACCGGTATCTCTGGCTTGCAACTCATCCTGCTTGGCCTTACGCTGATAGCAGCAGTGGCTTTGGCCTGGGTAGAGCATTACGATAAAACTTACTTCCAAAACGACTGATGCAACACTTATTCCATCATCTTCGTCGAGATCGCAGTTATAGCTCTCATGAACGTTGGGGAGTAGTGGTGGCTTTAGGGATACTAACCATATTAATATCGGCGGGTGGGTTCATTTTATTCGGCAATCCCGCCGCCTCGGCTAGTTCGCTAGCCGTCACTGATATTCGACTCACTAGCCAGACATTGCCAGCGGACGGAGCGAATCACGGACAAGCCACTATCACTATCAGTGATAAAAAAACCGACCAAGCGGTGGTGGGAGTGTGGGTAGGATTGCAGATAGTAAACCCTGTATTGCGAGGCGTAGCGAACAGTTATCTGGGCTGGTACAGCCCAGAGCCTCAACGGGCATTTTATCAGACTGATGTGAACGGCCAGGTACAGTTCCCCCTTATATCAGAGATAGCGGCTGACATCGAATACGCCATCTATGCGGCGAATCCCGAACTCAAAAACGACAATAAATATCAGGAGCTAGATCGACGGTTTACAGTTACGTTCAAGTAATGATTAACTCGAGTGGCGGTCAAGCGTCCGGTTGACTAGCTGGTCAGCTGATTTATTTAATTCCCGCCGGATATGGTGGAAATTGACCCGGCTGAGTTGGGTTATCAACTGCTGAGCTTGAGCGAACAGCGGTTTGAGGCCAGCGTCCTTAACTCGGTATTCGCCTTTGAGCTGCTTAACGATTAGTTCACTATCCATCCGCACAACTAGTTCGGTGGGTTTCAGTTTAACAGCGATCTTAAGTCCATCGACCAACGCGAGGTATTCAGCTTGGTTGTTGGTGGCCGTGCCAAGATAGCGGCTGGCGGTTTTGATGGGCTTACCACTCGCGTCAGTAACAACTATGCCGGTGGCTGCCGGACCGGGGTTGCCGCGGGCTCCCCCATCGGTATTGAGATAGAGTTTCACGGGGTTCATTGTTCGGTTGGTTGAAAAACTTTCTTTATTATAACGCGAGGGGATAGCTGGATCTCAAAGATGGACGCTTTAGTGATGCCCCAACCCGAACCGACTGACGGCATCAGGAGTTGATTTAATAGTCCCTGAAAAAGAAATGCCATCGGATCGGCGTGAGAGACGAACAGTAGACTCTCGCCAGAATATCTCCGGCACATCTCTTCGAACACCGCCAGCATTCTAGCTTGGGTGATCCGCGGTGCCTCCATCCCATCCACTTGTCGTTCTTGGCTCTCCCAATAGTATTGGCGGCGGCGATGGAAATCATCCATTGAGACAACGCCGGTGGCGATACCCAGATCAACATCCCGCAGACGTTCGTCAGTAACAATGTCTGGATGACCGGGGTTCATATTTAATACAACATCGGCCGTTTGGTGGGTCCGCTCGCGGGGTGAACTAATGATGTGTCGAAGTGAATAGCGGCTAAGCCACTGGCCCGCCTCGCTGGCCTGCTGCCGACCCAGATCGCTCAAGGGGAAACCGGCTAAATTGCCGTACATCACCCTTCTAGGGTTGGTGGGGGTAGCATGCCGCATCACAAAAATCTTTCCTGCGGAACTGGCCATATTCCCAGTGTACCCCATCCGCCACCACGGTTGACTGGACTATACTGAAACTGTACCCTTACGGTTGATACAAAAGCCGGAGTAACTCAGTGGTAGAGTAGCTGTTTCGTAAACAGCAAGTCGCGGGTTCAAATCCCGCCTCCGGCTCCATCGGGGCGTAGCGCAGTGGTAGCGCGCACCGTTCGGGTCGGTGAGGTCGCAGGTTCGACTCCTGTCGCCCCGACCAAAAAGTCCGAGGATGACCTCGGACTTTTTGGTAAAAATAACTGCCCGTCTCCCGGGAGGGGGAGCAGTGAACTTGTCCCGTCTACTCTTAATGGTGGAGGTGAGAGCAGGCGACTAGCCCGAGCTAAAAGTGAGGGTTGGCTTTTGCCAACCGCCGATGAGGGAGGAACACACCTCGTTCCTTCCTCATAAGTATTCAAAACACCACTAGTTTGCCGCTTTTATTTCTGGTTCTGTGGAGACCAGGTGGGTCCCCGCTTCATCTTCCCCCAGGAGGATGAAATAAGGGGTCCCATAAAATTGGGTGTTGAGCCAAATAACGGCGGCAAATTAATGGTGCTAATTTAATTTTAACACCAAAAAATTAGTGTCAATTAGCTAGTTTGGGGATAAATATCAGAGTGGGATAATGCTGGAGCCAACAAACCACTGCATTAAGGCGACCACCGGATCAAGCAGATGGAATAACAGGTTAACTCCCAGTAACCTGTCAGCAAAGATCAGGAGCAAAAGCAGCACTGGCCCCATCTGTTCCAGCCAGACAATGCGTGCATGACTCACCCCCAGACCGTCTAATATTAAGTAGAGGATCTTGGAGCCATCGAGGGGCGGGATAGGGATTAGATTGAAAGCGGCAAGAAAAATGTTCAACGTTACAACTACGGCCAGAAAAGTATAGATCTGCCCTTGGGGCAGAGCCTGATGCGTGATTAAGTAGATGCGTCCCGGGAGAGCCAACAAAAAGGCCAGCAGAAGATTGCTAATGGGTCCAGCAATGGCGACCAACATTTCTCCCCATCGTCCCCGCTTAACAAAACTAGGGTTATAGGGAACCGGCTTGCCCCACCCAAAACCGACCAGGAATATTAAAATAGTCCCCATCGGGTCGAGGTGAGCCAATGGGTTTAAGGTCAACCTCCCGGCAGCTCGGGCAGTTGGATCGCCTAGGTTAGTTGCCGCCAAGGCATGGGCGAACTCGTGGACAGTGATAGCTACCACCAGGGCGACCAAGAAGAAAACAAAGGTGTCGAGCTGCTGGAAAACGGTCAGTAGCATAAAAATCTTGTCCTAAACCCAATTTTTATATATCTTGGAGAGGTCCCCTAAGTAGTTCCATTATGTCTAAAATCTGTTCCATCTGCAACAAAACGCTCTCGACCGGGCACAACGTAAGTCACTCTAAGCGGCGGACCAAGCGGACTTGGTCGCCGAACCTGACTACAACCACGATCACAGAGAATGGCCGGCGACGGAAGATCGTGGTCTGCACCCGTTGTTTAAAGACCCTATCTAAACCCCAGCGCGGCAAAAAATAGACCCCATCCCCGCTAGTGGCTAGTGGCTAACTCACCGGCGTCCCCAGCGCAACTGGTTCTAAGATATCCACCACCGTCCCCTCCTCTGGCAGGGTGGCTTTGTTGATTGATAGAGTAGATAACCGGCGGGCGGTTGCGCCGAGTTGATGGATGAACTGTTCCGCACCGGCGATGTCAATCTTTAGACCTGGAATGGCGAAATGCATCGGAACAACAATTTTTGGTTCCACCTGACGAACAAATTCCACGGCGGCCTCAACTGGCAAGGTGTACTTGCCCCCAACTGGCAGCAGTAATACATCAATATCCCCTAATGTATCGATTAGCGCGTCATCAGGCAGATGCCCCAAGTCCCCGCAGTGGAGTACGCTTAAGCCGTCAATAACAAACAGGAACATGATGTTGCCTCCCCGTTCAGCCCCGCCGGACTCATCGTGAAAGGTGCGGATGCCGCGGATGCGGGCTCCTTTAAATTCAAATTCGCCGGGAGTATCGAACGTAATGGCGGCCGTCACCCCGGCAGTATAGTTGTGGTCGAAGTGGTTGTGGCTGATCGTTAATACGTCAGCAGTGAGCACCGGTAGATTCAAACCTGTCTCGGAGCTGAACGGGTCCGTTACTATCGAAACGTCACGACCACGAAGCTGGAAGCATGCATGACCGATCCATTTAATGTCCACAGCGACCTCCTCTCCTTTATTCCCCCCACCCTGGTTTCAGTGTACCATAGGTCGTGTAAAGCCCTGGGGATAACTGCGGGTGTGGTTCAATGGCAGAATGTGGCCTTCCCAAGGCTAAGACGGGAGTTCGATTCTCCTCACCCGCTCCAATCGGAAAATCTGGCTACCGGCTAGCAATAAAAAAGCCGCACTCGAGGGTGCGGCTTACAGTCCCTGGTCAGGGGTATGCCAGACTCGCTTTCTCCGTCATAGCTCTTCCGAACGTGACCCATTGGGCATGAATGCGTGACAGGGCTAGGCTATGGGGAACATCGCGAGGGCAACTCAAAGTCGCGCGCCGCAGGCTGTGGTTCATATGATCATAAATCCTGGCTGGAGTAAGATCTTCACGGTGCTTGAGCGTATTGACCATACAGGCGTTGATATCGGCAAATATCTGGTTGAGGGCCTCAGGTGCTTGCAGATTCTCTTCCTTGGCTACCCGACGAAAGATCTCGCCTAGTTCACCGATCAACCATGTTCTCACGCTAGCCGCCGCATGACGATCTAATACTGTGGTGAGAGAAAGCTGAAATTTGGTTGGTTGGTCCTCATGCCCACGCTGGTGGGCTCTAATAAGACGAACAACCAACAAAACCCCTAGACACAACAGGATGGCAAGGAACGCCAACATAGACATCACCTCCAGAAAAGTCGGTACCCGTGTACCTTAACATGGGGAGATTGATGCCGTCAACCCGCGAATTGATCGGAGTGATCCACCGGCCAACGGCCAACAGACTGCCTGTCCAACCGAAGCATCGGACCATACTCATCTTGTTTCCTCGGGTCGGGGTGACAGGACTCGAACCTGCGGCCTCACGCACCCCATGCGCGCGCGCTACCACTGCGCCACACCCCGACCCCAAAAGACAAGATGTTGTTGCCGATCCACACCCCAGTCTGGTGCTCCTGGAAGGAATTGAACCCTCATCTCTCCCTTAGGACGGGATAGCTCTATCCGTTGAGCTACAGGAGCGTTTAATAGAACAAACTAATTGTATAGGGTAAAATCAAGCTGACGGCAAGCACTATTAGGATTATCATCCAAACGGTGCGTTCCCGATTTTTCTTTTTGCCGGTCATCGTTTCCATTATATATGAGTTGAACAGCTAAATATTTTGCAGAGTAGCCACGCCTTTACCCCAGAATTCCCCGGCCAGCGCGAAGACGAAGAGGTCGTGCTGGTTTTATTCAAACACTGGTACATGGTAGTTACACCAATGGTAAAGGCCATCGGGATCATTCTTCTGTCGTTCGCCATCCCGATCTGGCTCCATTTCGCCAACTTTATTTTTAGTTACGGTGTGACGACTTCTATCTACTATCTATGGATGGTGTTCTGGATTGGTTATATGGTCTACCACTATATTAATTGGTATCGAGATCGATTTATTCTCACTACTCAAAGGCTGATCAACGTCGACCAGCGAGGGATGGTGAATCGCCGGGTGGCGGAGGTCGAACTAGATAAGATCCAGAACATTACCCACGTGATCGCGGGGGTGTTCCCGACCGTGCTCAATTTTGGTACGGTGATCGTGCAGTCGGCTGGCGCCAACGATCTTAACTTGGAACAGGTGGCCAACCCGGCGCTGCTCCAGGAAGATATCACCAGGCTGGTCAAAGAAGCTACTGCCGAGAAACCGGTCACTGCGACTGAACTAATAGAGTTTATTAAAGATCATCGGATATGAAGTTGTTACTCAGACTATTGGGGATGATCGCCCTGATCTTGATATTTGTGGTAGCTTATCTACTGACCACGAATATCTCTAAACAGCCATCAGATTTCAACAATCAGCCCCAAACTATTGGGCAGCTTGGGGGTTTCCACCTGCTGGATGACATCAAAATCGAGACCTCGTCTGACGCAAATTTCACCAGGATAGCCATTCTAACCCATCTGAACCGCAGCACAGCTATAGAGGGGCTCGACACCCCACGGACAGAAGCGGTCCTCGATGGGACCTCTCTCAGGCTCAAGTTTTTCGATACCGCCTTTTCGGACGAGAGTCAGAACGAATATCTACGGGGACATCAGACCATCTCGGTTAATTACCCGAGCCGAGCGCAGGAAGTTGCTTTAACTCGGCCCGATGATCAAGACTCCCAGGAAGTTGTAGTTCGTCTGGACCGGCCAACCACGTATCGGCTGCAACCTGATCCAGAAAACGCTGGCGTTGTTTTCTTGGATATACTAGAATGAGCAGGCTTATTTTTCAGGCGTGGGGGCGTAGCTCAGCTGGTTAGAGCGCTTCCCTGTCACGGAAGAGGTCGCGGGTTCGAGTCCCGTCGCTCCCGCCACGTCATCAAAACATTAAATAGCCCCGGCATGCGCCGGGGCTATTTAATTTGAATTGTCGATTACCGACGTCCGAATCCGCCACGACCACCGCGGTCGCCACCCCGGTCACCGCCCCGCTCGGGACGATCACCCATCGGGCGAGCCTCGTTGACCACGATAGCGCGACCGTCCATCTCGTGACCATTGAATTTCTCAATGGCTGCCATGGCCTCGTCATCGTTTGGCATCTCCACAAACCCAAAACCGCGACTGCGACCGGTGAACTTGTCCATCAGGACGGAAGCGGAATCAACCGCTCCGGCGCCCGAGAACAAATCACGCAATTGGTCATCCGTGGTTGTGTACGGTAAGTTACCGACATAAAGCTTCTTAGCCATAAAACCTTGGAATGCTTAACACTGCTATAACTCCCTGTTTTACGACCAAAGGAATGTAGTTGCTTTACGTTCGGCGCTTTTCACCTAACTTTTTGGAGGATACCCTCACCGCAAACATCCAAACAGGAAAACAATGCCATCATACACTGTTTGCCGTTGCTGTCAAGCAGAAACTCGCTCTAGGCCTTATCGGGTGGGTTAACGTCCTCCTGTTGATGGAGTTCTATCTCCTGGCGGTATCTGTCGGCTGTTCGGGTATCGCTGGCGGCATCGTAGTAATCCACCATGGCTCTTAGGATCGAGATGTCTCGGTTGGTAGCCTTCAGGGCGACTAACAGTACCTGAATGATCTTGGGGTGCCTGTCCCCCCGCTCGTCGGTTGGCCAGCGGTTGTATAAATTAGCCAAGTTGAGATATGAGGTGGGGTTGTCTGGCTGAATAGTGATCGCTTTTTGGTAGGCCCCCTCGGCATCTTCGAGCCGGAGCAGTTCGCGGTAAGTATTGCCCAGATTGTTCCAAGGCAAAGCTGCGGCCGGCCGAGTTTGGGCAGCTTTCAAATAGTACTGTTCGGCCTTATTCAGCTGGGATAAATTATAGTAACCCACTCCGGCCTGCATCATCGCCTCGAAATTATCCGGGTTGCGCCGAAGTTCGATCAGGGCCGCCAAAACGGTGTTGTAGGCCTTCAACGACCTGGCGCTAAACTCGCCTGGCCCCCAAAACCGATACCAAGTCCCCACCCCAGCCAAAAGCACCAGCGCCAATATCAGCGGGGCGAATTTACGCCAAAAAGTTTTGAGATGATACGGAAACGGCATATTGCAAATCACCCTGATTTTACTACAACTGACGCACCATGACGATGGAACTAACCGCTTTGAACGATGCCTAGAGAGCTAACCCCGGCTAGGTCGTTAAACTAATAAGATATAATGGGCGTAGCTTAGTTGTTGCCCTTGTATACTCGAATATTCAAAAACGCTACGTTTCTTGCCATTGCCGAGGCTATCAACCGAGCTTCGTCTTTTGTTGTAGGAATATGGTTGGCGCGATATCTGGGAGCGGATGATTTTGGCCGCTGGACTTTTGTGCTTAGTACGCTGGCGCTGTTTTATATCATCGCTGATCTCGGATTAAGCACCTTGGCCACTCGTGATATCGCCCAACAACGCGAAAAGTCTTCGCACTACCTGGGTAATCTCTTAGTGATCAAGCTGGTGTTGTCGTTGGTGGCGTTCCTGCTGGTCATCCTGACCATTCCTTGGTTGCGAGACGATGCGAGGATCCTAACCATCACCTACCCACTTGGCCTGGCGACATTGATCAATGCCCTCACTCAAACACTCTATGTTACATTCCGCGCGCATGAAAAAATGTATTGGGAGGCGATCAGTAAAAGCATATCTGGGATAACTACCATTGCGGTAGTCGGGGCCTTGATCGTGGCACGGCTGGGCATCTCACCGTTGGGCTGGGGGTACGCTTTGGCTAGCTTACTGGTACTCGGGGTCACTACTGTCATCACGTGGCGATTTATCACCACATTCACTCTTAGGTTCGATCGCGACTTCGTTAAGTACTTGGCTATTGAAACGTGGCCATTTGCCCTGGGGACAGCTTTCGCATCAGTCTACCGCTACATCGATTCGATCATGCTGGGTCGCTTGCGTGAATTGGCAGAAGTTGGACAGTATAACGCCGCCTACCGCATTGTTGACGCTATGATCTTGGGTTCCACCTTGGCAGGGGTAGCCATCTACCCCCTCTTGTCACGTCTAGCCCACCACCATCAGATAGACAAGCTGCGCCACATCTCCGCCCGTTTAACCAGTCTGTTCGCTACTGTTACTGTCCCAGTTGTGGTGTTAGTGATATTGTGGAGCACCACGATCATGCGTTGGATATATGGTAATCAGTACACAGCCGGAACGGCTAGTCTAGCGATACTAGCCGGTACAGCGCTAATATCTTATTTGAACGTGGTACCAGTCAAGTTGCTCCAATCTACCCGCCACCAGCGCATCCCAATGTATGCGGCTGGGCTCGGTACGGTTGTTAATATTACCCTGAATATCTTGCTCATTCCTGCCTACGGCATGTGGGGAGCGGCGATCAGCACCCTGTGTGCCTATTTAGCAGTCTTTGCCATCTTGGAAATCCTGTTCTTCCGTGTTATAAACAGAGGTCGGTTAGGGGTCATCTGGAGGCCCCTGCTGGCTGGCCTAGCCATGGCCACTGCCATCTATTGGATGGTCTTACGAGGACAGAATGGCCTACTGGCAAGCGGCCTGGGGCTGATGGTTTATATTTTAATCGGTTGGCCAGATATCCAGGCACTCTGGCAGAGTGTGCGGCGCATTAGCGCGTCACCGGAAAACGAAGATTAGTTATGTATAAAGATAAGCGATTTATAGCTTTTATTCCTGCCCGGGGCGGTAGCCAGGGTATCCGCTTAAAGAATATGGCACCAGTAGGGGGCAAGCCGTTGGTAGCTTGGTCAATCCAGGCGGCGCTCGGTAGCCGCCATCTGGACGGCGTATACGTTAGTACCGACCATGCCAAGATAGCCAAGACGGCCAAGCGCTACAACGCTCTGGTTGTCAAAGAACCTCCCCGGCTGGCTCGCTCCACCAGCCCGATCGAACCAGCCATTCTGCATGCGCTGAAAGAGATCACAGAACGAAGCGGTAGACCAGACTATATAGTGCTGCTGCAGCCCACCTCCCCTATCCGCGGCTCGCGAGACATCGATAAGGCGATAGAGCAGATCATGAAAAATAAAGGGGATAGTCTTCTAAGCGTTGCTCCGCACCATCACTTCATTTGGAATAGCAAACATCAACCGATCAACTACGACGCCCGGCGACGCCCTCGCCGTCAGAACCGCGAACCAGAGTGGCGCGAGAATGGTTCTATTTATATCACCAAGATGTCTGCTTTGTTAAAAAATCGTAATCGTCTTGCTGGGAAGATCGTTTATTATCCTATGTCGGAAGCATGCTCGATCGAGATCGACAACCCTTATGATTTGTGGTTAGCCGATATTACCATACGCAGAGAACAGCGTCTGACCAATACCCCCTATATAGAACTGCTGGTCGTTGATGTAGACGGTGTGATGACAGATGGCTCGACCTATTATGGCAAAACTGGCGAAAAGTTGAAGCGGTTTAACAAACGGGACGGCAAGGGTATTGAGTTGTGGCACAGGGCCGATCGGTATTCGGCTATTATCACGGGTGAAACTAGCCCCGTGGTGCGTCAACGGGCACGGGATTTGCACATCCCCACGGTGTTCGAGGGATACGCTGGCAATAAATCATCCGCCTATGTCGCTCTCAAGAAGCAAACTGGCCTCCCAGACAATAAAATTGCCTTTATTGGTGATGATATAATAGACTTGCCTGTGTTGCGACAAGCCGGGTTCTCCGCCTGCCCCGCAGACGCCGAGGACAAGGTCAAAGCTGTTGTTGACTATGTCTGCAAGGCTACTGGCGGCCACGGCTGTGTCAGAGAAGTGATTAATCTACTCCTGAAACAATAAATGATCCAATGAAAACCATTCACGTCGGGAATAAGGCCATCGGCCCTAATCAGCCAGCGTTCGTAATCGCCGAGATCGGGATTAATCACCAGGGCGACTTGGCTATCGCCAAACAAATGATATTAATAGCCCATCAAGCTGGGGCGGATGCGGTCAAGTTCCAGAAACGCACTACCCACAAAATCCTGACCCGGGCTGGGCTGGACCGAATATATGACAGCCCCAACGCCTTTGGGCGAACCTACGGGGAGCACCGCGAGGCCCTAGAGTTTAATGAGGAACAGTACCGCGAGCTTAAACAATATGCCGATAGGGTAGGGATTTTAATGCTAGCATCGGTTTGGGATGAGGATAGCGCTGATTTTATCGACCAACTGGACCTACCGGCATTCAAGGTCGCCTCGGCCGATCTGATCAATCTGCCGTTGTTGAAACACATCGCCCAAAAAGGACGGCCAATTATTCTCTCGACCGGGATGGCGACCATGGAAGAGATCGAGCAGGCAATACGTTGGCTGGAGCAGTGGAATCACGATCTAATCATTCTTTATTGCGTGTCGACCTATCCCGCTTCCTTTGACGAGATAAATCTTAATCTCATCGGCGAATATCAACAAAAGTTCCCCGATTACCCTATAGGTTATTCGGGACATGAACTGGGCATCGCTATCTCTACTCTAGCAGTGGCCGCGGGGGCCAAGGTGATCGAGCGGCACTTTACCCTCGACCGCGCGATGAAAGGGGGCGACCATGCGGCCTCACTTGAACCCGGGGGGCTGGCTAGACTGGTGCGTGATGTTCATTTAGCCGAAAAGGTGTTTGGCAGCACTCAGCCCAAGTCCCTGCTTGATTCAGAGAAGCCCATCCGCGAGAAACTAGCTAAGAGCGTAGTAGCTCAGGTGGCTATCCCTCAGGGAGAAACTATTACCGCTGAGATGCTCACTACTAAGGGGCCCGGTAGTGGCTTACCCCCTAAATACATATATGAGCTGCCCGGGAAACAGGCAGCGGTCGATATCCCCGAGGATACCGTGATAATGCGGGATATGGTCAAGTGGTAGAACATCGGACGCTTTTATGATGGGCACTGTTAAACGGCAACTACGGACTCTGGCTAATAGCCTGGGGCTTCAACTAAGGCTGATACTGGCTAGGCGCTGGGATAACGCCATTAATATCTGCCACATGGGAGCTTGGAGCGGCAATATGGGCGACTCCGTGTTGCTATTGGGTATCCAACAAGAACTCCGTCGCGCTGCCGGGGATAAGCCCATTAACTTCTTTCCTGTGAATGTCCAGTTGACTCGTGTTACCCCTTGGTTAGCTCGAGTGATCAACCATAAATTTGATTTGTTACTTATTGGTGGCGGTGGATTATTTTTACATAAACCCGAGAGCCCTAGTCGGTCGAGTTGGCAGTTAGATATCACTGAACTCGAGCTAGACATTTTGACCATCCCCGTTGTTGTGTACGGGATCGGTTACAACCAATTTGAATTTACCGACAGACTAATGCCTGATTTAGCTAATCGTGTTCTCCGGCACCTGCAGACTAAAGCGGCGCTGTTCTCAGTCCGCAACCGCGGTACTCGCGAGGAGTTTATTCGAAGGGGCCTGGACCCGAACAAGATCACGGTTATCCCCGATCCTGCTATGTTCGTTGGACCGAAACCCTGCCCGATTCCTGGGCTCGACCCAAATAAACTTAATATTGGAATTAACTTGGCAGCTGACCGACTTGCATGGCGATACCCGGCCCCGGCATTTGAGACGGCCAAGGCGTGGGTAATGGCGCTAGGAAACGCTCTCAAGGCCATCCTCGCTCACCACCCCGGGCAAATCTACTACCTATCACACATGTTAAAAACTGATGCGTTTTATACACGCATATTGGGGCAGATACTGGGCGACAAACTAATCGTCCTGGAAGATGTTTTGCCTCAACTATTTCCGCCAACTCTTAAATTGGCGCCCTGCTTCGTAGATATATACCGCCAGATGTCCTTAGTAATCGGGATGAGGGGGCACGCCAATATCATTCCGTTCGGGGTAGCTACTCCGGTAATAGCGATGTCCAGCCATCCCAAGAACAGATTCTTTTTGGAGGAGATCGGGACCCCTGAGCAGTTGATCGATACTCGTTATTTGCCCGATGACGCTACCACGCAGCACATCGTCCAGGCCATCGAATCGACATTGGCTCGAGCTGAGGACTTGAAGGCCCACTATCTCAAACGCAAGCGGGAGTTACACCAAACGGCCCAGTTGTTTAACCGGCAGATAGTTGCCCTTCTCCAATGACATGCCCCATATGCAAAGACGCCAGACATCAGACGATTTGGACAAAGGGACGGTTTAGTCAGCGCTTAACCAACGTAGTCTGCCTAAATTGTGGCTTGGTGTTTGTTGATCCACCCGTTTCTCTGCCAGCCGACTTTTATCACGAAGATTACCGCAGACAGTATGTGGGTCAAGCAGTTCTCTCGCCCGACATCGCCGTTCGACGGCAGCGGGATGCCGAGAGACGTTGGCGTTATCTGGCTGATCGTCTCCCCCATTTGCTCCCCTCGCGGGGACTTGAGATCGGCTGCTCATCGGGACATTTTTTAAGGGTCCTAACTGATCACGGCTGGCAGAGTTTTGGCATTGACCCCGATCGGTCGTATACCGAGTATGGCCGTTCCCACCTTGGTCTGACCAATTTAACCACCGGTCTGTTTACGGGGGCAGAGTTTGAAAATGAACAGTTCGGACTAGTAGCGATGTTCCATACCCTTGAACACATCCCCGACCCGGTACTTTTACTGAATCACGTCCACCGACGGCTTGTTAACGGAGGAATACTATTTTTAGAGGTACCTGATGTGGAGCGCCCATACTTCGGCGACTTTGACTTCTTCTTCCAGGCAGCTCATCCCTTTAGTTTTTCGCCGTCCAGTCTTGGCAATTTGCTCCTCATGACTGGATTTGAGCTTATCCGTATCGATCATCATCAAAACTTTATGCTAGCGCTGGCCCGCAAAGTGTCTGCCGGGCAAGCACCGGTTGCTGACCCAAAAATCGCTCGGGATTTGCTCCGGCGTCTAAAATGGTGGAGGATAGGATATTGGGTCCTGTTCAGATGGGCCAAAGCTATTAAGCGGCTAGGAGCCAGAAATAGGTTATGACACAGATCTTTATTGGCCAGCATCCCCGCCGGGTTCCCAGATTGATTAGACGCTGGGGACTGGTTATGTTCCGCTGGGTGATCCTACCGTGGCTACAGCGCCACCCCAACGTCCAGGCTGTTCTGCTAGATCTAGAAGAAGCTGTTATCTCTAAGCGTTGTAATTATCACCGCTATAAAACTATCGTCGATGATGACTACTCGGCGGTAATCGCAGCCGCTGATGATCTGGCCTGGCAGACCGCCGGCCATTGGTACGGACCCATGCCCGCTCCCGCGCAGTATTGGGGAGAGATCAGCAAACAGAGCTTTTATCCCAGCCTGAAATGTCTCTATGAAGAAGCTGGGATTATTGATGCCATTATTGAGCGGGAACAGCCCAATGTCGTCTGGCGCTGGGCCGATATCCCCCGTTTGACCGGCAACTGCCGGATTCGCAGCCTCAACCCAGCTTGGGCGCTACTCACTGTTCGGTGGTGCGTAATAATCGGTACCCGCCTGCTTAGCAGTATAAAGGATCTAACCACGTTGGTCGCACCCAGCCCGACTAACTTTACACCTACCAGTGGATACGTAGCTATGATAGACACTCCCAACCACTACCGCACCCTATCGGCCGTTGCTCAGGCCATGCCCGCAATTTACTTTCTTCCCCTTAACCGGAGCACCCAAAAATTGTGTCAACACGATGGCGCCAACTACGTCACCCCTTCGGCATTAGTAACGCTGCGTGATCTATTGCCCTACTGGCGTGGACTGAGAGTGGTCTGGCAGGGATGGGACAAACACCAAGCCGATATACCCGAGACCATTGTCCATGAGCTAAAGGTACTGGCAGCGTTTTACTGGCCCCGGTTGATCCTGCTGCGTTTGACGTTAAGCCGTCTTTGGGCCCAGTTTCACCCTCGAATAGCGTTGACGGCTGTGGGGTTTTGGGCCCCCTATAGACTATTTCTAGACCAGGCTGATCGATATAACGCCAAGCGAGTGGTAGTAGCCCACGGCAATATCCCCCGTACGCCGGCTTTTTATGGCGAGGCCAACTATGACCAGATCTTGGTGCGAGGCGCGGTCGAAGAAGATAACTTGATACGCATGGGCATCCCCAGCAGTTTAATCACGGTTGTGGGACAGTTGACTGACGCCAGGGACGTTTCTAAAGACCGCTACTTGCCCGTTCAACCACCCAGGACTATCTTGGTCGCCATGCAGGGATTTGGCGGGGAGATGAGCTACTGCGAATACGCCAAATTTATCACCGAACTTGATGGGGCGATTACATCCGATATAAATCGGCGGTGGATCATCCGGTTACATTATCAACAACCCCAATATTGGGGATTGTGGCGCGCAATGTTCGGGAACCGACCAAACGTGATATTGGTAACCGATCAACCATTCGAGACTTTACTGAAGAACTCTAAGATAGAGGCCTTAGTAACCGTCTTTTCCAGTACTGCGTTGGAGGCGGCGGCTCACAACATCCCGGTTGTCACGGTCAACTTTTCCGGCATGGAGGAACTGTTACCATTTTCCGCCACTGGGTTATCCCATGAAGTCCGCATGCCTCACGCGCTGACCCAGGTATTGGCCCGCCCCCTCACCCCGCCCAGCCGAGATGCGTATACTAAATTTATTGCTCGGAGCGGCCAAGCCACTGTTCGGTCGGCCATCGACGCGATTAATCAGACACTTCCCTAAATGGATCTCTCAGTCGTTATTTTAAATTGGAATACCCGCGAGCTGTTGAGGGATTGTTTGGCGTCGATATATCGCTATACTGCCGGCATTAATTTCGAGGTGATAGTAGTGGATAACTCTTCGACTGATGGCAGCCAAGCGATGGTTGTCTCTGCATTCCCACGGGTCAAACTAATCCAAAACACCGACAATCTTGGATTTGCTGTCGGCAACAATCAAGGCATCCATGTTGCCGCTGGCCGTTATATACTTCTGCTCAATAGCGACACAATCGTACTCGGCAACTTAGCCGAGGCTGTTAGCTTTCTCGATCGGCACCCGCAGGTTGGGATGTTAGGAGTTAGGGTGTTAAATAAGATCGGTACTATCCAAGAGACTTGCACTAGACGGTTCCCGAGTATCTTGAGTAAGCTAGTCAACTATTTCCGTATCTCGGCTCGGTTGATCGGCCGACTAGTCCCCCATCTAGAACAGGACCAACAATTTGACTACGATCGGGCCCAGCCGGTTGAGGTGGTGTCGGGTGCATTTATGATGCTTCCCCGCGGGACGATTGAACAAGTGGGGGGGCTAGATGAATCATTCTTCCTCTATGCCGAGGACATTGATTGGGCCAAACGGATCCATGCGGCTGGCTATGAAATTTGGTACGCGCCAGTCGTGACTATTACCCACTATGGCGGAGAGACCAGTTCGCAAATACCCGACCGAACCCATTATCTGCGTTTGCACAGTTTGGCCAAATATTTCGACAAACACTATGGCCGCCCTTACGGGAATCTCTACCGTACAGTACTGTACATTACGGTTCTGCTAACCTATCTACCGGTGTTGGTAACTTGGTGGCTGTCCTACGGTAAACGCCGCAGCCGCCTGGGCGAGTTGGTGAGACTTTTCCACAAGGTCTTATTTAACCCCGCCCTTCGATAGCACTCTACTTGGTTACCTCGACATACATTGACCTATAATCCTCGTTGGCTTCGGCTGGATAAGTCCCTTCAAAATCAAAATCGCGGCAGCTGGTTTCTTGAAACTGCTTACGCGTAATTCCCTCTCGCCGGAAACCGGCCCTAGCCAAATCGTTGCAGAGCGATTCAAAATCCCATGCGTTCTGGTGAGCCAGAGTATTATCCCCTAGCGCTCGCTGGCCGCTAGGAGATAAAAAGTCCTCCTTTAGCGCCTCGAACAAAGAGTAGTCTTTGTTGTATTTGGTTTTGGCTCGCTCCATCCGCCTGCGGAAGAGTTGGAAGTCTCGGTTACCGCTGACGTACTCTCTAATACTGCGTTCTGCGTCTGGCAGAACCAAACGGAAACTTCCTCCCATTTTCAATACCCGATAACGCTCGCTAAAGATTCGCGGAGCAGCAAAAATACTCATATGTTCAAACACATGGGAACCATAGATGGAACTGACCGATCCGCTCGGGAGGGGTAGAGATTGATCTTTATTAAAATCCAGACGAATATCGCTGGTATGTTCTACATCGATGGCGAGCCAATGGGTTGACGGTTTAACCCACTCGGGACCGGGGCCAAAGTGAAGTTTATACGGCAGTTGGTAATGGTGCAAATCTAGCGGCTGTCGCTTTGTCACCAACCGATACCGGCGCATGAGTTTCTCGACTATCATCGCAGAGAATCAATGAATTTTTGTGCGGCTGTGGCCTTGGCAGGGTCTAGCTTAGCGACCATTTTCGCCTCGTTCACAGCATCATCTAACCGGCCTAGGGCTTGATAGATAAGGGCTGAGTTCATGTGGTACTCTACCTTCTTGGGGTCCATCTCAAGGAGCGCCTGCTGATATACCAGCGCAGCATTATACTTTTGGCTTTGGAAGAGAAGATCCGTGATCGCCGAAAGCAACACTGGTTCGACGTCGACGAAATTGATCTTTATTTGACTAGCTTTATCAAAGTAATTAATCGCTATATCGTTGTGTTTCTCTAAGTACTCTAGTACGCCGAACCAAAAGTTTATCTCTCGAGGCGCCCGGCTAAGGGAGTTGGCCTGGTCGAGAGCGGCTCGGGCAGCCTTAAAATCCTCAATTAACATCAGACCTTTAGCCCAGTTCAGATAAAAGTATTCTCGGTTGCTATTATCGGCTATCAGGGCGTTGAACTCCACCTCGGCGGTGGCTTTAGCTTCTGGCATAACTAGCGCTGTTAGTAAATGGAACAGCGGACGGCTCACTTGGAGCTGAACATTGTTGGGCTCTGCCGCTGCCAGCTGCGCCTGTCTTGCGAGACCTTTCTCCCAAGCGGCTAAAGCCTCTTGCGGCTTGTTCTGTTTATAGAGAGCCACCCCACCACGGCGATACCATCCCAGATCAGAATAGTGAAAAAATTGGTTCCAAGGTGACCAGCGCTGATCGAGAGATTCTTGGATAGTAAGAGCGGTTTGGTAGTCCTCCCGCTGCGCCAACGCCTCAGCCCGGTAAGTTGAACGGCTGTTCGCCAGAGTTGGGATTAGGACAACGATAACCGTGTAGCCGGCAACTCCGGCGAACAACGACCCAGTAATCCAGCGCGAGAGCCGACCAACTGGACGCTGGAGCGGGACCGACTCTGTTGATAACCCACTGGACACACGCGATGCGATAAGGGCGACTAATACCCCGCAATAAATTAGACTCAACGGGGTTTCAAAGGCGGTCATGTCATACACCAGATAGGCCACCATTGTGGCGATAAGTGATACCCAGAGTGTGTTTTCTGGCCCAATATAGTTTTGGGTTAACAGCCGTCGCAGATAGACCCCAACCGCAACCAGCACGGCCAGCAGCCACAGCAGCCCACCTAGGCCGTTAGTAGTAAGTTGGTCGATGACTAAGTTGTGGGCTCGATCGGTAAATGTTTCACCATATCCCAGATCACCCAGCTCGGCCGAGTAGCTCTGATTCCAAGCGACATTAACATTCTCGTTGCCGAATCCAAAAATCGGTCTGGTGCGCCAACTATCCAGCAGGGTCGAATATGTGACTAGACGAGAGCGAATAGAGTTACTAGCCAGCGTATAAGAAAATATGCGCTCCAGCCCCAAGGGGGTCTTAAACCAGAACAATCCAAAACTGATCACTAATAATATCCCTAACACTAGCCAAACGATTTTAGAGTGGCTTCTCTGGGTTTGGCCACTTTGACGACGGTTGACCAGCCAGAGCAGTATCAACCAGACGATCAACCCGGATACCAAGCCCAACAGCGGGCCACGGGACAACGACAGCACGATCGCGGCAACCTGGAGTATCGCGCCTAGACCGTACCACAACCGGCTGGCTAACCGCTTGGATTTCCAACCCAGATATAGAGTAATAAAAATGGTTAATAGTAAAAGTCCGCCCATAAAAATTGGGTTACCAGTCAGGGCGTGGATGCGCCCGCTGGATAGGCCGATCAGCCCTGGCAGATGGAGCGCCTGACCCAAGCCATACAGACCAGTTAGAATGCCTACATTGGCCACCCATACTAGCAGCCTATCCCACCCAGATTTTGGTATCCAAATGGCCGCCAAAAACCAGACCCACCACCACAGACTAGTAAAAAGCAGTAGGCCGGTGGCTCGACTGGTAGTCCCCCAAAAACTGCGGAAGAAGTCTACCCCAAAATAGGCACTCGCAAATGACCAGAGCAGCCAACCGAGCGTTACCCAAAATAATCGATTTCGCCAAATTGGAGCAATTCGCGACCAACTAAAAGCTGGCGACCAAACTACCGCCAGCGTGAAAATTAGTGTTAGCGACAGAAATAGCAGTTCGCGACCGAAACCAAACCGGTGATGGAGACCCGAGGGCAGCATCAGCGGGAGTAGAATTGTAGCAATTAAAAGTAGGTCTGCCAACCACCCGTAACCCGTGATCCGCCAATTAGCCTTGGTCATTTTGTGACATCAGATAATCTAAGAACGACTGTAGTAGTTCAGAATCTTTGATCCGGCCTAGACCCTGACGAGTGATATCAATGGCTAGCTGGCGGCCGTAGGCTCGGTCCATATCGGGCCGCAATAGATACAGATCGCCTAAGTTCCGGTAGACGGTTTCTTGGCGCGGGTTCAATTTTAATGAACGTGTGTAGGCCGCTTCTGCTCCGATAAAGTCCCCTCTATCCCTTAGGACATTGGCTAGATTATTCCAAGCGAACCAAGCTCTAGGTTCAACTTCTACGGCCAGTTGATAGGCCGCCCCCGACATCTCTAGCTGATTTAACGTGTACAAAGACACTGCCCGCTGATACAGAGCGTTAAAGTTACGGGGATGGGTCTCAAGGATCTTGTTAGCTTCCTCTAGTCCGGCGCTAACGTCTGAGTTAAGTTGGGGTGGCTGACGCAGCCCCACTGTGTTGGCTACCCCTAGCCCCAGCCAAACTAACAACCCGAGGCCGATCAGCCCCATCCCCCACTTAAGCCAACTGGGATGCCGAGAATTAGTGATTAGCCTCCAAATAGTTGTCCCTGCGCGACGCAATTTTACAATTAATGATCTAACCATTTTTTAAACGAGTTAATTCATCCTTAGCCGCTTGATTATTGGGATTAAGCGCGACCACCTTTTCAAAGTATTCGATAGCCTTGTCGGTGTTGCCGATCGCCTCATAGAAATTACCCAGAACTAGAGGATAGTGAATGTTTTTAGGATCCTTAGTGGCCAAATCGGTCATATATTTTTCGAATTTATCCCGACCGGGCGTCTCTGGATGCGCACCGTAGAGATCTCCCAATTCATAGTACACATTCGTATAATCCTCGTGGCCATTGTTGATGGC
Source organism: candidate division Kazan bacterium GW2011_GWA1_50_15 (assembly GCA_001029795.1). Classification (GTDB taxonomy): domain Bacteria; phylum Patescibacteriota; class Kazan-3B-28; order Kazan-3B-28; family Kazan-3B-28; genus Kazan-3B-28. The sequence goes on from CP011216.1 coordinate 437,673, forward strand.
TATCCACCACTCCTCCGCTGCCGCGTCGTAGAGCCCTAGGTCGTTGTAGACGTGCCCGGCTTCGTAGTGGCCGACATAGCCCTTTGGCAGACGGATATTGAGTTGACGGTAAGTAGCGGCGGCCTGATTCAGATCGCCGGCGGTTACTTGAACCCGAGCTTTAGCTAAGAGTTGACCGATGGGCATCGTCGCACGCAGAACCAGCCAGACGGCAACCCCGGCCACCAGCACTATGCCTCCGGCTAGCCACCATACCCTGTGGTCCCACAAGAATTTTTTATCAAAAATATTCATCTAATTATCATTTTACAACAGTCTGCTCTAGGCAAAGCTCCCCCAATGGATTGGGGGAGCTTCAAAAAAGCTCCCCCAATCGCCAGGTTGTGCGCTACCTGTAAACCCGTGTCTAGAACTTGAACATTAGGCTGTCAACTGCGAGTAAGCAGTCGGCAGGTTCTTGATCAAGTAACCGCTGGTCCAGTCAGCTGACGAGGCCGGGACATCCGTACCACCATTGGTGTCGTCTGCTAGTGTGTACAGATGGTTGATGGCCGAGACATCCGACCAGACAAAGGCAGCTGCCTCCTCAGTGGCATCCTCACCAGTACTCACGTTCAGACCCACATCAAGACCGGCACTGTCGTCAATATCAGTCATATAGACGTAAGTGGCGGTTGGAGCTGCTGCTTCACCGTCAACCCGGACACGGATGTAGTCATCGTCGGCTGGAGTTGAGAACCCAGCCAAGGTGGCTTTCACCGTGTAGGTCTTGGTGGCGCCTAGCCCAATGGACTCTTCACTGTCGGTACCGGCCTGATCCCACACAACGTGGAATGTGCCGCTACCTTCAGCCAGGGTTGAACCGCCGGTCTCGATGGAAGTCCCGCCTGAGTTCAACACGCTCACCGTGCCAGTGATGTCAGTGGAACCCCTCCAGAAGGTGAAGGTGCCAGCATAAGGAGTGTTGTTGGTGCCGACATTATCAATAATGTCGTAACCAAATGTAATTTCCTTAAGGGCAATTTCACCAGCGGCGTCCGCCGTCACGCTGAACGAGAAGATTGCGTTGTCGGAACCATTGGCGATCGTACTGGTGCCGACTGGTACATAGGTCACTGTCGGCTTGGATTTGTAGAGGTATTGGTCGTTAGCCGAGATGCCGGTAACGGTCAAGTTATCGTCATCTAGGGTACTCAAGCCAATCGCCTCGAACTCATCGTCGTTACTGGTGTCCACCGACAAGCTGACATCTAGGATGTCCCGGAAGTCGGCAGGATAACCACCACCGATCGGATAGGTGTCGGCGTAGACATCCATGAAGGCGTAGCTGTTCTTCGGGATCCAGAAGCCCTTGCGCCCGCCAGCATTTAACTGGAAGACATGGTCGTTCTGGGAACCGATAGCCAGCGTAACCGATTCTTCTACACCGTCAACATTCTTGTACTTGACGATAAGATTCTTGACCGAGTCGTAACCGGCTGACAGGTCGAAGGCGACCTTGTTCACCGTGTAGGCGTCGTCAGTAGCCGACCAACGCATTTGCAGCATACGGTTCATGTTCGAGTTGGCGATGACCACACCTATTTCAGGCGTGTCAGCGCCAACCGCCACCGCGATGCTACCATTGGCCTGAACTGTTATTGTACCAGCCCCAGTAACATCGGTTTCGGCGATAGCAGTACCCGTGTCGGCACCCGTGGCTGTGACATCTGCACCAGTTACTACATCGTCAAACAGCCCAATGGCATGTTGGCCGCCAGTAGTTGCGCTAGCGCTCAAATCAGCCACAAAGATGATTTTAACAGAACCACCCTTAGGTACCCGAATGGTCTGCGTCAGAGTGAATGCTTGGGTGTCATCGGTACCAGCTGCGCCGTCAGGCTGTTCGGTACTACTGATCTTGGTTTCGTAGCTACCGTTGTTGTCCAGATCGGCCCACAACTCAGCATTGTAGAGATCGCCCATATCACCAGTGGTGGCATCAACATTGTCGCCAACCGTGATAGCAGAGATCAAGACATCCTCACCCGAGGCGGTCGCATCAAGCGACATTGTTGCCCAAGTGAAGTCCTGTACTCCGGCGACCACGTTGCCAGTGGTCGGCACACCTAGGTCACGCAGGACTAATGCCCCTGCTTTAACCGTCTGGGTGTTGCCCGTCACACCGTAGGTGCCGCCCGGAACAATGGAGTTGTTGGTAATGATACCCTTGGCAGTTACCTGCGCGGCCGCGTCAATAGCAGCGACCAAAGTATCACTAGCCTCAAAGTCGGTACCGAGTCTGACCTTGAACCCAACCTTGCTAATGCCAACTGGCAATACGAAGGTGTTGGTAAAGTCAAACTCTTCATCTGGATCGGTCCCATCCGCTGAACCATCAACGGGGCCAGAGAGGATATTGCCAGTGGCCATATCCACTAATCGGCCGTTAGTCAGGTCCGCATAGGTGACCACCGTGCTACCGTTAAAGTCAGTGACAGTAACGTCCACATGCACGGCGCTGATTCTAACCGACTCACCACGCACATCAAAGTCGAAGACAGTCAGAAGCTGATTGTCAGCGACCGTAATGTTGCTGGTTGGCGGAGTGGAAGCGCTCTTACTGATAGTCAAACTACCAGAGTTAATAGTTTGGGTACCACCCAAACCGTTCCAGCTGCCGGTAGCGGTCGGGGTAATGTAGAAGCCGTAGCTAGTACCCTTCCCTGTAACTAATACGTCGGAGCCGTCCACGGCATCGGTGGTGATGGTCAAACCAACACCATCAACGATATCAAGCTGGGTTCTCAACCGAATGGAGTCGCCTTTGCCTAGGGTCAGGTTAACTGCCCAGGAAGCTTTACCGTCAGCACTCCATGAGGTAGCCGTACCAAGCGACACGTTGTGGGTCACATCCCACAGCTCAATGTTGTTGGTATCGGCAGTTTCGGTCGTACCCGACTTTAATACCGTAATGCGCTCGATCAAGACTGGCTCAGTCGAACCAGCAGTGAGCTTGAACGCATTAGTAATAACGTTCGTGTCGCCCACGTCTGGAGTGGAATCAGAAATAGTTCCATCCTGGGCCATTGCCAGAGAACCGATCGTAACAGCGACCGTAGTCATGTAGTTACCGTAGACCGGGGCGCCGTTGACCGAGGTAGCGTTAGAGACAATATCGGCATTGCTGGCAATACCTAACCGGGCGGTTAGACCCGATGTGGTGCCAGTGCTGATGAATCCAGCTCGCAGATAGAAATCTTGCGAACCAGTGATCTCTAGCGCTGGGGTGATGAAGATCTGGGCCTGATGGTTGGCGTTGAAGCCACCAGCAGTGTTCCCTACCTGTACCCCATCGGCCTTGACCAACTTGACATTCTCGATGTCAGAGTCGGCGCTCAGACCGTCACGAGTAACGTAGAGCTGAGAAACCTTTACTGTCGCCCCAGCGGCGGCGGTCAGAGTGATCTTGGTGAAGTTGGCATTACCGCCGTAGGCAACCGTGGAAGCTGCCGGGGTACCGGAAGAGATACCAACCGACAAGCCGCCGGTCGCCGGCTCGGCTGAGCCGCCGCCGATAATGAACCGCCAGAAGATGTCGCCAGAGGCGATAGCCCGGCCGCCAGCAGTTACCTGCTGAGCCCAGCCGTCGAACTCACGAACAACTTCGGTGTAAAGATCGTAGGTGCCATTGGCGGCAGAGCTGGCGATCTTCGCTGTCCAAGTCAGGGTCAGATCTTGACCCGGGTTAACTGCCGCGCCGTCATAGTAGGCAAACCGGTTGCCATTGATGGCGAAGCTTGATGCATCAAGCCAAGCGGGAACATTGTCCCGAGGATGCGAGGTACCAATACCCACCGCGTGGGCGTTGGGGTAGCTGGGACCTTCGCTCAAGAGAGCACTCTTACCATACATGGTCAGAGCTTGCGGATTGGTCGAACGGTTGCGAATGGTCAGGGACATATTCACTGTGTCGCCCGCGTTAGCGCGCACCACGTGAGCCGGCCCTTCCACTGTACCGCTCTGCGCAATCCACTGGTACCGGAAGGTACCGAGGTTCTCAAAAGCCAGCGCTTGCGGCGCGGCGAAAGCCACAGCCATTGATGTCGCCATCAACCAAGCCAGAGCTTTTGAGGTGTTGCGTAAAACTGTATTGCTCATTAAATTGTTAGATTGCTATTAGTTCTATGCATATTTGTTTTGTTTATTCGGAAACTTGCCCAAGCGAATTGTTTTGTTCGCCTTCGACCCGAGGCAAAGCGTTATTATCCTTACTGGGATACCACCCAATAAGCTTGCTATCGATGGTAATCTTCTGAACGACGATGCCTTCCTCGCCCAGTTCTCCGATAACGTTAGCGTTGACTAGCCCGACATAAGCGGAGATGTCAACATCAACGCCCAACAGTCTATAGACCGTACCGTTAGTGTTGATAGCTGGTTGGCCATAAGCGGTAGTTAGGACACCGCTAAATGAATTATTTGGTCCCGCCGCCTCGTCGCTAGGCAAGAGGTCATCCAGCTCCTGACGAATAGCCGCTACGCTCTTTCTGACGTCTTCTTTCCCGATATTTTCTTTGACAATGGTGCTGAGAATGGTTTTCTGAGCATCCACTAGCGACTTCAGTTTAGCCACCAAATCCACCGATGAGGTGCTGGCAGTATCTGTCTTCTGGAGCGCCGAGACAGCGTTCTTGGCACTTTCTAGCGCCTTCTGAGACTCTTTGACTACTGCATCCAATTTGGTCTGGTCGGCCCCGCTGATGGCTTGCAAACGCTCGTCGGCGATAGTTAGTTGAACCTCCGCCCGTCTGGCAGGATCGCGAGTCAGAGCTAGCTCGATAGTCTCAAATGCCTTACGGACTACGAATAGCGGTTGGCCCGGGTCGGCGTCACGGGCGATGGCCCCGGTGGTAAAAGTAGCGACGAACACTGTGGCGATCAGGCCGACTGTGGCGGGTAGCCCCAACATGATCTTCTGGGGACGAAAGATACTAGCTAATTTATTGACTGGCATAACTAAGCCGACGGCCTCAGTTTTGGTCTGCATCGCGTCAATGAGGTCTAACTGACCGATCTGTTTGAATAAGCGGTCACGGATCTTCTGGCGTTGGGTCAACGACAAAACCGCATCCTTCCCAAGGATAGTCAGATCTTGTTCAAGTTGTGAGAACTGCGATCTTGCCATTTAGTTTGGTAGAGTACGATAGTTTATTTTAATTGGTTCCCCTCAGCCCATAGGTGATCTACTTGGAGAGTCAGACCATCCAACCGACCTTCGACTGCGGCGTGACGGCCAGTCAGACTGCCCATCAATGTATTACTGATATCTTCGACACCGATCAGCTGTACCTCGCTGTAAGCTCCATAGAGAAGGGCTGGAGAGATATCCAGCGCTGGTTGATTCGTACGGATGATTAACCATCCCTCAAGCCGATCTACTGCCATTGGGGGGGTAACTAATACTGGCGGAGTCGTTGGCCCGCCGACATTATCGGACAGAACTCGCTGCCCGATCAGACCGGTCCCATCGTCTAATGAAACTAGATAAAATACATTGCTAATGGTTGAGTCTTGGACATCGCCTTGGATCTCAACTGCCTGTCCGACATGAGCCCATAGGGCGTCAGGCGCAACCACGCGGTCAGTGATAGTCAGGATCGAGGCGTCGTTCACCCGCACTGCCGGATAGCCATAGCTAGTGATCAGCGTACCAGTCATGGTCGTGGCAGCTTCGGCTTTCGGCGCAAACAGAACTAACGCTACCAGGGCCAGAGTGGCCAGCAGCAGCGTCTTGATTATAAAAATGGTTCCGGAATAGATGTTTTGGAAAGTCATAAAAGTGGAGTTAGAGGAATGTGGCTTGTGTGTTGTCCGCCAACTGGCGGATTCGCCCCATCTTGCGCTCCCCTAGCGCTTCTGACTTCCCCAAAAATTCTTTTCTAGAACCCTTAGGAAAAACTAATTTTTTTCTAATTCCTGTCTGAGCCTGGCCAGCGCCCTCACTGTGATCGCTCGGACATTGGCCTCTTTCTTTTTGATGGCCTGAGCCACCCGGGCGATTGGCATCTCGTCTACGAACCGCAGCCGCAACACTTTCTGATACTCTTCCGGCAGCCGCTGCAGAGCTGACTCAATGTGTGATGCCTCGCGGTATGGTTCTTCCCCTTCGAGATCGGCTATCTCCGGCAGATTTTCGAAAGAGAGTTCCTCGCGACTACTAACGCGATAGTAGTCGATCACCACATTACGCGCCACCGCGTAGAGCCAGGCAGAGAACTTGGCCCCAGCTTGCGGTTTGTACTGATGAATTTTTTGCCAGACTTTCAGGAATACCTCCGAGGTCATATCTTCGGCCATCGGTACGCTCCTGATCTTGAAGTAGATAAAGCGATAAACCCGCCTGGCCCAGATCTCGTAAAGCTCACCGAACGCTTGTTCGTCTCCCTCCTGAGAACGGTGGATCAGAGCGGTTTGTCTCTGGTCTGACTTGTCGGCTTTAAGCTGCAAAATGGCCATGCGGCTCTTCATTAGTTATAACGGAAACTCCCCCTATGTTGTGACAGATAGTGGTAAAAATACAGTCCCACAGCGGACAATTGGTCATACACTTATTTGACAAGATCGCTAATATTTAGGACCCTGATTAACGAGAGAAATTATACCCATCTACCCCTGAAAAAGCAAGCCCTCCCGGAGTAGGAAGAACACGCCAGCCATCTGGCGTGTTCTTAAAGAGTAGACCCTCGATCTTGCTGTTCGGTAGGGCTCAGATAATAGTTCAGAGTGATGGACTAGAAGATATCAGAAGTTAGAATCTGGGGGTATATTTTACCCATAATTCATACTTCATTATTCACACTTCATTTACCTTACATCAAGTGCGGTGGCCAGTTCGGTTCCGGCTCTGGAGTCGTTGGCTTGGGCGGATACCAGGGAGACACTTGCTCGTACCAGTCCTGGGCCGCTTGGGCAACTAGAGCCATCTTGGCCTTTAGATCAGCGGCTTGGGCTGTGGCATCAGCCACATCTTGGTCTGTCCCAAGCAAACCTTCCGGCAACGGTAGTTTAGCGTCTTCTGTGTCCGTCGTATCTTCGTTATCGTCTTCGTCAAGTTGCTTTAGTACCTCCCTATGGAGCTCCAGCATCTCTTTGGCTGACTCCCCTCTCCACTCCCGCAGTTTGGCGCGGATCGGGATCTGGTTGATATCGCTAGCTTCAATCGCATTCATCCGCTCCTCACGCTTGGCCATCACCTCGTCGAGATGCTCGACTATCTTTTGGAAGGCCTCCCGTTCAGCTTCGGTCTTAGCGGCGGCTAACTTCTCTTCGAATTTGGTCTGCACCGTATTGACCCGCTCGATACTCTTGGCCACCCGCGCAACAGCGTCCTGTTTGTGCTCCTCGAACTTGGCCTTCATCGCTTCTGGCCACTCACTCGGGTCGAGCTCCTGCAGAGCTTTCAGCTCGGCTAATCTCTCCTCACTGAACTTGGCGAATAAACCAGCTTTGGCTTCTGGGGCCTGAGTGATACGCTCCTGTATCCGTTCGATCCATTGATCGATAGGGTAAAGCGCGTCGCCGGGCTTGGCCGAATCGGCCAGTGCGGCGGTACCGCCGCCTAGGGCGATAACTAGGGCTATAACTAATGGAATAAGTGGCATAGCAAATCTCCTTTGATTAAATAGATTATTAGTCTGATAGGTGTTAGTCCGCTCTGGCAGTGTATTTATTACACCCATTAGCTTATTTTTGAGCTGGCTTTTGTCGCTAACCGATAACTGAACCCGGCGGCCTGCCTGGCGGATCAGCTGTTCTATCTGTTTGTCGGTGTAGTTGGTCATAGAAAATGAATAGTGAATCAGGAATTATGAATTATGGACAGAAAGACGCCTCTTACCATGATTCGTTATTCATGCTTCATAATTCGCTCTTAGTTTATCTAGCCCCCGTTTGACTATAACGCGGAGGTGATTCTCGGTTTTGCCAGTAATTTCGGCTATCTCCGGATACTCCAGCTCCTCCACAAATTTTAGCTTGAGAACGGTCTGATAGAGCTCCGGCAATTGGTCGATATTATCAACGACTCTAGCCATCTCGTCAGCCAACTCAACTTCCGCCTCTATATCCGTGCTACCAGAGCGATTTATTACGGCGTCCAGGGAAACTGTCGGCCGGTAGCGGCGGTAGTGATCAATTAGGTTATATCTGGCGATAGCGAACAGCCAGGTCCTGAAGGACCTGTCAGGGTTATATCGGCGCAGGCTCTGCCAGGCTTCCAGCCAGATCTGGCTCAGAAGATCTTTCGCCTGCTCGTCGTCGCGCAGACGAAAGGTCAGAAAGCGGTAGACACTATCTGATAGTTCGTCAAATAACTGGCCGAATGCGCCGCTATCGCCCTCCTTGGCCGCCCTAGCCAACTGATTGATTTCTTGATTATTCATTTTAGTTACGCCCCGAGTGGAAGCGAGGGACTACCATAACTTGTCACTTATCACTTTCGACTTTTTGCTACCTTTCTGATTATCCCCCCACCGATACAGATAGAACCATCATACAGTACCAAGGATTGGCCCGGAGTGAGCGCCCTGACTGGGTTGTGAAATACAAAGTGCCATTCTTTGCCTTTTTTGTCAAGAGTACCGGCATAAATATCGGGGCCATAGCGGGGTTTGGCAGATAACCCGCCCACTCCGTCATTCCGAACTTGTTTCGGAATCTTCCCTATCAGATGAGATCCTGAAATAAATTCAGGATGACGAACAAAGTATTTCGGGTCTATCAGGTGGAGATCTTCCAAAATCACTCCCCGACCATAGGTGGCGCTATCCGGGCCGACTACCACTAGATTTTTCTTGATATCAGTTGAAACAACATATAGCGGGTCTTTTTGACCTGATAAGCCAGCCACCCGCCGCTGGCCGACAGTGTAGAACCAAGCCCCCTCATGTTCCCCTACCACCTTGCCATCCAGGTTGACAATTTTGCCATTTTTAGAGGTAATGGCAGTTTTGAGGAACTGTTTGACATCCACCGGGCCGATAAAGCAGATGCCCTGACTATCTGGTTTGTCAGCCGTGGGGAGTTTAAACTGGCGGGCCAGGGCTCGGACCCGCTTTTTGGGATATTGACCGATAGGAAAGAGCGTCTTGGCTAGCTGAGCTTGGGTCAGATTATAGAGAAAATAGGTCTGGTCTTTCACTCCATCAACTCCTTTGAGGAGTTGATGGACCAAGGTATCTCCTCGGTATCTCGAAGAATCAGATTTTTTGATTCCCCCTCGGTTCCTTGGGGATTCACCATTTGGAATTTGGCATTTGGAATTTGTCATTGCGCGCTTACGCGCGTAGTGTCCGGTAGCGATAAAGTCGGCGCCCAGAGCAAGAGATTTTTTCAAGAACAGGCCAAACTTTATCTCTTTATTGCACATCACGTCCGGATTGGGCGTCCGGCCAGTTTTATATTCGGCAAAAAAGTAGTCTAGAACTTGTTTTTTGTACTCGGCTTCAAAATTGAAGGTGTAGTAGGGGATGCCGAGATGCTGGCAGACGGCGCGCATATCGGCAAAGTCCTGCTCGGCGCTACAAAAAGATCCTGAAACAAGTTCAGGATGACTGGAGTGAGAGTTTTTTTCGCTCCAGTTCTTCATAAACACTCCGACCACCTTAAAACCCTGCCTCTGAAGCAGCGCGGCGGACACAGATGAGTCCACTCCCCCGCTCATCGCTACAAACACGGTCTGGGACATAAAAATTACAAGTTAAAAATTAAAAAAATACCGATATTTCTATCCCGTCATTCCGGATCCGCCAGCTGGCGGAAATCCGGAATCCAGAAAATGTTCTTGTTCTTGTTTGGATCCCCGCTTTCGCGGGGATGAAAGAAAAAGGACGGCCGGGAAATCCGGCCGCCCTGCGTTTGACCTTAGTTACCGCTCGTTCCTGACATACGGCCCTCCTTTGGCATCTTAAAGATACAAAAATGTGCAACCGTCATGAGAAGACGGCTAGATACTGGATCACCTCCTCTGGGCCGGGTTGGCCCAAGAATATAAGAGTAAGTGATCTGGCACCGCGCCACCTCCTTTGTAAGAAACATTACGAATTAATTATAGCAGGACAAATAAAAAGGACGGCTCCAACCCAAGCCGTCCATTAGACATTGCACCGCACCACACCCCTAGTGCCGTTGACCAGCCAGTTGCCTGGCTCGTCCAGCATTATTCGCCCTACGGCGATGTCGGCGGCAAACTCGTGCCAATGGTCAGCACAGAGATAGATATCCTCCTTGAGACCGGTGGACATATTGCCGGACAGCGTCATATAGGAGTACCGGGCCGCAACGGCTCGAGACGTATCAGTCGCCAGGCCACAGACCTTGCACCTGTGCGTCTCTAGGACAACATTTGTTGCCAGCTTTGGCCTAGCTAACGTTGTCTCTCTCATCTACTCACCACCTCCTTCTGAAGGTTCAAAATAGCTTCCACCAGGACCAGGACTTCTTGGGTTGGCTAGGTGGGAAAAGCAGTAAGGTTAAGTGATCGATCTCACGTTTGAGAGTTCCTTTCAGGTCTTCTCTCATCTCCCGTCTTAAGGAGTGAAGTTCAGAGCCTAAGGAGTTGAGAGCGATTAGCAGTTTCTCCTTGTACTCCTCATCGAAAGCCGCAGTTGCCTGCTGAACCGGGGCAGTTATCCCCTGCTCAGCGGTTGGGTTTGAAGCGGTAAACCCCCGGTTGCTTAGCATGTGTTTGATGCCAGCTTGGGTAAAGAGGCGAGACTCCATCAACCCCTTGATCCGCTCCATCACCTGGACATCCTCAACAGTAAATGTCCGGTGATTGTACCGGTTGCGATAGTTGGACAAAAACTCCGAGAATCCCCTCTCCCAGTTTCGGACAGTCCCCTCGCTCACATTCAAATACTTGGCTACCTCCGAAAGTGAGTAGGTCTGCTGGGTATCAACTTGTGGGTTATCCACAATCTCCATCAACTTTTGATTATATTTTTATGGTGTAATGATAAATGGGGATAAATGCCTTGACCTACAATGGTGTTGTAGGTATAAAATTATTTACTGCAGCGGATAATCCCTCCGCACCTACAACGGTCTTTCAACTGAGACATAGAAAAAGATCACGATGGCTAAAATTGTTGCGAGGGTTAACATAGTGTTGTAGGTTACCTACAACACTATTGTAGAAGACCTACAACATAGTTGCAACCCCCAACATTTTTGCTTACAACATAGTTGCGGGTCAGAAAGGCCTATATATAGTTATATAATATAGTAAAGCGTTTTTCCGAAACATAGGCCTACAACACCCTTGCAGGCATTTCCCCGTAGGCCTATAACACCCTTGTAGGTGGCCTACAACACTCTGCAAAGTTGTCTACAATTGACTTTCAACCCCGATTTATGTTGTAATCACTCAACACCTATGAGGGCGCGTTGGGGATAACTGAAATTTTTAGCCACCTACAACACCGTTGTAGGCTAACAAATATTTATGGAAGCGGAAAAATCGTTCGCGTCTACAATACTGTTGTAGGTTGGGGCAACGTTGCAGTAGATGATTACACATATTTTGTAATTATTTGTCAATATTTAGTCAGAATTTGTCAAGGGGTCTTATTCTACCTGTACACAAAAAACACCCCTACTTGGTAGCAGGGGTGGGTGTGCGATGCTTTCCGTTCCAAAAGAAAGCCTATCATGTTCCAGCCCAACGGCCGAGATGAACAAAAAAGGAGGGACCGGGCCGAGGCCTTAAGGACGCGAGGAGTTCGCATCCATTATCTCGGTATGGGGCAAAGGAGGAACTCACGGCCCGGGTCCCAGTGGAGGGGAGGGAATAGTTCCCATCCAAACGTTGAGAAGGTAATCTGTTGTTTACTTTCGCCTGAATGACGAAAACAACATTCGGTGGGGGAGTGGGACGGCTGGCGCCCCCCAAGAGTTCGCTGTCGTCCCTAAAACTTAATGATCGCCACCCTACAGGATAGTGGGGCGGCCATAATGGCAAGTTGTTAAGGGACGGGAGGGTTCCATTGTCTCCACAACTGCTAGTGTACGGAATACTTTGTGGGTTGGTCAATGAATTAACTAAAAACGTTAGTTTTGCCGTCTACACCAATCTGCGACGGCGGGGGAGAGTAGATTGGCATGCCTACAAGGGTGTTGTAGGGATTAAAGTAGCTCTGCGACATCAAAAATCATCCGCGCCTACAAGGGTGTTGTAGGTCTGCGGGGGAACGGTTCAAGGTTAAAAATGATAAGTTGCAGAATTAAGCAGGGGGATAAAAAATAAAAAAATCCCGCCCAGGGGGCGGGACGCCTGATGTGAAGTTTAGGCTAGTTCCGGGAACCAGAGTTTGATCTCGCGTGCGGCTTCCGGAACTGACTCGGAGGCATGAACAAGATTCTCCAGCGCCCGACCCTCACCGTTGGCCTTAGCGTAGGAATCAATCCCATAGTCGCCACGGATGGTGCCCTTGTCAGCGTATTCAGGACTGGTAGCGCCTACTAGATCCCGGATCTTTTGGATGGTGCCCTCCGGGCCCTCGACGATCATAGCCACTACTGGCCCCGAGCCGAGAAAGGTGGCCATCCACTGTCTAATCTGTTTGCCAACCGCTACCGGATTATCAGAGCCGAAAATCTTGTTGATATCCAGACCCTGCTTCTGATAGCTGGCGACTGTCTTGCTGCCAACACTGGCGTACCATGTGTCGGAGTCAGTGTAGTGTCTGAGCGCTAGGTCGCTATCTACCGCCGTCTCCTTTCTAGTGGTAACATTCAACCCAACATCGGTGAATCGCTGGATGATCTGATCGACCAACTCCCTTTTGACCCCATCCGGCTTGATCATGACAAAGCTACGTTCCATAGCACTCCTCCTAAGGTACAGATTAAAGTCTATAAAATCTCTTCACCTTGCTTGCGTCTTTGTAAGGGCCGATAACGGTCAAGACTAGCTTGTTATCAGTAAACAGCTTGCGGGCCAATCTTTGGACCTGATCGGTGGTAACGGCGTGAATCTTGCGTTTCATAGTCTCCACGCTTTCGATCTTGTCGTGGAGCAGGTCCTGCAACCCAAAAGTATACGCCACCTCGTCGGAATGCTCCAAACCTCGCACCATCCCACCCACCAAGAACTCCTTGGCTTTGGCCAGTTCTTCAATCGGCACTTTACTGCGGGTAATATCCCGAAACTCGTCGAGAATAGTTTTGATGGCCAGATCGACTCGATTAACGTCCACCCCAGCGCTAGCCACTAAATAACCTGCGTCAGTGTAGTGCTGGGCGGCTGCCCTCACGTAGTAGGCAAGCCCTAGACGCTCTCTAACGCTCATAAACAGCCGCGAACTCATTCCGCCGCCCAAGATAGCGGCCAGGACCGTAGCGACGTACTTATCGGGATGTGACGAGCCGAAGGATGGTACTCCTAAGACTAAATGAGCTTGTTCGGTTTTTTTATAGAGAATTTCGCTCCGCTTAGTTCGCTTGGTCTCACGGTAGAGAGTTGGTTGGTTCTTCTTGACGGTCTTCTTGTATGGCAAATACTCCTCCACCAATCGCTTAGCTTGAGTGGGAGTAATGTTACCGGCCACCGCCACCACGATATTGGGAGCCGAGTACAGCCGAGTCCGATAGGCGATAAAGTCCTCTTGTTTAACCGACTTGATCAAGGTCTTAGTCCCGATCGTCGACCAGCCCAGAGGATGATCACCAAAAATCAGCCTTTCAAAGTCGTCCCAGATCTTCCGGACCGGGGTATCTTCGTACATGTTGTATTCCTCCAAGATAACACCTCGTTCACGCTCCAGACCATCGGGGTCGAACTTAGCGTTGAACATCATATCCGAGAGGACATCGAAGGCCACTTCAGTGTGTTCGCGAGCCACTTTGACGTAGTAACCGACGTATTCATCGCTGGTAAAGGCGTTGAACTCGCCCCCTATCCTGTCGATAGCTTCGGAGACCTGCCGAGGAGTGGGGTAGCGCTCGCCGCCCTTGAAGAACATATGCTCCAGAAAGTGAGCGATACCGTTGATCTCTTTGGTTTCGTATCTGGAACCAGCCCGGACCAAGATCATCACTGTAACCGCTTCGGTGGAGCGCATTGGTGCTACCACCACACGCATCTTGTTGGGTAGAGTGATTTTTTCTAGCTTAATCATAGACGTGAAGTTATTTAGCTAGTCCTTCGGCGCGAGTTTCCCTGATAACCAATACCTTGACCTGACCCGGGTAGGTCATCTCTTTTTCGATCTGGCTAGCTACATTGCGGGCTAGTTTGGCCGCCTCCAGATCGTCTACTTTAGTTGGTTCTACCATGATCCGTACCTCGCGACCAGCTTGGATGGCGTAGGCTTTGCCAACACCTTCATAGCTTTTTGCGATACGCTCCAGATCTTCTAGGCGTTTAACAAAGTTCTCCGCCGACTCTCGTCTGGCCCCAGGGCGAGCCGCAGAGATAGCATCAGCCGCCATAGTGATAAAGTCTAGGGGTGATTTGGGCCCGCCAAAACCTTCATGTGAGGTTTCAAGCGCTTGGATGATCTCTTTTGGCAAACCGTATTTAACGGCGATGTCTCGAGAGAGTTCGGTGTGAGAGCCTTCGTACTCGTGATCGAGTGCTTTACCGATGTCGTGCATCAGAGCGGAGAGTTTGGCTATGCGCGTATCTAGACCGATCTGGCTAGCCATCAGCGAGGCCAGATGCGCCGCTTCGATTGAGTGGCGCAGAACGTTCTGCCCGTAACTGGTGCGGAAGTTCAACCGGCCGATAATCTTGATCAAGTCCGGGTTAAGACCGGTCAGACCTAGTTCCAACACAGCATCTTCACCGGCTTTCTTCATCTCCTGCTGGATCTCTTTGTCGGCACGCTCTACCAGCTCTTCGATCCGAGCCGGCTGAATGCGGCCGTCTTTTAATAGCCGCTCCAATGCTCGTTTGGCGATATGCCGGCGGATGGGGTCAAAACCAGAAATCACTACCGTGTCCGGGGTGTCATCGATGATCAGGTCAACCCCAGTTGCCTTTTCAAACGCCTGGATGTTGCGGCCTTCCCGCCCGATAATCCGGCCCTTGAGGTCGTCACTGGGCAGCGGCACCGAAAAGGTCGTCCCCTCGGTGGCAGTGTCGGCAGCGTAGCGCTGAATGGCCTCTGAAACTATCTCCCGAGCCTTATCGTCAGCGTTGTCGCGCGCTTCGCGCTCGACCTGCTTGATCAGATTCAAGGCTTCGTCTTTATACTCTTTTTCCAGACGAGCGAAGAGCTGTTCTTTGGCTTCTTCGTGCGGAAGCTTAGCGACTTCTTCTAATTTTTTCAGCTGATTGTCCCTGATCCGCAGGATCTCTTCTTTAACCTCCTGCACCTCTTTATCTTTGGCGATGATGGCCTCTTTCTGCCTATCGAGGTCGTCGAGCTTCTTGTCCAGATTCTCATCTTTGGCGATCAACCGCTTCTCTAGATCAGAGAGTTCTGTCCGACGCTCCTTCTCCTCCTTATCGATCCGTTCGCGAATTTTACTAGCCTCATCGCGGGCGGCCAGCACGAGTTCTTTTTCTTTCTGTTCAGCTTGGGCCAGCTTTTCTTTGGCCTTAGCTAAGATCTTGTCCGCCTCCTGCTCGGCGTTGTCTACCTTCTGCTTGGTCGAGGTAGTTTTCCACCAGTACCCCAAACCAGCGCCGACAATTGCCGCTAGGACACCGATTAACACATTGGTCATAATCTAACCTCCGCAGTACCAGGAACAAACCACTACGCCCCGAGGGAGCATACTGTTTTTGCTACCTTAAGCCGTCCTTTAAAAGAGAAAGCTGAATCCGGCCACTTCGAGTACGGGCCGGAAGACGTCGATAAAGGTGACCATCGGATGGGCCAGCAAGGGGATGAGTAGGGCCATTAACCTGGTAATTTTAAGTGATATGGGGGCTGGAAACTTACCCAAAACTGCCGCCAGCCACCTTCAATTTACGCTTTAATTTGGAGGAGGTCAAACTTGGGTTGGCGAGGCGCCAAGTTGAGGGCATACTGGACTTATGTGGGGGAAAATTCTGTGTTTGGGAGTCGGCGTTGGACTCGGGGTGGGTCTGGCTCAATTTGTGTTGGCAGACGATACGATGCCGGATGTGGTCATCAGCGAAGTGGCTTGGGCCGGCAGCACTAAATCAGCATCCGACGAGTGGATTGAATTGGAGAATATGACCGGACAAGCGATTGACCTAAGTGGTTGGCAACTGCTTATCGATAATCCTGGCACGGATTACGCCATTAGCTTAACTGGCATGATCCCTAGCTGGGGATTTTTTCTTGTCGCCAAATATTCCGAAACAAATCCCAATTCAGCATTAGAGGTGACCGTCAACCTTAACCGAGAAGAAGAAGGATTTGGGATTACGAATAGCGGTTTCTCTATCGAGCTTACAAACCCCGAGGAGATACTAGTGGATACAGTATGGGATATTGATACCCCTCCAGACTTTGCCTATCGACACGGGGCAACTGACGCCTCTTCAATGGAACGTCTGACACCAATCACCGATGGGGTGTTAACCAGTAGCTGGCAAGCTCCTAGCGATTCAGTCAATTTCAAAATTATAGAGGGTTCAACGAATTGGGGCACACCCGGTGCTGAAAATTCGATCATCACCGACCCACCCACGCTTACTACCATCACCCCGGCCACAGTGACGCAAGGCGAAACTCTGGGAGTAGAAAGTATCACCGGCACAGGATTTAGCTTAGAACCGCCTCCCGCGGTCCAGTTAATCCATGGGGGATTCGCGCTGGATGCCACAACCTTACATGTGGCTAATCCTGAATTGATCGATCAAGCACGGTTTACCACTGTCTCAAACACGGAACTGGGGTGGTGGGACCTCACCCTGGTAAATCCCGACGGCAAGATAGCCACCTTACCCGATGCGGTAGAAGTGGTGGCCCCCGAACCCGAATACGATCTCAGCTCGACTGTTCGAATTAACGAAATTTATCCTCACCCGAACACCACCAGCAACGATGAGTTTATCGAGCTTTATAATTTGGGGGATAAGGCAGTTAATCTAACTGGCTGGATATTGGATGATGTAACAACCGGCGGCTCGTCGCCATATACGCTTGATAATATAAATATTGGCGCCAAAAGTTTTTTGGTACTGTATAAACCGCAAAGTAAACTCACGTTGAATGACAATGGCGACTCTGTCTATCTAATTAGGCCGGATAACTTTGTGTTGGATCAAGTGGACTACACCAGCGCGGAGCAGGGTCAAACTTTGTCACGATTCGCGATCGGTTGGAAGTGGACTGCGACGCCGACGCCGAACGGCGCCAATGTCTTAACTGGGCCGGAGGACGACACGCCGCCAAGCGAACCGCCGTTGGAGCCAGACGACGAACCGTCGGCCCCGCAGCATCAACCGGGCGAGCTGCTCATCACTGAATTGCTGCCCAACCCAAGCGGCGGGGAAGAATTTATCGAACTACACAATCCCGGGAAAACCGCAGTCGATTTGACCGACTGGGAACTCAAGGACGCGGCTGGTAAAAAATATACCATCGGCGATTTCGATGTGACGATCCAAGCCGTTTCGCTCGCCGTCCAGCCGGGGCAGTATATCGTCGTCACTCAGGGTATGTCCGGGTTGGCTTTGAACAATAGCGGCGGGGAAACGGTCAACTTGCTTGACCCCAATGGAGTAATTATTGCGAGCGTGTCATATCCAGACAAAGCGCCGGCCGGTGCGGCCTATGCGCTAGTGGACGATAGTTTGTGGACTTGGGTATCTAGCCCCACGCCGGGGCAGCCGAATGTGGTAATACTGTCCGAAGATATGACCGAACCGTTGCCAGAAATCATTGTACCCGAGACCTTGCCCGTGACCGGTAGCCCGATGCGACGTTGGCTGGGAATTTTGCTGACCAGTTTTGCCCTAGCAGGCGTGGTATTCTGGAAACGCAGAGAGAACTCTTAACTCTAATCTAGCGTCATGCTGAACTTGTTTCAGCGTCTCGAATGAGACCCTGAAATAAAATTCAGGGTGACGGCACAAAATATATGTTACGCATTGTTACTAACAACTTGGCCGCTACTCATAAGCTAGGTGAGGCTATTGGGAAGAACTTAAAAGGCGACGAGACATTGGCTTTGGTGGCACCACTCGGCGGAGGCAAGACCTCGTTCACGCAAGAGTTGGCCAAGGGTCTTGGCATAAAAAAATTAGTCATCAGCCCGACCTTCGTGTTGGAGCGGACATATAAAGGCCGGCACCCTCTGCATCATTTTGATATGTACCGCATCGAGGTGGAGGACGCCGACTCGACCGGGCTGTCGGATATTTTGGGCGAGGCGGTCGTGGTGGTGGAGTGGGCGGAAAAGTTAAAGTCAGTGTTGCCGGAAGATACCATTTGGGCGACCATCAAAATAGTAGGGGAGAATACCAGAGAGTTCATATTCGAGTACCCCGAAAGTCGTAGTTATGTCTTCCAAAATGTTAAATAATATTCTCGGTATCGACACCTCCCACGAGGAAACTGTCATTGGTTTGAACGGGAAGCTCGTGGTGTGGAAGTCAGTCAGAAATCAATCAAAAGAGCTGCTGCCCAAGATAGATAAACTGCTCCAAGAGCAGAAAATTAAGCCAGCCAAATTAAAAGGGGTGGCAGTGAATATTGGCCCGGGTTCATTCACCGGTCTGCGCGTCGGTGTCACCGTCGCCAATGGTTTTGGCTACGGCCTGAAACTGCCGGTGGCCGGCATCAGCGAGTTTGATGTCGTCAAAATGCTCTACCCAAAAGTGGATATTATCGTACTGGACGCCAAGCGGGGAGAGCTGTTCATCCAGGCCAGTAAGACCGCACCAAAATTAATTCCGGCCGGAAAACTTGGTGGTCTCATCAAGACCGGCACCCGAGTTTATCTCGACGATTATCGTCTCGTGCCTGCCACCCATGAGCAACTAAAAAAAGCGGGAACGATCTACATTCCCAACCTTACCCGCAGTCAAAAAATGACGGCAATGCTGACCGCTAAGCTTCCTAAAAAATTCGCCCAAGTCCTGCCGGTCTATCTGCGCGGAGCAAACATCACCAAATCCAAAAAGAAATAGCCCCAGACATAAGTGCCCGGGGCCATTGGCTTGGGTCACATTCTTCTGCGCAGGCACTGCCTTCACTTGAGGATTGCGCCTCGTCCGTCCATCAGGCCACCGCCGTGTAAAAAAGTTCACCGGCACACCCGGTGCTTTTATTTTATCAAAATCCCATCAAAAATATCTGCTCGCCGCTGGCGCGCCGAAGAGCGGGTGAGGTTTCAATGGTAGAATTGCGAAAGTTCTCGGGATTATTTAGTATAGTCTGGACATAATCGGTGGGGGAGATGGTCGAAGCCGTAACCGTCGGCGCTTCGGCCACTGTCGCGGCTTGCGTGGGTTGCAGAATCAAGTTAATCTCTTCGCTAAGCCAGACCACGCCGGCCAGTAAAATGTAACCCACCACCAGTACACTAAACATGCCGAGAGTTAAAAACCCAAAATGTCGGCGCTGGTGCTTAATCATATTTTGCCTTCTTCCAACATCTTCCTCTCTATGTCTGGCAGGGTGCTGATAAAGTAATCCTGGTCATCGAAGTAGAGAGACTTAGTCATCCGGATGAGAGTCCCTTGACCGATCACCCCACCAGAGAGCGAAGAATAAGTGGCGTTGATACTGATCGAAATAAAGCGGTCAACCCGGCCGCCAAGATAGGTGATGTCAAATTCGATGGATGGGTCATCAGCGGTGCCTGACCAAACCAGACTAAAATAAGCCCGGTTGTAAAGGTTATCGCTTCCGCCCCGCACAGGCGACACCGTCTGGCCATTTTGGGTTACACGGACACTCTTGGGGTTCATATTTAGGCCCAGTTCGGCTACGGGCAGATGGCCCCAATTGTTCTTGGCAGCATTCTTAGCCGCAGTAGTTACTGGTCGGACGGTAACGTGTACTGACTGGCTAACGGCACTGGGCATCCGGTCACGACTGATTACGAGCATACCGTTGCCGTACTGGTTACTCGCTGCCGGCGCCGCGCTTCGAGATAAAGTCTCTACGTCCTTGGGTCGGGCGTCAGCTGACATTTGGTCGGCATAGTAGACCGCAGTCTGGGACCAGGGCACAACATCACCACCGAGAACGCTGACCGACTCATAGCGGTTCGCGCGACCACCTAAGTAGACTATAGCGTATTTGGCCGAGCCATCGGTTAGGGGCTGGTTAAGAATTGCATCATAGCTTCCGTCTGGTTTCATTTGGAAAAACATCAGCCCCTGGATTGCATAAGTGCCCTCTTGTTGGTGAACGGGGCTGCCCTGGGTAACCAAGGGGGTGGGGTCATCGCCCACATCTAGTTTTAGCGTGCTGATAATTCTATCAATGATCGGTTTATAGTTGGTTTCATATTCATCCTTTGTGGCATAGATGTAGTTGAGGCTTGGATCATTACCACTGCGCGATGCGCCAGAAACAGAGATAGATAGTGGCTTGGCGTCAGCCAACGGCTGGCCATCCTTATCCACCAATTTTGCCTCAATGTAGAGAGGGCTCCCATCGGTCGGTAGCATATTAGCACTCTTAGTGATAACAACTCGGTTGCCATAGAGATCGGGGTTAACAAAGTCCAAGGGAGCGACTTTGTCGGATAGGATCTCCTGGTTCGTGCCGGGCTGTTGGTTGCTGGGGATGGCTGGCTGACCGAGCGGGGTTGACCCAGAGCTAGAGGCTCCGCTGCTACAATAGAGTTTGTCTCCGCGTTTGACGTCGGTAACCGCGGTTAGTTTCCAAGCGCTGTAGAGCGCATCATAGTACGGCATTAGAATATTGCGGGTGTTGCCAAAGAAACTATCGATATAGGCGCGCACCTCGCTCTGCATCTTGGTTGATTCGGCTAGCTGTTTGGTAAAGTCCCCGGAGACTAGCGAAAGCCCAAAGGCCACTCCGATCAGTCCGAGCCGCGGGAAGAGTTGGGAGTCGGGGGTATTGCGTATTTGATCGATAATGTCCAGCAGGGCGAAGTAAGCATAGGTGCCAATATCTTGCCGGTAGTTAGGCATGTCGACAGGATTACCGTTTTCATCCACGGCTTGCCCTACCCAAAAGATTGGGTTGTTAGTACCGTAGAGTGCACCGCGCCCACCCACAAATAGTATCCCGTCATCGAGCTTAGTAGCCGTAGTGTATGGCGACATCGACTGCAGGCTCAAGGCGGGTACCTCGCAGTAGTCGGTTGATTCGCCGGGGGCTTTCGAGAGCGGCTGGCCGCTGCCGTCCACTTGAATGGTCGACACGATCATTCCAGCCTTTTCATCACCGGGGCCCCGGGGATCCCTAGTGGTAGCGGTCCACTTAAAGGTTAGAAGCGGTTCCCAAGTATTTTCATCTAGGTCATAGATAAAAGTGCCGTTGTCGGCGCTGGTCAGGATATACTGGTTTTTATCCCAGCGGGTAGCAGTGACCAGGTTCTCCTGGAATGGCGAAGCGCTGGCTGAGTAAGTATCCAATGTCACGCCGGCTCGACTGTATAGACCAATCTTGGTCAACCGATCAACCAGCGCCAACCCCTGGCTTTTGAGCACCATGTTCTGCACCTGCTCGTTAGATAGCCCAGTCCCGAGCCCCGCTTTCTCTAGAGCCTGCCGGGTGTCCTCGTATATCGGCCCAGTAACTGTTGGGACACTCACTGTTTCGACTTGACCAGTGACAATATTATAGACATCAAAGGGCGCGATATTTTTAGTGTAAAAATCCTTGATCGTGTCACTGTACTGTTTACGAGGGAAAAGCCACCAGTCCAATTTGTGCCCCAAGATAGCAACAATGTCGCTAGTGGAAAGAGATTTTTCTTTGTTGAGATAGTGGTTAAAGAAATACCAGTCGAGCATGTCACTGATATTCAGACTGGTGGCTGTACGAGGGTCTCCGTCCCCGCCGACCAGGTAGACTTTTTGAGGACGACCGCCAGTGTCGTACTGGACCAGGGGCATGATGCCGGCCCGCGGGTAGCGCAGTTCGCCGGCAAAGTTAAATTCATCTTTAAAACCGTCATAAATAACAACATTAGTCAGCACCCCGCCAGTTAGAAGTACTTGACCATCGGTTAGCGGTACCATCACTAGATCAGAATCTGTGGCGATCGGTTCGGGCAGCGGTTCGAACCGCCCCGTGTCGAGATCCAATATTTCACCTTCTTGTAAATAGTAGCTGGTTGACAGGTAACCAGAGCTGCCCTGCCAATTGCCAATAAACTTCATGATAACTTCTTTGATAGTCCCTAAGAATTTGGTTGGGCCGATCGAGCCCCGGAGGGCATGCTTAGGCGATTCTTTGATTATCAAATCTTTGTCGCTGTTGATACTAGGCAGATAGAGCCGTTCTTTGTCATAAGTAACGCTAAATAGCCAACCACCCTGCCCATCATCGTAGGCTCCCGGCAGCCGCAGCCTGGAAAAGCGCGCGTACTGGTAGAGTTTTTGCAAACCCTTCAGCGTATCCGGCGAAGCGCTAGCATTAGTATTGGTATCTGGCTCGGGCAGCTTGGGGGCGGTATAGTCTTGGTCGCGAGATCCACCAGCAGACGACGAGGAGGACCCAGAGGACGAAGTCCCGCGCCGCTTAACAAAGGCCATAGTTTGAGCTTGCTGGTCTTGCCAGCGGACTTTAACATCGATGCCGATGGCGTCATGAAATTCAAAGTCTTCGTCCCCAGCTACCCCAATGTTGTATGTATAACTATTGAGTCCGAAGAGGGGGGCGCTGGGGTAGAGAGTGGCCGTCACTTGGCGAGTCCGCCCGGTGAGATCTCGTTCCTCCACATTGGACAGGTCGGATCTGACTGCGGTGCCATTAGTTAACCGCAAAAATCGGCCGCCGCCCTGGATGGTGAGTGTCAGGTAGGCACGTGGGATGACCAACTGGCCAGCGCCGGTTGGTTCCGGAACCGACACTTTCACTGCAAGTGTGGACTGCTCGCCGGCGCTGATAGTCCCCGGGTCGGCTTCAGCCGTGACCTTAACTTCTTTAGTCTCGGGCTCCTCAATATCTTGGCCAGCCCGTTCTTGTTTAAGCCAATCATACGAGGGGACTCCCCCCTTCAAGTGTTCTTCCATATCGCGGCTTGAGTCGTTGGGGTCGCTGCTCCAAAACGCTTCCGCCCGTCCGCCCAGGATCAAAACCTTGCTGGTCCCGGGGATTAGTACCGCCTGCTGCCCCTGACGCCCAACGAACATATTAGCCAGATAGCCGGATCGGATATCGGCGCTGTCATAGACCCCGGTTTCTTTAAAGTAGTCTTTGAGCCAAATAAACTCGTGCCGCTTAGTCATAAACACCTCGCCGGTGTAGGTTGATTCGTGCACCAGACCAATCCCCCAGACCCATTTAAAAGGGATGGGGCTGCCGGTGGCTATCTCGCCGCCTAGGAGCAATACATTGCCATCAGGCAGAAGGGTAGCGGAATGAAAGGCGCGGGGTAGGCGCATATTGTCGACGGCCTGGAAGGTTTCAGAATAAGCCGGTTCCTTGGTGTCCTTGGGAATATAGAGAAAGGCTTGGTGGGTTACTCTGCCGTTGTCGCCCACACCCCCAGCGATCAGTACGGTGCCGTCACCCAGAGCAGTGGCGGTGTGGCCGTAGCGCTTGTGTGCGCCAAGATAAAGTTGGAGCTCGCCCTCGGCGTGGATGGTGGAGACGGCTTGCTTCCCCTGCAGCGTGGCTTTGCCTCTCTCCCAGAAACCCGGCGGAGTTGTGTCACCCTGGCTATAAACCAAATATCGCCCAGGATAGTCGTCGCCTCGTTTGCCAGCCCCCACCCGCTTGAGAGCGTATTGGCTGCTAAAGTCCTGCACGGTTTCGGCCAAAGCCGGCAACGGCGAACTACCGCCCAGAATGGCGGCGGCGACTAGCCAGAGGATGATCTTTTGTGTTTGTTTTGGCATATTGTGATGCGAAACCTTACGTGCCTGGACGTCTCTGTCCTGACTCGAAGAAGTTATTGAACAAAAAGACGAAGTCGAGCGCGTCAACGAAGGTGTTGTGATTAAAGTCACCGAACACTGGAGTGCGGGCGTACTCTTGCTGGAAGACCGCGAAATCTAGAGCATTGATGGTATTGTCGCGGATAAAGTCAATGTCGCCGATCAGAGCGGTTGGCTGGGTAGTAACGTTCACTGCGCTAGTGCCGCCGATGAAGGAAGCGACCACCGCCAAATGCTGTGCCGGTTTGACCCAGACGTCATAGACTCGGCCGGCCAGGACGGCAATCTGCGGCAAGCCAACCACTTGCCGGGTAGCGCTGAGTTTATAGACTCCGTCGATCACCGGCGACTGACCTCCAGCGACTAGCACGAACACATAGACCGAATCGGCAGTGGTGTAATCGTAGGCGCTGCCCTCCAGCGGCACGGTAACGGTGAGGCTTATCCGAGGACCGGTGGTGCGGGTTTTGGTAATACTAGTGCCGTTGGCGGTGCCCTCGGTCGTGATCGGGCCGACATTCGGGACTACTGCACGAGCATCGATCCGGGCTATCCCTTCGGTATCGTCCGCCAGATAGGTGGTAGTGGCTACTCCGTTAACAATTGGGAGTTTGGTCTGGTTATTGGCAAAACTGCCGCCGCCGGTTAGCACCAAGTCTACTTTCTGGTCTGCCGGGACTGTATCCGAACCACCTTGCGACTGGCGCAGTGTCACAGTGATCGTAGAAGAGAGTTGATTACCGGCCAGATCGATAGCCGTGGGGTTAGCCACGACCGTAAAGTCTAGATCGTGGGTGGCTACGGTCTTGTAGATCTGCACGCTGGCGGTTAGCAAGGGACCACCATTGACTGCGCTGGCGCGGGCGGTAATGGTCGCTACCCCCGGCGTGGTATTCACCGTGTAGGTCGAAGTGGCCTTACCTTGAGTGTTAGTGTCAGCTTGGATGGGCTGCACGGCACCTCCGTCGGTACCTTTATCAAAGGCTACCGTCCGTCCGCCTATCCGAGTAAAACTGCCGGACGCGTTATCGAGCCGGCCGACCGTTGCCGTCAGCGCCGAGGTCTCCCGGCCATCAGGGACTAGTTGGGTGGGATTGGCCCGCAGATCGATGAGATATCCGCCTGGGACGGTAACTAAAAAGTCCTGTTCGCCGCCGCCGCCAGAGATGAGCATAGCGGCTCGTTCAACTTTAGTTCCGATCTCAGTTACCACCTCAACGTTCCACCAACCCGGCGTAGCGTTAGGTGAGATTTCAAGCGTAGCTTGCAAAGCGTCTAGATCATCAACTATTACATTGGTCGCCTTGACCCCGGTTGGATCGCCGATATCGGTGGGCGCATAGATGTCACTAGGGGTGAACGTAACCGTCGTATAGCCGGAATTGGTAACATCAAAATTGGTATCATCGGTACCTGTGATCGAAACCGTTAGAGTTCTCCCGCGGTCACTCTTGTTGGGAGTAATAGCGGTGACCTGAGGTACGTTGGGTTGACCAGCCGGCAATACCTCAAAGTACTGGGGCTGATAACTGGGATTAGGACCTAACCAAGTGAAGATCCAAGCCCCGTACTGAGGAACACTTTGCAGGACTAAGACTTGCCAGGGACCAGTTGGGGCGGCCGCTCCGATATCGATACCGAACCGTACCGTATGCGGGTCCACAAGAGTTTTGCTTTTATCCCAAACTATTTGAGCGCTGCCGCCAACTAATTTATTAATGCTCAGCCCAGGGGCAGCGAGAAACTTTTTATTCGTACCGGAGCCTATCTCGGTCCATGCGGTTAACTCGGACGAGTTGGGCTGGGTTCCGTTAGTGGGATTGAACAGGCTGGCTGAGGCACCATTGACCGTCCCTTGAGTATCGGGTGTAAACGAGGCACCCTGGTCATTGCTAACAAAATGGATAAGCGAACCGTCCGGGGCGGGGGACCCGTCGGAGAGCCGCAAGTAGGCGGTAACGTTAGCGGTTTTGCCCGGTTCCAACACCGCGTCACTGCTGATAATTTCTAGTTGATAGAACATGAGCGACGGGTCGGCTTCAACGACCAGAAAACGGACCGGGGGTACTCCGAGGGCGGTGGCCTCGATATAAGTTAACCCCGCTAACGTCCCGGCACGATAAGTTACCCGCGCCATCCCTTGAAGATCGGTCTTGACCGTACTATCCCCCACAAACTGACCGTTAGTTGGATGGCCGGAGACAATACTCGACATCCGGTTGAAGGTTACATTAACGTTGGATAAGGGGCCTCGGTTATCCATCAGCTTGACGCTCAGCTCGGGTGCATCTGTCCCGTTGGCAGTCAGGTAGATCGTAGAGGGTGACTTAGAAACAAAGCCACCGGGTTTCACAAAATAGATAGCGGCACCTTGGTTAAACTCCACTCCCTTCCCTACGACCTCAACTGTGCTATGAGTCCCTTGCACCCCACTAGCAGGCGAGACCGCGGTAACTAGCGGCCGGAAGCTGACCACCGTCTCGCTCATGGCCGCATAGTTCCAGGCTCCCTCGGTCAGTTCAAATGTGACAAATAGCCGGGCATCTCCAGCTTCGGCCGAAGTGAGATTGAGTTTTATCTGTCCATCGGCATCCGAAATAACTGCGGCCGCTAACCCGAACGATTCGGGCGGACCGAATGAGTCGACGATCGGGTAGGCTGGACTAAATTCGCTAAAGGTATCTTGGCGGAAGGCGCCGCCAGGGGTCTTAGCATACTCGGCGATCCAAGTCTTTACCCCTTCGACCGGCTTATTATTCTCATCAAACAGAGTGGCGGTTAACTCGACCTTGTCTATGTCGTCGGCATAGAGACCGGCCGTGCGATCCGCCTCCAGCGTGGCCGATTGCGGTTGGCCGAATGATCCGCTATACAACGGCCCGATATACTCTACTAAACTTGAATTGCTGGGTAACCCGCCAGTAGACGCCGAGCCGCCGGTCAGATACATCGCCAAAACAGTCCCGACCTTTCGGCCGCTGGAATTAAACCGGTCGATAGTAACCGGTGCGGCGGCCGGGAAGATGAGATTAGTATGGGCCATCGGCTCGAACCGGCGGGCTTCCGGAGGCGCATTGGTTAAGAACGGCCACATCCACTGAGCGGCGCGTTTGAGCGTGCCATTTTCTACGCTGTAACCGAACACGCGGGTGTAACCGCTGCCGGCGACCTGGTTATAAGCCGGGTAGAAGAAATTAAACGGGACCGATTGTAGCCCCCCCGCAACTATAGCGCGGTCGTTGATGCTGACCGACATGGCGGCAAAGCGCTGATTATCGTCGGCGATACCTTCAAATGCGTCATTGGTAGCCGCCAACCCGCCCCAATCATCCACTACCCAATCGCTGCCGTTAAAAGATTGAGAGATCTGCCGCACTATCGGCCGGCCAGCAAGTAGGGACGACTCATTACTCAATCCACCTGCCAGTTGGGTTTTGTTACTTAGACTGGTTAGGGCCGGCATAAACAGTCCGCCGCGTTTGTCTACGTCAATGAACGGCACATACGTCGATGGCAGCAGCCAACCGGTCTGGGCGCCGTTGTGGAAGCTGGTGGCGTACCAACCGTTGCCGTTTAACTGCAGCGCAGCGTGTCCAGCTAGGCGATACGGTTTGGCTAGTTGACCACCGCTAGGCTGAGATGTCCGCGGATGCATACCATCGTCCAGCACCCAAAAAGGCGAGTCGCTGTCTGCGCTCCCTCGCCCAATACTGGCACCGCCAAAAATGGTTAACTTGCCGTCAACCACGGTCAGCTGATGACCGTACCGTCCCTGAGGAACCGGCATCATGTTGCGATCGATCACGTTGGGATCGCCCGGTAAGATTAATTCTTCTTGCACGAATACGCGCAGAAGACCGATCTTCACCACTCGGGTCGCCACACCGGAGACATCAGGATCCCACTTAGTGGTCGCATACGGATAGTCATAGTTAATGGGGGTTCCACTGGTGGTAGTTTGAGCGGCATCGATAGTCAGCTCGCGCGCTAGCCAATTAGTGTCGCTACCGGCGCTAAAACTAATGTGCGCCTCGACGGTGGTAAAGAATCGCCCGCCAGTAATGGCCTGAGCGTAGATCTTGCCGTAGTCGGGAGCGGTAGGAGGAACTATAATCTGAGCTTGGGCTCGGGTGATCAATTTTTGCCATCTTTTACCGAGCGCTTGAGTCAAATCTTTGATCACCCCAACATCTGGCGTAGCCGTAGTGTCTGGAGTAGTGATCGCCTCGGGGGTGCTCACCGCTAGCAGGGGATCACTGCCAGCCGATGTTTCTTGCCCATCCGTGAATCCATCCCCATCAGTATCAGCCCTGGTCGGATCGGTCCCTAGCAGGATCTCTAGCCAGTCAGGGAGACCGTCGCCGTCGGTATCGAGTAGGCCAGTTGTTGGCCAAGTTGATGCCCCGGCAGGGAGTTGTGTGATGAGGTTACCCTGATGGATATAGAGCGGATGCCGACCTACAGTAGGCTTACTGGATAAATTCTGGTTATCCCAAATAACCTTATCCATCAACGGATTATCGAGGTTGGTGGTTAGGGGTCCGTAACCAGACGCACCGGCCCAAATGTTGCCAAAGATACCCCCGGTAATGTGAACAGTCCCAACTGAATCCACCGCCACTTCCGGCAAATAATGGACATCCGTTACTTTACTAACGATCTGCCAGCCCGCACTAACATTATGAAGATCTAGTTTTTCAATTGTGGCGTAGACCCCTTGATAGAGCTGAATCAGTGGTTGACCGTTAGCGGGATTGAGCAACTGGGGCGCTACATGCATATCGCCCACGATCTGGTAGAGCCAGTCGGAGAATCCGTCTTGGTTGGTATCAACCGCGATCGCCCGTCCAGCGGCATGGCCAAAAACCATCTGCGGTCCCACCTGCCAGCTACCGATCGGTTTACCGTCCTGGTCTAGCGACAACTTTTCCGTTGACTGCAATGCTTCGACTAAGTTGCCGGAAGTCTGCAAACCCCCCAGGGCCCACAGCTGATACTGTACGCTGCCATCACTTTGTTTGACTGCCGTATAGACCAGAGCGTGGTTACTGCGCTTTGCACC
This sequence comes from candidate division Kazan bacterium GW2011_GWA1_50_15, assembly GCA_001029795.1. GTDB lineage: Bacteria > Patescibacteriota > Kazan-3B-28 > Kazan-3B-28 > Kazan-3B-28 > Kazan-3B-28. Next base: position 466,730 of record CP011216.1, read on the forward strand.
CATGGCCGGCGCAGAACTCCAATTCAGCTGGTCGCTTAAATTACTGCTGATCTCGGCTTTGATGCCGAATAGCCTTAAGAGAAAATCGAGCTGCGAAAAGAATAGTACTGCGGCAACTACGGCAACAATACTAATAACGCCGATGCTAAATCGGCGGCTGTTCCCGGGGACGCTCAACCAGGTTGTGAACTGTTGCCACGGGTTCAAAGTCATTTTATTTTTATTTACTCCTATGGAAATCCTCCAATGTATTAGCTCATTATACTATAATTCCCCCAAAAAGTCAAGTGCTAAGCTGCCGGGTTCACTCGATCCCTAGATCCTCCAGAGACGAGCCACCCGAGGCGTCGTCGCCGCCTGGCTCTTCATCGCGTCCAGCCAAGTAAAAACCGGTAATGGCCTCGCGGATATAGTCCTCGTCAGCCACAGTAAAGGCCAATGGAGTGTCGAACTGGGCAGAGAGTTCGCCAGTAGCCTCGGGTGAGGGATCGGCGATGGCGACCGTGATAGCTTCTGGCGATCTAGCGATAGGGATAGCTGAATACTTAGTAGCCAAGTCGTAGGGCATCACTCTGACTACGGCAGGATCAATTTCATAACGCGATAGGTCGAGCGATGGGATGTGATATTGACTGCCAAGCGCTTGGACGAGATCATCGCGGCTGATAATCTTTTTATCTAACAAAATGCGGCCCAAACGTTTGCCGGTGCCTTGTTGTTCCTGCAGTGCCATAGTCAGGTCGCTAGGGGAGACCATCTGACGGCTGATCAGGATCTCTCCCAGCCGATGGATAGGCCGAGTAACCCGCGCCGCTATTTCATTGACCCCTTCTGACCGACTCCGCTCACTGTAACTTGTGATCAAGTCAGCCACATCGCGGGCGTTCGGGATCGAACGCAGCTCAAAAAATCCTTCCTTGCCAGCGGACTGAACGGTGATGTTGCCGAAGCGAATCAACGAGGCTAATACCCCCTGCATGCTGACCCGAACGTCTTGGACTTGGTTAAGATTCATCTGCGAGACTCGGCGATTGAACAAACTAATTAATTGGATATCGATCAGACGTTCGGGCAGCAGCACCCAGACGTCCATGTACCAAAAGATCCACTGCATCATAAAAAAGTTAACTACGAACACTAAGTAGAGGCCGCCGAACAGCCACATGCCAGTCTCAACGGCGGGTTCGTCCGCTAGCCCCAGGGTTTGGAGGGCTACAAGTAAAATCACTAGCGGCACCAGCATGACTATTGACCACCACAGGGGCGACAATAGATCCAGAACGTGACGCCGCAGATAGAGTGGGGCGACTGACGATGGATTAGTAAATGTTACTTCTGTCATGGTTAGAACTGAGAAGCGATGATCGCCAGCGAGACCGAACTGATGATCACGCCGGCTAGGATGACCCCGTAGATAGAGATAGCTAAGTAGGAGTTGTCGCCAGGCAACCGGAATCGAATAACGTGAAAGATGTTGATCCCGGCATAGGCCAGGCCAAGCAGTAATAGCAATACGTAGATGGGGATCATGATACTCATGGGACGAACAATTCCGGTTTCTGACTAGTTAGCCCTAAATGCTGATAAGCCCTGACGGTGGCTACTCGGCCCTGGGCGGTGCGCTGCAGAAACCCTTCTTGCAGCAAGTACGGTTCATAAACGTCCTCAATGGTCTGCCGCTCCTCAGAGATGGCAGCTGCCAAGGAGCTGAGGCCCGCGGGACCACCCTTGAACTGAGTTATCAAAGTATACAAGATCTTCCGGTCGACCTCGTCCAGACCGATCTCGTCGATAGTAAGCAGTTTAAGAGTAGCTCGAACCACCGCTTCGGTGATCCGCCCGCTATTTTTAACTAGGGCATAGTCGCGAACTCGCTTCAAGATCCGGTTGGCCGTTCGCGGCGTGCGCCGAGACGATCTAGCTATCAGCTGAGCAGCCTCGGAGGGCAGATCTACCTGCAGGATCCGAGCCGACCGTTGAAGAATCTTTTCAATATGATCAACTTCATAAAAATCTAGCCGATAGGTAGATCCGAACCGGTCGCGCATGGGAGATGAGATCAGACCGATCCGAGTGGTCGCCCCGATCAAGGTAAACTTGGGCAAATCGAGTTTTAACGAACGGGCCGATGGACCCTTGCCGACGATAATATCCAAACAGTAGTCCTCCATAGCTGAATACAACACCTCCTCCACCGGCCGGCTTAATCTATGGATCTCGTCAATGAACAGGATGTCGTTATCTTGGAGATTGGTGAGAATGGCGGCGATATCGCCGGCTCGCTCAACTGCTGGGCCAGAAGTAGTCCGCAACCCCACCCCCATCTCGTGCGCGATAATGTGCGCCAGGGTGGTTTTCCCGAGACCCGGCGGACCGAACAGCAAAATGTGGTCCATGGGTTCACGCCGCTTGCGAGCCGCCTCAATCGCGATAGCCAAGCCGGCCTTGGCTTTGTCCTGACCAACATAGCCGGCAAAGTCATGCGGCCGCAAACTGACATCAAGTTCTTCCTCTCCTTGGAGGGAGATGGGGTCGATCACGCGCGGGGTTGTCATGACCCTATTATATCGTCAGTAGCGCGGTCCCGCCTAAACTGGCCAGCAGCACGATTATCCCGGCGATCAGCACGCCGGTCGAGATAAAGACCAAGGCGTGATGGAACTTGATACCGAAGAGGTAGGCCAATAGGGTGCCGGTCCAAGCCCCAGTCATGGGTAGGGGTACCGCCACAAATAGCATTAATGCCAAACTGCCCCAGCGTTCGAACTTGGCCGAGTGGCGCCGATGAGTGTGAGCGAAAAACCACGCAAACCATTTATCAACGCTGGGATGAAGCGCCCGCAGCCATTTGGTAACGCGCTCCAGCAGAAGCAATAGAACCACGATCGGGATGAGATTGCCAACCACTGCCAACCCCAACGCCAGCAAGGGGGACAGATGATACGCCCCAATAGCAATCGGGATAGCGCCGCGCAGTTCTACCAATGGCAACATCGCCGTGACAATAACGGCTAGATAGGGATTCAGCTGTGAGAGGTACTCTAACAAATTATTTTAGCCAGCTAAAGATCAGCAGTCCCGCACCCACCACTATCCGATACCAGGCGAATATATTAAGCGGATGCTTGTTCAAAAACTTCAATAGCCAATGGATCGCCAACAGACCAGAACTGAACGATACCACAAATCCGATAGCCAGTTCCAAACCAAGACCATCAGATATCCCGCCGCGGAATAACTGCCAGAGCGAGTAGAAGCCGGCTAACGCAATGATCGGCCCAGCCGCCAGGAATGAGTACCGAGCGGCGGATTCGCGGCTCAACCCATGATACATGCCCGTAATGATAGTTGCGCCCGAACGCGAGATGCCCGGGACGATAGCCACGGCTTGGGCCAGACCAATACTGAGACCATCAAAAAAATTAAGCTTACTAACATCGCGCCGAGGATGCGTGTAGCGTTCAGCGACAAAGAACAGCAGACCCACCCCGACCATTAAGATAGCTATATCGTGCAGATGTCTGACTGTGCTTTCGATCGTACCAGCGAATAGGAGACCGGCCCCGATCGCCGGGATAGTAGTGACCGCGATCAGCCCCGCTAGTTTCCGAGCTTGGCGAAGCTCATAGGTTTGTTTTTTTGTAACTACCGCCTCGACCATCTTGAGCCAATCGTGTCGAAAGTAGAATAACACGGCTGCGAGGGTGGCGAGATGTAGAACAGCGTCAAAGGCTAATCCCTGGTCGGCCCAGTTGAATACTTGTCTAACTACCACCAGATGGCCTGACGAACTAATAGGCACGAACTCGGTTATGCCCTGCACTAAGCCCAAAATGGCGGCTTGGAGATATTGGCTCATCGGCCCTATTGTACCGTAATCGTCCAGCCGAACACTGGTCCGAACCAAGTAATGTACTCTGCCACCAACTGGAAATTCTCTTTATACACTCCTGGCCGACTGGGCGCTTTAATCGGAAAACTAACTTCCAAATTCGCATTGGGCGGCACATCGAGAGCAGTGTTGAGCGCTCGATTAGGGCTAAGCCAGCTGGGAGTGAAGAAGACGCTGCTGCGGTCGCGGGGATTAGCGGTACCCACTCGCACCGCAGCAGTGCCTTGGGTACCAAGCCCCTGACCTAACCATAGAGCTGAACCAATATTGCGGAATGAAAATTCGAGCGTCCCGATCTCTCCGGGGTGCAGAGTGGGGTTCTGACTCTTTGACTGCATCAGGGCCACATAAGCGGCTGGGTCGGTAGCGGCCTGGGTCGGAGATGATTCGCCGGAGGGCGTAACGGCTCCGGAAGCGGTCACATTGAACTCCCAGTAAATACCTAGATCATTGAGCCAGGTCACGTATTCGATCACTGGTCGGAAGTATTCTTTAAATGAACCTGTTTGTGATGCTTTGGCTGTAAAACTGAATCGAGCGATACCCTCTGGGTAAACGATATTGGGAGACATCCTGGCTGCTCGATTATTATTGACCCAGCTAGGGTGAGAGAACGCGCTGCTCCGGTCCATCGACCTATCGGTGCCGAGCCGGATCTGACCTTGGGGTGTTGCGCTGTCGCCGTCACTGACCCAAGTTATATTGCCAGTATTTTTTACTTCCACCCACACCGTGGCTGTTTCGTTCAACCCCAGGGTCAGATACGGGCTCTGCTTAACCCACGCCATACTATAGCGGGGTGAGCCAAGGGGAACAAAAATCGCCTGTGTCGTCACCAGCGGGGCGCCGGTGGTGGTATTTAAGAGAGTGATCTGCTTGGTGGCGGCGGCGGTAGAGGACAGCGTGAAACTAATCCGGCCAGAGCTATCGGCCGCCCCGATCGAAACTGGCTGGCCAAATGCAATTAATTGACCGTTGACTATATTGTTGGTCCCGTTGATAGTAGCCTGGACTGGCATGCTGCCACCGTCGGTGATCGTAGCCGAGATAGTTACGGTCTGGACTCCATCGGCGGCGGCCGGGCTGCCCGAAACAAGAGCGCTGCTGCGTACCGCGGGTGGTTGATACGCCACCGCTCTGGAGGCGTTAACCCGACCAGCACCAAACCGAGCTGGGTCATTAAGATTGTCAGCCGTCAATTTTAAAATGGTCTCGATCTGTGCTGGGGAGAGTGATGGGTTTCTCGCCAACATGAGAGATACCGTACCGGTAACAATGGCAGCTGCGAACGACGAGCCCGATCCTTCGGCGTAGATGGATGGGGCGGAGGAGGACAGATCAGCCATGGCAATGCGTTCGCCCGGGGCGGCAACATCGACCCCTGGACCATAGTTAGAAAAAGTGGATAGCTGATCAGCGCTGTTAAGAGACGAGACGGCGATGACCTGTGGATAGGCAGCCGGGTAGTAGATCGTACCGGCCGAGTTGTTCCCAACCGCTGCGACGATCACTACACTATGAGAGATGGCATAGTTGATGGCTGAGGCCAACACCGACATATCAGTGAACGAACCAAAGCTCATATTGATAACTCTTGCCCCATTATCGGTAGCGTAGCGGATAGCGGTGGCCACCGTCTCGAAGTCGCCACCACCGATACTATTAAGGGCTCTCAGAGCCATAATCCGTGCTTGCCAGTTAATCCCCGTGATACCAATGCCGTTATTGGACCGAGCGGCAATAATGCTGGCGATACCCGTCCCGTGACCGTGGAGATCTTGGGGGGTGGCGTCGCGATCGACAAAATCATAGCCTAAATAGTCATCAACGTAACCGTTATGGTCATCATCAATACTGTTATTGGGGATCTCGTCTGAGTTGGTCCAGAATTTTCCAGCGAGATCAGCGTGGTTTAAGTCCACCCCCGTGTCGACGACGGCGATCACCAAATCCGAACCAGTGGTGGTGTCCCATGCTCGATCAATGCCGATCTTGCTCAAATACCATTGCTGAGCGAAGAAGATGTCGTTAGCTGCTGCCTGAATAGTCAAATTGCTACTGACCGTGTCGACGCGCCAGCCCGTAACCTGCAGAGGAAGAGATGCCACCGCTGGCGAAGTGATCCAACCCGCGACTAAGGCTGACAAAACACTTGCGACTAATTTACGCATAGACATATTTTATCATAGACTACTCCGCCTGGTTTGACAGAACGTTACCGGTTAAACTAGAATCAAGTGCGTATCTGGGGTTGACAAATACAAAACCACGAGCCAAGGGGCAGAGCGACTGTTCGTGATTTTGAGAGGAGCCCCGCTGGACAGCGGGACAACGAGGGTCCGTAGCTTAGTGGTAAAGCAGTTGCCTTTTAAGCAATTGATGCAGGTCCGATTCCTGCCGGACCCACCAAACAAAAATCCACCGTCTGGTGGATTTTGTGTTTGAATGTGGTTCGGTACGGAATTGAACCTTTGCCGTAGGCATAGGTTCGCCCATGAGGCCGCCTTATAAGATGTTGAGTTTACCATAAAGCGGCGAATGGCGGGGCCCCACAGCAAAAGGGGGCACTCCTCGCCAGACCTTACATCGCTGGCTGCCAATGGCCGAGCTGGTCTAGGAGGTTCTGGCTATCTAACTCTTCAGCAACGTTGGGAGCGGCGATAGAGATTTTTTCGTTTTGCCGACTGAGCCCTAAATCAAGACTAAATGAGACTGGCACACTATTAGCTAAATAGATGTCCTCGATCTTGATCCGAGCTAACTGAAAGTTACGTTTATTGATCCAGATGTCGGCAGTGTAGTTATTGAGCTGGTCTAATAATGACAGGTCGCCAGTAGAGGTACCGGTGATAGCACTCACCTGAGCGGCTAGATAGCGCATATTATCCGGACGCAGTTTGGCTTGGTAGCGATAAGCGCGTTGACCGTAAACGGTCTCATCGGGAAATGTTTGGGATACCTCAAAAATAGTTGTAGAGGCGATCATATTGTGGATAGCTAAGACTTGTTCGTCAGTGAGTTGTTGCCCCACAGATGCCCCCAGGCGATTACCGGAAGCATCTGGAGCTGGTCGCTTGACCCGATACCACCGGCTGTCAGCTCCCAACGATACTGGCAGCAGCGTAGGAAAGTTGAGATCAGTGAGTTTGAAATAGGTATAGTCCGGCAAACCGATCAGTTGCCCAGCGAGCGTTAGGTCACCTTGGCTGGCGGTACCTTGCATGCTGGCCTGAAGTGAGACGCGAGGATTAGTAATATCCGGGCTCATCACATCTCCGGTCAGACGGAACTGGGCCGAGCTGAGCTTTTGACCTAAAACGGTAGATATTCCTCCGCTCAGACTGAGCGAGGCGTCATAATGAAAACTATGCAGATCGGCTAGAGCAGTGCTGAATCGTTGAACTACCTCTCCGCTACTGAGCGACCGAGACGAACAGGCTGACAAGAAAATCATGGCTCCCAACAGCAGCCATCCGAGTTGTCTAATAGATTTTGGCATACTCGTATTATATATTACTACTCCCCGGACTAGCCGGGGACGGTATAATAGTAACCGGGAGGTGGTGGGTATGAATCTGCGGCAGGTTAGCAACGTGAGAGATATGCCGGTGTTGGATTTGGAAACTGGCGCCCCGCTAGGCCGGGTTGTAAATTGGGTGGTAAACCCGCGAGACCAGCGCATCGCTGCGTGGCTTTTGAATAAGAGTCGACTCCTGCAGGCCCAACCGGCGATTGTCCCAGCAGACATTGCTGAATATGGTCCGCATATGCTCGTGGCCCGCGATCGTCAAACCGTCATCGCCCCCAGCGAGGTGGTAGGTTTGCCCGAGTTGATCACTAACCAAATGTCGGTCGTCGGGTTCAGGGCCACGACCGACCAGGGTCAGATATTGGGAACCGTTACCGATATCATATTCGATACGATATCGGCGCAGATCCAAACCTATTACATTCGGCCGCAGACATTAACCGGTTTGCTCCAAAATGATCTAGTCCTGCCAGCCAGCCGAGTGACCAAGATCGAACCCAAACGAGTGGTATTTGGCGCTGATGTCGTGAGCCCTCCGCCGGTTCAGACACAGGAACAGATCCAGGCGGTCTAGGTGATCTGGCTGAGACCCAACCGCTGCAGCTCCTGCTTAACCGCTGAGTAGTTGGGCAGGTCTTGGAGTTTACCAAACTCTTTTTTGACGATGGTGGGCGAGAGCTTGCGGATAAGACCGGCGGACAGTTTCATCGCTTTAAGTGTGGCTGGGTCGTATTTAAACTTGAGCAGGTGCCTAAACCTTACTACGCGCAGAAGCCTCAGCGGATCCTCTTGGAAACGAATCATCGGATCACCGATAACTCGAATGATCTTGTTCTTGATGTCAGCCATCCCGCCGTGGTAGTCCAGATACTTCCCAGTTTTGGGATTCAAGTAGATCGCATTGATAGTTAAATCTCGGCGCGAGGAATCCTCGGCGGCTACTGGGACGAAGCGGATAGCATCGGGATAGCGTTTAACGCGTTCGAAGTCGCCTTTGTAGATATCTTGGCGGAAGGTCGTGATTTCGTAGATGACGCCATTGAACCGGAACGAGACCACTCCGAACTGTTCGTCGACAGCGGTAGGGATAAGGTTATTTTTTTTCAAAACTGTTACTACTTGTTTGGGCTTAGCGCTAGTGGCAATATCAACATCGAATCGATCGAAGTCCATCTTCAAAAGCCGGTCACGAACTTGGTTGCCGACCAAGTAGGCCGAGAAACCGGCATCCTGTAACCAGAAGAGGGGAGTATTGATCTCCTGTTTGCGCATTAGACTAGGACAGTTTAAATATATGCCGAGTATTGGCGACAGTGGCCTCAGCTACTTGTTTCAGGGGAAGTTGTTTTAGTTCTGCTATCATCTTAGCTACTTCGATTACGTGGAGCGGCTCGCTCCGCGTCCCGCGCAGATGCTGGGGAGGGAGATAGGGACAATCCGTCTCAATTATAATCCGCTCAAGGGGGATCAGCTTAACTGCTTCTCGGAGCGAGTCGTTTTTTGGGTAGGTGATCAGATTATTCAGCCCAATATAAAATCCCAGCTTTAAAAATCGCTGGGCATGGGCTGACCCGGCCGCGAACGAGTGGATCACCCCCGGGAGCCGGCCATCTAGCCGCGGCAAGTAGTCTCGTTCCAAAACTCCGAGTATCTCGGTGTAGGCGTCTCGACAATGCAACACGATCGGTTTTTCTAGGACGACTGCCAGCTCCAGTTGAGCGCGAAAGGCGTCCAACTGTTTGTCGTGAGCCGATAGGTTACGAAAGTAGTCCAGCCCGATCTCACCGATCGCCACCACTTTTGGCTGATGGGCTAAATATTTAATGGTGTCGGCTGCTTCAGTGTACCCATCGGCGGAATGAGGATGTACCCCGACAGTTGCGTAAATCTCGCGGTAGCGATGCGCTAGGTTAACAGATTCTTGAGAGGTACTGGCATCAGTGCCTACATTCACCATCGCCGTCAAACCTCCAGCGAGGGACCGTTCGATCACTGCCTCCATATCTTCACGGAAGTCGGGAAAATTCAGATGCACGTGGCTGTCGATCAGTTCCATCACTTCATTAAACTAACCCAGACCACTAACCCGGTGATAATCAGACTGGCGATAATATTTTTTGTTCGCCACCGTTCTCGCAAGAAAATGACCGACAGAACGTATATCAACACGGGGGAGAGAGTAAAGACAAAGATGGTTTCGCTCAAACCCCTAAGTTGAAAGGCGGTGTAGGCGGCCACCACTGAGATGACGGCCAACGCCCCTAACACGCCAAAGATAGCCAAATGATGCCGTTTAATAATTTTGAAATTGGGCCAGGCCACCAACGACAATGCTAATAGGACAAATACTGAGCGAATTAAATAGAGCGCGATCGGGTCATAGACCGTCAGCAAGGTTTTAATGGCCGAGGCCTCCAAACCGTAGATCAACGAGAAGCCGACGATAGCTGTCAGCCCACGGGTGAGTACGAGTTTGTGTTTCCGCCAATGACTCCAGACTAGCACCAGACTGGCCACCCCAGCCGCTAGATAGACTGGCCAGATGCGTTCGTTGGAATAAAATACCCCAGCGATCAAAATCGCCACCAGCGGATTAAATAGCAGGAACGGCTCAACCTCAGAAATTTTTTCCCGTTCGATCGCCCAGTAGAACAGCAAGTTAGCCGCCGTGGCGAGGATGACTACACCAGCCAACAGTTGCCAAACCGACTGCATCTGTACTATGGCTGGCCAGCGGACAAAGAATGGTGTGGTCAACAGCAACACGAACACGATCCCCACGAACTGCAGCCAGTTGAACTCTCGGCTGGTCAGCCGACCGTACTGGCGAAAGAAGTGTTTGACGATGGTCATGTATGACGCATCGGCCACCACCGCGATAATGGGAAGTAAGATAACCGGCATTTAATTTGGTTTAGGGAATAATATCTCAGACTGTCCCAATTTATGCCCCTCTGGCAGACCGTCCCATTTTGTTTCTTGTTCAAAATTGAAAGTGTCGGGATTAATCGGTTCAAGCCCGAGCTGTTGGCGCATACGATCAGCAGTGGCCGGCGTAAAGGGGTAAAGCGCAATGCTGATATGGCAGAGCTCCTGCAGTGAGCCGTAAATGCCGGAGTACGCAACCTCGGGGTCGTTTTTGATCGCTGACCATGGCTGTACCGCATCGATAAAGCGGTTCATGTCCGATATCCGCTTATGAAGAGAGAGCAGGGCCGCATTAAGCTGCAACTTACTTATCTGATCGCCAAATTCTTGCCACCACTTCTGGCTGCGCTTGGGCCCTACCTCGTGGACCGCCAGCTCCTTGGACGCGTTAGGAACCAGATTGCCGCAGTGGTTCTTAGCTAGAGTTAACACGCGGCTCAGAAGATTCCCTAAGTCGTTCGCGAGGTCGGCGATATAGATATCCCTAAACCGAGTGGGAGAGTAGTCGCCATCATCCATAGTTGGGATCTCTTTTAAGAGATAGTAGCGAACAGCGTCGGCGCCCCACTTGTCGATCAGTTCGATCGGGTCGACCACATTGCCGATAGATTTGCTCATCTTGCGACCCTCGACCAAGATGTGGCCGTGCACCAACATCTGTTTTGGCCAAGGCAGACCGATAACCTTGAGCATCGCTGGCCAAATGATGGAGTGGAACCGTAGGATATCTTTGCCGATCACCTGGACATCGGCTGGCCAGTATTTCATATTCTTATCATCTCCAGCATAGCCGAGGGCGCTAATGTAGTTAGTCAGCGCGTCGCACCAGACATACATTACTTGGTCGTCATCACCTGGGACCGGCACCCCCCAAGGTAACTTATCCTTGGGACGAGAGAAGCTAACATCGGTTAGCCCGCTAGCAACAAAGTTCAACATCTCCTTCGCCCGATGTTTCGGCTGGATATCAATAGCGGTTAACGCTGTTTCAACTTCGGCGCGGTAATTGGTCAACCGGAACAGATAGTTGTCTTCCGATAGTTCAACCACTTTCTTATCGGCGTACTCTGGAGACCCGGCTTCACTTTTGGTGATGTAAGCTTCGTCGGTCAGCGAGTAAAGCCCCTGATAATGACCTTTATAAATAGCGTTTTTGGCCGCCAACTCCTGCCAGACCTTCTGAGCGGTCGGCCAGTGCCGCTTTTGATCAGTTGTGCGGATAAAGTCGGTATTAGAGATATTCAACCGCTCAATTAACATTTGGACCGCCGCCGCATTGGCGTCTACAAACTCTTCCGGGGTCTGACCAGCCGTTTTGGCTGTCTCATAGACCTTGGTCCCGTGTTCGTCGGTGCCGGTCAAGAAATAAACATCCTTGCCCAGCAACCGGTGCCAACGAGCCAGCACATCGGCCTGCAATAACTCCAACGCAAAGCCGATGTGCGGTTTGGCGTTGGCGTAGACTATCGAGGTGGTGATATAAAACTTTGGCTTATCCATAAAATCTGCTTCTGAGGCTAGTTTTAACTCGCATCCATTATAACCGAAAGGCTACCTTTAGGTACAATAGATGTGCGATGCAGATAACCAAGCTCACTACCCAAGTAAAAAACCCGGAGAGAGTTAGCCTGTACGTGGACGGTAGGTTCTTCCGCGGGCTTGATAAACTTGTAGCTATGCGATTGGGTTTAAAGCCTGGCCTGACCCTAACCCCAACCCTCGTCCAGCGATTAGAGGAACACCAGACCCAGAGTAATGCATGGGAAACAGCGCTGCGCTCGGTGGCACACAGCCCCAAAAGCACAGCGGTCATGCGCCGTAAGCTACTCCAAAAGTTCCCGGCAGCCATTGTGACCGAGACCATCACCCGTTTGGTCGAGGGGCAAATCCTCAATGATTCGGCTCTGGCTAGCCACTTAGCCAATCACTACAGCGCCGGGGGACACCGCAGTCGCAAGCAGATCTGGGCGCTGTTAAAGACCAAACAGTTGTCAGACCCCGATATCCGCAGTGCGCTAGACCAGCTTGACGGGACCCATGAACTGCAGGCCGCCCAGCGGTTAGCCGATAAGAAGAATCACCAATGGCGAGCGTTGGCTTGGGCAGATCGATATCAAAAAATCGCCGGGTATCTGGCCCAGCGGGGGTTCCCTTACGCAATTATCAAACAAGTTGTGACTAAAGACTCCCTAGAGACCCAATAAGCGGCTGAGCTGTAGTTGATCAAAACCTACTATCACCCGCTCGGTATTATCAGCGAACTGGACTACACTAACCGGCACACCTAGCTGCTGACTTTTTTGGACCATCTCTTGCCGGGCCGCGATGTCGGTAGCAACATCTTTGTTATCAAAAGCAATCCTGTTTTGGGAGAGCCAATCTTTTAATAAATGACAGTAATGGCAGGTGGGGGTGGAGTAGATGGTGTATTTTTTGACTGACATAGTCAGAGCGATTGAATAAATGCCTACCTAGTGTATCACACCGCGCCAGCGCAGGGCGGTTAACATCCGCGAGAAACCTACTACGTACGCTCCGGCCCGCAGATCGACGTTGTGGGCTGACGCGGTCCGCACCACATCTGCGAAAGCGGTATGCATAATTTGGTGAAGCCGCTGGTGTACCTCGGTCTCCGGCCAATAAAAGTTCTGTTGGTTTTGCACCCACTCAAAGTAGCTGACGACCACCCCGCCGGCATTCGCCAAAATATCTGGCACTACTAGAACGTTCCGCTGGCTTAAGATATCATCAGCCTCTGAGGTTACAGGGTGATTTGCCAACTCTAAAACTATCTTAGCCTCCATCTCGGCGGCGTTAGTGGCGGTGACTTGATTCTCCAGGGCGGCTAGCACTAGCACATCAACTGGCAAGGTCAGTAGTTCTGAGTTAGTGATGTTGTGGCTGTACTCGGCATTTTCGACCGAGCCAGTTTTGGTTTTATGTTGAAGGACGTCTGGAACGTCCAGACCAGCTGAGCGATACACTCCGCTATGGGTATCGCTTATGGCCACCACTTGGAAACGATCGTCCTCGGCCATCAGCCGGGCTAGCCCGCCGCCAACGTTGCCAGCTCCTTGAATAGCGACCGTCAACGGACGTTTTCTAATATTGAGGTGGTCCAAGAGTTCGTCCAAAACGTATTTACCCCCAAGTGAGGTAGCGGTCTCTCTACCCTGAGAGCCAAACATACCCAAGGGCTTGCCGGTGGTCACGCCAGGAGCGCTATGACCGATCAACCGTTCATACTCGTCCAACACCCAAGCCATGGTGGCACCGTCAGTGTTGACGTCGGGGGCCGGGATATCTTTGGTCGGCCCTAGATATTCGCCGAAAGCTCGGACGTAGGCCCGCGCCACCCGCTCTCGCTCAGCGGCAGAGAGATTGCGACCATCAACTCGCACCCCACCCTTGGCTCCGCCCAGCGGGATGCCGACCACGGCAGTCTTAACGCTCATCAAACTAGCGAGAGTAGTAACCTCGTCTAGGTCCACATCGGGGTGGAATCTGAGTCCACCTTTGTAGGGACCCCTGGCGTTGCTGTGCTGCACTCGCCACGCCGGCAGGCTAACCTCGCGTCCCGCATCGGTAGTGATGGCCAGCTGAGCAGAGTAAACATGATCAGGACGAAGGAGGAGTTGACGGGTGACTTCATCGACACCTAGCAAATCCAGGGCAGCCATGGCAGCGGCTGATGATAAAGCGCCCCCCATTGGCTCGGATAATGTTTGGGGCATAGTCTTGAATTATTTAATATAACCTTGGTCAGCGAACTTAGCGTCTGGTTCGCGACCTTGGAGGTAGTTATAAGCAGCTAGGGCCGCCTTGGCTCCCTCGCCAGCCGAGATAACGGTTTGTTTGAATGGCACAGTCGTCACATCGCCGGCCGCAAAAACCCCGGGCTGACTGGTTTGGTTAAAATTGTCTATAACGATCTCACCCGTCTCACTCAGTCGGACCAGCTCTTTGACGAAATCGGTAAACACCTCCTGACCCACCTCGACAAATACTCCTTCAGCGGCGATCTCGCGGTCGCCCCCCGGAGTAGTCACGGTGATAGCATTAACGAACTGGCCGCCCTTGATTGTCTTGACCGTACTATTAAGTACCAACTCAATTTTAGGATTAGACCTAACTTTATCTACTAAAATGCCTTCCGCCCGAAAATCATCCCGCCGATGGACTAGATAGATCTTGCTTGCGATCTTGGTCAAAAGTAGCGCCGCATCCATGGCCGCGTTACCGCCGCCGATCACGGCAACAGTCTTCCCTTCGAACATAGGCGCATCGCAGGTGGCGCAATAAACTACCCCTCTATTCAAGAACTCAGCTTCCCCGGGTACTCCCAGGTGACGATGGCTTTTACCAAAAGCTAAAATAACCGCTCGGGCATGGTAGTCTCCGCCCATATCGCCGCGGAGAATAAATCCGTTAGGATCTTTGCTAATCTCGGTCACACCCTCTAGTTGGATCGTGGCCCCGAACTTTTTCACCTGGTCAGCGAACCGGTCCATTAAATCCGGTCCAGTCGAAAAGTCTACGCCGGGGTAATTTTCAATATCCATTGTGGTCGAGGTCTGGCCGCCCAAATCGCGGCTTAAAACCAGAGTGGTAAGTTTCCGGCGGGTAGCGTACAGCGCGGCCGATAGCCCGGCCGCCCCCGCCCCCACGATAACAATGTCATAGTTTTGCATGGCCACCCCATTATAACAATGGTGGCAAGAGAGGATATCAAAGCCCCCCGATGGCTATCGGGGGGCTGACATCTTAAACTAATTAAAACTCGTCTTCGGTCTCGTCACTGTCGCCATCAGTAGCCGCTTCCATCGAGGGTGCGACCACGGTCTCCGTTTCCTCGTCCTCGTCACTGTCGTCATCGTCGTCATCGTCCAGACCAGCGGCTGCACTAGGCGTGATCTCTTCGGTGTCTTCGGTCTCACTGTGGCCCATCACATCCATGTCGCCGTCGCCACCCATCGTATCCATATCATCGTTCATAATATTCCCATAAATTAATAATGACTTGAACCTGCTCGACCCTGGATGCGTCCACCGAAAAACCAACAGGCGGTACGCGTTGCGTGTTACATACATTGCCGAGTGTATAGATAGCCCCGGGGAGGTGTCAACAAGTTTTTTAGGCGTGGTAGCCCGTATGGGAGTCGAACCCATCTTTCCAGCTTGAAAAGCTAGCGTCCTAACCGATAGACGAACGGGCCTGAAACTGCTGCGTAGTTAATATCCAATCACTAATATTCAATTTTCAATTCTTCAATCAGGTTTTTGAGTATTAGACATTGGATATTACGGCGGAGCTGTTTTGGGACTGCTCCACTATCCGGGTGGGCGCAGAAGGATTCGGACCTTCGACCAATCGCTTAAGAGGCGACTGCTCTACCGCTGAGCTATGCGCCCACCCGGATAGTGGAGGATTACCGCTGAGCTATGCGCTCACCCAAGTTGATAAACAAACCTCCGAGCTTTTACTATCTTATCTTATTACTCCTTGGTGGCCTAGACGCAAAATCGATTAACACTAAATCTTCTGGCCGAGCAAGCTTGGGGACAGCCTTGACCGGCGGATGCCAGAGATATCTATCAAGATCGATCGTCATGTCGTCTTGCACTTCAATCCCTTCGCTCTCTAGATCGAACTTGTGCGCCTGCCGACCACCACGAGTATAACCATCCGCTAAACTGCCGAATCGATTAACTACTCGCTGGTAAGGAACTTCTTTAAAATCAGACCAATGCAGCACCCAGCCAACTTGTTGAGCGGCGCGCGGGTGCCCGAGAAGCGCTGCTACTTGGCCATAGGTCATTACTTTTCCTTTTGGAATAGCTCTGACTAACTGGTAGACCGCCTGGGCGAACGCAGATTGGCTCTTAGATACTTTGGGCATAGCTTTCAAATGGGGTACCCTGTTTTCTTCTTAAGTCCTTTTCTGGCCAAAATCGCGAACTAAGCTTCTGTTTGCGTCCGCCAGTTGGCGGATTGAAAGGAGAAATGACGAGCCCCAACAGATGGGTCGGCTTTTGCCGAGCCATCGTCATGGCGAGTCCATTTGGACATGGCGCGCCCGAAGGGATTCGAACCCCCGACCTTTGGAACCGGAATCCAACGCTCTATCCACTGAGCTACGGGCGCAAAAATCAATGGGCTCTGACAATGGGGTGGACGATGGGATTCGAACCCACAACCGCTCGGACCACAACCGAGAGCTCTGCCGTTGAGCTACGTCCACCATGGCGGTCCCGGGAGGATTCGAACCCCCAACCTTGACGTTAGAACCGTCCTGCTCTATCCGTTGAGCTACGGGACCAGGAACCCAAGTCGCCAACAACCAGCACGGTACATCATAAATCTAGCACAAGCAATGACAAAAATCTCCGCGGTTCTGGCGCGGAGTCGAAGATCAAGACTAGTAGCCAACGGCTTAGCAGATGGGGGAGTGGACTTGCTGACGCTTTAACGCCGACTGGACCTCGGCATTAGTCATTACGAAGAATTGGAAGAAGCCTAGTTGGGGGACAGTCAGTCCTCGGAACATCTTTTTCGATTCACTCTCCACGCGCGGTTCCTGCCAGTCAGGATAGATCTCGTGCATTAGTTCGTGGATAAGAGTGATAACTCGATCATTAACCCCTATCCGGCGGTTGATGAAGATCTTGAGTTCATCTGGCACAATATAACCCTTGGCAGCTCTATGCCGGGCCCCCCGCTTATTGACCCCGCTTTGCGGGACACCAGTCAAAATCACCTCATAGCCGGAATAGAGGAGGGTGCTTTTCAACTTGCGAAATAAGTTTTTAATGTTTGTTTTAGACACTGATTTTTAAATCACTTCTCCCAATGCTCCTTATGGCACTTCTTTTGATTATATCACAAAATACACTATCTGTCAAGAAGTAAGGAGTGGCTCCCAGACATAAAAACCCTTTCCACCTAGGGTCTAGCTCTTTTTACCAAAATCGCAAACTAAGCTTCTGTTCGCGTCCGCCAGTTGGCGGATTAAAAGGAGGAATAGCGAGACCCCAAAGCCACCCCGAGCCTGCCGAGGAGTGAGCGTCAAGTCGAGCTTATTCTGACGTTGGAGCGGGTAGCGGGAGTCGAACCCGCATCTTCACCTTGGAAGGGTGACATAATAGCCACTATACGATACCCGCCTATCTACACCCAACATCATAAACAAAACCCCCGCCCAGGGGAACCGGGACAGGGGATTGATATCGAGAAATTGATTACTTGATAAGCGCCCGGAGTTCTTTGCCGGCTTTGAAGTGAGGAACGCGGGTGGCAGGGATACGGATAGCCTGACCGGTTTGCGGGTTCACTCCATTGCGAGCGGCACGAGAACTAACCGAGAACGTCCCGAAGCCAGTGATGGTGACCTTCTTGTCGGTGGCCAGATTCTTTTTGACCGCATCGACAAACAAGTCAATTGCCTTGGTGGCAGACTTCTTGGAGAGATTCGCTTTCTGGGCGATCATCTCGATGAGTTCTGATTTGTTCATCTCACCTCCCTAAACTAAGCTATATTACCCTACCTGCATAGTACACGAGGACCCTAGGGGTAGTCAAGATTTGCTTTATAGCAATGGCTTTTAGCCGTTTTGGCGGAAGAGCCAACTCTCTAGGATGATCTGGGCCGAGACAGCGTCAATGTCGCCCCGTTCGTGCTGGGTCTGACGCAGTCTAGCCGTGGCCTCGCGCGAAGTAAGACGCTCATCCTCAAATATCAGTTCCACGTCAGGCATTTTTTTTTGAATAGCAGCAGCGAGCAGTTGCACGTGTTTACTCTGGGCAGAATCCTGACCATTTAAATGTTTAGGCCAACCGATAACGATACGGCCAAAGTGGTGCTGATGCCAAAGTTTAACTAACTCATTTAGAAATGACCGATTATTCGCCAGGGTAGTTAACGGGCGGACAATCCGCACCGGTAGCTCAACAAGCGCCACCCCCACCCGACGGTCTCCAATATCAAGTCCTAGAATGGTCATCACTCTCCAAGATATATCACTTGCACACGGACATTGTTAGGTAGTAATGGAGTTCGCGTTAAGAACGTTGGCCACATCTCGGCTGATCCTGAAGTAATTTCTGGCATTTTCTGTAACTCGCGCTGGACATCAGCCAGAGACTGATTGGCCAGCTGATTAGCCAGCTGGACCGTATCGAGTTGGGGACCAACCCGGCCATCTAACTTTACCAGAAGGTTAATGCGGTGATTAAGGAAATTGCCTTCTACGACCGTCACCTCAGCTTGCTCAATAGTCCGAGTAGTAACCTGCTTACCTTCAGGCGCTTCAAAACTGGCTGCTCGCGCCACAGCCGCGGTTAACTCACCCTGGCGAGCGATGATCGCCCAAGTCCGCGATCTTACTCTCACTTCAAAAGTATCGCGCTTAGCCCCGGCGCTGGCGCTAGGAACGGCGTCGATGATGTCATTCTGGATCAAACTAGGGATAAGTTCTTCGCCGCGTTTAAGTTGATCTTTAATCTCTGTTTCGGCAGCGGTAAAAATATCTTTGGCCGCGCCCTCTTTGGCCTGTTCAATATCGGCTTCACTCACCACCTTAACGATCTCATCCGTGCCACCAGTAAATGTCTCTGCCACTTCGCCATAGACAGCGGTTTTACCCGCTTCCCCTAGGCCCGGGATGGTGAGCTTGAGTGGAGATGACACGTTATATTTTGTACCGCCTCCATCGGCCGTGGCCCCGACAACTGCTCGGCCCGGGGTGCCACGACGCACTGGCGGGACCAAGACCTCGCTGCTAAGACGAAAGACTAGGCCGCTGGCGCTTTGGAACCTAGTATTGACCAATAATCCTTGGATCGTTGTCGTATAGTTAAGCACGGCTATCTTGCCGGTAGCCTTCTGGCCGTTGTTCTCCTCGCCAGTGGCGTTGAAGGTACTGACGTTCTCCCGATTAACCTCAACAAATCTACCAGTCAGGATATTGGGGCCGGCCGCCTGGCGGTCCTTCGCGTCAGCCAAGACGAGAGTGAATTGTTTTTGGAACGGTTCCGACTGCACCTCTAGGGCGATGTATGCTCGAGGCATAATGAAGACCGCCACACTGCCTAGAACGATTAACCCGACCAAAACAAAACCTAAAGCAACTCGGTGGTGACGTTCCCACTTCAATTGGCGCATGGTGAATTGCGGCATTCGCATTGTTGGCAGACTGAATCTAATAGCCCGGCGAAGCGGCCGAGGGCGGCGCGATAGCGATTGGCGGGAGATTTCATCTTCGACCTCGGTCATCTCCGGCTCCGTTGGTGGTTCATCAAGCGTTACTACTTCAGCTGACCTAGGCGGTTCGCGATCGCTAAGTTGATCTAAGATCTTGAACCCGGCTTGTCCAGCGAAGTTTCGTCCGACTTGGTCTTGGGTGACCAACCCAACTTGTTTGCCCAAGACATCAGCTTGCTGTTTGAGAATCTTTAAGTTAATCACGCTCTGTAACAGTAGAGCGCGCCGGGGGACAACCAAGGTGATCTCATCACGCTTGGACCGCCGGAGCCGCTCGGTGGCTTCGGCGATGTCGTCACCGACCTCAAGATAGATTAACTGGTCTGCCAATTGAAAATAAGTTAGATGTAATGGAAGTTATTGTTTCATTGAACGCACAATACTTTGCAGAGTATTGGTGACGGCGTCATCAGGAACGGTCAGATCCAATGTTAGCTTAGTTAGGGCTAAAGGAGGAATGTCTTGGGCCGTGATAGTATCTCCGGAATCGTTCACTACCATCAACACGTCTGTCGACCGGACGAGAAGCGGAAACGGTTTTTTGGCAAAAGGCAGTTTCTCGGTCCAACCCTTAGTTAAAAGCGCACGCTTCAGATCGGGCAGGGGAGCGCACCCGCCGGTTAGGTAAATTCGAGGCGGCAGCAGCTTCATTTCATGGAATTCGCCCAAAGCCAGTTCCACCCCCAGCAGCCAGGCCCTGACATCGTCAGCGATGGCGTCGCTGACCTTTTTAGTCGCGGCTCGCTCGAGTTTGCCCTCAGCATATTGGAGTTTCATCTTTTCGGCTCGGTCCAGAGTTAACCCCAGCCGACGTTTGATGGCTCGAGTAAAGGCTTCGCCCCCAAAGGCAAAACTCTGCATCCCCTCAACAGTGCCGTTTTTCACAATGACCACATCGGTCGTCCCGCCGCCAATGTCAATAAAAATCCCGCTCTTAGCTTCCTCCGCACCGTTGGGGGTGCTAAATATCTTTGATAGGCCATACGGCTGAGCAGCGATACTAGCAATAGTGAGTCCCAGTTCCTTGGCAAGATTTTGCAGAATACTTGCATACACTAACGGGATATAGGCGTTGAAGATGGTGAGAGTCAGCCGTTTTCCCTGAAACCCAACCGGGTTCTCTACCGCGTAACCGTCAAGTTGGACGTCCACCACCCCGGCGTGGATAAGTTCGATGTCCGGGTGATCGTCTAAGAATTTTTCCCGCAGACTGGCTCGCAATTTTTCACTCGAACGCTGTTGGATCTTATAGATGATGTTTTTTAGTTCCGCCTGTTCGATCGGTTGGTCCGGGTGAGCCCGGTCGTAGTGTACCGTGGTAGTAACTCCCTCGATCAGCTGTCCATTCACCCCTAGGATCACACTATCTAGCTTGATGTCACTTTCGCCTAGCGCGTAGTCGATAGCTTGTTGGCACGCATCCGCTACACTCGGAAGATCAACTATCATCCCGCCGCGCATCCCACCGGTTGGTTGTTTGGCTAGCCCGCGGGCGGTTAGATGCGCCTGGTTGTCAGCCACGTAAAATACCGCCGCCTTAACATATGCGGTGCCAATATCAAGGACTAGCAGGTGATCCGGAGTTGATTGTTTACGCCCCCAAAACATAAAGAATAATTACTAGTTACTAGTGATAGGTGACAAGTGTTGGAAAAAGATTTTATATCTAGTCTGCCGCTAGGCAGATACCACAACTTTTCACCTTTCACCTTTAACCCGTCACTCCAGTACGGCTTTGATCCTCCGCACTCCGGCACTGCTGCTTTCTTCTTTGGTTATCCGGAAAGTCCCCAAGTCATGACTGTTGGTCACGTGGGGACCGCCGCACAACTCTTGGCTGATCACTTTACCCGTGTCTTCATTATATATGGTATAGACATCAACCTGCGCAGGGTACTTCTCTTTGAAAAAAGCTACCGCTCCAGCGGCGATGGCCTGGGCGTAGGGAAGAGTCTCGTGTTTGACACTAAACCCAGTTGATATCTTGTCGTTCACCCAGGCTTCGATCCGCTGGATCTCGTCGGGAATCAGTTTGCGCGGAAAATTAAAATCGAACCTGGTCCGTTCCGGATTAATATCCGAGCCAGCTTGATGCACTTCAGCGCCTAACACTTCCCGCAAGGCAGCGTGAAGCAGATGAGTAGCAGTATGTAATTTAGTGATCTGGATCTGCTCCGCCGGGTCGATGGCCGCCCCAGCGCTCAGCCCATGCCCGCCAAACTTTTTCTCCACCCCCGCTCGCGAAATACTTTGATGCTCGACAAATGCCCGATCGAACTCAGACTCATCCACCGGGATCTTTTCTTTGATGAAATCGATCGGCAGACCATAGCTGGCAAAAAGCTTGAAGGCCTCTGCTCCGGATAAGCGCGGGGTGCCGTTGGCAATAAGTTTGGCAAGTTCTTTTTCACCGGCATCGATCGTCCGGGAGAATTTATCAGCTTCTGTGCGGGCGAATTGATTAATCGATTCTCGGTTTTGGGTGAGATCAAGATAGACCGGTCCGAATAGATCGATCACCGTATTAATTAGATCCTCGAGTCGGACGCCGCTACCATGGATATGCATCAGCACTCGCCGTAAGATCCGCCGGAGAATATAACCCTGTTCTTTGTTGGATGGACGAACGTGGTCGCCGAGTAGAAAGACCGCGCCGCGGATGTGATCGGCCACGATCCGTTGAGCGCGCGGGGTGAGACTGCCTAGCTTATCCATGAGCGGCTTAAAGACATCGGTGGCAAAAATATTGGGCAGTTGATTGACGGCCACCGACAAGCGCTCCAGCCCCATGCCGGTATCCACCCCGCGAACGGGGAGCGGGCTCAGCTTCCCGTCTGGATGACAGTAAAATTCATTGAACACCAAGTTCCAGACCTCAACTCCGTTAACATGGAACTCAACAGTCGGTCCGCACGGCCCCTCGGTCCCGGTCGGCCCCCAAAAGTTTTCTGCATCTGGTTGGGCACTCACTTGGTTTAACCCATCCAGCTTGTCCAGCGCTAATTTAGCTTCGATATCTGCGGTAGTTCCAGGGCGATTCCCGTTGTAGTAGGTGGCCGACAGGCACGAGGCGCTGATCCCGGCTACTGTAGTCAAAAACTCCCAGGCAAATTGGATAGCCTCGGTTTTGAAATAGTCTCCAAACGAGAAGTTCCCCAACATTTCAAAGAAAGTCAGATGAGTGTCGTCGCCGACATCATCAATGTCAGCGGTACGAAAACATTTTTGGATCGAGATCGCCTGCCGGCCACCCAGCTCGACCTGAGGGTCCTTCAGCCCCACAAAGTAGGGTTTGAACTGCTGCATCCCCGCCGTGGTCAGTAACACCGACGGATCGTCCTTGGGCAACAACGAACTGGAGGGGACTAGGATGTGCCCCTTCGCCTCAAAGAACTCAATGAATTTTTGCCGTAGTTCTTGACTTGTCATTACCTATCCAATATATATGCTCCCGAAGCATAAAAAAAGGCCCCGATGAAGATCGGGGCCGCACGGAGTCAACTCGGCCGCTATCCTGACTGAGCGGCCTGCATGACGGCTGGGGTGGTCAGCTTGACCATCCCCTCAAGAGGAAGTGCGGGGATAGCCACCGATACCGGAACGGCGTCCCCGACAAAAATTATAGCTTTGCCAGACGTGGGGAGCCCAAACGGGAACCCTTTGGCAATAGCCGCATTGAGCTGAATGAACGCCTCGATGGTCCTGACCTCGCCGGTAGGCGGGTAGTATGCCTGGTCTCCAAGATAGTGCTGGTTGAGAATCTCGCAACTTTCTCGGAGCGGCAGACTGTAGATCGTCCCTCGCGGGGTTTGCCCGCTGGTTAAAACGGGCAGTTCGATCTCAATCCGCCGGATGTCCCGATGGTCGAGGTAGTCTCCCGACTCGAGCGGTAACAGCCGACCCTTCCTCACCACTTCACAGATGAGCTGAGGGCGGGGTTGCGCTCTAGCCTGATCCAGACCCGGCGGGGGACCGAGCTTGACCCGAGCTTGGCGACCGACATAGTGTTCCAAAGCCGCCTTAAAACTCTCGGGGCATAGTAACAGGACGTTCAAGAATTTGCTCACGCAAAAGTTCATGCCTTCCTCCTCATGAAAGTTAAAAAGAGCAACGACAACATCTATTAACCTACAGTATTTTATTTGGATAGGCAATGAGCCTCGGTCTTGACAGAAATGATAATCTGTGTTATGATTAAATGAAAGATTAAAAATAAAAACCAATGAATAAAGGATTTGGTAGTCTCGAAGGGGGCCAGCCTTCTTCTAAAGAGAATGATTTTGAGAGAATCGCCGGCGAGGTGCCGCTGACCAGCGACGATGTTTTGCATTATGTGAACAAACGCGCTGAAAAGATCAAAGACCCAGATGCGCGCGAGGATGTACAGGCCCAGTTGAAGGATTGGGGAGCAGGTCCGGATGAATTATTGGGGCTATTCTTGATGAAGATAGCGGAAACCAAAAACTTACAAGAGGCCAAGGAGTTGGCCTTAAATAAGAACCCCAAAGAGGTCTTGTACCAGAATGAACAGCTGCCGCTCTTGGCATTGCTGACTAGCAAATACGGCTCAGAGAAGGGGAGTGCTCGCTACCAACGGATGTTAAAAGATATAGGCGTGGATCGGGACATTATCTTCCGGGGAATTTTGAAAGAAGAAGAGTAAGTTTTATTACCCGACTAAAGTAAAAAAGACCCTGCTTAGTGCAGGGTCGTTTTGGAGCCGTGGCGGGTCTTGCCGCTGTCTGGCAGATGATAGATCTTCCAGAGTACATAGGTAGCTACACAAGTAGCCTCCCAGGGTACCATGACCGCATCGAGGGCCTCCCGCTCTTCGCGGAGGGATGGCCTTATCTGATGATATTCGGCGAACAGCCGTTCCAAGTCACCCCAGCCGGGGCTATCGGCAAGACTGAAGATGTTATCAGCTACAGTGAGCAGTAGAGCCGCGACGAGTTCGTCCCGCATACTGAATGACAGCACCCGCCAGAGAGGCCGACATAGCTGCCTCGCTAGATCGCGAGGCACCTGGCGGGCGGCCCGGGACGAGACCGAGTGATGAAGATCATCCATCTCGACTAGCTCACAGGCCCGCGTGACAACCGCATCCTGGTATTCCCGCTCATTCAGCAGAGTTGGCTGCTGTGGCATGGGGCCACCTCCTAGACTAAAAAATAGGGTGCAAAGTAACCTGGACTCACTTTAGCAGACCATTCGGATAGGGGCAATGGTTTCTTGCTCTGGGAGCGACAAAGTGTAGAATAGACCTATGAAACCGATCTACCTGGACTATGCGGCCAGCGCGCCCCTACGACCGGAGGTTAAGCAAGCCATAAACCGGGTCGCCAAGATATTTGGCAATCCCAACAGCAGCCACACCTCTGGCCGTGAAGCCCTGAATCTGGCCGACGCCGCTCGGCGGCAGGTGGCAGAGATGTTGAATTGCCAGCCGAGCGAAATCATTTTTACCGGCTCGGCCACCGAGGCAGACAACTTGGCCATCAAGGGAGTGGCATTGAATCGCGGACGGGGGCATATCATCACCACTGCCATCGAACACAAGGCAGTGCTGGAAAGTTGCCGGTGGCTGGAGACCCAAGGATTTACGGTCAGCTATATTAAGCCGGGTCGCGAAGGGTTAATCTCGGCCGCCAAAATCGGCGCGGCAATCCGGCCGGACACGATCTTGGTCTCGGTAATGTATGCCAACAATGAAATCGGCACCATCCAACCTATTCGAGCGATCGGTAAATTAATTGAGACTCTCAACCGAGAACGCACCCACCCCATCTTGTTCCACACCGACGCGGTGCAAGCCGGTAACTATCTAAATCTCGACACTAAATATCTGCATGTCGACCTCCTCACTCTGTCTGGCCACAAACTTGGCGGACCGAAAGGCATTGGCTGTTTATTCGCGCGCGGGGGAGTGACGATAGCCCCGCAGATGCACGGCGGCGGTCAGGAACGGGGATTGCGGTCGGGAACAGTTAATGTAACTGGCGCAGTGAGTATGGCGGCAGCCTTAGCCGCTGCTCAAAAAAATAAAGCGAAAATGTATAGCCGACATCACGAGTGGCAAAGAGATTTAGCCAACCACTTGCAGCAGTTACCCGGAGTAGAGATAAATCATCCGCTCGATGCAAGTTTGCCTAATATAGTTAATGTTTCAGTGCGCGGTCACACAAGTGATACCTTGGTTATTGGCTTAGACCGAATGGGTATCGCTGTATCAGCCGCATCCGCCTGTGCGGCTGGCGGCATCGAGCCGTCATACGTACTCCAAGCCTTACATCTGCCCCAAACTCGCGCCACATCCAGTCTGCGGATCAGTTGGGGATGGCAGACCAAGAAGAGTGATCTGACGGCTTTGGTGAAAGTTATGAAAAAACTGGTCTAGAAAAGCAAAAAACACTTCCCCCAGGAGTGTTTTTTGCAAGTACAAGCGCGCTTAAAAGCAAAAAACTATTTGCGCGCGCGGCGACGCTTCCGCTTCGGAGCGGCTTTCTTGACAGCCGTCTTGCGGCGACGCACTCTGCGCTTCGGAGCAGCTTTCTTGGCAGTCGTCTTGCGGCGACGCACTACTCTCCGCTTTTTCGGAGCGGCTTTCTTCGCAGCCGTCTTCCTTCTTTTGCGTACGGGCATTGGAAACCCCCATGCGTTAATAATATGACGCTATCCTCGCGTGAGTTTTTGTACAAAAGAACTCTATTAAAAATTATACGGTTAATTTTTTCGCAATACAACATATTCCGACAAGTTTTTATAGATAAATTGATCCCGCTCAACACGAATGCTAAGCGGGATGATTTTATAACGAAAATAAATGTGGCCTATTCCGCGTCTGACGACTCGGCTGACTTTTCCTCGCCAGCCTCTCCACCTGCGGTCTTTTCGCTCGCCACCTCGATGCCGGCTACGGCCTCCTCTTCGCTCACCGGAGCAGCTTCAACTTCCTCGGCCCGCTGCGGAGTCACTACTACCACTACTTCTTCAGCATCGTCTAACACCTCAACCCCGGACGGAACGGCAACGTTTTTAATCAAGATCGAGTCATCAATGTTTTTCAGCGCACTAAGGTCAACTGTTATTTCGTGCGGCAGATCGGCCGGCAGACATTCAACTTCTAATTTATCTTTATTGGTGACCAACACACCATCGAAATCTTCAACGGCCGGGGCTTCGCCCGCGAATACGAGCGGGACCTCGGCTTTGATCTTTTCGCTCAATTTGACTTGGTAGAAATCCAGGTGAACCAGTTCGCCGGTACGAGGATCGAATTGGGGTTCCTTAAACAGCACCGTCCGTTCATCCTGGCCCGAGATCTTTAGGTTCACCAGCGAACTACTGCCAGCCTGATAGTAGACCCGCTTGAGCTGTGCACCGTTAACTGATATCAAAACCGGTTCAATCTCCTTTCCATAGATCACCCCGGGTACTTCGCCCTGGTGTCTGACAGCCGCTGGCTTAAGATCAGCCGGCCTAGTTTTGACTTCTAGACTATATTCTCCAATACCCATAACAGGAGAATCTTATACCGAAAAACTGCCCCAAGTCAAATGGCGGCAGGGACGTTATGAGCTTACCGCCCTATTAAGCGGCTGAGATCCCCCGAGAAACCAGCTAGATATTCGTGGGCATCCAACACATCATCGTAGGAAACTGGGTTGAGGGCTGAGAACAGTTCATCGACAGGGATGTGTTCGACCGGGATCTCGCGAGGCTCAGCGTCGCCCAAAGAACGACGATCAAACCCAGCTAGCGTTTCAGGGTCGGACGCTGGCATATCAGATATGGCAATGTCATCCGCTGTGACGTCAGCCGATAAAATATCGCCCGACTCATTAGCCAGAGCTACGCTTGCGAACACCGGAGTGTGGCAGCTGCCGCACCGCATATGTAGAAACGTCATGGAGTCCAATTGCCCCAAGTAGTGAACATCTTCGTTCGTATATTTAGCGGAGCAATGGGGGCACCGCATAATGTCTTGGAGGTTCTGGACCAGACGATCAAACTGCTGATTGTTCATTTTCGGGCTGTTTATTTTTGTTTGACTAACCCAGAAGCGTATTATTTCATCATACAACAAATCATCCTTTCTGTCAAGAGTATTAAGGTGTAACCTGTTTAAAATGCAGCACCAGACGGATTATTCCCGCCAGGACTAAAACAACAACAGCCAGGATGATTAATTTAAGCCAAGTCCCTGAAGCTAGCGCAGCCAGACCGAACCCTAAAGTCAGCAGATAGATCAAGGCCACTACGGTACGCTGTCCCAAACCTAGATCAAAGAGAAGGTGATGGAGATGTTCGCGGTCGGCCGACCAGGGGGCCCGGCCACTTTTGACTCGTCTCACGAGCGACCAGACAAAATCGACGATGGGAAGACCCAAGACCAGCGCGGCAGTGGCTACCTTGCCGCCGCTAATAATGGCAAGAGTAGCGATCATAAACCCTAACAAATGAGAGCCCCCGTCGCCCATAAATATCTTGGCGGGGTGCCAGTTGTAGACTAAAAAGGCCGTGGCGGCTCCGAGTACCACGGCCGCCCAAGCCGCGGTATCGGGCTGGTTCACTATCGTAAACAGACTCAAGCCCATGAGTGCGGCAGCGGAGATAGCGCTCACCCCGCTAGCCAGTCCGTCAAGCCCATCAAGAAAGTTGATCGTATTAACCACTAACAGTATCCAAATTAGAGTAAGCACGATATCCCAGCCCGGAGCCAATAGAATAATCCCGCCGAACGGGTTAGTTAGATTCGAGATCGTGATACCAAACAGGATGGGGATGGATGCGGCCATAAACTGCCCAAACAGTTTGACTGGCGGGGCAAGATCGTAGAGATCATCCAGCCAACCCAGGGCAAAGAACGCTGTGCCGCCCAAAAAGACGCCGTAGAGTCTGGGATCTGCCTGGAAAAAGATCAATAGCGTGAGCATAATCCCCAAAAATATCGCTAACCCGCCCAAGCGGGGGATGGGCTGAGTATGAACCCGGCGGGCAGAGGTGGGCAGATCAAATAGCCGGTGCTGGACGGCCAGCTGTTTGACTAGCGGTGTAGCGACTAGCACTATCCCAAACGCGACCACAGCCGGCCACAATAATTCACTCCAATGTACCGCAATAAAATTCATGATCGTTCTAAGATAGCGGCCAATACCTCCCGGTCGTCACTGGTGGCGACTTGGTTACGCTTGATCTCGGTGCAACGCAAGCAGCGGTGCACTATATCATAGTCGGAGCCGTGGGTCTTGACCCCAATTGGTTCCATCATCCCGCCGCAGGGGTTACCCCTATCCCCAGGGATGTTGTCCACGTGCTTACTCCACAAGCATGCCGGGCAGTGGTTGGTGTAGCCGCTGCCAACGACCATCCGGCCACAGTGTTCGCAGACGAAATTCTCATCCCGCTTAATAAAGTTTTTTCTGTCCATCCCGTTCAAAATCAACCTAGCGTTTACATCTGTACAGTCAACCGACAACCTTTATCCCGATAGGTGATTTTAAACGGGACAGGCCATCATCATTATATATAAAAAACAGCCCCCGGAGGGGCTGAATTAGAGTTCCGCTGGTGCGGACGGAGCGGTCCAAGGAACAAAGAACTTGGCCAGAGCGATCCCGCTTGACTGCCTGGCATAGTGGCTGACTTGCCCGCCCTCGCCATAGACGAGGTCGGGTTCGTACTGCAAGTACTCGAAGCGAAAACGGGCGATTAGCTGGCCATGGGCAATGCGGATGGGAACCGAGGCCTGGTTCCTCACCTCGCAGACAACAGTATTGCCTGGAGCTTCGCCATTTCGGCCATATCCGAACCCGCGGTCGAAGAACCCGGCGTAATGACTTCGAAACTCACCCTGCCGATCCGAGAAGGGAACCATCTCGGCGCAGACGTGGTGGGGGATACGGATCTTTTCGATACTCCCGATCAGCGCAAACTCTCCCGGCTCGAGCCAGAGCGCACCCTGGCTATCCAACTCTTTCACTCGGAAGTAGATGCGCGGGTCAACTGACCGTTTGGCTTTGAGCTTTAACGGCCGACGAGTCCCGGTAACCACTAAGTTACTGGGGTTATCCCGAAGATTCGCGCGGATAAGAAAGTGGTCGTCTTCGATCACCGGCTGGATGTCGGAGTTATCGATCAGACTATGGCTAGCGTGCAACCGCCGGAGTTCACAGTTGCTCAGGAAAGCCCTTTCGCCGCGGAAGATCCTCAGCTGCACCAGAGCCACACTTTTATACAGTGCGACGATGATACTTTGGGGAATGACGAGTGATGAGACCCGCCCATGATAGCCATGAGGGATGGTGTTAAAGCTGGTCGAGCCCTCGGCTAGGGCGATACAATGCAGGTCGATCCGCCCACTGGAGCTTTTAGGGTTCACGAACCCCCATTCGTCCGCTCCCAACTTGAGATTGATATCAAGCTGAACGAAGTAGGCGCCACGGGTGAGAATGTAACCATGCATCAACGCTTTTTCATCGTAAGCGTTGTAGGCATAGTTCATAAAATCCTTGGTCTTGAACCCATCACCTAGATCCAGGATGCCCGCCGTCTCCCACATCTTGTTCCCGACCCGCAGGTCAAAGGAACAGGGTTGGATATCGTCCTTACGCCGGATACCCCCAGTGATGCGGCCTTCGCGCACCATTTCTTCCATTTGCCAGTCCACCAGGACTGCGCCAATTGGGGCGCCATTTCGCATAGCGCTCACCTCCTTTTTGTAAACGAACTAAATCGCCCCCGGTAGCGGAAGCGACTTGTAGAGCTATCTTAAGCTAAGGCTGGGAGAAAATCAACGGGTGGGATGGACGGCATACCTGCTCCCGTCGGTGACGACTTCAACGGTGCCGTCTTGATCAGTCCGATAGATAGCTGCCCCGATATCAGCCAGGCGCTGGAGAATGTCCGCATGGGGATGACCGTAGGTGTTGGGACCGACCTCAATAATGCCGACTGCCGGCTGAATAGCCCGCAGAAACTCAATACTGGACGAAGTGTGGCTGCCTTGATGCCCAACCTTCAGTACGTCAACATCTGGAGCCAGCCCTGCCGCCAATAGTTCTCGTTCGTTGTTAACACTGGCATCTCCGGTCAGTAACGCGGAGAAATTTTTGTATCGCCACACCGCTACCACCGAGGTCTCGTTGGGGTCAGCCCGCTTCGGCCTCTCAACGGGTGGAGCGATAATATCCAAACTGGCCCCACTGAACTTAAAGTCGTCACTGACCTCGGCGATATCGATGGGGATGCGTTGGCGGTTCACTTCTTCTAAGAGAGTTTTGTAGATCTCCGTATCGTAGTCCACGCCGTTATACAAAAAATGTTTAACTGGGTAACGTTTTAATACTGCCAATAGGCCAGCCACATGATCGGCGTGAGGATGGGTGAGCAACATATAGTCGATATTCCTATCCCAGACCGGCAAGATGCTATCCAATCTACTAATGACTGCTTCAGTGGGGCCGCCATCGATCAAGATGTGCTGATCGTCGGGAGTCACTATCAGGATCGAATCGCCCTGGCCTACATCCAAAAAATAAATATGCGCCAGACCGTCAGGACGCTGAAGCGCAAAAGACACCAACCCGAAGTTGAGCACCAAAAGCATGGCAACCGCCAGCCGCCATCTATATTTTTTGAGTTGCGCGAGCACGGGGAAAGAAATAAATACCAATTAACCCCAGATAGTACAGTACTGGCCAACCCGCCGAGAGCGCAGTGATGGGTACGAATGCCCAAGGCAGATCACCGAAAAACTTAATGATGGCGAGTAAACTCCCGGCCGCCCAGACCGAGGGCCATCCTAGCCATTGCCAGGTCGGCGCAACAATGCCCACCAACATTGTAATAAATCCGACCAGCATCACGAGAGGAACCAGCGGGACTACGACGAGATTGGCGAATAAAGTGACAACCGAGAACCCGCCGAAGTGAAAGATAACTAAGGGCAGAGTAGCGACCGTAGCGCCGATGGTAGTCGCGGCGGCCGAAGCTAAAACATTGGGCCAGCGTCGGAACCCTAAAAGTAAACTAGGGGAGAGATAGACAATGCCGGCTGTTGCCGCTAAGGACAGTTGGAACCCAGTATCATATTGTAAGATCAAGGGATTTAATGCCACCATCAGGACAGCCGCTAACAATATAGCGTTGGTTAAATCGCGTCGCCGTCCCCATAGCGCGGAGAGTAGCATCACCCAACCCATAATGGCGGCGCGGACGATGGAGGCGCTGGCTCCGGTCATCACGACGAACAGTAATATGCCGATACCCGCCAAGACGAGTGCCCAGCGCCGGCGGAGCCGGCGCATTAGCCAGAAAAAGAAACCGGCAACGATAGTGATATTCATCCCAGACAGCGCCACGATGTGGGTGGTGCCGGAGTTTTTTAGCTGGGTCTGCAGTTCGTCTGAGAGCGAAGACCGCATCCCTAAGAGCAACCCGTTCATCAACATCCCTTGGGGGTCTGGAACGAGTACCTGTGTCTGGTGAGCCAACCAGTGTTTCAAGCGGAATAATTCGCGCTGCCAACTCCATCGCGGTTTATCCACCAACTGAACTTCGCTTGCCGTCTGCCCCAGAGCGTAGACGCCCCCTTTCGCTAAGTATGCCGGATAGTCAAACTCTTCATTGACTTCCGGCAATGCTAATTTGACCTCGGCTTGCAGTTTATCGCCAAACTCCCAACGAGGCAGTTGCCACGCAGTTAGCAGAATCTTTCCGCTGGCCGGTTGGCCGTCAACGGTTTGGACGCGGAGATAAAATTTTTGACGGGTACCCGACATCACCGGGTCGTTAGCCACCGTGCCAACCAATCCCGAGGTCTGCCCGACCCAGCGGGTAATCAGGTCAGAGGGTAAAGTAACCGCCGCGCCATACCGCCACCAGCCCAGCAGTAACCCCAACATCGCCACGGCTAGAAATTTTATCGGTGGCTGAGTAGGAAGCAAAAGTAAAATCAAGAACAAAGCCAACCCGATGATAATGGCTGGCCAATCTAAACCGAACCGGGAAGCAACAAGCACCCCAAGAAGAAAACTCCCAGCGAAAGCAGCCACGAATTGATGCGGCCGAACCACTATAGATACTGCGCCTTGTTGGCGTTATGTTCGGGTAAAGTTTTGGCGTAGTGCATTACGCCATCCGCATCGGTCAGATAGTAGAAATAGTCGGAAGCGGTGGGGGAGAGCACATCTCTGATAGCGGCCAAGCCTGGGTTGCAGATGGGGCCGGGTGGGAGACCAGCGACTTTGCGGGTGTTGTAGGGCGAGTTAATATTGAGATCGGCTTGGGAGATAGGCCCCACCCAATTGTCGGTAAGGTAGCGGACCGTAGCGTCCACATCCAGCCGCATACCCTTGTCTAACCGATTGACCAGCACCCCGGCAACTAACTTTCTATTCACATCCGTCCGGGCTTCTTTCTCCACAAGTGAGGCCAAAGTCAAAATTTGGTGCAGGGTGTATTGAGATGACTTAACTTGGGCATCCACCGTGCCGATACGCCGTTTGAAGTTATCCAACATCTGCAACAACAGATCGCGCACTGGCGTGCCCTGATCCATGTTGTAGGTATCAGGGAAGAGATACCCTTCCAGCGAATTATCTGGTCGGCCGGTTAAAAAGTCGAAGTCTGGCGGGAAATTGGCAGCGGCTTTGACAAAGTCGTTAGCCGTAATAATATCTTTCTTTTCGAGGAGCATGGCGATCTGGGCTGTTGTATACCCCTCAGGAATCGTTACTTTGGCAGTGGCTGTTTGGCTGTGGGCAATAATGTAAGCGATCTGCCAGGCATCCATTCGCGGGGAGACATTGTAGGCCCCCGACTGCACAGCGCCAGTACGATTCAACTTAAAAGCTATCCGGGTACCAAAGGTTGACCGAATAAAGTCTGCATCTTTGAGATTGACCACGATATCAGCGATCGTGTCGCCCTGCTCCACATTAAAGAGGGTTTTACCCTCGGCTTTAAAATCACTGGGGGCGAACCACGCCAAGTAGGCGCTGAGTAGTATTAGCACCAGCGCCCCCAGGACGATAATAATTAACCGATGTGTCTTACCCAAAGCCGATTTAGCGGTTTTGCATGATCTCCTTGAAGGCGATCAAGATCAGTAGTACTGGCCAGTAAGCCAACCAGACTCGATCCAACAGCCCCAGGTTGATCAGCAGGACAATAATCCCAACGACCAACAGGATCAGTTGGTCGAACATATCCATCTCGCCGAACAGGAAATGATTGTGCGGACCCTTTGCCATGATGACTCCTTTTTATATAACTACTTAATATTATTTCCCCAATAGTTTGAGCGCATATTTGATCCGATCTTCTGTAGCGGCTAATTCGCGCGGGATGTCCGGCAGAACGCGTTTCACCTCATACGCATTATACCCCAGCGAGACGAGGGCCGTGAGTAGATCGTGCGCTTGATCGCCTAATTTGGAGTTGCTTATCTCGACTTTGTTCTTTAACTCGACAATGATCCGCTCGGCAGTTTTTTTACCAATCCCACTGATAGTAGTAAAGATGGCGACATCGCCGCCGCCAATGGCTGACTGGAGCTCGCTGACTTTTCCGGCGTTCAACACGCCCAAGGCGCTGCGGGGGCCAACCCCGGATACCCCGACTAGCTGGGTAAAGAAAGTCTGCTCAGCTTCGCTCATAAAGCCATACAGACTCAGTTGATCCTCGCGCACCACTAAGTAGGTTAGCAGTTCAATCGTTGAACCAACCGGGTAACTGGCGATGACCGCGTGGGTGGTGGAGATTTTATACCCCACTCCGCCTTCGGTCTGGACCAAAAGCCAATCAATGCCGGCTGATTTCACTGTGCCCTGGATGCTACCGATCATTTAAGATGTCGTTCAAGAGTAGATGCATGCGCTGCGGTTACCGCCACGGCCAACGCATCGGCCGCATCATCCGGTTTGGGGATCTCCTTTAACCCTAATATCATTTTAATCATTTTTTGCATTTGCTGCTTGTCGGCCCGGCCGTAACCGGTGATGGCTTGTTTGACCTGCAGAGGAGTATATGACCGGATCTGTGTATGCGCTTCAGCTGCGACCTGCAGCAGCACCCCGCGGGCTTGGGAGACATTCATGGCAGTAGTAACGTTGCGGGCAAAGAATAACTCCTCCACCGCAACCAGGTCGGGTTGATATTTTTTGATCAGCGCCCGCAATGCTTTGGCGATGTCGTGCAGCCGAGTAGCGGTTAGATCGGTTTTAGGGGTGGTGATACAACCATGCGTAAGGTAGTGCGCCTTCACCCCGTCGTGGGCGACTACGCCGTAGCCGGTGGTGGCAGTGCCCGGGTCTAAACCTAAAATGATCGTGGCCTTCAAGCTATTCTCCTAGTAAATTGTCGGCTATATCGAAATTGGTGAAAACTTCACTGACGTCGGGGTTGTCATCAAGCGCCTCCATTAAGCCCAGAACTTTTTTAGCCGTAGTCGGATCGGTGACCTCGACCGTAGTAGTGGGCATTAAGGTAAGTTTGTCCTCTTGGACTTGTATCCCGTCGCTCACTAGACGTTGTCTGACCTGGGCCAGATCCTTGGGCGGGGTGTAGACCTCCCAAGCATCCCCGGCATCTTGAAAATCTTCCGCCCCAGCATCGATAAACTTCATCTCCATATCTGAGCTACTCTTAGGGATAACCAACAGACCGCGTTCTTTGAACTGCCAGGCCACCGCGCCGCTGCTGCCCAAGCTTCCGCCGGCCTTGGCAAATAGATTACGCAGTTCAGATACCGTTCGGTTGCGGTTGTCCGTTAACGCCCGGATTACGACCGCCACGTTGCCTGGCGCTAAACCCTCGTAGGTTGCTTCTTCGATCTGGCTCTTGTCGGCATCTAACCCGGCTCCCTTACGGACCGACTTTTCAATATTGGCCATGGGCATGTTCGAACCACGAGCCTTTTGTACCGCTAGCTTAAGCCGCGGGTTCATCTCTGGGTCAGCCCCAAATCGAGCTGCCACCTCAATGACCCGAGCAATTCTAGTGAATTCAGCGCTGCGCTTAGCGTCGGTTGCCCCCTTCTTCCGCTTAATAGTTGACCACTTAGAATGTCCTGACATTCGTCCAAATCCTCCTACATTAGCAAAAGCTGCGAGTATCCTGTCGGCTTCTATTATATAACAAATCCGCCTCAGGACAGAATAATCGACGACCGAGGGGGACAGGACTGCCGTCCTCTATATAATAGGAAAGTATGTCAGACCCAATCGCATCGCTGAACCCTGAACAGATCAAGGCCGTCCATCGCGTCAAAGGTCCGGTTTTGGTATTGGCAGGAGCCGGCAGCGGCAAAACCAAAGCGCTAACCCATCGGGTGGCGTATTTGATCCAAACCAAACAGATATCACCCGCCAATATCCTAGCCATTACCTTCACCAACAAGGCGGCCGGGGAGATGCGCGAACGCATCCAGCGACTCATTAGGTCGCGTAGCGACAAACCTTTTAATGTCAGTACATTCCACTCCTTTTGCGCCAAGGTGCTGCGCCGTGAGGCACACCATCTGGGCTACGCGGCTAACTTCACGATCTTAGACGCTGACGATCAGCTCACCGCCGTCAAACAAGCAATGGAGATGCTGCAATTGGATATCAAAAGGACTGCGCCAGAGGCGGTCAGAGCGCATATCTCCTCGGCTAAGAACGAACTGATGGATGAGGATGCATATACCTCGGTAGCGAGCGGAACGTTCCAGCAAATCGTAGCTAAAGTCTACCGGGCTTACCAGGATATCTTGCGCCGGAACCAGGCGATGGACTTTGACGACTTACTGATGAACCTGGTCATCATCTTCCAGGGACAGCCGAAAGTCTTAGCCCGTTATCAGGAACAGTTCAAATATATCTTGGTTGATGAATACCAAGACACCAATACCGCACAGTACCGGCTGACCTCGCTACTGGCCGCTAAGCATCGCAACCTGTTTGTAGTCGGAGATGATTGGCAGAGTATCTATTCTTGGCGGGGAGCGAACTTCCGCAACATCTTAAACTTTCACAATGACTACCCAGACGCCTATATTGTGAAACTGGAGCAGAACTATCGTTCGACCCAGAACATTCTCGATGCCGCCCACGCAGTGATCGCCCACAATAAAAACCGAAGTGATAAAAAATTGTGGACCAACCAGGCCAGCGGTGAACTAATCACGGTCTACGAAGCGTCCAATGGAAAGGATGAGGGTGATTTTATCGTGCGGGAGATACTGGCCTGGCGGGGGAGAACTAGGGCTCAGCTAAACAATTTTGTCGTGCTGTATCGGACTAACGCCCAGTCCCGCGCCCTAGAGGAAACTATGCTCCGAGCTGGTCTGCCTTATCGCGTGATCGGCGGAGTCCGCTTCTATGAGCGACGGGAGATCAAGGATATGTTGGCTTTCTTAAAGTTGCTGGCCAATCCCGATGATAACCTAGCCCTTCAGCGGATCATCAATCTGCCTGCCCGAGGCATCGGCAAAAAGACATTGCAGGCATTGGAACAGGAGGCTTATTCCGCGGATAAGGGGATGTACGACTATATAACGCATTTGAACAATCCGACTCCAGCCGTGCAGGAGTTTGTGGGGGTGATGCGACAGATCGAGCGCAAGAGCCCACGGCTTAATCTCAGTCGTTTGCTCGACTTGGTGCTAACCGCGTCTGGTTACCAAACCATGCTCAAGGCTGAGGGGATCGAGGGTGAGACCCGGCTCGAAAACATTGCCGAACTTAAATCAGTGATGGAAAAGTACGACCACCTAGCCCCCGCAGAAGCGTTGTCTATCTTCTTGGAAGAGGTCGCGCTGATCTCTGATACTGACAATCTCACGCTGGCTGATGATGCGATAACGCTCATGACCCTCCACACCGCCAAGGGATTGGAGTTTGATTATGTCTTTATGGTGGGCGCCGAGGAAAACTTATTCCCACATAGCCGCAGTTTAATGGACGCTGAGGAGCTGGAGGAGGAACGTCGACTATGTTATGTCGGGATCACCCGCGCCCGCCAAAAAGTTTATTTTACCCACGCTGAAGAGCGGCTGATCTATGGTAACCTGCAGGCTAACCCCCGCTCACGATTCATCGACGACCTTCCCGAAGAACTTACCGAATTCGTTAGACGTTCGGGCCCAGTCCGCCAAACGAGTGGACAAGAACGCCGGCTCCAACCCGGGGATAAGGTTATCCACCGGCAGTTCGGGCCAGGCGTGATCATTAGTCAAACCGGAGATATCGTGACTGTCGCTTTTGTAAAGTACGGCATAAAGGATCTGGCCGCCGACCTGGCCGATATCAAACCCAAATGATGACTGGTTACCGGGGGGCAGTTCTGTCGCTCTTAAGTCTAGCCGTGCTGACTGGGGGATTAAGTTGGCAGCGCCCACCCATCAACCAACCTAAAGTTATCAAATTGCAGTTTAACGGATTAGGATGGCAGACCGACACCCGGGCTAGCGATATAGCCGAGCTGTTGCTCCAAGACTTTGGCAGTTACGAGGGGTGGATGATTGAACCGCCACCCGAAACCGCCTTAACCGACCAAATGACCGTTACCATCCAAGACCCATCGGCTAGCGTGTTGGAACCGCTGGTGGCTGCCAACCTTAAAGCTGAGCTTAAAAAACAGGAAGAGGCTAAGCGTCAGACAGAACGTAAGTCTCCGATCTATGCCGGGCTGGCCACTTGGTACGATTTTGGGAGTGAACTGACCGCCGCTAGCCGTCAGTTCCCCAAAGGCACTCATCTCCGAGTAGTCGCAGTCAATTCCGGCAAAACTATTGATGTAATGATTAATGATTATGGCCCCCAGGCCTATACTGGCATCCAGCTCGACCTCAACCGTCCAGCATTTTTAAAGCTTGCTCCTCTAGGAGCGGGTAAGATTGGAATCAAATACTTTAGAATATAGGGGTGGACCTGACTGACATACAAACCGTTAAGAGCTTGTTGACTCATTACAACTTAACCGCTCAAAAAAGCTTGGGCCAGCATTTTTTAATTGATGCCGGGGCTCTGCGCACCATGCTTGAGGCGGCCGATCTAAGTAAGAATGATTTTGTAGTCGAGGTCGGCCCTGGGTTTGGCGTGCTCACTCTGCCCGTGGCCGAGCGGGCTGGTCGAGTCCTAGCGGTGGAGACTGATAAAAAGCTGATCAGTATTTTAAAAGCTCTAAGTAGCGGCACACCTAACATCGATCTCTTGCCGGCCAATGTGTTGAAGCTTGAGAGCCGGCAGCTGCATGACCGGTACCGCCAGTGGAGTCGGGTCAAATCTGGACGGACTCGGTACAAGCTGGTATCAAATCTGCCCTACTATATTACCTCGCCGATATTGAAGCAGTTTTTAGAGACCAG
The DNA here is from genome assembly GCA_001029795.1 of candidate division Kazan bacterium GW2011_GWA1_50_15. Taxonomy (GTDB): domain Bacteria; phylum Patescibacteriota; class Kazan-3B-28; order Kazan-3B-28; family Kazan-3B-28; genus Kazan-3B-28. Next base: position 505,690 of record CP011216.1, read on the forward strand.
CTACCGTCCAGACTTGATCGTAGTGATGGTCCAGCGAGAGGTAGCTGAGCGGATCGCCGCCAAGCCCGGCGAGATGAGTTTACTGTCGGTCTCGGTTCAGTTCTTTGGCCAACCAGAGATAGTCCGCACGGTGACCAAACAGTCGTTCTGGCCCAAGCCAGAGGTGGACTCAGCCATTTTGAAGATCACTCCTCACCCCAAGCTTCCTTGGGATGTAGACGATGTCAGATTTTTCTTCCGCATGGTCAAAGCCGGGTTCGGTGAGCGCCGCAAACAACTGCACAACTCGCTTAGTGGGGGGCTGCACATCGACGATAAGCTGGCGCGCAACTTGCTAGCCGGCGCCGGGATAGATCCTAAGACGCGGGCCCAAGATCTTTCAGTCGAAAGGTGGGTCAAGTTATATCGCCAATTAAAATCTACGCTCTAATGTTATTCGTAGTCGCTACCCCGATCGGCAACCTACAAGATATCTCCCTGCGCGCGCTGGAGACTCTGCGAGATGTTGACGTGATCGCCGCCGAAGATACGCGTCAGACCAAAAAACTACTCGACCGGCACAATATCAAAACCTCGCTCATCAGCTTCCACCAACATACGCGTTCGCCCAAAACCGAACAGCTGGTCGCTCAACTAGTCGCTGGCAAACGCATTGCCTTAGTTACCGATGCGGGGACACCAGGTATCGCCGACCCGGGGAGCGTATTGGTCCAGGCCGCGCGTCAGGCAGGAGTAAAGGTCGTCCCAATCCCGGGCGCCAGCGCAGTAACCACGCTTTTAAGCGCGGCCGGCATCTCGGCGGATAGTTTTCTATTCTTAGGGTTTCTGCCCAAGAAAAAGGGGCGCGCCAGTCTCTGGCAAGAGATGAAGACAGTGGCTGTGCCTATCGTCTTATTTGAATCGCCTAACCGGGTTGTGAAAACTTTGAATGAGATCCGTGCGGCATTGGGTGAGCGGGAGGTAATTATCGGCCGCGAACTAACCAAACTTCATGAAGAGATCCTGCGTCTGCCCGTATCGATCGCTATTGAACAATTCAGCCAGCAGAACCCCAAGGGTGAGTTTGTCATTGTGATTAGTTAAATCTATAATGCAAGTAAGATCTGTCCCGTTAGAAATCACCGATCGGGACAGCTGAAAAGACATGGAAAGTAAGTTATTTATACGCTAGGTTGATTTCTAACGGGATGGCTGCCAAGAAAAAACTAAGTGCGAAGGTTCGCCAAGCGGTAGCTAAGGCGAAGCCAAAGAAAACATTTTTTATCATCCAAATGCCTGAGGACCAGGACGAAGCACCTCATTGGTTATTTTGGATGTTGTTAATCGTTTTTGTGGCGCTGCTGGTTAGTATTGTGTGGCAGGGGTTGGCTCTGTCTTCGAGCGTGCAGGCGTACCTGCCCTACCTCTAACCGCGTAACAGGATATGAAAAAGTCCCATTTGGCATAGGGCCAAAGGGGACTTTTAGGTTGCGCCGACCGCTTCGGCGAAGATCTCCAGCTGGGAGACGACATTGGGCTTGGGCTTGAGAAATGGGATGCGCAGCCCAGTCAGGGTACGCTCTACCTCTATCTCTTGCCATCCAGCCCGGATACGCGGGGGATAACCCCGGTCAAGGGCGAGAGCATCTTTCCAGACGCGCTCGGCCTCCCGCCGGTCACTCGCGCAGACGAGCGTCCGCCGCCCGCAGGACTCGCAGGCCAAGAACAAACGCCCACCTGAGCCGAGCATCCGCACCCAGTAATTGCAGTACTCTGATAGATCGTAGACCCACTCGTGTACCGCCTGAGGAAGATCGACCCCTAGCAGCCCAGAACAAGGAAGCCCCGGTATAGCGAACCGGAACTCCATCAGATCCACCCGTTCCATACTAGCCTCCTTAAGGGACAAGTTACCCCCACTTTAGCACACCTCTCTCCTATAGTCAAGGAAAAATCTTGACTGGGAGCGAGTTTTTTGCTATAATTAAGGGATACCTGCCAACCATTCATGGAAGATAAAAATCAAAATCACAAGCAGGCGCTAGCTGCTGTTATCAGCTTCGCCCTGCTAGGAGGTAGCTGGCAGCTCTATGGAGCTGAGGCGGCTGCCCCGATTAGGTTAAAGACCTTGGCTGCGCAAGTGGCATCAATGACCACTCGGGTGGTGTCTTCTGATATAGACGCCGATTACGTGGTAGCAACCCTGCCAGCTGGGCTGACGTTCGAGCCGGGGGCGACCCAGACTGCCGTGGTAACTATCCAAAACACTAGCAACGAGACATGGGACGGTAATCAGCTTCGGCTAGGGACAGTTTTTCGCACTGGCGACAAAGACAGATGGAGCGATTGGCAGACCGAGACCTGGCTCTCACCGACCCGGATCGCGCCGGTAGGGTTAGTTGACAAACTAATTCGCCCTCGCCAGATGGCTAGCTTTAACGTTGCCCTTCATGCCCCAGAACGAACCGGGCAGTATCGAGAGTACTTCCAGCCAGTGATGGACGGGGGGGCCGGGTGGCTGGACGGACAGATTGTCGCACTGAACCTGCAAGTCGGGGAGACTGCCAACGTTGCGGAGGCGCCTCAACCCAAGGCGATAGTGATCGACCGCGGACATCAGCGCGGTTATTGGCTCGAGAACGGAGTTGTGGTTGCTAGCTTACCAGTATCGACGGGTAAGTTAGGTTATACTACTCCGGCCGGAGAATACAAAATCATGAACCATATTGAGAACGCCTACTCCAGCGAGTACGAACTGTGGATGCCGAACTGGATGGCCCTGACCAGCGCCAAATATGGCTTTCAGGGCTACGGCATACACGGGTTGCCGTACTGGCGAGTGAAACCGGCTAAGTTCGAGGAGGGCAAAATCTATCCGGGCGGCCGCCTCTACACTAACGGCCGGCTGTATGAAGGATTTTCACACTTAGGTATGGCGATGTCACACGGATGTATTCGATTCGGGGTAGCGGAGTCTGGTATCTTATTCGCTTGGGCCGAGGATGGCACACCGGTGACCATTATCTAAACCTGACGGAACTTAAGATAAGAAAAAGGGCGTCGCCGTTATGGCTCCGCCCTTTTAAAACAAGTGGGATTTGGATGGTTTATCCCTCATTGACTAGTACCTCCCCGGTAAGTTGACAGCGTACGAATGCTTGCGCAAACTCCTTGAGCGTTATCTTCTCGGCCTTCAGACCTTCGTAATGAGGGTCGGTCGGCTGGATATAGACAACTGTTTTCAGAGAAAAGCTCTGCAATCGTTCCGACGATGCTGACTCCGGACCAGACATCGATTCAATCGTGTAGTCCGGGTTAATCCGCACCTCCACCAACTGACGGGAATTGTTCCCGTTGAGAGGGAACACCAACCGCAGAATATCAGTAACCACCTTGCATCACCTCCTTTTGGCTGAAGATGGTACAACAAAACCCCACTTCAAGGTGCCACGTACAATTAAAAGCGGTATTACTCTTTGTTTGGCTATTACCCTAAAACTTGGGTACCCGCAATATACCCCGGAACCTGCCTATTGTAAATAGACTCACACGGGCCCGTGGGCCTTGCGGATAGCACGTTCCAGCTCGGCGGCCGTTTTGGGGTTATCCTTCAGATACTGCTTGGCCGCATCCCGGCCCTGGGCGATCTTCCCGCCGCCGTATTCGTACCAAGCACCTGATTTGCTTATCAGACCAGCTTGAACCGCTAAATCAATAATTTCGCCAGTATGAGCGATGCCTTGGTTGAACATAATATCGAACTCGGCTTGGCGGAACGGGGGAGCGACTTTGTTCTTGACCACCTTAACCCGCACCCGATTGCCGATGGAGTTGTCGCCCTCCTTCAGGGTCTCGATCCGGCGGATGTCTAAGCGGACTGACGAATAAAACTTTAAGGCGTTGCCGCCGGTGGTGGTTTCGGGGTTGCCGAACATTACCCCGATCTTCATCCGGATCTGATTAATAAAGATGACTGTGGTCTTGGAGCGCGACACCGCCGCGGTGATCTTGCGTAGGGCTTGGCTCATCAGCCGCGCCTGCAGACCCATATGCGAATCACCCATATCGCCTTCGATCTCGGCTTTGGGGGTTAAGGCCGCTACCGAGTCGATGACAATAATGCCCACCGCGTTCGAACGAATGAGTGCCTCGACGATATCTAACGCTTGTTCGCCAGTGTCGGGTTGGGATATTAGTAGATCCTTAGTGTTTACCCCGATACGCTTGGCATATTCCGGATCGAGCGCGTGCTCAGCATCCACAAATGCAGCTGTTTCACCTTTTTTCTGAGCCTGCGCTACCATGTGTAGAGCTAGAGTGGTTTTGCCCGATGATTCCGGACCAAAGATCTCAATGACCCGGCCTTTTGGCACCCCACCCACACCTAGCGCGATATCCAAAGTCAGCGAGCCGGTCGGGACGACCTCGACATCCAGCTGCTTGGTATCACCTAGCCGCATAATCGCCCCCTCGCCATAGTCCTTTTGGATGGCAGAGAGCGTAGCGGCTAACGAGTCGATCGGGATCTCAGTTTTTGGCATAACATTCATAATTTAACAGGTATCGCTAGTTCTGTCTTGCATCGCCTGAGGTGGAGTGGAGAGTAGGTGGCCGCGAATCTTCATAGGGAGGGAGAGCAACGAACCTGGCCTGCTCTGTTCTTATGGTGGAGAGAGGAGCAGGGCCACTAGCCCTTCCTGTCTTTCAGGGGTGGAGGTGGGAGTAGGGCAGGTTGGCTGAACGCAGTGAAGCTTGGGTTCCCCCAACTGTCCGTTGAGGGAGGAACACACCCCCATTCCTCACTCAAGATTCGACACACCTCGTGTTCCCCTCATGGTTAGTTAGCGGTAGTTCTCGGCCTGGACCGGGAAATCGACTGTCGGGGAGGACTGGACCAACTGCATCACTGCTTGGAGTTCATCGATGCTCTTACTGACTACTCGTATCGTTTCGCCCTGGATTTGGGTTTTGACTTTAGGGAAGACGTCACGAATAAGTTTATTTACCACCTTGGCTTTATCGGCCGAGATGCCGGCGATCAGGGGAATGGTAGACCGGATCTGCCCACCGCTAGCCGGCTCATTCTTAGCTTCGCCCAAGATCTTCAGATTGAGGTTCCGCCGTAAGAGTTTAGTCTCTAAAATATCCCGCACCGCTTTCAGTTTGAATTCGTCAGCAGTAGTAATAACTAGTTGAGTCGGCTCTTGTTTGATCTCGGTGGGAACGCCGCGAAAATCATACCGAACCGCCAGTTCTTTGCGAGTTTGGTCGAGCGCGTTAGTAAGCTCCTGCATATCGATCTTGGATACTAGATCAAAAGAATGCTCGTCTGCCATTAGACAATATCAAATAAAAAATATAAAATCAGCAAATTATTTGACCGCTTGCCGCTGTGAATTGATTTTAATCTGTGCCAAAATTCGTGCGATTTCGTCACCCTCGCTCACGATCGCTTGCCACCGATCCAATGCAATATAGTTGGAATCTTTTAAAAGCGTTAGCCAGTAAATTGTCTCCCGGGCCTCCTTCAGGGAAATTGTAATTTTATTAATAAAATCTTTTCGGCTAATCCCGGCATCCGCTTCCTGTAGGTTAGCAGAGACGGAAGTCCCTGACCTAATCATTTGAGAAACTAGCGAACGATTTATTGTGTCAACCCGAATTGATTTGGCAAGCTCTACAACCGACAATGTAAATTTGTAGCTCCTCAAATGAATTGGATGCCGAGACATTTGCAGATTTTTTATTTGCCTATTTTGCATTGATTATTGAGCTACGCTCAATAATCTTCGCCTTCTTTGAATTCTTCTTTGGTGCCCTCATCAACATCCACACCGCCGCCGGCGATGGCACCAACTAGATCCTCTTTTTTCATTAACACATCGCGGGGCTTGGCACCTTCACCTGGTCCGATCACCCCGCGCTCTTCTAAAATATCCAGCAGTCGCGCGGCGCGGGCGTAGCCGATCCGGAATCGCCGTTGTAGGTAAGAGGCTGAAGCCTTGCCGGTTTTAACCACTAGTTCCATTGCTTCCTCGGCCAGATCATCGTCGCCCCCTTCTTCACCGCCGAACATCCCACCACCCCGCTTGGCATCCTTGATCACTTCTTCTACATACTGTGGCGCGTCGAGTTCTTTGAGAGCATTGGTAACCGACTTAACTTCCTTGTCGCCCACAAAGGAAGCCTGGATACGTTTGGGTTTGGCGGCGTCAGATGGCATAAACAACATATCTCCGTTACCAAGCAGTTTATCGGCTCCAACTGTATCTAAAATCGTCCGCGAATCCGTGCCGGAGGTAACGGCAAACGCGATTCGGGAGGGGAAGTTAGCTTTGATCAAACCGGTGATAACATCTACGCTCGGCCGTTGGGTGGCCAGCACCAAATGGATACCGACCGCCCGAGACATCTGCGCCAAACGGCAGATGTAGGCCTCCACCTCACGGGCCGACACCGCCATCAAGTCGGCCAACTCGTCGATAATCAGCGCGATATAAGGCATCGGGCTGTCTTTTTCCTGGCGATTGTACTGACTGATCTCGCGCACCTTGGCTTCGGCCATAACTTTGTACCGCCGCTCCATCTCCATCACTAACCACTTTAAGGCGTTGATGGTTTTATGCGGATCAACGATGACGGGCGAAAGCAAATGGGGGATATCGTTGTAAGCGGTGAACTCGACCCGCTTGGGGTCAACTAGAATGAGACGCAGGTCAGCCGGGGAGTTCTGGTATAAAAGGGATACCAAAAGATCGTTTAGAAAAACGCTCTTACCCGCGCCCGTCGCCCCAGCGATTAAGAGGTGCGGCATCCGAAGTAGGTCGGTCGCTACCGGCACACCAGCTACGTCCCGGCCTAGCGGGATGCGCAGAGGCGATTTAACTACATGGAACTCCTCCGACTCCATCACCTCGCGCAAACGAACCAGCGCGGTCTTTTTATTGGGCACCTCGATCCCGACTAGCGACCGGCCGGGGATGGGCGCCTCGATCCGGATGGGATGGGCGGCTAGAGCTAAGGCCAGGTCATTACTTAAGGCCGAGATGCGTGAAAGCTTTACCCCGGCGGCCGGCTTTAAAGTGTACTGGGTAACGGTCGGACCGACGTTCACCTCATTCATCTCGACAGCGATACCGAAATCGTCCAACGTCTCCTGGATGATACCCACATTCCCCGAGATGTTCCCGCTATCAACTTTGGTCACCACATCACTCAACAGTTCCAGCGAAGGTGGGGTCCAGTCGCCAGTTGGTTTGAACTGCGGAACGAAGTCGGTGTCTTTTTTGACCGGAGCCCGGCGAACCAACGGACCGCGAGGCTTAGCCCCAGCCTCTTCAGCCTCGTCGCCCTCCTCTTCGCCCGCTTCCTGTCCATTAGCAAAATCGTTGTTGATGCGGATGTCCGGCAGAGTTGGCAAGGCCGGGAGAGATAGTTTGGTCCGCAAATACAATTCGCGCAGGGGCTGGCCGAAGGCGAACAAGAGCGAGACCGCAAAGGCGACTGAGAGAATCAGGAAGGCCGCCCAGAAGTCGACTATATTAATCAGAAATCGGCTGACAAAAAATCCCAGGTATCCGCCGCCGTCGCCCAGCTGAGCCAGTTCCAGACTGATATCCGAGCCGGTAAACACATGCATTAATCCGGACAGTGAAACAACAAATAGGGCCAGGCCGATGGCGTTGGCTAATTTAAATTTGTAGCGCACGGGGAAAAACATCGCCACGCCTGCACCGGCCAAGAGCAGGGGAATAAAGAAACTGACCCAGCCGAAACCCAGCCGCAAGGTGGTATAGAATATGCGGCCCATATCTCCAGCCCCACCCAGAATCGCTAGCAGAGTGAACAGCCCGACTCCCACTAGGAGGATGGCGGCCATTTCGCGGACTACGGCCGGATCGAGCTCTAGATCAAAATTCAACCCCTCCGCCCATTTGGAGGTCTGGTAAGAGCGGTAGCGATACCGCCGGCCATTGCTAGTTTTCCTTCTTCTGCGCCGTGCCATAATAGGTGTACAGAGCAATTATATCATAGGTGATTTATACCTATTGAGGGACGGAAAACATGCTCTGGAAGCCACAAATCCCTTGACTTCCTGACCCTGTTGTGCTAGATTGGAGGTGCTTTGGGGGGACCTTGAAATATAGGACTCTCCAAACTTACTGTGGATCTTAACCCAAGCAGTGACGCCGCTTGGGGGATGGTCAGATACCGGGGCCCCACAAGGCCCTAGCCAAAGGAGGATTTGCAATGCGTCAAAAAAGTCCGCTATACGGCTGGGGCCTGGCCCTGGTCGCATTTGCTGTATTTGCGCTGTTCGCTCTGTTCACGGGGGAAGCGTACGGCGCTACTGTCCGCGAGGTTTCGGCCTCGGTATCCACGTCGGGTGTCCAAGCATTATGGACTACCGACGAGAACTACGATGCCCCTGAAGGGGCAGTCGTAGTTAAGATTACCGGTTCAGTCGAGCCGCACTCGAGCTGGCCAGAAGGAACTTCTAGTGCCGGCACCGTTCAAGACGGCGGCGTTGTTTTTCCGGAGTGGAAACTCCAGGGGGCGACAACCATCACTGTCCAAGGAGGTTGGCTCCAACGATTCAAGACATACCGGAAGAAAGAATTCCAGTGGTATGACTTGAAAGGGGTAATCGCCCTGGTAGATTTCGCTACTGACGGCCTGCCAGGGAGCAAGCACCATACCTCCTCGGAAGATAAACAAACTTCCTTGGAGTTAATGGGCCGAGAACGCGGGATTGTTGTCCTCACTCAAGACCATTGGGTACTCCCTTTCAATGTGGATGCCTACGGGCCTCCACTGCAGGAGGGGACCTTCTACCTAGTGGTCGCGCCGGCTACTCCCGAGGAGCCAACGCCCCCTTTCGAGGGAGATGGCCTTGGTACCCCACCCCTTGTTGGATGGACACCTCCAGACCCATTCGGGGACGGGCGGCCCGTCGTGGCCGCCTACCTGACCGGGAGAATTCAGGGTGGTAAGTTGTTTAGCGCCGACCAAGAAGTCTACCTTAAGCCGCTGAGGCAAGAGATAAGTTCGTTCTGGGTCAGCGAGGGGATCTGCAACCGGTCAGTAAATGGTGACTGGGACGTAAACCCCGCCTCGATGACGACGAATAAGGCACTGCGAATAACTGCTGGACGGTATCAACTCGGGTACCAACCTCTGTCTGGCGAGGAATCTTTGCCGATAGCTATCGGCATTGGTATCTCAACTCGTCATGCATTAGTTGTGGACCCGGGCGATCAAGCCCCTCTGATTTATTTGAATCAGGAGGCCGACGATGCAGACATAACTGAGTGGTTCGTCGTCACTTGGCGCAACGGTCACTGGACATGGCGGGAGGTGCGATGATGGCCGATGTTGACAACACAACACCAGCAGGATTAACACCGGCCACCGACATGCCAGCGGCGGAAGAGGCTCGCACCACAGTGCCTGAGCTAGCAACCGATGTCGATAACGAACAGCGCCCGGCGGGCGATGAAATCGTCAGGAGACTGCAACTGCATCTGCGACGGCGCGGTCCACGGGTACTGATGTTCATCGGATCGGTTCTATTCTGGCTCGTCGTGACTAGCGCACTACCCCTTTGGGGATGGATTCCCGTCTGGTTGTGGTGCATAGCTTCTGCTGCCATAATGAGCATCGGATTTTTCGCTCTGGTCTATGACTACCCGCGTGTCTCTTGGATTATTGTCAGCCGTATCACTTTGGGGATACTGGCACTCGGTTTGATCAATCTTGCGATCGGACAGATACACACCCGAGAGGTCACCGCCAGCGGTGTATATGTAGCCCAAGACGGTCGGCTCCAGGTAGTCGTGCCCTCTGGGCAGGTGGTCACGGTACCGCTTTCGCGCGTTTACGCGAGAGCGGATGCCCAGCCACTGGGCTACCCGCTCGAACAGAATCCAGCGGAAATCAGAACCCGCTGGGACGGTATCCAAAGGAAAGTGGCTGTGGTGATCTTTTACCACGCTACCGAAGAAAAGGCAGACGTCCGGGCCCAGTGGGCCCGGCCGTGGGTCAGAGAGAAACCCATCTCCGATCTGTTCCATGACGACTTGGAGCAAATCGTCGCGAGCTACCGCGACGATGCCGACGCCTTCGTGGTCCGAGTTAAAGAGGAGTTGGGAGTAACGGTTCACCCCCCAGCCGACAAGTAAAGCACTTGCACCTTGTAGTAGTCTCAACCGGCCTTGTGGTCCTATCCCACAAGCGCCGGTTTTTTATTACTCCTAAAATTGAGAAGTTGGCTCTGATATTGACTAATTTATCTATTTGTGGTATAATAAACTGATGCGTAATTCGTTTGAAAGACCACCAGGAGAGCAGCCAAATGACCCCTCGGGCAAGGAGGGCGAGTCTTCACCTCGTCTGAACTGGGGCAGTAATAGCGAAGATACCGCCAAGCATCTGGCTAAAAGCGTGGCTGGGTGGGCCCAACGTCAATTAGAAAATCTTCGGGCTGAGGAGCAGCGCCACGAGCAGGAACACCAAAATCGATCTGAAGTTAAGAAGCAGGTTCGCGAGACCGAACAAGCCGGACAAGAGAGGCAGTCCAAGATCCGAACAGCCAAGCAGGAGTACCAGAAACGGCTCAAAGAGGAGTCGGCCAAATTCCATGAGACCCCCCAGGAGTACCGGGCACAAGAACAAGAGATCAAGGGCATGTCTCAAGCAGAGCTTGATGCCCACACTGAAAAATACAATCGGAATCGGGAGGCCTTAAATGACATCTATGACCAATACTACCGCCCCAAAGAGGTTAAGAATGCCGATAAATCAAAACAGCTGGTAACTGACATCATCCCTAAATACCAGCGGATCCTTGACAAGGCTTTTGCGGGGGACTTCCATCGGGTGATGAACGATGAAAACTATGCCAAAGAGCTCGCCCAACGCTTGCAGGTGCGGGAGTTTCTATATGCCGAGCAGGTGGGGAAGGTCCGTGAAGCGGAGTTGGGCAAGTCCCAGGTGAAAGTAGTCATTCAAGAAGGAGAGAAGCCCGACTGGAAGCTCGAGACCGAGGAGGCTAAGATCAAACATTTCCAAAAGCGCCGCGAGGAGACGATTAAGGCTTTAGCCAGTGCTCCAAAAGGAGAGTTCGCCAACCGGCTCAACGAGACTATGGCCGACTTGAACCGATTATTCGATGACAAAGGAGAACCAAAGGTGATCGACAGCCCAGATAAGCTGCAAGACCTGGCCCGTAAAGTCAACGAATTGATTGGGATTAACAATCTACTGGAGGAGCATCTGAATGCATCTCTAGAGCAAACCATAGGGGCTATTCAGAAAATAGGCGGCGAGTGGGCCGGGCCAGAAAACAGAGGGGTATTACGAGATCTGCTGACTGAATTTGTTGAAGACAAGACATCAGCCGAGCGTCTGATCGGGACAATTGCCACTTTGGGCGGATTAACAGACGAAGTGTCACAGAATCGCCTAAAAAGTGTTTTATCGGCACACCTAATGACAGTCGCCGATCTGACGAATGAACTAAGAAAACGACCAGGGACCGGGCCGGCGGCCAATCAGGCAGCGGCTTAAACCTCGATGATGACCGGCAGGACCAAGGGGCGCCGTTCGATCTCGCGGAAGATGAACTCCCCGATATGCTCGCGAAGTTTGGTCTTAATATTGGTCCAGTCATCAGGAACGGACTGAACGTGTTGGGCGAAGATATCTTTGACCTTTTGGCGAGTCTTGTTGATCAGATCTCCCTTCTCACGCATATAGACGAACCCGCGCGAGATGATGTCGGGGCTGCCGATAATCTTGCCTTTTTTATCCACCAAGGCGATCAGAACGATCATCCCTTCTTTGGCCATAGCCTGACGGTCGCGCAGAACGACCTCTTTGACATCGCCCACACCCAAACCATCGACCATAATGCCGCCAACGGGGACCTTTTGATTGCTCTTGCGCCCTTGGCCCTGACGGAACTCGATCACATCACCATCCTCCATAATAATGATGTTAGCTGGTTTGATCCCGGTCTCTTCAGCCAACTCTTTGTGCGAGACTAACATGTGATATTCACCATGAACAGGGATGAACCAGCGGGGCTTGACCATAGTCAGCATCTGTTTCATCTCTTCTCGGTAGGCGTGACCGGTCACATGGATCTGCATCTTTTTATCAAAGATAACGTTGGCGCCTTGGCGGTAGAGGTTGTTGATAACCGAGTTAATGGAGCGCTCGTTGCCGGGGATAGCTGAGGAGGAGATGACGACGGTGTCGCCGCTGTGGATTTTCACCTGTTTATGTTCGCCGAATGCCATCCGCTGCAGAGCTGAGCCCTCCTGACCTTGGCTGCCGGTACTCAAAATAACTAGTTGACTGTCTTTGTATTTTTTAATACTGCGCAGATCAACGATCAAGCCCTTTGGGGTTTTGATATAGCCGGCCTTGCTAGCTACATCAAAATACTTCAACATACTTCTTCCGGCGATAGCGACCTTGCGCCGGTATTTAACGGCGGCGGCGATCACATGCTGCATCCGGTCGATGCGGGAGGCGAACGAGGCCACGATCAGCCGGCCGGAGGTTTTGGCAAAGATCTCCATAAAGGCATCGGCGATGACCTGCTCGGACGGTGTTCGGCCTGGGGTGTGAACGTTAGTGCTCTCTGACATCAACAGCAGCACACCCTCTCTCCCAAGTTGTTCGAATTTGGCGTAGTCAGCCTTAATCCCGTCCGGCGGTGTGGGGTCGAACTTGAAGTCGCCCGTGTAGATCACTTTGCCTTCGGGTGTGTCCACTACGATCGAGAAGGTGTCGGGGATGCTGTGGTTGACGCGAACGAACGACACTGTGAACACCCCAAGGCGGATTCGGTCACCGGCTTGGTAGGTATTGACCCGCACGTTCTGGGCATCGGAGAACTCTTCCAAGTTAACCTTGATCAGCTCGGCAGCCAAACGCGGGGCGTAGACCGGCACGCCCAACCGAGGAACTAAGTGTTGGATAGCCCCAATGTGATCCTCGTGGCCGTGAGTGACAATAATACCGCGGAGTTTCTTTTGATTACGTTCCAGATAGGTCGGATCGGGGATGACGTAGTCGATACCCAACATTGATTCGTCCGGCATCATCATGCCGCAGTCGAGGATGACGATATCGTCGCCATATTCAACAACGATCATATTTTTACCCATCCCGCCAACTCCGCCCAAAGGGATGACTTTAAGCAGCGAGCTGGTAGACCGGCCGGCCGGCCGGCCGGAAGCCGGGCGATGGACGGGGCGTGGCTGGCGAGAGGCAGCTGGTCTGGGGCGAGTACCCCGACGGGGGTGCTGACGAGTTGTGGAAGAGTAATGAGTACGAATCATAAAAATAATAACTAGTTAAAAAATAGAAGGTTGGCTAGGTAGCGGGGGCGATACCGGGCTAGATAATTGGTCGAGGGTAACAAGCAGGGTCGGGATCTTTTTAAAGTCTGACATTAAGGTGGTTTTTAATTTGGGGTCGTAGAGTGCGGCGGCTGGGTGGTAGGTAATAAAGAAAACTTGTTCGCCGCGGCGTTTGGCTGTCCCGCGGATCTGGGAGATCTTTTCAGCAGGCAAGAACCAATGCAGAGCGTGTCGGCCCAGCAACACTATAAGTTTAGGTTTGATCAGAGCCAGCTCTCGTTCTAAAAAGGGTTTATGTTCCTCCACCTCAGCTGGCAGGGGATCGCGATTTTCGGGCGGGCGGCACTTCACTACGTTAGTGATGTAAACATCAGATCGGCTCCAACCGATGCCAGAGAGAGCTTCCTCCAAGAGTTTCCCGGCCGGGCCAACGAACGGGCGCCCTAATTCATCTTCGACTTTGCCGGGCCCTTCGCCGATAAACACAACCGGGCTATCGATGTTACCGTCCCCAGGAACGGCCTGTAGACACCCGGCCCTAAGAGAGCAGTGGTGGGCTTTGATCTCACCCACGAGTTGAACGAATTCTTGCTGTTTATCTGCCATAGAGCCAGATCAGTACCGCTACCGTTAGCAGTAACCCGACTAGAACCCAGCCCGCCCCAGACGCCGAGGACCGGTCTGGCCGCTTGATCGAACGGGGCGAGATAATATGATCTTCCTGCGGCGGCAGAAAGATCTGCCGCGCTTTGGCCAGTTTGGTTTGCGTCGCACCTAACTCCGTAGCGCATCGAGTACAGAAAGTGATGCCCGGGGAGTTGGGATGACCGCAGTGATGACAACGTGCCATGAATCGATTAGCGCTTATTGTCACCAGACCCGCCTGATACCGCCTTATGCGAGAGATTAATCCGGCCCAGGTTGTCGATCTCGGTGACTACTACATCTAGCATATCACCCTCTTTGACTACGTCGGTGACTTTCTCTACCCGATGATTAGCCAACTGCGAGATATGGACCAAGCCCTCGCGACCAGGTAGAACTTCGACGAAAGCGCCGAAATCCATGATCCGAGTAACCCGACCGTTGAACTTTTCACCAGGCTTAATCTCGCGCATCATGTCGCGGATAGTTTGGGCAGCCTGCTCGCCCAACTTGGGGTCGCTAGAAGTGACGAAGGCGTTGCCGTCTTCTTCGATCGAAATATTAGTTACCCCCTTGCCGCCGGCTCGGTCGATGATCTCGTTAATCACGCGTCCGCCCGGTCCGATAACCTCGCCGATCCGATCTTGAGGAACCTTGACCACGATCACTCGCGGCGCAAAGGGCGATAGTTCTGAACGGGGAGCGGCGATGACCTTGCTCATCTCGGCCAGCAAAAATTCGCGGGCCTCACGAGCTTGGGCTAAAGCTTCACTCATAATCTCTTTAGTAATCCCGGTGACCTTAATGTCCATTTGAAGAGCGGTGATCCCATCGTGACTGCCCGCCACTTTAAAGTCCATGTCGCCATTAAAGTCCTCAATGCCGGCGATATCGGTCAAAATTTTATATTTGCCGTCACCCGTCACCAACCCCATAGCGATACCAGCCACCGGTTTAGTGATCGGTACTCCAGCATCCATCAACGACAGAGTTGAGCCGCAGACAGAGGCCATGGAACTTGACCCGTTACTAGCCAAGATCTCTGATACAACTCGAATAGTGTAAGGGAAGTCCTCGCGCGAAGGGATCATCGGCAGAAGCGCCCGCTCGGCTAGTGCGCCATGACCGATCTCCCGCCGGCCAGTCGTGCGCATTGGCTTGACCTCGCCCGTGGCATAGGGTGGGAAATTGTAGTGGTGCATGTACCGTTTGGTCGTATCCAGCTCCATCGTATCGAGCATCTGCTCGTCATCGAGAGACCCTAAGGTCACGGTTGAAAGAGCCTGGGTCTCGCCGCGGGTGAACAGCGCCGAGCCGTGCGGCCGGGGAAGAAGGCCCACCTCGATCTGTAGAGGCCGGATCTCATCCAACTTGCGGCCGTCGGGGCGTTTGCCCTGCTCTAAAATATTTTTCCGAAACTCTTCACTGACTACCTTGGAGAAGATATCGGCGACAACTGTCTCGGGGTTCTCTTCGCTGATAAACTCTTCCCAAATAGCCTGCCGCAAGCTATCGAGCTTGGCATTACGGACCATTTTCTCTGGGTGATAGATAGCCTCTTCAAGTTTGCCGCCCAAGCGGGTAGCGATAGCGGTTTTGAGTTCGGCGGGAGGGGTCACAATGGCATATTCGCCATTGGTGACGTTGAGCTGTTTAACCATCTCATGCTGCAAGGCAATAGCTGGCTGGAGCGCGGCGTGGGCGAACTCGATCGCCTCGACCATTTTAGCTTCAGCTACCTCAGAAGCGCCCGCCTCAACCATCATGATGGCGTCCCCAGTCCCAGCGACAACTAGGTCCAGCTCACTTTTGGCCCGTTCTTCGTAAGTTGGGTTCAGTACAAACTTCCCACTGATGAGTCCTACCCGGACACCAGCCACCGGACCAGCAAACGGAGCCCCGGCCTGCATTAAGGCGGCCGATGCGGCGGTGATAGCGATAATATCTGGGTCGTGGACTAGATCGGCCGACAATACCGTGATAACCACCTGGATATCATTGTAGAAACCTTTAGGGAAGAGGGGTCGCAGAGGACGATCGATCAGCCGAGCCGATAAAATCGCATCTTCACTCGGGCGTCCTTCACGTTTAATAAATCTGCTGCCGGAGATCTTCCCGGAGGCATAGAATCGCTCTTCGTAATCGATCATCAGGGGGAAGAAATCGATGTTCTCCCTGGGGGTGGAGGCGATAACTGCGGTGGCTAGAACCACTGTGTCACCAATGCGTAAAGTCACTGAGCCGTTGGCTAGCCCAGCTAGCCGGCCAGTTTCCAGTGTAAGCTTGGCTTCGCCAAGCTGAGTCGTAAATTGTTCCATCACTATCCTTTCTGCCAAGAGCCGTGGGTAGACTGGTCGGCCAGTGATGCAAAGTCAGGAGTAAAGATAAATCTCGAGATTTACACTTACTTCTGACTTCACGGGCCTGCGGGCTTACTTCCGGATCTTCAGCTTTTTAATTAAACTATTATATGCTTTAGGGTTGTGGAGCTCTAGATAGGTAAGCAACCGTCTGCGGTTGCCAACCATCTTGAATAGACCATGTCGAGAGTGGAAGTCCTTGGCATGGGTTTTCAGATGCTTGGTCAACTCGTTGATCTTGACCGTCAGGAGCGCGATCTGCACCTCGGCCGAACCAGTGTCCTTGCCGTGTGACTGGTGTTCACTAATGATCTTTTGCTTTTTATCAGCTTTAATCGCCATGAGTTCATTCCAAAAAACTTACCCACCAATGATATCACTTCAACGGGGATAAGGCAAGGGTTAAATAGAATAATTTTATGCCCCTAGAGCCTGTTTCTCAGTCTCGGGGGTAGCTTCAAGGCCCAGACGCCGTTTCTGATATTCACGGATCTTTTCAAGAATTTTGGGCTCGGCTTCACCCAGAGTCATATCGAGAAGTTTAAACCCAGCTGCGCCGGGATGCCCGCCGCCGCCAAACAGCCCAGCGATCTCAGTGGCATCTACTCCTTTGGCCGTTCTGAGACTCCCAGAGACTACACGCGGCTCGCGTTCAGACAGGAGCAAGACCACGTCCGCCCCTGGGATACTAGTCATCAACTCGTCTATCAGACCACCGAACTCTTCCTTGGTAGCACCACTACCGGTCAGGTCATCCAGCCCAGCTGTCGACCAGGCGAATTTTGTCCCAAAGTCAAACTGGATCCGGGCTAAGACCTGACCCCATAGTTTAAGCTGAGCTAGTGACTTGGTTTTGAATAGGTGCCGGATGATCTCCTGCTGTTGGGCCCCAAATCCTACCAGCTGGGCGGCCACGGTCAGTGATTTAGGTGTCGTGTTAGCGTTCTGGAACGAGCCAGTATCGGCGATAATACCAGTCAAAAGACAGGTGGCCACCCCTGGGTCAATCAGATTCACCCCCAAAGCTTCAATCAGACCGATCAAAATCTCGGCCGTTGATGTAGCAGTTAGATCAACCAAGTTCACGCTCCCGAAGTAGGCGTTACTGGCGTGATGATCGATATTGATGATTGGTATCTCCTGGAACAGAGTCGGATAGCGATCGTAGGCTAGACCTAGCTGATGCAGATCAGCCGCGTCCAAGACGATTACCGTGTCGTACTTAAACTGACCTTGGGTAAATACCACGTCCTCCGGCCGATAGCGGCCAGACTTGGGAGTGATAATAATATTTAATTTACCTTCATCGAAGTTGTAGGATAGCCGGTCCGCGGAGGCATTGGGGCTATCTAACGTGATCACAAAGTCGCGCATCCCATTGATGTCGGTGGCAATATCTTCGACTTTGGGCAAAAACCGATAAGTCTGACTGACCGGGTCTAGTACCCCCAGTGTGACCGTCTTCCCTAGTTTAGTTAGAACCTGTAGGAGGGCTAATGAGGACCCAATCGAATCACCGTCGGGCCGGCTAGGCACGATAAGAATTTGATTCGATCGGTTGATCAGCTCGACCGCTTGTTGCTTGGGAGCAGTTTCCATTGTTGACAGCCAAACGTACTAGATAGAGCCCCTCTCTGTCAACCCGAGAAGAGGAAAGCCTTTACACCCCCCACAGAAAAGATTAATCTAGGGCTTGTAAAAAGCCATTATGCCAATTATTAAATCTGCCAAAAAGCGGGTGCGGAGCTCGGCGCGGAAACGTCAACTGAACTCTGCCCGGCGCCGGTCGGTCAAGGAGGCTGTTAAACAGACTCGAGTAGCGCCCAGCGCCGAAAGTTTGAAGACGGCGTTCAAAGCTCTCGACAAAGCTGCTAAGCGGGGAGTGGTTCATAAGAACCGTGTGGCGCGGCTGAAGTCACGCTTGGCCAAGCTGGTTAAGTAACTGCAAGCTTGAGGGTAAACAACTCTAAAGCATCCTCTGGGTCCCAGACCCCGGTTTTGATGTTCCAATCACATTGGAGCAAATGGTCATAGGCCTGGCTAAGCTGCTTAAGATCAAATCTGGCCGCTGACTGCCAATTGGCTCTCACCACGAACGGCGGCAGGCCCAGGACCCGTGCGGCTTCTTCCATCGGTACCCCGCTGGTCCGGAGTTCGTGGATGCGAACTAAGTGGCGCAACTGGTAGGCGATAGCGCCCATCAGTTTGATCTCATCTTCGCCCGTAGTTAGACTACGTATCAGAATGTGCTGGGCCTGAGTTAGGTCGCGAGCCAGGGCCGCTACCACTAATTGGAACAAGTTGGTAGCACCACTACCCCCTAGTAATAATCTAATATCGTCTTGCGTTACTGGCCGGCCGTACGCGTAGGCCGATAGTTTTCGCAGTTCATTGTCCAGCCACCACAAGTCGCTACCAGTACTGGCCAAGATCATCTCCAATAGTGCGTCACTGACCATAACTTGGTAGGTAGCAGCCATCTGCTTTGCACATCGTCGTAGGGCTGGCCCCACGAGAGGAGTAAACTCCTCGGCCTGCTTGGGTTGATTTAGTGTTTTGAACAGAACCAGCCGCCGGTCGCACTTGTGAGTTTCATAGATAATCACCGTGGTTTCGTCTGACCAACCTGTCTCCACAAGGTGCGCCAGAACCGCCCGCACCGCGTCGGCAGCATAGAGTAGGAGATCTTCGAACACGACCAGTCTAGCCCCGCCCAGCAAAGTTTGGCCCAAAATCGCTTGCCGCAATCGGTCGGGAGTAATTTTGTCGCCGGCGATAGTCTCGATATTATCGGCGGGGTGCCGAGCAATAAATTTCTGTTTGATCGCCAGCAGTTTCTGCCGCGAACTAAAACTGTCTTCGCCGTGTAAAAACAAGATCATGTGAGTGGGGGTTGGATGATGGTCGCATCGCCGTTCTCGTTGGCAGTATCGCCAGGCAGAACATTATTGATGTCGGCTTCGACCTTAGCGGCGTCTTCGGCGCCGCGCAGATACTTAGCCGGCCAGGGGATGTAGTGGCTTTTAAAGGTGTCGTTACGAATTAGTTTTTTGTTTTGATACACGCGGCGGTACAGAACCGCGTCGGCTCCGCGATGAGCGATCTCGACTTGCTTGGTCTCACCTACAGAGAGAGTGGCGGTATCGATATAGATAGGTTCAGGGTAGTCGGTGACGTTGCTAACGTACGGTCCATCCAGCTGCACCTCCCGCTTGGTGTCGGTGCCATAAAAATCAAAATAAAGTTTGCTCCCTTCGATATAAGTATCCATCAAGATGCTGCCCGGAGTATCGTTGGTGAACTTCAGGTCAGGGTAGGGTTGATAGATGGTCGCATCGGTGCCGGGTGGTTCATAGTAGGCCACCCGATAAGAGTGGTTGCGGCGCTCTACCACCGGCAACCCACCGTTTAAGATAGCCCTAAAGGCGGTGGTCGAAACCTGGCACAAGCCCCCGCCAAACTCTGGAGTGGTCTCATCGCCCTTGATCACTAGTTCGGGCCGATAACCGGTACTGCTGTCGACCGTGCCCAGCACGCGCAAAAATGAAAGTGTATCACCCGGGGCTATGATCACTCCGTCAAATTTTCCGGCCCCCACCCCGATATTGTGCCGGCGATTTTTTGGGCTCCCGCTGAAGTCCGAGACTCCCCGGGCGATCAGAGTGTTGATCCCCAATATATTTGTGTCGGCCAGTGTAACACTAGGCTTAGTTACAGTAACCGGTAATGATATTGCGCTAGCGCTTAATATGTTTTGGGCAATGAGAACGACTGTCGCATCGACATCGAGTGCCAACCCGTCCTGACTGGTCACCAGTTCTGTCGCGCGACTATTCTTGATGATCAGATGCGCGTTGCGTTGAGGTTGGTCGATAGCTGTTGCGATCTCTTGGAGATAGGTAATTAACTTAGCCTGGTCAAATGTGTGAACTAAGTCGGTTGCACGAATGATCGGTTGGCGTGCACTCAAAATAGCGTATCCGCGCTCTTCCAATTGCTGCCACACCCCGCCCCGCCGACCAACTCGCATGGCCTCATTAGCCAACTTGACCGCATCCAACTCAAACCCGAACTGATTAGGGTCGAGCTCCCAAAGTTGACCGGAGTATTCCAGCTTGATCACTCCGAACTGAGTCTGCCCCACCCTATCACTAATCAAGATTTGGGATTGTTCGGTGGTCTGGCCGCCTAAATTGATCTCGAGAAACTGTACCCCGGGTAGTACCCGACCAGCGTAGACCACATCTAAACCTACCAGGACAAGGATGCTTAGTACAACTAACCCTCCCGCTCCCAGTCCCAACAATCTAAATAGACGGTCGTACTGAATAACAGATTTTGTGAGTGGGTCATCTGCCATTGAGGATCTCTTGAAGTAGCTGTTTGGCCAAAGCTTGCTGATCAGTTTGATAGGTGGCCTTGTTCGTTACCTCAACGATTATATCCGTCCCGGCCGGTTGGGGTAATTGAACCTCGAGGGGCCAGATGACCCCGTTAGCCAGTACCAAGCTATCCGCTTGGTCGCCCTTTTTCAGGGCTGCCGATAAAACCAATTTTTCCCCCATAGTTATTTAATCACCGATAATCAATAACTAAATTACAAAAGAGAGTTAACCTAGAAACAGCCCGACTGCAAGAAGAGCGACTATATTAATGATCTTGATCATGGGGTTGATGGCTGGACCAGCCGTGTCTTTGTATGGGTCACCGACAGTGTCGCCGGTTACCGCTGCCGCGTGGGCTAGCGACCCCTTGCCGCCCAGGTGCCCGTCCTCGATATATTTCTTGGCGTTATCCCAAGCCGCACCGCCGGTGGTCATTGAGATAGCCACAAAGATACCGGTCACAATACTACCGACGAGTAGCCCGCCCAGGGCGCGGGGGCCCAACAGCCATCCAACCAGCAGCGGCGCCGCGACCGGGAGAAGCGCCGGAACGATCATTTCACGGATAGCCGCCCGGGTAACGATATCCACTGCCCTGGCATAGTTGGGTCGAGCAGTCCCGTCCATAATTCCCGCAATGGTTTTAAATTGATGGCGCACTTCTTTCACAACCGCAGCGGCAGTCTTGCCGACCGTCTCCATGGACAGAGCGGCAAACAAGTAAGGGAGGAGACCGCCCAAGAATAGACCGATCAAAACTTGTGGGTCATTCAGCGTGAACTGGATCGCTCCGCCCTGCAAGTTGCCAAGTTCTTGAGTGTAAGCCGAAAATAAAACGATAGCGGCCAGACCTGCCGAACCGATCGCGTAACCTTTAGTTACCGCTTTAGTTGTGTTGCCAACCGCATCGAGAGGGTCGGTTACTCGGCGGACACTGTCCGGCAGATTAGCCATCTCGGCGATCCCGCCAGCGTTATCCGTGATCGGCCCGTAAGCATCAACTGCCACAATGATCCCGACCATGGAAAGCATCGAGACGGCGGCGATAGCCACCCCAAACAGACCGCTAAAGTAGTAAGCGGCAAAGATAGCCGCAGCGATGGCCAGGACCGGCAGGGCGGTGGCTTTCATCCCCACAGCCAAGCCCGCGATCACATTAGTGCCATGCCCAGTTTCGGAGGCGTGAGCGATCTGTTTAACCGGATTAAACCGGGAAGCGGTGTAGTATTCAGTGATCCAGATGATCAGCCCAGTTACAACTAAGCCGACAAGCGCGCAATAGAATAAACTGAGATAATTTACCCCAGCTAGGCCTCCCAAGAGATACCGAGTAACAACATAGAATCCGCCGAGCGCTAATACCCCAGCCACAGCCAGACCCTGATACAGCGCGCCCATAATATCGCGGTTTTTAGGCAGCCGGACAAACCAAGTCCCGACGATCGAAGCCAAGATCGACACACCTCCCAAAACTAGGGGATAAGCGATCATCAGAGGATTACCGGCGAATAGCAGGGCCGACAGAACCATGGCGGCCACGATCGTAACCGCATAAGTTTCAAATAGGTCAGCAGCCATCCCAGCGCAGTCGCCAACATTATCACCAACATTGTCGGCGATGACCGCAGGGTTTCTGGGATCGTCTTCGGGGATACCAGCCTCAACCTTCCCAACCAGATCAGCTCCCACATCCGCTCCTTTGGTAAATATTCCGCCACCTAAACGAGCGAACACCGAGATCAAACTACCGCCAAAGCCTAGACCGATTAATGCGTTAACATCATGGAATATGGCGTAGAACCCGGCAACACCAAGCATCCCTAACCCCACCACGAATAGACCTGTCACCGCTCCACCTCGGAAGGCTAGCCCTAAGGCCGCAGCCAAACCTTTCTCTGCCGCGGTCGCGGTGCGTACATTGGCCCGTACCGATATGTGCATACCAATAAAACCGGCGATGGCGGAAAGGACTGCTCCTATCAAAAAGCCTAGAGCGGTCAACCAGCCTAAAAACCAATAGAGGATAGCGGCCAGAACTATCGCCACGATAGCGATGGTTAAGTACTGTCTTTTCAGGTAGGCCGAGGCGCCTTCTTGGATCGCGCGCGCTATCTGCATCATCTTATCGGTACCGGTCGGTTGAGCTAGCACCCAGGCGGTTAAACCTAGGGCGTAGACTACGCTAACGGCGCCAGCTGCCAGCGCAAAGGTTAGACTGAGGTTGGTTGGACTCATAATGCAAACAAAAAATTAATGGTAACCGGTTATTATATCACCCCTCATTCTATTATGTTTTTGGGAGAGGGGTTAAGGCTTTCTGATAAACCGCTAGGGTTTCTTTGGCCATGCGGGCAAAAGAATATTTTTTGGCCTGCGCCAGACCCTTGTCGCGCAGTTCTTTGCGCAGCCGGAAGGTAGTGGCCAACTTGTACATCGCCTGGGCGATATCTTCGATGTTGGTTGGGTCAAAGTAAAGTGCGGCCGAACCCAGCACCTCTGGCATGACCGACGCATTAGACGACAGCACTGGGGTACCTGAAGCCATTGCTTCCAGGGGCGGGATGCCAAACCCCTCATAGAGGGAGGGAAAGATGAAGGCCTCGGCCTCGGAATAGAAGTAGGGCAGGTCGGCGTCTGCCACGTAGCCGGTGGTGACCACGCTGTCCTGAAGATTCATCTGCTTGATCGTCGCTGGAACCTCGGGGGCTAGGGGATCGCTTTTGCCGACCAGAACCAGTTGATAATCAATGTTATAACGATGTTTAAGAAGAGCAAAGGCTCTGACTAACCGCACTAAGTTTTTGTGGTGCCGCCACTGACCCACATATAAGAAGAACGGCCGTGAGATGTTGTATTTAGTTTTGATCATCTCGGTCTTTTTCGGATCGTCGATGTGACGATACCGTTTGGGCGCGGCCCCGTAGACCACGTCGATCTTGCCGGCGTCTACCCCTAAATGTTCAACGATGTCGCGCTTCGTCCCTTGCGAGATGGCAATAATCCGCGTGGCATTCAGACATGACTGCCGGATCACATACCGATATACCCAGCGGCGGAACCAGCTGGTCTGGCGCCGGCCAGGGAAGAACCACAGAGTTAGATCGTGAATGGTCACAACGCTTTTAATGCTTTTAAAAAGGATCGGTGAATTGAAATTGGTGTAGTGGATCAGATCGAGTTTAGCCCGCCGGAGTACACTGGGGTACCCGAACTGCTCACCGTACGTATAGTGGGCGTAGGTAACCGCTTTTTTATCCAGATTTGGCGCGTACAATGGAAAGAACTCCGCTACCTCCGGCAGCACAAAAGCCGTGTACCGGTTAATAGTGTCGAGCTTGATCAAATGAGCCACTAGCTCCTCAGCGTAAGTGCCAACCCCGGTCGCTTGGGCCGTCCCGAACAGTCTGGCATCGATACCGATGTGATACGGTTTACTCATAGTTTAGTCTGCCGCCGGCCTTGTTTTGGTAGCCACTACCATCATGGCAAAGACTAGCCAAAACAGAGCGGCTAAATCGTTCTTCCAGTATGTAGTATCGATTAAGCCGTGTCCCAAGATCGCCACCATCGCTGCCACTAGTCCAGTCGTAGTTGGAGTAACCCGGCCGATCGCTCGCCGAAAGAACTTTATCACCAACCAAAGCCAGCCCACCAACCCAGCTAACCCCGCATTAATCCAAAATTGGAGATAGACGTTGTGAGCGTGAAGGATAGCCATCTCCCATGGAGAGGCGAACAACCGAGTGGCATAACTTAGGTACTGATCACGAAACTCGCCCAGCCCGATCCCGGTCAGGGGGTGTTCTTTTATCATTAGGCCGGCGGTCTGCCACACTTGCAGCCGGACACTGGCCGACGACCGATCAGTCAGATCGATCATCTGCTGCCACCGCTCAGACCGCCATTGGGTGGCCACCGCAATGATGGGCAGCGCCAAACCCCAAATCCATTCCCGCCACCGACGGCGCCAACGGATGACTGCCCAAACCAGCATGGCCATAACTAATGCCAACCAACCGCCGAATGAGAAAGAGAAATAGAGGGCTAGCCCTCCGAGCCACCAAGCCAAGTAGACCAGCCGGCGCTGCCAGGCCACCCCAGTTTGGACTAAAATAATTCCCAATATCAAAATTGGCACTAAGTACATTGATAAATAGTTGGCCGAAACAAACCAACCAGAAGCCCGACCATCGACAGTGACAAATCGTTGAGCGGCTGTCTGCGATAGAGCTACCAGCGAAAGGGGAATGGTCGATAAAATCAGCGCCAGAATATAGTGGCCCAGATCGCTAGCTCTCAACCAATGTAGGTTCAGCCAGAAAAAGACCAGTGGAACAATAAACCAGCCTTTGGCGACCCCAAAACTTAGCCTCAAATCCGGCGAGACAGCGACGCCAATAGCCAGCCCAGCCAACAGCAGCCCCCCAGCCCAGCCGAGGGAACGCCAAACCTCAGTGAGCGAGCCGCGGGCTCGGCGCCAGTCTAACGCTAATGTCACTATCGCCAGCCCCGCTACTGCCAACTCCCAAAAGTTACTTGGTAGCGGCCCAAGATCGATCTGCCATAGATAAGCAGGGATGAACAGCCACGCTAACCACAACCCCATTTTGGGCGATTGACGGCTGACCCAGCCAAAGACCAGCACTGCGATAATAGACAACCAATTAGTCATGCTCATTTAAGCATAACCCAATCATCAACCACCAGGTGGCTAACATGGGCGCGGCTAACCAAGCGTTCACGAACCAGCTGGCCCCCAGCAGCGCCAGAGTGACACTGGCCAGCGCCGAACCAAAAACCATTTGGTGGTGTGACCAACCTCGCCAAGCGAGCCTTAATACGGCCGCCACCCACCATAGCCAAGCCAGTAGCCCCGCCCCTCCAGCCGCAACGGCTATAGTTAGTAAGCTACTGTCAAATCCGCTGCTGGCGCGGTCGGACAACACTTCAACCCCGGGCGACGCAGCGGCGTATCTGGCCACAGGGATAGCGTTATAGCCCACGCCCAGCCACGGATGAGCCGTAAATAGCTGCCAACCTTCAGACCACGACTCCAGACGATATCGGACAGTGGTATCAAGCTGCCAGGCCCCGGTCAATCGGTCTCGGAGACCCGGAATAGCCACCCCCGCCAAAATGATCAGCCCTAGACCCAACCACAAGACCCGCCTATAACGATACCAGCCTATAACTGCCAAAATGATCAATAGGGCTATGAACGCGCTGCGGGACAGTGTCGCCAAGACCGAAACTATCAAAAACCCAACTACTAACCAAGTCACAACTCGGTCTCGACGAGTGGCTGCTAGAGGCACGGCTAACAGTGCCAGCCCCACCCCACTGGATAAAAATATCCCTACCAAATTGGGGTCCAGCCAAGTTGAAACTAGCCGGCCTTGGTGAGGATCCCAACCCAGGTATTCATATATCCTTAGGTCTGGGGTGAGACCCAGCTGCAGCCATCCTCCAGCGGCAACCGCCACAAACATCGTTAGCCAGAGCCGGAGGTAGAGAGGTGAACGACCAGATGATAGGTGCGGGTACAAAGCTATCAGGAGCGTGCCATAAACGACGAACCGGATCAAAAACAATAGAGCTGGCCAGCTAGCCGAGCCGAGAGACGGAGCAGCTACCAGCCAAGACAGGGCGAATATGCTCATCAGGATTCCCCAAGCCAACATCAACCCCTTGGGTGGCCAGCGAAAGGTTTTTTGGTAGAGAGCGGCCGCCAACGCCACAACTACGGTTACTCCCACGATCACATCTAATAGCAGCAGATTCTGGCCAGCGACGTTAAACCGCGCCAGCGGCCCGAGCCCGATCCCAACCAACAGTCCGATCAGTAGCCATTTATCCATATCGTTTAACCGCCTCCCAAGTCAGCCTAGCCGTTTGCTGCCAGCTGAATTCGCGCGCTCGGCGTATCCCGGCCTGTTTCAATGTTTCGCGCATGCCACTAGAACTCAATAGCTGGCTCATGGCGTCAGCCAATGCCGTTATATCCTCGGCTGGGACTAACGCCGCCGCACCATCCACTACTTCCGGCAATGACGCTCGGTCACTCACGATCGTGGGGATACCACAGGCCATCGCTTCCAGCGGCGGGATGCCAAACCCTTCATATAAAGATGGGAACACAAATACTGTAGCCAGATTATAGACTGCCGGTCGATCCCGATCGAGGATGTAGCCTGGGAAGATAACTTTATCATCAGCTCGAGCCAAGACTGGCTCGGACTGCCAGCCCACCCCTCCCGCTAGTACCAATTTAACGTCGGGGAATTGTTGGCTAACCACCCCGAAAGCATCGATCAGCCGAGATAGGTTCTTGCGCGGTTCGATGGTCCCAAGATACAAAATAAATTTTTCAGGTAAGTGGTACTTGGCTCTAGCCGCCGGGTCAGGCAGTAAGGGTTTGAACTGTTCTCCCGCCGCCATCGGCGTAACAGTGATCTTACCCGGCGCGACCCCAAATAATTCAACGGTTTCCCGTTTGGTAAACTCCGAGATAGCCAACAAGTGTGCTGAGCGGCGGATGGCCCGGCGGGCCAACAGTTTCTCTAGTCTGACCGCTTTGGATAGATGGGTTTTGGGATAACGCCAAGCAGTGAAGTCAAATAGGGTGGTAACAACTGGTACCGCCCGGCTGATAGCTGGGATAACAAAACTTTGCGTAGAGAGGTAGACGTCGACGGGCCGATGCCGGAGCCACATCGCCACTTGCCAGTGCCAGAATGGACCAGATGATGCAACCATCTTTTGTCGCCAGCGCCCGGGTGGTAACGTAACGGTCTGGCCGGCTTGGGTCAGTAAGGTCATTTCAGAGTCGAACCCTTCAGCCAACCAGGCTTTGGCCAACTGATAGACATATTCTCCCTTGCCCGCCCGGGTCGATTTGGTCGCTTCTCGGAAATCGATGGCCACGGTTATCATCGGCCGAATAGTTCTTTAAAGACTTCTTTAGGAACAGCTCGCGTCGTCACCAACACCAACCCGTAGCTCACCACCCCCGCGCCTAAGTTAATCAGAATATTAGCCGATCCCAACCACCAAAGCAGACCACCCATCACAACCGCGCCCAGTATGGCTTTCAAGAATACGTCCCACTGAGGAGTAAATCGCAACTCTTTGTAGACCACCACAGCCACATAAATAACCACCAGTAGTTCCGTGGCCACCGTGGTGGCCGCCGCCCCCATATATGAATAGCGGGGGATAAATATCCAGTTGGTGACAATATTGAATATGGTTGCCAGCAGATATGGCCAAACCAAAATGCTCTGCCGGCCTGCCGCGATCACACTGTAGTTCAATGTCGCGCCCACGAACGACAGGGCGGCGGCCCAGATCAGCAATTTAAGCGGGGCTCCTGACACGGCGAAGTCGGCCCCAGCGATCGCTGTCATCAGCGGGGTCGCTACCATCATAGTGCCGATCGCTAGCGGCCAGGCTACCAAACTCATGGCGTCAAAGGCTTTGCGGAAAACTCGCATAGCTCGCTCTCGGCTCTCGGTAAGCGCCTGAGTGATAACTGGAAAGACCGAGCTCATAAAGATAGTGGGGATAGTGAGCAGCACCTCGATAACCTTGTACGGCGCTCCATAGATCCCAACAGCATAGCTGTCTTTCATCATCGACAGCATAACTGTATCGACTTTGAAGTAAATCATCGCCACCACAGTTACCACCCCTAACGGCCAGGCTTCCCGCAGGAATTTAAACCAGTAAATGAAGTCCCAGCGCGGGGTCAGCGAGGCTAATGGCATGGCCCAAGCCCACTGCCCGACTAGGGCTAGAATGTTCGCGGCGGCTGTCACCCACAGAACTCCGATCAAACCAAGATCGTTTTTCACCGCCCACAAGATCAGTCCCAAATACACCGTGCGAGTTATTATGTTGGCGATGGCGACCTTTCGCATTTGCAGCCGTGCTTGGAACAGACTGATCGGCACTTGTAAGAGAGCCAGCGCGGTTTGGGATAGCACACCAATTAAGACGCCTTGCTGGACCGTGGTATCTGAGTAGATGGCTGTGGCTAGAATGTACCCCACGCCAAAGACCACCAGGCTCAAGGCGATCTTTAGCCCCATAACATTGCCAAGGACATAACTTTCTCTGCCGGGGTGCCGGGTAACCTCTCTCACTTGAAGTAAGAAAAATCCAAAATCAACAGCCACGCCCAGAAGCGCTAGGTAGGCAAAAATCAGAGTGTATTGACCGTAGCCGCTTACTCCCAAATATCGGGTAAGGTAGGCGATGGCCACCAGGGATATGGCCGTTATGATAACTCGCGAAATAACTTGGACTACCGTATTGTAGGCGACCTTCTTGGTAGCGCTAGACATGCTTAGTTTCGATTACTGCCATGTATTGGATCGTAGTTCTCGGCAGGTACCACTTCGGAAAAAGTTTTTGCGAGTAATACCCGCTAGTGACTATCCGGTATGGGCTGAGGACCCGCCCCCACTGGGCTGCGGTCATCAATCTTTCGTTGCCGAAGTCTCGGCGAGGATAGCGGTAGTTCGGCACCGAGAACACTACCCGGTCGGCTACTCGCAACTGTTCATCGAGAATTTCGTGGATCTCTTTATCAGAAAAGTGCTCCAATAATCCTTGGTGGAACACAAGATCGAACGATTTGTCAGGGTAGGGCAAATGCCGGGTATCGGCCACGGCGAATTTAACTCGGCCATTAAATCGGGCCGATTCCGTCTCGGCTTTGGCTACTACCTTAGGGTCGACATCAATGCCGGTTACATCTAAACCCAACCACGAGAAAAACGTGCTCATCGCCCCACTCCCGACGCCCGCCTCCAAGAGCCGGTGCGCGCCCGATCCGACTATCGCATCCAAAAACTCCTTCTGCCCGTACAGATTACTCACTAGTCCCGTAAGGGTTAGGGGGGCTTGATAATATTTGTCCCAGTTCATGCTCAGGCCGGTTTCACCACTACGCGGCGCCCGGGGCCGACCCCGGTACTTTCACTAGTTACTTTCGGATTATCAACTAGTGCCAGGTGGATCAACCGCCGTTCAAACGAAGACATGGGCGGTAGATATACCGCTGTGCCAGTGGCCTCGGTCTGGGCCGCCGCATCGCGTGCGACCTTCAACAGACGCTCACGCTGGAGTTCGTGGAATCCACCGATGTTCAGCGATAGGTTAATGGTTTGGTCGGGGAAATCATTTCTCACCATCAACCGCAAGAGGTGCTGCAGAGCCAACAGCGGATCCGGCGAGTGGGAGATAAATAGTTCGTCCTGGCCGGTTTTAACGTCAACTATCAGCGTGTCGTCCTCTGTCGCCATAGTGATTTGGGGCTGCAGCCCGAATGGCTGCAGCAACTCCACTAGCCGTGCGCTGATCTTATCCTTAATTGCTGTCGGAGACGTTGCCATGATGGGTGGTTTGGATAACGGCTCGTTCCTCGCGGGCGAACGACCGATAGATTATTATTTGTTGGACAGCCATCGCAATAGTTGTGGTAGCCCAGTACAGCCCGAGAGCCGAAGGCAGGGTCAAGGCGATCCCAAAGGTCATGACTGGGAAAAGATAGAGCATCGCTTGATTGGTCATTTTTTGTGGACCAGCTACCTGCGACTTGGCGGTATATCTGAGGGTTAACCAGCTTTGGCCCAGTTGGGCCAACCCAGCCAGTACCGCTAAGTATATATTACGCGATGTCAAATCGACCATCAGGGGGGTCACCCCGGTGAACTGCAAGAATATAGTATGAAGCTCGACCGGGGGATGAGGGAACCAGCCATAAAGATGGATTAGGCTTTCGGTATTGAGTCCTGCCCAGAACACTCGGTAGAGCGCTAGCAGAATAGGTAGCTGGATGATCAGCGGTAAACAACTGCCGAATAAGTTGATCTTATGCTCTTTATAGATCTTCATGATCTCCTCGGACTGGCGCTTCTGATCATCTTTATATTCGATCTTGATTTTGTCGATGTATGGCTGAACTTTTTGAATATCATGCTGGGACTTCAGACTGTTCCGGTAGGACGGCTGGAGAATAAGCCGGATCAAAATGGTTAGCGCGATAATGGCCAACCCCAAGTCGTTACCGGGGATGTACACATACAACAACACCAAAATGTTAAGAAGCGGCACGTATAAGAGCTTGCCGATCCATCCACCCCACATCGCATCGGTGATCTGTAACTTATTGTTCATTTAGTTCACCTCAGGGTTTAATACAGGATCGATGCCAGGAACCGCCCAGGGGTGGCACCGTGACACGCGAGCCACACCCAAGAACAGTCCTTTCACTACACCATGCTGTCGGATCGATTCTTTGATATATGCGCTACAGGTGGGGTGGTACCGGCAGTAGCCATACGGATATCGAAATTTGAACCATCCGTGGTCGGGGGATAGAGTTCTTTGATAAAGCGTGATGAGTAAAACTATTAGTCGCGTCATTTGATCTGTTGTAGTATCCTGCCCAAATCGGCTTTAAGCTGCTGGAAGGTCAGTTCTAAAATTGGCTTACGTCCGACCACTACTAGCCCGACACCGCGGAGGTGAGCTTGCGACAGAACGCTCCGGATCCGACGTCTGATCAGATTGCGGACGGTAGCGCGCTTATCGACTTTTTGCCCCACCACGATCCGCGGGGCTAAGGGGACAGTTAAGGGCAGCCAGTACACCGAAAATCCGGGCCGATGCACACGCCGCCCCCGGCGCATCACACTATCCAATGGGTCGACAACGGGTTTGGCCATACGACCACCTAGGCGCTTAAACGTTTACGCCCCTTGAGCCGACGACGCTTTAAAACTGCCCGACCATCTTTGGTCGACATCCTTTGGCGGAATCCGTGAACCTTCTGGCGTTTGCGCTTTTTGGGCTGGTAAGTCCTTTTCATAGGAGATTTTTACCTATCCAGTATAGCGATTGCCGCTACCCGTGGCAATGGAGGAGTCAGACGAGTACACAAATGGGGATAACTCTGGTAAATTGAAGTGTGCGTACCGGGGGAGTAATCAAGTTCGGCTATGGACGACAAAGAGCGGTTATGGCGGTCGGTGCTGGGGGAGATCGAAGTCGGCATGAGCCCGGCTAATTTCCAGACTTGGTTCAAAAATACTTCTCTAGACGACATCCAGGAAGATAAGGGAGTGGTGATCATCCGTGTCCCCAACGACTTCACCAAGGGCTGGCTGCAGCAAAAATATCAAAAAGAGATCCACCGCTGCCTCAACAAACACCTAGGGCGAGTGGTGGCGGTGCAGTATGTAGTGGGAACCAAAAAGCTGGCCGCGGTGGCCGGCAGCTCATCTGCGACCCAATTACCCCCCACGATTAAACCCCTCGCCGAGGAGACAACTGAGTTGCCGGCCGAAGGGCTGAACCCTCGGTTTACCTTTAATAGTTTTGTGGTGGGCGAGAATAGCAAGCTGTGTTACGCCGCAGCTGAATCGGTGGCCAAACAGCCCGGGGTCAACTACAACCCCCTCTTTATCTACGGGGGGGTGGGGCTAGGCAAAACCCATCTCCTGCAGGCAATTGGCAACGAGATCCTAAAAAACAACCCCAAAGCCAAGATTTGCTACATCACTTCAGAGCGGTTCACTAACGAGATGGTCGACGCCATCCGCCAGAAAGAGACTAAGGGGTTTAAGGACAAGTACCGCCGGCTGGACTGCCTGCTGATCGACGATATCCAGTTCGTCTCCGGTAAAGAACAGACTCAAGAAGAGTTCTTCCACACCTTTAATACCCTATACAATGCCGGCAAGCAGATAGTTTTGACCTCAGACCGGCCGCCTAAAGCCATCCCCGCCCTGGAGGAGCGGCTGCGGTCCAGGTTCGAGTGGGGAATGACGGCAGACATCTCGGTACCATCGTACGAGACCCGGTTAGCCATTCTGCAGTCTAAACTAGAAGCCCATAAAAAAGAGGTGCTACCGGAGATATTGGAGTACATCGCCAAATCGGTTAAAAACAATGTCCGGGAGCTAGAGGGCGCTCTCACCCGTACCCTGGCTTTCGCCGATCTGAACAACACCCAACCCAGTCTGGAAGATGCCAAAAATCTCTTGGGTGGGATTTTGAACGGACCTGGGCGAAAGGTGGTCCGGCCATCCGAGATCATCCGGGTGGTGGCTAATCACTTCAACCTCAAGCGAGATGAGCTATGCGGCAGAAAACGGACCAAAGAAATCGTAGTCCCGCGGCAGATCCTAACCTATCTGTTACGAGAGGAATTGGCCATGCCCTATACCCAGATCGGTCACGAGATCAGCCGGGATCACACCACTGTTATCCATGACTACAACAAGATTAAGGACGTAATCCTTCACAACGAGTCTCTCGACCAAGAAATTGTCCAAATTAAAAACAAACTTTACGCTGTGGACTAGTGGGGATTACCCCTGGGAGGGGAGAAGTTATCCACAGCTTATCCCCAACTTAGCCCCAATCCACCCACAAAGCGGTTTTTAAAAAACCACCTCCACAAACTATAATTTAAGTAGTCCCCAAAACCAACAACTCTATAATCACTACTAATTCTCTACTCTTATGAATGAAGAAATTTCTATAAAAGAGGGTGTGGATATCTCAGTTTCTGTGGTGCTGGATAAAATCAAAGGAGCTCTACAGGGAGTAGAACGAGTGGTGAGTAGCCGGAGTACTTTACCCATTTTGAATAATGTATTGATCAGGACATCAAAGAATGGGGTTGAGGTTATGGCAACGGATTTGGAAATTGGACTCAGGTTTTTCTTGGGTGGGAAAGTAGAGCGAGAGGGGGTGATCACGGTTCCAGGGAGGACGCTGGTTAGTTTGGTGAATAGTCTACACGGCGACACGTTATCTTTAGAGAGTAAGGGAAATATTTTACAGGTGTCCTGCGGGGAAACTAGAGCGAGTATTAATGGAATGCCCGCCGATGATTTCCCGGTCATTCCCGAGGTAGAGGGTGGGAAGGTGGTTAAGGTTAAATCCGAACAATTTAAAAACCTTCTGTCTCAAGTTGATTTTGCGGCTTCTGGTGAAGATTCTCGGCCAGTGTTGACCGGGGTATACCTTATTTATGACGGGGGTACGTTGACGGCGGTAGCTACTGATAGTTATCGGTTGTCGGAGGCGATGGCCAAAGATAAGCTCGGTGAAGACTTCAATGTTATTATCCCAGCTAGGACTTTGCAGGAGGTGCGCCGGCTAGTTGGAGAAGCGGCCGAGTTTGAGTTGCGGATCGGTGAAAACCAGATCATGGTAATAACTGACAGCGCTACCTTGGTTTCTAGGATCATTGAGGGTGAGTATCCTAACTACAAACAGATCATCCCGCCAACTAGCGAGACCACGATCGAGATGGATGTGCAGGAGTTTAGCGATGCCATCAAAACTGCGGCTATTTTTTCCATGGAGGGTTCGAACACGGTGCGGCTGAATGTAGCGGCGAGTGGACTGGTTGAGGTGGTATCGGAGTCGTCTCAAGTTGGGAACTTTACTTCCAAGCTCAAAGCTGAGGTGAAAGGCCCGGGCGGCGAAATATCCTTCAACGCCAAGTATCTGCTGGATGGGATGAATAGTTTTGACACTCCTAGATTCACGCTTGGTATGACTGGTAAAACCGCAGCTGGGGTATTCCGCCCGAGTGGGGTAGAGGATCGGCTTTACTTAGTGATGCCCTTGAGGAGCTAGTCTAGTGCGTGTTGTCGCCCTCCGGCTTAATCACTTTCGGAACCTAAGTGGGCTTGACCTGTCCAGTTTGGGGCGGGCGAATGTTTTGGTGGGCAAGAATGCGCAAGGGAAGACCAATATTCTGGAGGCCATCTTTATCGCTGCCTCGGGCGAGTCGTTCCGGATGACGCAGGATAGATATTTAGTCCAAAAAGGTGAGGTGGACGCACAGGTGTTTATGGAGACGGTGACGGATGATGAGCGCGAGAAGTTCGTCCAGTTGTTTTGGGTGGTGGACGGCGAGACGGTGTCGAAATCTGTGAAACTCAATGCGCTGGTGGTGCCGCGGGCCGACTTGGTTAAAACTATCCCGGTGGTTATTTTTTCGCCGGAAGACATCGACTTGGTGCGGTTGAGCCCCAGTCATCGGCGGAAGTTTTTGAATCTGGCTATTGCTCGGCATGACGCCGAGTATCGTCAGGACCTGATGGAGTATACCCGCATCTGGCGCCAACGCAACCAACTACTCCTGCTCATCAAACAGGGGCGGGAGGCGGAGGAGGAGCTGGATGTGTGGGACAACCAGCTAGCCGAAGCCGGCGCTCGGATAGTTCGCAAGCGGGCGGACTTTGTCTCGGATATCGCCAGGGAAGTGGGGGAGCACTATAAAACATTTGTCCCTAACGGCAATGGGGCCGAACTGCGCTTGAAGTATCAGCCCAGCATCGGCCTGCCGAACAAAAACGAATATTTAGAGTACCTGCGCCGGGTGCGGCGGTTAGACATCGCGCGGGTGACCACTACGCATGGTATCCACCGAGACGATCTGATGTTTATTTTGAACGACAGTGATGTCCGTTATACCGCCTCGCGCGGGGAGTTCCGCAGCGCGGTGCTGGCGCTGAAGCTGGCCGAGGGGAAATATCTGCATGACAAACTCGGCGATCGGCCGGTATTTTTGCTGGATGACGCCTTTTCTGAATTAGATGACGATCGCAAGGTGGCGTTGGCGGAGGAGATCAAACGCTACCAAGTATTTGTCACCACCAACGATGCCAACATCGCCACCCTGTTCGAGCGGCCAAGGACTTATGAGGTGATAAAAGGCGCCGTAGTTGGGTCGGTGGAGGAGACGGTTAAAGGGGACTAAATCTGGCAAACCGGACAGTAACGAGCAGAGCGGCCGCCGAGTTTGATGCGCTTGACCGTACCCTTACAGCCGAATTTACACGGCTCGCCCTCGCGCTCGTAGACGGCGAGGTGGTTTTGCATCTTTCCGGTCGCGCCCTCGGGCGTGCGGTGGTGGGAGATGCTGGTACCGGAGTATTTGATACCGAGCTTCAGCACTTTTAGGATGGCGGAGCGGAGCTTGCTGGCATCGGTCTTACTGATATCTTTGCCTTTGCGGGTTGGTTTGATGTGGGCGTAGAACAGGGCTTCGTCGGAATAAATGTTGCCGACGCCCGAAACCATTTTTTGGTCTAAGATGATGGATTTGATGTTGCTCTTGGGCCGGCGCTGGCAGATGTCCCAGAGATATTTGGCGGTGAAGGACTTATCGAACGGCTCTGGGCCAAGACCGGCAAAGAATTTGTCTGCAAAAATATCTTTGGTGGGGGTGAGCTTGACCCAGCCGAACTTACGCTGGTCGTTAAAATAGAGCGTGCCATGAGTCAGTTCAAAAATCACGCGGGTGTGCGAACTGGGCATGCTCTCAAGAAAATTGGCGTCAGGATGACCGAGGTTGAGGCGTCCCTTCTCCGGTTTGTCATCCTGAACTCGTTTCAGGATCTTGCTTCTGGATGCCGAAACAAGTTCGGCATGGCGAGAGTGGGGGATGTAAATCAGCTGCCCCGTCATTTTCAGGTGAATCAAAATCGAATATCCTTTATCAAGGTCAATGATAATACCCTTGCCACGACGAGAGGTTGTTTTGATGGTTCGCCCTAGGATTTCTTTGGGCACAGGGAAGACGGTTTTGCCGCCTACTTTCTTGGGCCTGGTGATTTTTGGATTCCACAAAAAACTTCTAGCCGACAGAATTTCGACACTCTTAATTTTCTGCCCGACGATGTATCGGGAGAGTTCTCTTACTACCGTCTCTACTTCGGGTAACTCTGGCATAGTGTGGCCCCCTTGGTTATTATTCCGATCCGCTAGTGGGCGGACGTCCGGGGATTCTTCCCTCCAGCTTCGGGGAGTTCAGGCATTTTCTTTCTTATTAAAGTCGTACCGCAGGAGGATGGTGGGCTGGCGCTGACCGTCGAAGGTCCACTCGTGCTGTTGAGGAGAGCGAAGCTTATCGTTGTTGCTGATGGCTTGGCCATCGCCGATATAAAAGCCGGTGTGTTTGTGGGGGCCGTCGGTGTATTGGACTTCGTCCCAGACGACGACATCGCCGGCTTCGGGGCTGTTTAAGTCGGCCTCGGACCAGCCAACCTCCCTCATATGCTTAACGGTATTATCTACGGTGGCGTGGCCCTCGCCTATCAGGCCGTACATCGCCAAGATGCCGGAGACGAAGGCGGCGCAGGAGAGGTCACCGTTTTTCAGCGCGTCGAACTCCTTGCCGTCCTGCTCGACATAGAGGTTGCGGAAGAGGGGAACGCCAATAGCATTTCTTATAGTTTGGAGAAGAGACTTCTTGAGCAGGAGGCGGGGTTTGGGTTGGTCGGTCATACTTTTTTAGTGCCGCCCCAGTTGATACCCGCCTCGACTTTGGCTTCGATGGGGGCGGCGAGTTTGGTGGCGGACTCCATTTGGGTCTTCACTAGTTTAGCGACTTTTTTGACATCCTTGGTCGGCACTTCCAGCACTACTTCGTCGTGGACCTGCAGGAGCAGCTTGCTGTCTTTGCTGATTTTGGGGAGTTCTTTGGCGATATTCACCATCGCGATTTTCATAATATCGGCGGCGGTGCCTTGGATGGGCATGTTGATAGCGGCGCGGATGGAAGCGTTGCGGACAGCTAAGATGCGGGACTTCACTTCGGGGAGGTGACGGCGGCGGCCGAACAAGGTCTCGACATAGCCGGTGGTGATGACGAAAGCGGTGACGCTATCCATATATTCTTTGATCTTGGGGTAGAGCTCGAAATACTTGGCGATATACCGGCGGGCTTGGAAGACGGACATATCCGTGCGGGCGGCCAGGCCGAAAGCGGAGACACCGTAGATGATGCCGAAGTTGATGACTTTGGCGTTGCGGCGCATGGCCGGGGTAACATCTTTGGGTTTGACGCCATTCACCTCGGCGGCGGTCATGGTGTGGATGTCTTTGCCCTTCTTGAAGATGCCCAGCATCGTTTTGTCATGGGCCAACGATGCAACCACCCGCAGCTCGATTTGGGAGTAGTCGGCGGAAATTAACCGAAAGCCCTTGGGGGCGATGAAGGCCTTGCGGATTTCCGCACCTAAGTCACTTCGAATGGGGATGTTTTGGAGGTTGGGGTCTTTGGAAGACAGTCGGCCGGTGGAGGTATCTTGGGCGTAGGTGGTGTGGACACGGTCCTGCTTATCTACTAGTTTAGGCAAAGTTTCGAGGTAGGTGTTGCGCAGTTTCTCCAACTGACGGTACTCCAAAATGTGTTTGATGACGGGATGCTCGCTGTAGATCTTTTCCAGTTCCGAGACGGCGGTGGAGTATCCCGATTTCCCCTTGGTTAGGCCTTGGGCGGGGAGTTTTAATGTCTTAAACAAGAACTCGGCCAGTTGTTGGGGCGAGGAGATGTTGAACTCCTTTTTGCTGTATTTAAAGATGTTGGAGCGAAGGCGCTTGAGGCGGGCGGAGATCTGCTCATTGAGGGCGTGAAGACGCTTCAAGTCCACCATAATGCCGGCGCGCTCCATCTTGCGCAAGACCGGCTCGACCTTGGCATCGAGCTTTTGGATGAAGTCCTTTTGCCCAGCGCCCTTTACTTCGCGGGGCTGGGCCGACTTAAAAAATGATGCTTGGTGTCCGCCCACTGGCGGAGTGGTCAGCGTGCCTTTGGGGACTTTGTCTATCAACGAACGGAAGTCGAGCTCGTAGAACAAGTCGCGAACTTTGTTGGCGTCAAACTCCACGGCTTCGGCTTTTTTGAGATCCAGCTTGATGGGGACATCGGCGCGGATGGTGGCGAGACCTTTGCTCTGCAGGGCCTGCTGTTTATGCTCGCGCAGGAGGTCGCCGGTGCGGCCGGTGATTTTGTCGATGTGTTTATAAATGCCCTCCATCGAGCCGTATTCGATGAGCAGTTTGCGGGCGCTGACTTCGCCGATGCCGGGCACGCCGGGGATGTTGTCCGAGGGGTCGCCGCGCAGACCCTTGAAGTCCACCCATTGGGAGGGTTTCAGACCCTTGGTCTTTAAGACCTCGGCGGGGTCATAGACGACAATGTCGGCAAAACCCTTGCGGGGGGCATAGACAAAAGTGTCGTTGTCCACTAATTGCAGGGCGTCCATATCGCCGGTGGCGATGTAGGTTTCGATGCTAGAGGGGGTCTGTTTGGAGAGGGTGCCAATGATGTCGTCCGCCTCAAAGCCGTCTTTCAAGAACATCGGGATGTTGAAGGTCTCGACCAATTTTTGGATGGCAGGGATTTGGTCGTAGAGTTCCTGTGGGGCCTTGATGCGGGTGGCCTTATATTCTTTATATTCCTCGTGGCGGAAGGTCGGGGCCTGGGTATCGAAAGCCACAGCAATGTAATCCGGCTTCAGCTTGGTGAAGATATTTAGAAGCATCGAAGCGAAGCCGTAGATGGCCCCGCTGGGTTTGCCCTGGGGGGTGGTCAAGTTGGCCTGGGCGAAGGCGTGAAAGGCCCGGTGGACGAGGGCATTGCCATCGATGAGAACGAGTTTTTTCTTGGCTGTCATATGTTTATTATACCCCCCGCCTGGGGGTAGACGGCGAGCGCTAAACGGCGCTCGATCCGTTGCCACTTTGTCTTGCCAAAGTGGCGCAAAGCGTGGCCCTGGCGGCTCCGGCTCTATTCATTGGCTAAATCGCTGGGCGCTCCCGCCGAACTCGGTCGCCACGGCGACCTCAGACATGCGGCTCCGCCCCAAACGATTTAGCTCAATTCAGGACGAGCCTACGCCGATGGGCCAAGTTGGGAGAGATGCAGTTTGCTCGATGGGTCCCAATAAGACCAAAGCGGCTATCCGTCGAAGGGCCGGTAAAGAAAGGGAGAGGGAGGGCAAGAAAAAGGCCTCCGGAGGGGAGGCCTTTTGTTCTGTGGGGTGGAGAGGGGAGCAGAGCCACTAGCCCTTCAGGGTCGGCTTTTGCCGATGGCTCGATGAGGGGAGAACACACCCTCGTTCGCCCCTCATAGCTAACTCACGGCATAAGTCAATGTGACATTGACCGTGGTCTGCAAGCTGCCGGGTTGGACGCTAGGGGCGATATCACCGCCGCCCTTGCCGCCCAGACCGTAGTACTGGTCGGGACTTTGGGAGTACTCGGTGATGCTGACTAACCGTCCCAAACTGACACCGGCATCCGAGGCCATCTGCTTGGCTTTCTCCTTGGCTTTTTTGATGGCGTCACTGCGGGCATCGGCTAGGGTCTTGTCCATATCCTCGACGGTGAACGAAACATCATTGATCTCGTTAACTCCGGCATTGGTAATGGCGACTAAAATGTCGTCAACTTGGTTTAAGCCGCGAACGGTCAGGGTGAGGGTGTGCCGGCCCGTGTATGAGAGCGTGCGTGGCGAAACCCCGGAGCGAAAGTCCTGGTTCGGGTAGAGGGTAAAGTCAGTGGTCTGGAAATCCTTGTCTTTGATGTTGAACGGGTCAAGGGCTGTTTTGACATTCGTGATGGCAGAGTTGAGTTGGTCCTCGACCACTGCGACTGTGGCGGCGGTCTTACTTACGCCAAAAGTTAATTTGGCCACATCGGGAGTGATGTAAGCGGTGCTGTCAGCGTTGGCTACGATGCCCTCGGGCTGGTTAGTAGCAGAGCCGCTGTTGCGCAGTTGATTTAAGCCGACAAAAGCGATCATCACCACAGCTACGATGGCGACCAAACCGAATAGTGCGCCGCTGCCTTTGTTGGGGCGGAGTTGCTGTGGGGCGAAGTTAGACATTGGCGGCGGAGGCGGGGGAGTTGGCCGCGGCGGCACGAACGAGGTTGGCGGCTGATTGCTGTCGATGGGATTTAGATTGGCGTCGAATTCTACCATAGGGCTCCTTTCTGGGGATAGTTATATAAACAATTACAAGTTAAAAGTTACAAATTACAAATCGGGTCGGTTTTTAATTTTTAATTTGTACTTTTTAATTCGTCTGGCCGAGAATGGTCTGACGGTTTATTGTAGCAAAGATTTGATGAAGGCGCGTTCGTCGTAGGGCACCATCCCTTGTTTGGTAGCCATTTTGGTCTGGGCGCCGAGGGCCAAAAACAGGACGGTGTCGCCGGGTTGGGCTAATCCCAGGGCGTAGCGGACTGCCTCTTTGCGGGAAACAACGATGTGGAGGTTGTCACCCTTATGGAACTTATCTGCGATGCCGGGCCGGATCTGGTTGATGATATTGGTCGGGTCTTCACTGCCCGGGTCCTCTTCGGTCAGGATGATAATGTCGGCGAAATCGCTGGCGATTTTCCCCAAAGTTGGGCGCTTGGTCTTATCCCGGTCGCCAGTGGCGCCGAAGACGGCGATTAAGCGTTTGGGCGAGAAGGTGCGCACGGCTGAAAAAACTTTCTCGAAACCATCAGGGGTATGAGCATAGTCGCAGATGACGGTGAAGGGTTGACCGACATCGATCCGCTCCATCCGGCCGGGAACATTGGTGATCGATTCCAGACCTTGTTTAATAACGTGGAGCGGGATGCCAAGAGCAAAGGCGGCACTGGCGGCTGCTAGCGCATTTTGGACATTAAAGACACCGGGGAGGTGTAGGCGAACGGTCGTTGCCCCGGCGGGCGTGCGCATTTCGAACGAACTGCCGGTCGGATCGAGTTGTAGGGTGGTGGCAGTTAGAGAACTTTCGCGCGTTTCAGCCGGCAATTCTTTTTCAACGGTGTAGTAGAAGGTATTGTCGGTTGGGTATTGAGCAAAGTAGGTCGAGACGGGGTCATCGAAGTTCAGCACCATCACTTTGGGAACGCCGGGCTGGCGAGGGGAGGCGTAGAGTTCGCGGAAGAGTTTAGCTTTGGCGTCGCGGTACTCTTCAAAACTGCGGTGATAGTCAAAGTGGTCTTGGGTCAGATTGGTGAAGACAGCGACATCGTAAAAGATGCCCCAAGTGCGATGTTGGGCCAGCGCATGTGAGGAGGTTTCAATGACGGCATACTTGCATTTGGCGTCCGCCATGCGACGGAGTAATCCCTGCAGAGCAAAGGGGCTTTGGGTGGTCATTTTGCTTTCATTCACCCAGCGCTTGTCGCCAATCCAAAAGTTGACGGTGGTAGCCAGGCCGACTTTGGCCCCACTGACGGCCAAGATGTGGGCTAGCAGGTTGCAAGTGGTGGTTTTGCCGTTAGTGCCGGTAACACCAATGACAGTCATCTGTTGGGACGGGAAGCCCTTGAGAGTCGAAGCCAAAATACCTCGACTTTTGTGGTAGACATTATAGAGAAAGGTATCAGGGGCGAAGGCCCGACCAAGAATTTTTTTGAGTAGTTTCTTCATATGTAATTTCCCGTCATTCTGAACTTGTTTCAGAATCTGGATCCTGAAATGAATTCAGGATGACAAACGGGGTTAATGCCAGCGGCTGATGATGCTATATAACCGGTAGAGCGAGGGGTTCAATGGCAACTCGAGCGTACCTATATATTCTACCGCTTGTCCACCAAAGCCTTGTTTGAATCGAGTGATGCCGGCCCATGAGTGATTGGGGTTGGGGTGAATTCCACCAAGGTCATAAAACCGCATCCCCCGACGCTTGGCCATGATCATCCCGAACCAATGCAGCAAGTAGGGGGCCATTAGATTTTTATAAGTGTCACTGGAGGCCCCATGGACATAAGTGGTGGTGTCGCCGAAGGTTACCAGAAAGATACCGCCAAGCTGTACGTCGTTAACAGTTTTCTCGTCGACATCAAAAAGCTTTTCGGCAAATAGGAGATCTCCCATCCCGGCTTGATGGAGGGTGTGGATCTGGGTGGTGTAGTAGTTCGCCGAGTGGGGAGTAAAGCCCTGGCGTTGCCCGGTTTGGGTGGCTAGCCGGGCGAATTCTTTAATGTCTCCTTCGCCGGTATCGGATCTAATTAAAACTTCGTGCTTAGTCGCTACGCTGATGTTGTAGCGAGTTTTGGGCTTCATCTGTTGGCGCAAGACCTCGTCGCTGGTGTCTAAGTTCACCAGCTGAATGTGGCGGGGCTGGATATCTTTATTTGGGTTGAGAATAAATTTGTGGGAGCGGTAAAAAGATAGGGTTAGCGCGTCGTGGGCAAAGGCGTTGGGGTCGATACGGAAGAGGAGAGTTTTGGTGCTGGCGCCGATGCGCGCGATTTCTTGCACTAGCAATCTAGCGCTGTCTTGTTGGAGTTGAGCGGAGAGGCGTTTATTGACGATACTACCGCGAGGGGAGTAGAGGATACCCCAACCGAAGCCGAGAGCTAGTCGCAAGACGAGAAGTTGGTTAATGATCTCGCCATCGTGTTCGACGGCTAGCCGCCAGATCGGGTTGCCAAGCTTTTGTTGGAACTCGCCCCAAGCCCAACTCTGCAAAAAATGCCGATCGGGTCGGGCAAGTAAAGCGGCGTCCCATATCTCCTGGGTGAGGGCTGCTGGGGGGAGGAGGTTCATACCCGTATTATAGCAGAAAAGTGGCTTCTGGACTGTTCTTTCTATGCTATAATTTGCTCACATGACTAAAATACTAGCCATCGAGACATCTTGCGACGATACCAGCGTGGCTATTGTGGAGAACGGCCACAAAGTTTTGGTGAATCTGGTGGCGTCCCAAGAGAAATTGCACGCTACCTTTGGTGGGGTGGTCCCCGAGGTGGCTTCCAGAGAACATCTGAAGGCCATTTATCCCTTGATCGAGTTGGCTCTAAAGAGGGCCAAGCTGACACCCAAACAAATTGACGCCATCGCCGTGACGGTGGGTCCGGGGCTGCTTGGCTCGCTATTAGTAGGCGTCAATGCGGCTAAAACCTTGGGATATTTGTGGGGTAAGAGGGTGTTACCCGTGAATCATTTAATGGGGCATATCTATGCGGGGTTCATCGATCATCCCAAGTTAGAACTACCGCTGCTGGCGCTGGTAGTTAGTGGCGGACACAGCGAGCTGGTGCTGGTGGGGAGGCACGGTGAGTATAAATATTTGGGCGGGACGCGCGATGACGCGGCCGGCGAGGCCTTTGATAAAGTCGCGCGGTTGTTGCAATTAGGTTATCCCGGCGGACCCGCAGTAGCCGCGGAGGCGGCAAAAGCCAAATTACAAATTACAAATTACAAAAAGGGGAAAGGGATTAAATTGCCGAGGCCGATGCTGGATGAGGGCGATCTGGACTTTAGTTTTTCTGGCTTAAAGACAGCCGTCTCACGAGTGAAGGGAAGACCGGCCGATATCGCGCACGAGTTCCAGGATGCGGTCGTGGATGTGCTGACCGACAAGTTGGCGCGGGCGGCGAGTCGGCACCAAGCCAAAACTATCGTGCTGGGCGGCGGGGTAGCAGCCAACCAAGCTTTACGCGGCCGAGTGAGCGAGTTGGCTAAGGCGCGCGGCTGGCAGCTGGTCATCCCGGATTTTAAATATTGTACTGACAATGCGGCGATGATCGGCTCCGCTGGACACTTTCTTACTATGGGAGGAGGGAGAGCAGACCGCTTGGCTGAACAAAGTGAAGCTCGGCTTCGCCGACGGGCGTCGAGAGGGAAACTGGGTGTCCTCTCGAGACGAAGCAAAAAATACAAATGGTACAATACCAATGTAATGACTAGCTAGATGGACAAGACATTTGACTTCAAAAATCTAGAACCGAAACTCTATGACTTGTGGGAAAAGTCGGGGGGTTTTACGCCCAAGATGGTGGTCGGCCAGAAGCCGTACACCATCATCATGCCACCGCCTAATGCCAATGCCAGCCTGCACATTGGGCACGCACTCTTTGTGACGGTTGAGGATATTATGGTGCGGTATCATCGGATGAAGGGAGAGCCAACGCTGTGGCTACCCGGGGCGGACCATGCCGGTATCGCTACGCAGGTGTCATTTGAAAAAGAACTGACCAAGAGGGGTTTGACCCGCTTTGATTTGGGGCGGGAGGAGTTCGTGAAACAGACCTGCGCCTTCACGATGAAAAATCGGGCGACGATGGAAGACCAGCTGCGTCGGCTGGGGGCGAGCTGTGACTGGACCCGCAAAAAGTTCACTCTCGACCCGGATGTAAGCGAGGCGGTCTTCACCACTTTTAAGAAAATGTATGACGAGGGGCTGATCTACCGCGGGGAGCGGATCATTAACTGGTGCCCGCGGTGTGCTACCTCACTCTCCGACCTGGAGGTGGAACACAAAGAAACTGAGGGGACGCTGACCTACATCAAATACCCATTGGTGGGCGGTCGCCGACCCAGAGGGTCATCTGACCCGGAGGGCAAGTTTATCGTGGTTGCCACTACCCGCCCG
This sequence comes from candidate division Kazan bacterium GW2011_GWA1_50_15, assembly GCA_001029795.1. GTDB lineage: Bacteria > Patescibacteriota > Kazan-3B-28 > Kazan-3B-28 > Kazan-3B-28 > Kazan-3B-28. The sequence goes on from CP011216.1 coordinate 550,635, forward strand.
GAGACAATGTTGGGCGACACGGCGGTGGCGGTGAACCCGGCCGATAAACGTTATGTCAAGTTGGTGGGTAAGAAAGTCGCATTACCGCTGACTGACCGCGAAATACCTGTCATCGTGGACGAGGCGGTGGATATGAGATTTGGCACTGGCGCGGTGAAGGTGACCCCGGCTCACGACCCGACCGACTTTGAAATTGGCCAGCGACACAAACTGCCGAGCATCGTGGTGATCGGGCAGGATTTGAAGATGACGGAGGCCGCTGGCAAGTACACTGGGTTGAAGGTGAAGGCGGCGCGGGAGCAGGTGCTAGCCGATCTGCAGACGGCGGGGCTCATTGAAAAGACGGCCGCGCACTCGCATAATGTGGGTCACTGCCAGCGGTGCGACACGGCGGTAGAGCCGATGCTCTCCAAACAGTGGTTCGTGAAGATGGCGCCCTTGGCGGGACCCGCCAAGGCGGCGGTGAAGAGTGGCCAGATCAAGTTCATCCCCGAGCACTTCGAGAAGCTTTACTTTAACTGGATGGAGAATATCCGCGACTGGAACATCAGCCGGCAGCTGTGGTGGGGACATCAGGTACCGGTCTATTACGCCAAAGACTACCCTGACAAGATGGCGGTAGCCGCGACTAAGGGCGAGGCCGAAAAAGCGCTGGGCGGCGAAGTGGCGCAGGACCCGGATACTCTGGATACTTGGTTCTCGTCCGGGCTATGGCCATTCACGACGCTGGGCTGGCCAAAGGTTACAGATGACTTTAAATATTTTTACCCCACAACCATGATGGAAACGGGCTGGGACATTATCTTTTTCTGGGTAGCTCGGATGATCATGCTGGGACTATATTGTACCGGCCAAGCGCCGTTCGAGTTGGTCTATATGAACGGGCTGGTGCGCGATAAGGAAGGCAACAAGATATCCAAATCCAAGGGCAATGTCATCGACCCGATGGTAATGGTGGACAAGTACGGCGCCGATGCTCTGCGGATGGGGCTGGTAGCGGGCACAGCGGCCGGGAACGATACGGCGATGTCGGAGGATAAGGTGCGGGCCTACCGCAACTTTGCCAACAAGATATGGAATGCGGCCCGGTTCATTAATTTGGAGGTGAGCGCGCCCAAGGATATCGGCGCGGTGGAGCTAACGAGCGAGGACAAGGCCTGGCTGAAGGAGTTTGATGCGGTGAGTGCGGAGGTGACTAAGTTGATGGATAAGTACCAGCTGGGTCAGGCGGCCGAGAAGCTCTACGACTACTTCTGGCACACCTTCTGTGACAAATGTATTGAAGTAGCCAAACCGCGGTTGCAGGACATGGCCCAAAAAGACATCGCCGCGGCGGTCTTAAACTACATTCTGAAAAACTGCCTCATTATGCTTCATCCCTTTGTGCCGTTTGTGACGGAAGCCGTCTGGAAAAATCTCTACGAGGGTGATTTGATTTCGACCAAGCGGTCGTCGTAGCCGAGCGCGAAACGGCGCTCGACCCGTTGCCACTTTTGTCTTGCCAAAAGTGGCCAAAAGCGTGGCCCGGTAGCTCCGGGCTTATTCGTTGGTAAAATTATCTTTCCGCTTACAGCCAAACTCCCCCTCGGCTACGCTCGGGGTCAAACAGTGGCTCCGCGGCGATAATTTTACTCAACTCAGAACAACCCTCCGCTAATGGGCCGGTGAAGGCCTATCCACCATACCCAGGGAGAATGGAGGGCAAATTGTAAGTTGTGCCGGCCGGGTTGCCGCCAGTTGCTTGGCTGACGTACTGGGGGCGGGCGACTTTGACGACTCCGCCGGACGGGAACTCCATTAAAACCCAAGTTTTGGTCTCGGCGACTATTTCGGCGTTGTAGTTGGTTTGGTAGTTGACGATGGCACCGGCGTCTTGAACGGGGGCATAGGCCAGCCGGTCCTGGAGCCAGGCCGTTTCATCGCCGGTTTTGGTATTGAAACTGCGGATAGTATCACCGGGGAAAATCACTAAGACATTGGCGCCTTTTTGATACCAAGCTCGGCCGCCGTCTTGGTAGGCGTAAGCGAGGTCGCTGCCCTCGGGCGGCAACACCCCCGCCAAAGCGGATGGCTGGTAGGTGCTTGTCCCAGGCTGGTCGCTTAAAAAGTAGTTGCCAGAGTTGGCGGTCGGGGATGCGGCTGGACGATAAACCAGACCAATGATACCTTGGGTATCCTGGCTAATTTCGGCTGGGTTGCTCGGCAGGTTAATACCCACAAAGCCGGGAGTTGGGTTGGGACCACCGAGCGCGTCCGCGGGCATACTCTGCAGGATTGAGCTGAGCCAGCTATTCGATTCTGACCGCGCCGGTTCTGGCTGGGAGCTTTTAACCATCGGTAAAACTTCGGCAAAGACTAGGCCGAGCAGAATAAAGAGAGCGAAAAGGTTACGAAGTTTAGTCATAAAACAAGCGGATGGGACCGCTTCCTTTTCACCTGTTCTTATTATACCGCACTAGGTCATTCGGCGATAACCCGCCAAAGCTCTTCTAGGGTGGTAATGCCGGCTAGGACCTTGGCAACTCCGTCTTGGGCGAGGGTGGTCATCCCTTGGCTTTGGGCAAGAGCCTGAATTTCGTGCGCGGGGGCACTGCTCATGATCTTGACCTTAATCTCAGGGGTGATCTCAAGTAGTTCAAATATGCCGACGCGGCCCTGATAACCAGTACCGTTGCATTTATCACAAGCCTTGGCGATTGGGAGGGTAGCGGGGATCTGAGCATCGGGCAAGATAGACTTGATCTTGGCTTGAGCCGCCTCGTCCGGCGCGGCCGAAGCCTTGCAGTTAGGACAGACCTTGCGGACCAATCGTTGAGCGATGATAAGTCTCAACGCATCGGAAAACAACTGGGGCTTGGCCCCTAGGTCAATAAGCCGAGGTACGGCGCCAGCTGCATCGTTGGTGTGCAGGGTGGATAACACTAGGTGCCCCGTAAGGGAAGCATTCACAGCGATATCGGCGGTCTCGCTGTCACGAATCTCTCCGACTAGGATGACGTCCGGATCTTGGCGGACGATCGCTCGCAGGGCGTTGGCAAAATCGTAGTGTTCTTCTGGGTTGACCTGAGTTTGAGTCACTCCTTGTAGACGGTACTCGATCGGGTCTTCGACGGTGATGATCTTGGTGGTAGGCGAGTTGATAGTGTTCAAGACGGCGTAGAGAGTAGTGGTCTTACCAGAGCCAGTGGGGCCGGTGTTGAGAATAAGCCCATTTGGTTCGTGGATCGATCGATCGATCACTTGACGGTCGTGAGAACTCAGCCCTAACTCATCTAGACTTACGAATTTGCCTTCCTGGGGGAGCAGGCGCATGACGATCGACTCGCCGTATTGGGTGGGCAGGATCGAAACTCGGATATCATACCGGCTCGCGCCAGCAGTAATCGAAAACCGACCGTCCTGCGAACTCTCGGTGATGTTGAGTTTCAGCGCCGCCATCAGCTTGATGCGGTCCACTACTGCTCCTTGAGCTGAGGTGGGCAAAGTAGCAATATCCTGCAGCACTCCATCTAACCGATAACGAAGCCGTAAGTCGGTTTGGGTGGGCTCAATGTGGATGTCGGAAGCCTTCAAACCAGTGGCCCCGGCCAAAATAGTGGTGAGTAGCTCGCTAGTGGAGGTGCTAGTGAGTTTAGCTTGAAATTCTGTCAGATCATTAAGCTTGGGGATGGTCTGCGGTCCAGAAGTGTCGATAGTGATCTCGTGGGAGTGATCGGCTGCTGGGGCGAAGGTGTCGTATACTCCCAAGAGATAGCGCATAGATGACTCGGATACCAAAACGGGGTGGAACTGATACTCATCCATAGCCGCCAGGTGCTTTAAAGCAGTGACGGTTGCGGGGTTATTGGGATCACTCAGGGCTAGTAAGATCTTGGTCCCAGCTTTCTCAAAAGCGAAGACATGACCAGACTGAACCATATCTCTAGGGACGAGGGCGACTGCGGCTGGATCGGGTTGGAAGCCAGCTAGATTACGATATTCAAGACCCAATTTATCAGCCTGAATTTTGGTCAGTTCTTCTTCTTTGGCGCGGTGGAGATTTTTAACCGCCTGTTCCAACGGGGCTTTGTCGCCATCTGGTTTTGGGGTTGAGTTAACCATATTTATTGAGTAACCAGCGGATGGGCCACTACTATCGCTTTATCGGTGGTGCCTTCGAGAGGGAAGTGTTCTAGCCTGACGCGAGCAATGTTTTCCCATAAGCCCACCTCTTCCACTGTAGCAGAAACCCCAAAGGTCAGAGTGACAACCGGGTTACTAGAGTAGACGTCAATTCGGTAATCGCCCATCCAGCCAGCGATCCTCTGGGGCTGGCCGCTTTGCCCATAGATGATATAGTAGCTGCCCTGAACGGGTTTCAGCCCGTTCGGGAAGAGATCATCCACGATAAATGTAGCCAGTTTGGCTGGCAGAGAACCAAAGTCAGCGCCAGGCGGGAGGATGACCCCTACACTAACATCGACCTTGAAGTCGACTTGCGTCTGGTGGTCGGCGTAGGCTTCGACCGAATGGACATAACTGCCGTCTGGAGCCAATCTAACCTGTTTGGTGAGGCCATAAACGTATTTGAGGCCCTCGGGTTTTTCTTCGGTCGGGATGGCAGGGGTGAGGATACCGCCGCTATTGGGGTCGGTCGGATCAGTGCCGAGAATCACCTCTATACCGTCAGCTACCCCGTCGCCGTCAGTGTCTGGGTTAGTGGGGTCGGTGCCGGTATCCTCCGGGTTAGTGGGGTCGAATACACCGGTACCCGTCTCGGTGCTGTTGGGAAGCCCGTCGTTGTCATGGTCACCTGGGCCAGTAACTTTAGGGCTAATAAAGTCAGTCGTCTCGCCTGGGATATCGGGGATATCGTGGGCGGGGTTGTTAAGTTCGGCGTCCCGCTCCGCCAAGGTGCGAGTACCCCAACGCTCTTCGATACCGGAGGTCTCTCTAATAAAAGTAGCCCCGGCCGAGGCAATGATAAGAATGCCGACAGCGGCGGCACCCACAGTAATGGCCAAACCAGTCCCGGCCCCAATACGCATGACTTAGCCTCCTGTTAGATTACGCAGTTCAGCGAGCTGGGCTGGGTCAGAGGTCACGATCTTGTCTTCCACGTAGCTAGCAACTACCTTGATAGCGGCATGGCTGGTGCCGGCAAAAAATAGACCCTCCCCAACCTCGGCTTCTAGGAGCAGGAACTTCTCGCCTTGGGTCAGGTTGAAGGTTTCAGTGACCACATCAATGGAGGCTGGTGACTGGCGGAAGAGAAGCTGTAGGGAAGAGTTGGCCACCACAGCTTTACCGTACTTGGAACCGAGAAAGTCCTCGACATCCTGGGTGATGGTGGTGAGACCCAGGTAATACTTACGGGCCCGCTTGGCGATCGAGTACAGAAATTTGGCGGAGTCCTCGTACTGCATCAAGATCCAGGCCTCGTCGATTACAAGGATCCGCTTCTTTACATCGAAACGGATCTTGTTCCAAATGTAGTTGAGAACGATGTACATAGCGATGGGGCGCAGAACGTCTTCCAGGTCGCGGATGTTAAAGACCATAAGGCCAGTGTCTAATTCAAAGTTGGTGGGCTGGTTGAAAATACCGGCGAAGGTCCCCCGGGTGTATTTGCTAAGCCGCTGTGATAGGCTCTCGGCGCCCTGCATATTGTCCAAGACATTTTGCAGATCCTCCATGGTCGGCATGGGGTTGGCGTGGGTTTTAACGTCATCGGTGATATCTTTGAGAGCGTAAGTTTCGCGGATGGCTTTATCCATCAATGCGTCCTCTTCGGGAGTCAAAGTCCCCACGAGCAGGTTCATCAGCCCCAAGAGTGTAACAATGGCTGAGCGCAAAACCTTTTCGCCCTCGGCGTTGGGTCCCAATTTCGGTAGATCAAATGGGTTAATCCGCTTGTCGCTATTAAGGGAGATAGAGATGTAGCTGCCGCCGGCGGCCTTGGCCAGCGCTTCATACTCGTTTTCCGGGTCGATGACGATGGCGTCAACTCCGAACATGGCGCTGCGCAGGATCTCTAGTTTGACGGCGTAGGATTTACCACCTCCAGACTTGGAGAAGACGGCCATATTGGCGTTTTCTAGGTCAAAGCGGTCAAATAGGATGAGCGAGTTGTTGTGACGGTTGATGCCGTACAAGACACCCTTGCCGGTGGTGAGGTCCACCGAGGTGAAGGGGAAGGTGGTAGCTAAGCTTGAGGTGGTCATGTTGCGGACGATGTCCAGTTCGTCCAGCCCCAGCGGCAGCGCCGAATTGAAGCCCTGCTCCATCTGTAGGAGCGCATGTTTAGTGTAGACCAACTGCCCACCGAGCGTGGTTTCGATGTGCTGGGTGATGGACTCCAGCTCCTGCTCAGTCTTAGCGTAGATAGTAAAATAGAGAGCGTAGTGAAAGAACTTTTCGATACCGCGCTGCAGGCGGTCGCGGAGCTCCTCAGCATCTTGGTAAGATATCTCCAGCTCAGGGTCGCGGATGGCTCCTTTTTCTTGATTGATACGCAAACTTGCCTCCATCTCGGTTACCTTGCGGCGCAAAGTTTTCATAATGGCGGAGCTGTCTACAGGCATGATATGCATGGAGATGTCTAAATTGACATCGTAGTTGATGACTGGAGACAGCCAGTTGGTCTCGATGTATTGCGGGTAGGTCAGGACGAACAGCGACCGAACAAAACGGCCGTTGAGCATAAGATGATCGTTGCTGATCTCCAAAGCGGCGGGGGCGACTAGGTCGCGGACGGAGACTAGGCCGGCCTCGAACTGTTCCACGGCTTTGCGAGCCGAGGCTTCATCAGAGTTAACTGATTTTCTTTTAAACCAGGCCATAATTATTGCCCCTGTTGGGCTTCTTTAATATTCTGGATAACTGATGCGTCTACGTTGCTGACCGAAAAAAGTTTCTGCCGGCGAGCAGTGTCGGGGTTGTAGGTTGAATAGAACAATTCGATCAGTTCCTGGGTGTTGAGCTGAACATTATGCAAGCCCAACCCGGCTAGGCCGGATGAAACTAAACTGGTCCGCTCTAGTAACTTGGTTTTGATCTCCGCGAATCGGCCCCCAGTGGTGATCGGGCCGGACTTCTTGCCGAACAGTTTGCCCAAGAACCCGCCGGAGGGAGCCTCGAACCCAGTGTCATAAGGGATCACGATATAAAAAGTTTTGCTCATAATGTTGGCCACGCCGATCAGCTCGCGGACAAAGCCGGTGTATTCGGCGGTCTGAGTGCGCAAGAGTTCATTGGTCTGTTCCCTGGCCAAGGTATCAAGCTGGGCCAGATATTTATCTAGATCGAGGGTGCGGGACTGTACGACGATCTGGATGGGGAATCCCAAACCGTTCAGGAATTCCTGGTACTGCCCCAAAAGTGCTTCCTGTTCATCGCGAGATTTAAGATTAAAGTTAATTGCGTTGGCCATCAGGACGGTGCGAAAACCGCCGGTCTTTAAGACAACGATCCCATCACGGACTTCTTTGATGGGTAGGAACTTTTGTGTACTGTTGGACTTTTTGGCCATGGTTAGTCGGTGTCAGTTAGAATATCTTCAACATCCAAACCGGCCTCGCTAACCGAGGAGCGGTTGGGGTTGAGGTTGTTGATCTGCGTAGTAACGGCATCCTGATCTTCTGCTCTCATTGTACCACCCGTATCTAAGAGGTGAGACAGTTTTTCAAGCTGAGTTTTAAGTTCGCCACCGCTTTGACGTTCGCGGACTTCGCTTTTAGTATCTTTGATGTCGCTGGCTTGGACTTTGATCGCCTGAACTAGTTGACGCGGCTCTTTGTGCCAGACAGCCTGCTTAGGCGACGTCCAAAAATGCCATAACTGCAATGCGAACAGGCCGAACGGACGACCATTGATCTGAATAAAGGCTAATGACACGCTTAAGGCCACCGCTACTAAACTGATCAGTACGAACTCGGTGAAATAGAGGTACTTCCGAGTGTAGTATTGATAGGCGATAAAGACGAGTGCGGCTCCGCCGAGAACGTAGAGGAACTGTTTCAGGGTCAGCGGACCGATCAAACGGTCTTCGCGGGTAACATCTTGTGGAATTTTGGCGGCCATAATTACGGTTTAATATTGTTGGTAGCAGAAGCACCCCGAGCCAAGTGGTCCAGGGCGTCAGCTAGGCTTAACTCGCCAGCTTGGGTTGGGTCTTGCAAGTCTTTCTTGCCAACTCCAAAGTTGGTCAAGTTAGTCCGCTTAGCCCAGTCAGCGACTTTGTTACCTAGACCCAGGGACTCAACTTTGATCTTAGTTTCGTCGCCCCCGGCGGCTGTCCCTGCCCGGCGCAGTTCGTTCATCAGGCCAAGTGATTCAGTCCGAACCTCCTGCTGGGCGGCTGTCCCGGTAACTGTAGCGCCAGCGGTAGTAACAAATCCCGATTTAACCACCTCGGTTAACGTGTTCTCATAAGACGGGTGCCCTGAAGCTGACTGGAGAATATCAACAGTTAACGTATCGATGGTGCGCTGTTGGGTGGCTTGCTGTTGGGCGAGAGCAGCCGCTTGGCGTTTAGCCGCATCGGCACCAATAGTCTTGGTAGCATATTCTGATAGTTGTGCGGCTAGAGCTGGGTTAGCCATCCCCTCGGCGATCGGTGCGCCTTGGGTGCGGATAGTAGCTAGCGGAATACCGTTCCTGTGGACTAGAAGCTTAGCAGCGGCATCAGCTGAACCTTGGAAGTTAGCAAAGCTTAACAGGCCCTCGATATCATGTACTTTTTGGGCCTCATCTAGATTGGGGTTGGCGGCGATACGCTCGATCTGTCCATAGACATTTTTATTTGTTCCCGAGAAAGCGCTCAGAGCGGCTATCCCACTGCTTCCCAGGTTGGTGACAGAGTCACGGAAGTCGGCGTCGTTGGCGATAGCATCGAGTACTTTGGGGTCAGCTGAACGGATAGCTAGGGCGGCTTGCTGCCCGGCGCCGCCTAATCGGTTAAGACTGTTAGCTAGGTTACCTAACTCTGCACTCAGCGAAGCGATATTGGTTTGACTGGCGGCTAACCGGGCGTTGGTTTGAGCAATCTCGGTTTCAGCTGCAGTTAATTGGCGCTGGGAGTGTAGGGTAGTCCGCTTGGCTTCGAGGTCGGCGGCTCTCTTTTCATCTTTGGCTGAAATGGCAAACGGTTTTTTGGGCATGTATTGATAACCGGCACCGGTAGTTAGGTTGCTAACCAGGTCGTAGAAGTCGGAGTCTTCTAAAAGGGGATTCAGCATTTTGCGCCAGTTATACTTGTCCACCCCAGTCCCTGCTTGTTTGAGGGCCCGCGTCACTTTACGGCTAAGCTCTCGGGCAGTATCAGTAGAGACACGGCCAGTGGCAACCCGTTCAGCCTCAGCTCGTTTGCGCACATCAGCGATGGATGCCTCCATGGCTTCGGGCCCGAGGGCAATACTGTCTTCTAGCTCAGAGTCATCCTTGGCGATACTGTTTTTGATAGCGTTAGCCCAGTTGCGGCTGGATGCCAAACCAGGGTTTTGTTTATCGAATTGTAGTTCTAGGGCAGACTTTTGAGCAACATCTAAGTCGTCAATTGATGTTACGCCGTACCGCTTGTAGCCTTCAATGGCCATGAATTCATCTAGCTTTCGTTGGCGGTTAGATAAGATGACGTTGGCCTGCGGGAGAAGCTGCTCATTGACGGCTCTACCCGTAGCAACCTTATTGGCTTTCTTGGCTGCTTCCAGCTGCGCATCTAATTTAGCGCCGGCAATCTCGGCTTGGCGCAATGGCCCACCCAACTTTGAACCCTTGAGCTTTTCAACGCCAAGCTGCCAGTATTTACCGATAGTGCTAGACGCGCTTTTGCCGGCCAGTTGGAACGGTTTGTCGATCATGTCGCCCATCCATTTAGTAGCGGCGCTTAACGGCACGTCCAGCATCTTGGGCGTGTTGGCAGCAGCGATCATCACGGCTACCATCACAATGATGTACATAATCATCCCGGCATCCAGTCCAGCCGCGGCGCTGTTGTCACCAAATTTAAACAGAGCGACTAGTTGCTCGGAGACTGAACTGCCAGGAGCATTGGGGCGGAGTAGATTAGCTACTCCGAGCAGCAGAAAGGAGATCGGGAGAACTAAGATCCATTTGATTAAGTTGGTCCACCACCGGCTAGCATAGCTGGATAGGTCCTTGTGCGGCAGTAAGCCGAGTGCGAAGTAGAAGGGAGCGAAGATAGTCAGCAGGATGATCTGGATGGCCCGTTCGGTCATGACGGCCACGATCCGGAAGAGGGCATAGGTGGTCACTATAGCGATAATAAGGATGACTAGCGATAGACCAATGTAGCCGTAGATGCTCATTTTTGGGTCGAAGATGACCCCACCAGAAAAGAGGGTGAGCAAGTCTTGGTAGAGGATGTCGATCTGGGATGGTTGGAAGCCAAACACTGTGCTAGCTGAGTTTTTCAGGGCGTCACCCGCTTCAATAAATACCCAAACTAACTGGTAACTTAAATTAGCCAACACTACTGCGGTGACCAGGCCGGTGATAGCCTTCTTGAAGTTGTACCCGCCCGAGCGGGTGATGATCATAATAGCGAAGATCGCTAAGGCCAAGAAGAAGAGTACATTGGCGGCGGAGCGCATCGCCCCCCACGCCTGCAGAACGGCAGGGGAACCCAGTACACCATTCTGGCCCTTAAGAATAACCTCGTTCAGGATCCAAAGCAGAAGAGCGTTGATCATCCCCAAAAGCGCCTCGAGACCGTAAACCAGAGCACCAACGATGGCTTTAAGGGTGGACTCGGCTAGCCAACTTACAGCCTGTAGACCGCCAGAGGGGTCCAACAGACGTTTTAACCAATCCGGGATGAATAGGGCAGAGCTACTGGTGTATTGGCCCGGGATAAGCTGAGCGTGGGCGATCAAAGGTACACCAACTAGTACAGCGATGGCTAACAGGGAGACAATCAACATCAACCGCCCGCGCGGTTTATCTAGAAATCGTTTAATTAGCTGGGACCAATTTTTCATTTTTATTTTGGTGGCCAATCAGATATCGGGGTGCCGCAAGTAATTATTTAATTATAGCAAAAAACAGCGGATTAGTCAAGAGGGGATTAGAGCCGTCTGGGCAACGCCAGAAAGGCATACAGTAAGCCAGCTCCCCAGATGTAGCTTTAGTCAAAGGTCATAAAATCGGGCATAATGAGAGTGGTTTACAAAACGATCAAAAAATGATGTAATCCGTCAATGGTAGACGAGCCGAAAAATCAGTCCCAGAGCAGTAAATCGCCACAAGAGGAGTTGGATGAACTACTGCGGCAGAGCCAAGTAACCCGGCCAACTTCTGGGATTAAATTGCCCGAAACTAGCCCGAACCGGGCCGCTAACTGGCTGGTGATAGGAATAGTTGGCCTAGCGGGTTTATTAGTAGTGGGGACTGGCTATGTGTTATTAAGCGGAGTCAAGTTCAACACTGCTCAGCTGGTGCTGGAGCTTAATACTGACCAGGTACAATTAACGGTGGACGATCATAGTGCCGGGACAGTTAACTCGGGGGATGTTTTGCGGGTGCGGGCTGGGCAGCATACATTGGTGGCGACCAAAGACGGTTTTTTGGATCTGCATGAACGAGTGGAACTGGCGCGCAATCAGCAGTTAACCGTTAATTTAGCATTATTACCCATCCCCGAGATAGAAACTGTGGTAGACCACCCCGTGGATTTTGCCAGGCTGAATCTAGATGGTTCGGAGATAGCCTATTTTGATGACGGAACAAAAACCTTTCAGGCGGTGAAGCTGGAAGATGGGTCTGTGGCCACCCTTTTTCGCGGTAGTTTTAGCGGGGTGCAGGATGTGGTCTGGTCTCCGGTGGGCCAGGCGGCGCTGGTCAAATTAGTCGGGCGGCCTACGCTGCCAAATACGTTAGACAACCGCAGTGTAAAGGGTCGCTATATCCCGCTGGGGACCCCGGGTGGCCGGCCAGACCAGGCCCCGGCTAAGTTTGGCGGGGTAAGCACTTGGCTATTTGACGATGACCGTAAACCCGCTGCTGGCTGGCAGCCGATCTTGCTGAACGATAGTATCTGCCAGGCAGCTTTCAATGCTGATGGTGGTTCCATTATCTATTTATATGACACGGCTAACGGCGAGTACTCGTTGGTGCAGGCTTGGCCAGATGGTTTGGAGTGGGAGCGGCTGATCGTCGAGATGCCGCGGTTTACCGATCCGCGGTTTAGCTGGGGGGCTGACGACAGGTACGTTCTGGTGCAGGATAACAACAAACTCAGTTTGTTGGATATGGTGGACAAGACTTTGTCAGAACCATTTCCTGACTATGTGGCGGGGAGCCAGCTCGCCGTCTCAACTGCGGGGGACAAGGTGGCCTATCTGGCTGATGCGGATGGGGCGATTAAGCTGAAAATATATGACTTAGTGACTAGCACGGCCAAAGTTTTGGATACCCCGGCAGTCAGCGGCAAAACCAGTATGGTCTGGACGGGGACTGATAGTGTGATAGTGGCTTTGGATAATCAAACGTTCGAACTGATCGAGACTGACCAAGACGTTCATACCACCATCCCGTTCGTGGGTGCCAGCATTGATCTGCAAGTGCAGCGGATGGAATATAGCCTAGCCGCGAAAGTATTAATGTTAGTGACTGATCGGGGGGTGGCGATGATGAAGGTGTGAGGCTATGGCGAACAGAGAAGAAGTCAAGCGACAACGACGGATCAAGGTTAAACGGATACGCGAAAGGATCGAGCGTCTGTTTCGGCGCGAGCGGATCAGTTTAGATTTTTACGCGAGTGTGGCGGCGCAGTTAGACCGGGCCGCTAAGCAGATCGATGAAGGTCAGCGCTCTGATGAATTTAATCAAGAAGATCTAGCCGAGCAGCGCGTCGTCAATCAAGCTGGGGAAGAAAACAGAGACCAAGCTGACGAGGAGGGGGAATCCGCTGGAGAACCAAGACCCGAAGAACAACCTTCGGAGGAGACGCCCGGAGAAGAGCGGCCAGGGCAAGAAGAACCGGAGACGCCAGAAGAGCAAGAGCCCACGCGCGAAGACCCATTGAAAAAACTGCGTCAAGCCAAAGAGATCTACGACAAAGTACAAAAGGGGCTTGAGGCGGCTGAAAAGATCAAGCAAGGGGCAGCGCTAATCAAGGGCGGAGCTGCGACGGTCGCTTTTTTTGCCGAAACTTGGTGGGTTTGGTTGATTTTGCTGGCTGTGGTTTTGGTGGTGTTGTTGATCTACTCGATTTTTGGCGGGGTGGGCAATAAGATATTAGATGCCGCTGGTGGTTCAGTCCCGATCACGCTCGATTTTCAAAATAACGCGCATAAAGCATTAGTAGCTGATGTGTTGGCGCTGCAGCGAACGGGCAAGTTGCTGGTCACTGACAGTCTGGCGAAGGATCTTGATTGGCAGACTGACGCTGATGGCAAGGCGGTCCATGTGCTGGATTGGCGAGTTATGGAAACCTTAAAATATTTGGGGAATAAATGGGACGTGATCGGGGTGAAGCTGCTGCGGAGCAATGGGCCGGGTATGACGCGGCGGCGGCCGGCGGCCAAGGGGGAGGAGGGCAAAGATACTATCGACGCGCCGTCGGCTTACCGGTTTGGTCAAGCGATCGCCATTGATCGGATCGGGGTAACTAGCCCAGCTTTGACTGAGGCGATGGGTTTGGACGAACCCGTACCGGTCCAAGTAAATTGGCAAAAAACTATGCGCGAGAACGATATTAGGGGTCTGTATGAGGCGTTGCAAGTCGATGCGCGCAGATTTTTCTTAGCCGCTAACCAGGCGGCGGCCCAGGCTAAAACTAATGCCAAGGGCTTGGCGGTGCTAGCACAGGCCCATGACCAGGCGGTGGCGGATGCTGCCCAGAAGCCCCAAGCCAAGATCACCGATATCTATATGGAGGCGATGACCACGCTAGCTGACCTATTGATCGAGGTGCAAAGGTTGCGCGGTGAACCTGGCCTAGATGACCGAACGACCGGGTTTACTGCCCCGGCGGTAGCTAATCTAGAGAAAGCGCAAGCGAATTTAGATAAGTCGGGGGTGGCGTTTATCGAAGAGTGGGGGGATGATGCGACCAGAACAGCGATCCGGACTGGGTTGCAAGCGGTGTTCCGGGCGATGCAGGTCGCCAATGTGTCTGGTTGGCGCGGGAATACAAAAGAGATCGGTCTCTGGAAAGCGTATGAGGCTCGACAAAATATTCGTCAGCTGGAGTTGGAACTTCTGCGGATGCCAGTTGAACTAGGCGGGGACAAGGGGTTTAATGGGGACTTGGTAGTGAAACAGCTGATCGTTTATAGCCCGGAAGACGACCTGGATAATGGGCTCCCTGACTTCGATGTCTATCCGGATGGCGCGACTGCGGTCGATGAGGGCGGTGTGGGTTACGATACTACTCATGCCGATAAACAGATCGATGTGAGGGATAATCACTTTATGGCATTACCGATCGATAATGGGATATTTAGCAAAGCCGCCACAGTGTTTATCCACCAGTCCAAAACTGCGGGCGAATGGGTCGGGGAACTGGCAGTGGAGGCAGTTACGCCGTTCCGGTATCTCTATGATCTGTTCGATGGAGGTGGGGTGGAAAAGGTGGGAGAGGACAATGTTCAGATATCGTATAGAAACTTTGTACACGTTGGGTTTTAGCATATAGTGCGGGAGTTGAAAATGTGGTGAGGTGCGAGAGCGGTTGATTCGGCCTGTCTTGAAAACAGGTAGGCCCGCAAGGGTCTCGTGGGTTCGAATCCCACCCTCACCGCCAGTTAGTATGTAATAATGAGATGGTTATGGCAGATACTAACCAGATCGGTGCGGTCAGATACGAATGGATGGCTCCTGAGTTCGCGCGGACCGAGCGGGCCCCGCTCTGGTATATAGTAGTTGGGGTCGCCTGGCTCGGGGTAATGATCTATACTGGTCTGACTAGCCAATGGGTAGGTCTGGGAGTGGTGGCTATGGTCGGGCTAGTGCTGTACCTGAGCGGGCGGATGCTGCCCAGAACGTTTGCCCATCAACTCACCGACAAGGGTGTGGTGGTAGCTGGTCAGTTTCACGCCTATGGTCAGCTGCGTTCATTTTGGATCGCCCAAGGTGGCCAGGGGCCGGCGCTGAATTTAAGTTCAGCTAAGAAGCTAAGCTTCCTGCTGACTTTACAACTCGGGACAGCTGATATAGAGAAAGTGAGAACAGTTTTATTAGAGTTTCTGCCAGAAGAGGCAGGCCGGGGTGAGGATGTGGTAGATAAGATCGGTCGCTTCTTTAAGTTGTAGGTTTATGCGCCCGTAGCTCAGTGGATAGAGCGTCTGGCTACGGACCAGAAGGTCGGGGGTTCGACTCCCTTCGGGCGCGCCACGTCAAAATGGACTCGCCTTGACGCTGGCTTAGCTAAGCTAACCCAGCTGTTGGGGCTCATCATTTCTCCTTTCAATCCGCCAACTGGCGGACACAAACAGAAGCTTAGTTCGTGATTTTGGCAAGGAGGGAGCTTGAAAAGGATTGGGACGACGAGGAGGGGTGGCTGAGTGGTCGAAAGCGGCACACTGCTAACGTGTTATACCCCGTAAGGGGTATCGCGGGTTCGAATCCCGCCCCCTCCGCCAGTTAGTATACGAGGATACCATGGAGTTAGAACACACGAAATATCTACAGGCCGCGCTAGCCGAGGCCCGTAAAGCGTATCTTAAAAATGAAGTGCCAATTGGTGCGATAGTTGTCGACGCCGAAGGCAAGATCATTGGTCGCGGCAGCAACCAGACCCACACCAAAAAAGACGGTCTGATGCATGCTGAGCTAATCGCTATTAAGCAAGCTCAAAAACGACTGGGTGATTGGCGGCTAGAGGGAGCAAAGATGTATATCACTCTTGAGCCATGCTTGATGTGTCTGGGAGCGATTGGGAACGCGCGGATTGAGCAGGTGACATATTGGTTGACTGACCCGCTGTTTGGGTCAGTGGGAAGCAAATTATCGGGGGGGCAACTAAAGAAGTTATTTCCCAAACTACGTTGCCAGCGATTGAAAGATGATGGTACGATAGCTGGTCTGATGAAGTCGTTTTTCCAAAATCTGAGAAAATAGTGGAGTACGGTTAGGGTAGAGCTAGGAGGCGTGGCCGAGTGGTTTATGGCGCTAGTCTCGAAAACTGGTTGGGGAGCAATCCCCTCGGAGGTTCAAATCCTCCCGCCTCCGCCAGTTAGTATCTATCAAAAGAAGCCCGTGAGGGCTCCTTTTGACA
This sequence comes from candidate division Kazan bacterium GW2011_GWA1_50_15, assembly GCA_001029795.1. GTDB lineage: Bacteria > Patescibacteriota > Kazan-3B-28 > Kazan-3B-28 > Kazan-3B-28 > Kazan-3B-28. Next base: position 566,854 of record CP011216.1, read on the forward strand.
ATGTCTGTAAGTAAACTAACTACCCAAGGAAACCAATGACCGCATTGACGATAGCATAAGACAGCCCAATGATCACGACCCCTACCAGGGCGTTAGTGATCATCTGCCGGCCCGACTCAGCGCCTTTGGCCCCACCGGTGATGTAGGTGATCCCCCCAAAAACTAGATAGCCGACCGCGATCAGCCCGGCGATGCCAAAAACCCACGCAATGCCGTTGTTGATCGTGTCAAAGATAGATTGCTCTGAAGTGAGGTCGGTAGGGATGGGATTGACCTGCGCGAATACTGGGAGCACTGAAGCGGACAAAGCGGTTGCGATGCCAGCTACGTAAGATAATACCTTTTTCATATTTACGACCCTTATTAATATGAAGCTCAGCGCCTTTATTGTATCAGAGAGATTACAGTATTGATAATAGCAAAGGCCAGGGCGGCGATAACTCCGCCGATGATAGCCGCGGTGATGGTTTTCTTACCGGCATCTGGCTGGCCAGTGATGTACTGGAGCCCGCCAAAAACTAGCATGATTACCATGATGATACCGACTACTCCCATTAAGGTGGCTTGGATGGCCTCAATAATTGACACCACCTTATCAATCAGTGCGCCTATTCTCAAAAGCCCGGCCCCGGAGCCGGGGGTAGGGTCACTCGGCAGAGGCGGCGGGCTGCCAGCTGCGCCTTGCGCGGATGCTGCGCTAACTAACTTAATAAGCCAGTAGGTCATTCGATCTTGTTGATATCGCGGACGGCTGTATCGATGGCGACCTCAGGGCTGATCTTGTCTTGGACTACACTTTTGATCATCTGAGCGAAGATGGCTTCGATCTCGGGGGTATTCTTGCGGTACCAAGATTTGGCGTAATCGATTTGCTGGGCTACCGGTCCATAATAGCGCCGGTTGGTAAACGAGCTCTTTAGCTCCTTAGTGGCTGGGACGTGGTTGGTGGCGCGGAAGAATGCGTTTTGAGACCGGCGGCTGATCATAAATTTAATAAAATCCCAGGCCTCATTGGGGTGCTGGCTATTTTTTGAGACAGTCTCACCCCAGTAGTTTGCGATGGTGATCGGGTCCTGGATCTGGCGTTGCGGCAAGAGGGCGGTTTCAAAATGTAAACTGGGCGCTAACTGGCGGATCAGATCGACATGATAAGCATAGCCAAACATCATGGCGGTTTTCCCCTCGATAAAGGCTTGCACATCGGAAGGGAAGAGCCGATTGCCAGCAGCATCGACGGTGTCGGTGTAGGTGTAAACCGGTGAGCTAGGGTTGGTGAACTGGGTATAGTAACTGAGAGCGTTCTGCCCCGCAAAGAATGGTGGATTACTGCCAGGCGAAGGCAAGTTAAAGGTAGCGGTGGTATGGTCAGCCGAGGTCATCTCGGCGCCGTATTGCATCATCAAAGTGGCCACGATATCAGCGGCGCGGGGGATGCCATCACTGCCGCCCAGAGGGATAGCTGAGCGAATGATGTTGCCGCGAGAGTCCTTCTGGGTAAGTTGAGGGACGAGATCGACCAGATCTTGGAGAGTACGCGGCGGCTGCTTGATCTTCTTCTCGCTAAAGATATCGGTGTTGTAGAACAGCATTAGATTGTCGATGTAATAGGGTATCGCGTAGATGCGATTGTCGGATATGAAATCGTTTTGGACGACCTCAGGGAAGATATCCTTGTACTCTTTGATGGTAACGAGGCCAGCGGGTATAGGCGTAATCTGATTGATCTGATACGGCAGCCAATCGTTGTGGATCATAAACATGTCGGGGCCAGCCCCATCAGCGATCAGCTTGATTAAGTTCTTTTGGTAGTCATAGATCGTTTCTCCTGGTTTCAGACTGATCTTCTTAACCTCAACGGTGATGTTGGGGTGTTCTTTGGTGTAGTCATTGATCATTGCATCGAGAGTGTCGCTATCGTCCCAAAGCCGCCAATACTCCAGAGTGATCGGGTCTTTGGAGATAGTGGGTGGCGGTTCAGCTCCTGGTTCACGGCTACTGCGCCCGCACGATAGTGCGGTCAGGGATATGACCGTGAGTAGACCGAACAGGAGATAGTGGGGATGGTGTTGGCGCATTACTTGCGGGTAAACCGAGCGAGTAGTTGTTGGCGGAGCTTGGGTTGGTCGAGGGCGTATTCGATGATGGCGGCGAGGTATGAGGCGGGGTCACCGGTAGTTAGCCATTTGCCTCCCTGAACTTTGCGGGTAGCCACCGGGGCGGTTTTACTAAGTAACTTGATGGCGTCAGCTGTCCAAAACTCGTTGTCTTTGCCTCGCTTGGTTTTAGCGAGTGCGGTGAATATTTCTGGCGTGAAAAGGTAGCGGCCGAACGAAGCCAAACAAGACGGCGCTTGGCGGGGAGTTGGTTTTTCGACTATATCGGCTACGAATGAGGTGCCAGGCTGCAACTTTACTATGCCATATTTCGATACCTCTTTACTATCTACTTCTTGGACGCCGATGATACTGCACTGGTGTTTGTGATACGCATCGATCAGCTGTTTAGCAAAAGGAACACGAGCTTTCACTAGGTCATCGCCAAAGGCGTAGATAAAGGGTTCGTTGCCGATAAGCTCTCGAGCGGTGATCAGCGGCAGGGCGTTGCCGTAGCCTTCGACCTGTCTGACGTAGACAAATTTAGCTAACTGGCTAATAGCTTTCATCTGTTGGACGAGAGTCTTTTTGCCTTGAGTAAGGAGTTGATGTTCTAGCTCGAAAGATGGGTCAAAATGATCTTCTATCGATTTTTTCTGCCAGTTGGTAACGAGGATGATCTCTTCGATCCCGGATTGGTTGAGCTCTTCGACAATGTACTGAACAATTGGCTTGTCGATGATTGGCAGCATCTCTTTAGGGCTAGCTTTGGTGGTGGGCAGGAATCGAGTACCAAAGCCGGCTACAGCAATCACGGCCTTGCGGACTGGCTGAAGTTTAGTCGGCATCGTCTTTGACGGGGATTATCTTGGTATGGCTAGTTGCGGCCAGTGGCATAACTATAGTCAGTACCCCGTCATGGAGGGAAGCGCGAGTGCGATCGGGGTCGATGCTTTTGGGTAGATCGATAGTTCGGCTCAAACTGCCCCATTGGCATTCTTGGACATAGAAATGCTCTTTTTCATCGCCCGCCTCCTGCCAACTATTTTTGTGAACGGTTAACTGGTTGGTTGTGACGGTGACGCTAATGTCATGAATATTAGCGCCAACAATTGGGGCGCGAGCGATTAGTTTGCTTCCTGCCCTAACTAGATCGAGAGGCAGTTCGCTGGTGTCTGCAACGGTTTGAGTGTTATTCTCCGCATCAACGGTCTCTTCTATGTCACGAAAGGTAATGGTGCGGCTGTCGGCAGCTGGATTTTGGGCGAAAAAAGTATTGCGTAGCATCGTCTCTAATTATAAACCGCATACCCCCAAGCGCAATTTATGTAACAGGTTTGATATAATATGCGTACCTATCTAATGATGAGACAGATAGCTTACATTTTGACTGTCATCTGGCTGGGAGCGTTGGTCCAGCCGGTTTTGGCTGTGGATGCGCTAGCTGCTAGTGTGGTATCGGTCAGCCCAGCCCTGGCCCTGAAAGCAGGAGCAACAGGGGGTTTTGAGATAGCGGTCAAAAATACTGGGACGACGGCTTGGGCTAATGCGGGAGCGAATCCCTTGAAGCTGGGGGCGATCAGACCACAAGACCATGCCAGCAGATTTTATGATACGAGCTGGTTATCCCCCAATCGAGCCGCAACTATGCAAGAAACGACCGTGGCCGCGGGGGAGATTGCTCATTTCTCGGTGACGGTCATGGCCAACGGATCCGGCCTAACCACTGAACACTTTGGATTAGTGGTAGAGGGAGTAGCTTGGCTGCCGCGAGTAGATATCCCATTGACCATTAATGTCCAACCAGCGGTGTTCGCTGCTAAGTTGGTCCAGTTAGCGCCAACAAATGTGAGTTTAAAGACAGGCGAAACAGCTTCTATTGATGTCACATTCCAGAATACCGGCGATACGGCTTGGCAGAACATGGGCGGTGCGGCGGTGAAGGTGGGGACGGCTTCGCCGTTTGACCGCAAAAGCGCGCTGTATAACTCGACCTGGCTCTCGGCTAATCGGGTGGTATCGGCTGGGGTTGTGGTCCAGCCAGGCGAGACGGGAACGTTCAGTTTCACCGTGCAAGCGCCGAATAAAACCGGCAACTTTCATGAGGAGTTTGGGTTGGTAGCGGAAGGAGTCGCTTGGATGACCGCTAAATTCGGTTTAGATATGACAGTTGTGCCAGCTGTCTACGATGCGAAGTGGTCACAGCAGTCGCCCGGTCCAGTATCGGTGGCGCCGGGGGATACGACGCAACTTTGGGTAGAGTTCCAAAATATTGGTAACACAACTTGGTTAGCGAGTGGGCCGACTGCCGCTAAACTAGGGACAGCCCGTCAGCTGGATCGGGTCAGTGTATTCCGTGACCCTAGCTGGTTATCGAATAATCGAGTGGGGAACGTCACCCCAGACCAAGTGAGACCGGGTGAGACGGGCCGATTTACATTTACTATCAAGGCGCCAGATAAGATCGGTCAGTACCGCGAGTATTTTCGGCCGGTGGTGGAGGGGGTAGCTTGGCTACCGGACGTGGGGCTGTACTGGGATATTCATGTGGATGAAGAGTTGGTGATAGCTAGTCCCATCCGAGTGGGGCTGACCTCGACTACAGGGACGATTACCGTGCAGGGAAATATGGCTATCCGACGAGGTTCGGACAAGGGTTTAATACGCAAAGTCTACGGTGAGTCAGTTAATATTACTGCTCTTAGTTACGGTTACCGCTTGAGTACCGGAGAAGAAGTGAAAGATTATCTGCGGATCGTCCCGATGAATAAAAGTGTTGTTAGTGTATCTACTGACGGCATTGGTTTGTATAATACCTTCCGTGGGATAGTCGAGATCAGGCGGTCTAACCTCTCTGGCAATGTTTGGGCGGTTAACACACTAGAGTTGGAAGACTATCTGAAAGGTATCGCCGAGGTTCCAGATAATTGGCCGGTAGAGTCACAAAAAGCCCAGATGGTGGCAGCTAGGACTTTTGCCGCCAAAAAAAGGTTAGCTCCGCGGGCTGACATCTTTGATCTGTATGATGACACTCGTGATCAGGTCTATTACGGCTATAACTACGAGGTGCAAAAACCGAATCTCGCTGCCGCCGCTGAAGCGACTAAGGGATTAGTGATTAAATACAACAATGAACCCATCTCGGCTTACTTTTTCTCAGACAGTGGCGGCGCCACAGAAAACGTAGAGAATGTTTGGGGCAGAGGCAACCCCGCGGCAGCGATCGCGTATCTCAAGGGCGTGCCAGACCCCTATGCTAAACCGATCGATTGGAGTGCAACCCTGACGCAGGACTATCTACAAGGAAGGTTCGATAACCAGCTAGGGATAGCAGCTAACGGGAGTGAGATCATTGATAAAATCGAAGTGGCGGAGAGGTTCCCTTCCGGCCGGGCAAGAACGGTGAACTTTACCTTGCGGAGCGGACGGGTGGTGCCGGTGCCATTCTACGATTTCGACTATCTGACCAATAACAACGACATCAAGAGCATGAATTTTAATGTGGCGACGGTAGGGTATGTTGATACCCCGGACTTTATGTTCACTGGTCAGGGCTGGGGACATGGGGTGGGATTACCGCAGTGGGGTGCTCGGCGGATGGCGGAAGCAGGTAAGAACTTCCAGGAGATCCTGACTTACTACTACACGGGTGTCCAAGTATCCGCGCTTTGAGGAAATAATTTGGTTCGTTAAAGAAGGGATTGCACCTTCAAGGTGTGTCGGCTGCGGGCAGGTAGGGACTTGGCTATGCGGACTCTGTGCCAGTCAAATTGTATTTCTGAAGGTGCAAAACTGTTATCGCTGCGGCCGACTGATGCCTCGTGGCCGGACTTGTGATACCTGTCGGCGACACACACATTTGAGCGGGGTAGCTGTGGCCGCGCATTTTGAGATAGGCCCAGTGAGGGAGCTAGTGCATGAGTTGAAGTACAGTGGGACGATCGAATTGGCCAAACTGATGGGAGCGATGTTGGCGCATACGGTCGCTACTAACGGGTTGACTGATTTTATGTTGGTACCAGTGCCCCTGCACTCGGGTAGGTTAGCAGGGCGAGGATTTAATCAAGCAGAACTGTTGGCACAGCAAGTGGTTGAACGGCTCGAGATGGTGGTTCGATCGGCATTGGCGAGAGTGCGGCCGACCGGGTCGCAGACCAAATTAACTCGCTTGGAGCGGTTGAAAAACGTGCAAGAGGCATTCAGGTGCCGAGGAGAGGTAGCGGATAAGAACATATTATTGGTGGATGATGTGATGACAACGGGAGCGACATTGGAGGAGTGCGCTGTGACATTGAAAAAAGCCGGAGCTAAGCGGGTCTGGGCGGTCGTGGTGGCACGCGGATGAGCGCGGAACGGCGCTCAACCCGTTGTTACTTTCCTCTTGGGGAAAGTAACCAAAGCCGTGGCCCTGGCGGCTCCGGCTCTATGCCATGGCAAAATCATCTTTTCGCTTAAAGGGGCAAACTCGCTTTCGGCTCAAACATGCCCCACGCGGCGGTGATTTCACTCATGGCAGGACGAGCCTCCGCCGAAGGGCCATTAGAGATGGAGATGCAGTCCGTTCAAGGGCCGGTATTGTATAATCTCTGTATGGATAAGAGTATTTTTCGGGCATATGACATCAGGGGGGTCTATCCGACCGAGTTGAACGAGCAGGACGCCTACCAAATAGGACGGGCGGTGTTTGAGTACGCTAAACCCAAAAAAGTGGCGGTCGGACGGGACGCTCGGTTGAGCGCGCCGGTTATTCATCAGGCCATGATGCGAGCGTTCCTCGACGTTGGCTGTGAAGTGACCGATCTAGGCATGATCGGGAGTGATATGGCGGTGTTCGCGGCAGGGGCTTACGATTTTGATTTAGTAGTGATGGTGACGGCCTCGCATAATCCCAAGGAATGGATTGGGATTAAATTAATCAAACGGGGCGGAGCGCCGATTGGCGGGGCGGGGGAAATCCAAGAGATTGCCGACCTAGTCGGCAAGTTACAAATTACAAGTTACAAATTACAAAGTGGGCAGATAAAGTATTTGGAGATATTGCCGGAGTGGATAGAGCATATCTTGTCATTTATCAGTTCCGAAGTTATCCGATCGTATAAGATAGTGGTGGATGCGGGGAACGGGGTGGCGGGGCCGATCGTGCACGAGTTAGCTAAACGTTTACCTATTGAGCTGACTGAGCTTTACTGCGAGCCGGACGGTAATTTCCCCAATCATCAACCCAGTCCAATTGAGCCGCAAAATACAGCCGATCTATGTCGAAAGGTAGTGGAGGTGGGAGCGGATTTGGGTGTAGCGTTTGATGGTGACGCTGATAGGGTGTTTTTGGTAGACGAAAAAGGTCAGCGGGTGACCGGCAGCGAAATGACAGCTATAATACTCGATGAAGTGCTGACCCAAGACCCGGCTCGGGTTGTGCTATACAATGCGATTTGCGGCTGGAATGTGCGAGACGTCATTGCAAAGCATCGGGCGACTGCTCACCGTACCCGAGTGGGGCACGGTTATATTAAGAAGGATATGCGCGAATTCGGTGCCTATTTTGCCGGTGAGCACTCGGGTCACTATTTCTTTAAAGATAATTTTTGCGCTGACTCGGGGTTGATTCCGGTGGTGATAGTGCTGGCGTTGCTGTCGGTTCGCGAACAAAAACTCGGCGAGGTAGTGGCGGAACATCGTCGGTATGTCTCGATTCCAGAGACTAACTTTAGGGTTGTTGACACTAAGGTGGCCATTGAAAAATTAGTCCAACACTATGTCGATAAAGAGATTGATCGGTTGGATGGGGTGACTATCCAGGGGGGCGATTGGTGGGCGAATATTCGGCCAAGTCAGACCGAACCACTTTTGCGGCTGAATGTCGAAGCTACCACCCCAGAGATTTTGGAGCGGGTGGTTGCAGAGCTGACTGAACAAATTACTGCGCTAGACCGAGTTTCCGTTTAACTTCGGTTAGCATGGGGTGAGCGAGGCGGGCGGCACGCTTGGCGCCGGATTTCAAAATAGCATCGAGCAGACGCTTATTTTTCATATAGTGTTCGATCTTGGTCTGGAGGGGAGTTAGTTTTCCGATAACTAGATCAGCCAGCTCACGCTTCAAGTCGCCGTAACCTTTGCCCGCGAAGTGACGCTCGATCTGTGCCTCGGTCTGCCCAGAGAAGAGTTGATAGATAGTGAGTAAATTGTGGAGACCGGCCCGCTTGGGATCGAATTTGATCGTAGAGCCGGAATCAGTCACGGCGCGCATAATTTTTTTGCGGATAACATCAGAACTATCGGTCAAAGCGATATAGTTAGCCGGCGAAGCACTCTTACTCATCTTTTTGGTGGGGTCATCCAAACCCATAATGCGGGCGCCGGACTTGCGCAGTATCACTTCTGGGACGGGAAAAGTTTTGCCAAAGCGATGATTAAAGCGCTGAGCCAGGTCGCGGGCCAACTCAACGTGCTGGGTTTGGTCCTCGCCGACAGGAACCGCCTGGGTGCCGTACAATAGAATATCGGCTGCCATCAGGACCGGGTAGTCGAATAGGCCGACTGAGGCTCGGCCGCTACCGCCTTTCTGGGATTTGTCCTTGAACTGGGTCATTCGCGAGAGTTCTCCCATGGTTGTGATCGTATTTAAAAGCCAAGCCAACTCGGCATGAGCCGGGACCTGGGACTGAACAAAGACAATGGACTGTCTGGGATTAATTCCAGCCGCCAAGTAGGTAGCCGCGGTCCGGTAGATATTATCAGTCAGCTCTTTAGGGTCCTGCGGCACGGTAATGGCGTGCAGATCCACTACACAAAAGATATTGTCATACTTGGCCTGTCCCTCTACCCACTGTTGGATGGCCCCGAGATAGTTGCCGATATGGAGTACCCCGCTGGGTTGAATACCGGAAAATACAACCTTTTTAGCCATAGAAAATTGTTTAAATGACACCTTCACGATACCATAAAAGCACCTTTTTACTGCCATGAAGGAAGCTCTAGTCCCGCTGGTTTTCTTTGCTCAATTTGACCGGCCGCTGACTCTGCAACAGTTGCGACGCTATGGGTGGGGGAGAGAGTTTGGCGTGGATGAATTGAAGCAAATTATTAAAAAAAGCGACATGCACTTGTCGGGCGCGCTATGTTATTTGGATGAAACACACTTAAGCGAATACGCCCGGCGACAGGAATTGGCCAAAAAGTTTTGGCAAAGGGTTAAGCAAAGCCGATGGGTGTTCGCTAACGTTCCGTTCATTAAGATGGTAGCGATAGGTAACACGCTAGCATATGATAATGTTCACGAGAACTCGGATATAGATTTGTTTATTGTGACCACCTCTGGACGAGTGTGGACGGCGCGGGCGGTGTTGCTCCTATGGTTAGGCCTGTTGGGTCTTAGGGTGCGATCGGTGAAAAAGTATCTGCTGATCTCTCCGGAGTTTTTTGTGGACGAAACTGCATTGGATCTGTCACTCTGTGCTATCGCGAATGACTACTATTTGGCGTATTGGCTGGCAGATCTGGCACCGGTATGGCGGACTGACTATTTCGATACGGTCTGGAACGCTAATCGGTGGCTGAAGGATAAATTGCCGGTGGCGTACCGGAGTCCCAACTTGCGGACTGAATTTAATGGCCCTGCTCGGGCGTCTTGGTTCGGCTGGGCGCTGGAGAAGATTTTGGCAGGCAGGTTCGGTGATAGGATAGAAGCGTGGGCGCGGGCGAAACAGCAGCGCATTATTGACCGCAACAAAGTGAAACTGGGGATTAATCCGAGCGTGATAGCCGACGACCATGTCATCAAGATCCATTTTAATGACAAACGAGCCGAGGTCAGAGAGCGGATCGAAGAGTTCTTGGCTAGGTAAAGCCGAGAAGGGTTTATTGTGGCTGTCAGTGTTCTTACTGCCGTGGCAGCTGCGGCATACGGTGATGTTCGCTGCAGTTAACGGCGGTTATTTTGAATATGGGTCTTGGCATATCTACGCGACCGATTTGGTGATCGCTGTTTTATTGTTGCTGTGGCTAGTCCGTCAGAGCCGACAATTTACTAGCGGTCCGCGGTGGTTGAATTTGCCGCTGCTGGCGCTGTTGGTCTGGCTAACCCTGTCTATCGCTTGGGCGGGAGACAAGTCATTGGCCGCCATCACCGCCGCGCACTGGTGGTTGGCGTACGGCTGGTATCTGTATTTATTGAATCGGGTGGAAGATATTGGGCAGATCTTAAATCCACTGACATGGGGGATCGGTCTGCAGGCGGCGTGGGGGGTAATGCAGTATATGGTGAACCACTCGCTGGGATTGCCGTGGCTAGGTGAGTCGGTGCTGAACCCGCAGGTCTCGGGTGTTCCGGTAGTTATTGCCGATGGTATCCGCCAGTTGCGGGCGCATGGGACGTTGCCGCACGCAAATATGCTGGGCGGGGTATTAGTAGCGGCCGTGCCGGCGCTGATCTATTGGTACGCCACTCTGTCTCGGTCGCAGCTCCGGCGATGGTTGGCGGCAATAATTATATTGGTGGCGATGGCCGTCGGGTTGTCGTTCGCCCGCGGAGCGTGGATGGTGTTGGGAGTAAGTTTGATAACGATGATCGTTTCAGGATGGGGCTGGGGCAACCGGCGGCAGGCTAACATCGCCTTGGGCGCGCTGCTGTTTTTTGTAGTCACCTTGGCGACGCAGTATCAGTTCGTATTAAATCGGTTTAATTTGTCGGATAGTTTAGAAGAGCGCTCGGTGAATGAGCGGATTGAAGGAGCCGCGATGTGGGAGAGAGTAGCCGGGGCGAATGCGGTTCGAGGAGTAGGGATCGGCAACTATGCCGTGGCCCTGCAAACGGTCGACGGGACCCAACCGGTTTGGTGGTATCAGCCAGTTCATAATATTTATCTGCTGGTTACCGGTGAGCTGGGGATAGTGGGAGCCGCGATCTGGGCATGGTTGATCGCGGCGCTGGTCTGGTTTCAGGTAAAACTACGGCGCAGGCCGGAAGCTTGGCTGTTGGTTCTGCCACTCGACGCTTGGTTGGCTCTTGGACTGGTCGACCATTGGCCGGTCTCGCTTCAGCAAGGGAGATTATTACTGTTTATGGCTCTGGTATTGCTTATTTTAGCGAGTAAGGTATCTTTAACTAAGCCGGAAAGTAAACTATACTAAATCTATGGACGAGAACTACCAACCGATTGGATTAGAACCGCGCCGGGTCTCATCTGGAGGGGAGGACAGAGTATTTGCCGCTTTGAGCTACATCTCGATCTTGTTCGTAGTGCCGCTTATCTTGAAACACGACAACGACGATATCTATTTTCACGCTAAGCAGGGGATGGTGCTGTTCCTGTCTGAAGTTGTGGTCTGGTTTGTGTTGTTTATGCTGGAGTCGTTTATCGTGGCGCTGTTACCGCGAATCAGTTTTAGTATCACTTCATGGCTGGGGGCTTTGGCTTGGCTACTATTTGTGGGTTTAAGTATTGCAGGGGTTTATAATGCCATCCGAGGCAAGCGGTGGGAGATGCCGATTCTGGGGAAGATCGCCAAAAGCGTCGAAATTTAATCGCGGGCCGTTGGCTCAGTTGGTAGAGCGCCTCCATGGCATGGAGGAGGTCACCGGTTCGAATCCGGTACGGTCCACCAGAACTCCTCCGGTGGCTTTTTGTTATGATAAACCCATATGAAAGAGGGTCACTATGACCATCTGGCCATCGAGGCCAAGTGGCAGAAATACTGGGACAGGGAAAAGTTGTTCACGGCCAAGACCGGGGCTAAAGCCCCCAAGGCCTATACCTTGGACATGTTCGCCTATCCATCAGGCGATGGTTTGCATGTGGGGCATCCGCGCGGGTACATTGCTACCGACATTTTTGCTCGCTACTATCGAATGCGGGGAATGAATGTATTGCGGCCGGTCGGCTGGGATGCATTTGGCTTGCCGGCTGAAAATTATGCGATTAAAGTCGGTAAGCCGCCGGCTGAAACGACAAAGGAAAATATTAAACGATTCACTAAGCAATTAAAATCGCTTGGTTTTGTTTATGACTGGGAACGGGAAATTAATACTTCAGAACCGGAATATTACAAATGGACCCAATGGCTGTTTAAGGTTCTATACGACAATGGCTACGCTTACCAGAAAGAGGCCTATGCTAATTGGTGTCCGAGTTGCCAAACGGTTTTGGCTAACGAACAAGTGGCGAACGGACGATGCGAAAGATGCGATACATTGGTTGAGCAAAAACTTCTCAAGCAGTGGTTTTTCAAGATTACGGATTTTGCGGATGAGTTGATTTCCGGCTTGGATAAAGTGGACTGGCCGGAGTCGACAAAAGTAGGCCAAAGGAATTGGATAGGACGCTCTGAAGGAGCTTCGTTGAAATTCCAAATTCCAAATTCCAAATTCCAAATTGAGGTGTTCACCACGCGGGCGGATACGATGTTTGGGGCGACTTATTTGGTGCTGGCGCCGGAGCATCCAGTAATTAAAAATGAAAAATTAAAAATTAAAAATTTGGAGGAAGTTGCCCAATATATAGAAACAACTAAGAAAAAAAGTGAACTCGAAAGACAAATCCAGAAGGAGAAAACGGGTGTCCAGCTAGAAGGGGTTACGGCGGTTAATCCGGCGACAGGGAAAGAAATTCCGATTTGGGTTGCGGACTATGTGTTGATGGACTATGGAACAGGAGCGATTATGGCGGTGCCAGCCCACGACGAGCGGGATTTTGAATTCGCGAAGAAGTTTGATTTGCCGGTTGAGCGGGTTATCAAAGGTGGTGAATTGCCATCTACCGGCCATGGGCAATTAATTAATTCAGGTGAATTCAGCGGACGAAATTCGATGGCCGCTGCCGCGGACATGGCTAAACAGTTTGGTGGCAAGATGCAGATTCAATACAAACTGCACGACTGGCTAATCTCGCGCCAACGCTATTGGGGCGCCCCAATCCCAATTATCTATAAGAAGGGTCAGCCGATGTTGGTAGAGGAGAAGGATTTGCCGGTGATGTTACCAACTGATGTTGACTTTAAACCGACGGGACAGTCGCCACTTTTGGGCTCGAAGGAATTTCAGAAAGATGTAGAGAAAAAATATGGCAAGGGTGCGCGCCGAGAGCTGGACACGATGGATACGTTTGTCTGTTCGTCGTGGTATTTCTTGCGTTACTGTGATCCGCATAATGAGAAAGAGTTTGCCGATAAAAAATCTTTAAAATACTGGATGCCAGTCGACCTATATATTGGCGGAGCGGAACATACTAATGGGCATCTATTATATGCCCGGTTTATCACCAAGGTTTTACATAAATTGGGATATTTAAATTTTGACGAACCGTTTTTGAAATTACGGCATCAGGGTTTAATTTTGGCGCCGGATGGGGAAAAAATGAGCAAATCCCGCGGCAATGTGATTAATCCCGACGATCTGATCGCCAAGTACGGCGCCGACACTTTGCGGGTGTATGAGATGTTCATGGGACCATTTGACCAGACAGTGGCATGGGACACTAACGGGGTGACGGGCGTGCGCAAGTTTTTGGAGCGGGCCTATAAACTGGTGCAGGAGCGCAAATCCGCTTTAGCTAGTGAAGATAGTTCAGTCCATCGGTTAGTGAAAAAGGTTACCGAAGATATTGAGGAGATGAAGTTCAATACAGTGGTGAGCGGTATGATGGAGTTCGTTAATGATATGAGCCGGGTTAAGGATGGTGGTTGGACGGAAAGCTTTGTGAAAGTGTTGGCTCCATTTGCGCCGCATCTGGCGGAGGAGATGTGGCAGAAAATCTTGGGCAAGCAGAAGAGCGTGTTTGCATCGACCTGGCCAACCTTTGATCCCAGTAAGATAGCTCACACTACGGTAGTGATAGTTGTGCAGGAAAAAGGCAAACTGCGGGGCACGGTCAATCTACCGGCCGGCGCGTCCAAAGATGAAGTGTTGACTGCAGTCATGCAAGACGAACGGTTGGCCAAGATCGCCAAGATGGCCAGCCGAGAGGTGTTTGTGCCGGATAAAATTATTAATTTTGTTTAACCGATGGAGGACGAAGAGATGACCGGGCCGGACTTTGAGGTGGAGACCGAATGGAAACGCGTAGTAGCGCTACTGGACCGTAAAGACGAACCAGCTTGGGCGATGGCGGTCATCGAGGCCCACAAAGTATTTCGTCAGGTATTGGGCGAGGTCAGTTTTGGTGCGACCACAGATGACCAGATCCATAACGCCAGCGAATTGTTCAAAGATATTAATAGCGTGTTGGCGGCCGATCTAGTCCAACAGCATATTGTCAATCAAGTGGGGCATAGAATAACCAAAGCGGACGCGCAGAAAGCATGCGACGCGTTAATGCGGGCCATCTTGGATATGGTGGGACGCGATTTCGAACTGCAGGGGTTCTGGCATCGCTGGGCGAATGGGATGAACTATTTTTGGGGACATCACCCGCGGCTGTTGGCGGGTCTATTGGCCAGCGTACTGATCTTTATAGCTTTGATCTGGTTTTTGGCCGATACCCATCTAGGCCAGTGGTTCACTACCGTGTTGGTAGGGTTCGCTCATTTTGTTTTGGGGTGGACTGGTCTTTTGATCGGGCTGATTTCGGCTCTCCTGATCTCACTGTTGGTTAGCTTCTCTTATATCGAGCGGCAACGCCGCAAGTAGGGCGTGATACAATAGGAGGTACCTAATCATCCCGAATAATAGGAGGTGGGAATGGATTTTGTGCATCTGCATGTGCACAGTCACTATAGTTTGCTCGACGGTTTGAGCAAGGTCCCAGACCTAGTGAGCAAGGCTAAAACCCAGGGCGCCATCGCGTTAGCCTTAACGGATCATGGGGTTATGTATGGCGCGATCGAGTTTTATCAAGAGTGCCGCAAGGCCGGAATTAAACCGATCGTAGGCAACGAGATCTATGTCACGCAGGGCCAAATTACTGACAGAGAGCTCAAGCGCGGAGAGAAAAACTTTTATCATCTGACTCTGCTGGCCAAAAACTACGCCGGATACGTCAATTTGATGCGGCTGACCACCGAAGCGCACTTGCGTGGTTTTTATTATCGACCGCGGGTCGACCATGAGACCTTAGGGAAATACGCTAATGGTTTGATCTGTTTATCAGGCTGTCTAGGAGGCGAGCTGGCCCAGACTATTTTGCACGGCGACTTGGATAAGGCTAAGCAAATAGCCCTGTGGCACAAGAACTTATTCGGTGAAGATTACTATCTAGAGTTACAGTATCATCCCAATATCGCCGATCAACAAACCGTGAATGATGCCCTGATTGGGCTAAGTCAGGAACTAAATATTGCTTTGGTGGTGACCACTGATTCGCACTACTTATGCGCCGAGGACGCCGAGGCCCAGGATGTATTGTTGTGCGTACAGACTGGAGCAAAGGTCGAGGATAGTAATCGATTTTCTATGCAAGGCGAATTATTTGATCTCAAAGACCCCAAGGAGATCATAGAAGCATTTAAGCATGTTCCGGAAGCGGTGGCCAACACATTGAAAGTAGCTGAGAAATGCGAGTTGGAGATTCCGACAGGAGGGATGATCTTGCCATCTTTTGACGTGCCAGACGGAGAAACGCTGCAGTCTTGTCTGGACAGAGAAGTTGAGCGCGGGCTTGGGCGTCGGTTTGGAGACGTTATCCCGACCGAAGTGCGCGAGAGGGTGGAGTACGAGATGGCGGTAGTTACCCAGATGGGGTACCAGAGTTATTTTTTGATCGTGGCCGATTTTGTCAATTGGGCCAGGAACAAAGGGATATTGGTTGGCCCAGGCCGGGGTAGCGCGGCCGGGAGCATGGTGTCGTATGCGCTGCAGATTACTAACATCAATCCATTGCTTCACGGTTTGCTGTTCGAACGATTTCTAAACCCCGAGCGGATCTCGATGCCGGATATTGATCTAGATTTCGCTGATGATAGGCGAGGCGAGGTAATCGATTATGTAATAGAGAAATATGGTCGGAACCGAGTAGCCCAGATCATCACCTTTGGGACAATGGCCTCCCGGGCAGCGATCCGAGATGTGGGCCGGGCGATCGGAATGACCTACGGCGAGGTAGATCGGATCGCCAAAATGGTGCCACCGCCACAACAAGGGAAACATACGCCGTTAGCGATCCATCTGGAAAACGTTCAAGAGCTTAAAGATATTTATGCCAGTGACCCGCGGGCTAAGCGGCTGCTCGACTTGGCGCAGAAAATGGAGGGGACGATCCGGCACGCTTCTACACATGCAGCGGGGGTGGTGATCGGGGACAAGGATCTGACCCACTACGTCCCGTTACAATACTCACCAACCGGTGACCGGACGCTGATAACTCAGTACTCGATGTATCCGGTCGAGACGATCGGGCTTTTAAAGATGGACTTTTTGGGCTTGAAAAATCTGACCATTATTAAAAATGCTCTGCGGATCATTCGGAAGATCCACGATCAAGATGTTGATCTGGATGCACTGCCGTTCGATGACGCTAAAACTTTTGAACTGCTGGCGGCGGCTAACACTACCGGGGTATTCCAGCTGGAGGGCGAGGGGATGCGCCGTTATCTGAAAGAGCTGAAGCCAACCGTGTTTAGCGATATCGCCGCCATGATCGCGCTCTATCGCCCGGGGCCGATCGAGCTGATCCCAGACTTTATCGCTAGAAAACAAGGCCGCAAAAAGATCGAATATCTACATCCCAAGTTGGAACCGATCTTGGACGATACATACGGGGTAGCGGTTTTCCAGGAGCAGGTCTTACAAATAGCCAGGGATCTATGCGGCTTCACTCTGGGTGAGGCAGACGTTCTGCGCAAAGCTATTGGGAAAAAGATCCCTAAACTGCTGGCTGAGCAGAAAGAAAAGTTTATTAGCGGAGCGCTTAAGAACGGAATTAACGATAGCGTAGCGCAACAACTATTTCATTTTGTCGAACCGTTCGCTTTGTATGGATTTAACCGAGCGCATACTACCAGTTACGCCACGATATCTTACTGGACGGCTTATTTGAAGGCCCACTTCCCTAACGCATTCATGGCGGCGTTGATGACCTCTGATCAGCAGGACTTGGACAAAATAGCCAAGAATATCGCCGAGTGTGAACATATGGGGATCAAGGTGCTGCCGCCGTCAGTGAATCATAGTTTTACCGGTTTCGCCGTGGTCAAGGAGACGGGCGAGATCACGTTTGGTTTGAATGCGATCAAAAATGTTGGGCAGAAAGTTTCTGATCTGATTGCTGAGGAGCGCCAAACCCACGGTCGCTACGTTGATCTCATGGACTTTGTTAAGCGGGCGGGCCATGAGGTGATCAATCGTAAGACTCTAGAGAGTCTGGCGTTGGCGGGTGCGTTAGATGAATTCGCTGATCGGAAAGTGATATTCAATAATCTGGATCATATTTTAAGTTTTGCCACTAGCTACTACCAACGGCAGGACTCATCTCAAGAAATGTTGTTTGGTGAAGCTGAAGTTGGCGGGTCAGAAATTATTCAGCTACATCCTAGCGAGACAGTAACGGATCGAGAGCGGTTGACTTGGGAGCGAGAGTATCTAGGCACTTTTGTATCGAGACATCCTCTGAAAGAGATCATGCCGAAACTGGAAGGTATAGTCCGTCCGGTGAGCAGCCTATCTAATTTGGATGATAACCAAACCGCTCGAGTAGCGGGAGTGGTAACGCGAGTGCAGAAGGTGTTTACCAAGACGGGGGATGCGATGGTCTTTGTCACAATGGAAGATCTGGGCGCCAACATTGAGGTTGTTGTTTTCCCGAAAGTGATGGAGCAAAACCCAGCGCTATGGGAGCGGGACAAGATCTTACTAGTAACTGGTAAGGTGAATGTCAAAGAACACGCCGACGCACAGGGAGACAGTATTGTGATGGTGGCTGAACCAAAGATTATTGCTAGTGAAGTGGCGGAAGTGAACGATGCTTATATCGAGCAGTTGCAACGGGCCGAAATGATGACAGCCACACCTAGCCAACCACGCACGATCATTGAAGAGCGGGCGGGGGAACTTCTGATTAAACTACCAAAGGGATTCGGCAACGGGCAGCTGCAAGGGCTCAAGTCTATTTTGGAGCAGCACCCAGGTGAAGTCAGCGTAACTCTAGAGCTGTTCGCTCAGGGCCGGTGGCAGACAGTGAAAACCAGTACTAGGGCCAGGATGACCCCGGCATTAGAACAGGCGATCGTTAATTTGACGACCGAGCAACTTACCAATTAGGAGGTGATGAGCATTGAAGCGGTGGTTAACGGCTGGTCTGATGGCCAGCATCTTGGCGACTGCCGCTTGGGCAGTCATCGGGCCGGATAGCATCTGGCAGAATACGGTGGTCGACAAGCATCGGACGACTCAAGCTCACGGCGCTCTGACGGCGTGGGATAACCTACCATTGGGGGCTAGGCAGCCGTGGATATTCGTTCACGGGTTACACCAAGAGAACGATACCATTGATGGGATGCTTCCGGAGGACGCTAGAAAGTTATTCCAACTGCCGATGACCAATTTCCAGGCGATCTATCGTGAGGATTTTCATCGCGAGCTGCTCGCCCGTGTCAAACCGTTCCTGTTCACTTACAACTCGGAGCGGGATGATGACGATATCGCCAGGGACTTGAACGCATTGATCGAAGGCAATTCGGAGTTAACTGGCGCGCGAGTTACATTAGTGTTTTTGGTGCATAGTAAGGGCGGATGTGTCACCTATAACTATGTGGTACATTACGGCAACCGGAAATTTCTGCGTGGGGTGCCATTAGGTTCGCCCCTCATCGGAACGGTGGCGGCGGAGCGCGATGAGATGGAATGGGCATCCAAAAAGTTTTACCCGCTGTTTGGAAAGAAACTGATGGCGGTGATCGAAGGCGGATTAAACTTCGATGCTCCGGGTGTGCGGTGGCTGCAACGGAATAATCCCGGTCTGATGCAGCTGCATCAGACTCTGCCGTTGGACGAGCGTTGGCGCTTGTATGCCGGTAAGATCACGCCGTCGTCCAAAAACTTCATCGCTCGCAATCTTCAATTGGCGCTGCTAGCTGACTCGGTTTTTATCGGACGGTTGGGCAACGAAGGGGATTTCTATCTGCCGCTCTGCGCCCGGTTGATAGACCAAGCCGGCGGAGGGGCCAGTGATGGATTAGTCCCTGTTGATTCCGCGCAGGCCAAGGGTTACATCAAGGGTGCGCTGACGCGGCTGGAAGAGGACTGCAACCATTACGAGCTGCTTCAAGGGAAGCAGGGCGATTTAGCTCTGCACCGGCAGATCTTGTATGACCTACTAACATTCGTCCCCGGCCAAGCGCCGGCCGAATTTAAGTTGGATGCGTGGCTACCGGTGGTTCCCATGATCGATCTACCACAGCTGGCTGAAAGTAGATTAACGGAAGCGCGAGTGGTCTGGGTTGACGGCCGCGGCCAGCTGCAGATAGCTAACCAGGGCGGGACTGATGTTAGGACTTTACCCTTGTCCGGCCAGTTCAGTTGGCCGAGTTGGGACGGAGACGACATTGTAGCCGGTCGGGAACAGATCGGTTCTAGCGATATTGTGCGGATCCAATCGGATGGTCGGATCATGCGGTTGACGACTAACGGGACCAGCACACTGCCGTATGCGGCAGATGGCCAGTTAGTCTATATCGACAATGGTCGGCTTATACTACGGGACCAAAGCGGAGCCGCCGCGATTATTGTGGCTGATCCACTTGACTTGGTCAGTCCACCGGTGATGTTCGGAGACAAGATCTATTTTGCTCATCAAACTGCCGGGAAAATCGATTTGTATTGGATCAGCACCGTGCACCGCCACGCACAGCTATCAGATGCCAAGCGGGTGATGACTGATATCATCCGTCCGATCAAGATCGGGAACTTCTTACTAGGGTTGAGCCAGACGGGCGAGATCAAGGCCGTTCTGGGCGGTTTTTTGGGATTGACGGGAATGGGCTTGCCGGCTTCCGTCAAGGCCAGCCGCAAATTGATTCCCGGTCAAGTTGAACTTGATGTTGATGACCTGACCGGCGAGTTGTACCTGGTGGCGGACGGTCAAGTCCGTTACCTCAATGGCTCAATGTTGGCGAATTATGCGCCAGACTGGGCTAAGGAGCTGACGGCGGCCACGCTCGAGAAGAGGGAGGCCACCTTAGTTATTCCACTCCTGGACGAGCTGGTCCTGGTTCTTGGGCCGGGCAGCCAATTAGATGTCAAGTGAGCAACCGGTCCTGCCGTGTAAGCAGGACCGGTTTTTTTGACTATTGCCTGGGGGAGGTGCTTTTGCTAGTATGCGGAAGTTATGGCTAACCTAGCCGAGCCTATTCTTAATCTGTTCCGCAAGTCATCCGTGCCCCAAATCTCGGTTGGGGATGTAGTTAGGGTGCACCAGAAGATCCGTGAGGGTGACAAGGAGCGGGTCCAGGTGTTTGAGGGGATCGTTATCGCTAAGCATGCGAAGACATCTCTGGACGCTACTTTTACAGTACGTAAGATAGCCTCAGGAGTTGGGGTGGAGCGGACGTATCTTCTCCATTCGCCCAATATTGTCAAAATTGAGTTCAAGCGTGGCTCAACGGTGCGTCGAGCTAAACTGTACTATTTGCGTAATCTCTCGGGCAAGGGCTTACGGATGAAGGATAAACAGACTAATAAGGTGGCCTGGGAGATCGTGTTAGGGGGCGAGGCCGAGGTTCAGACCGAGGCGACTGAGGCTGACATCGCTGAGGCTGTAGCCGCGGAGGAGGCCAAGAAGGCCATCGAGACCGAGACGGAGGGGACAACTAGCGGTACAATAGGAGAGGAAGGAGGGGCTGCCCCGGCGGAAGATAGCACTCAAACAGCCAGCAAGGTGGAAGATGAAGCAACTAACGCGGGGGGCGAATCAGACACCGCTCAACCAACCGAAGCGGGGACCGAGCCGACCGACGCTGGAGATCGAGCGGGAGATTCAGGCGACAGGGCCTAAATTGGTAGCGGGGGTAGATGAAGCCGGCCGGGGGGCGTGGGCTGGGCCAGTAGTAGCGGCAGCGGTAGTGCTGCCGGTTTTAGATAAAACTTATGGGATTAATGATTCGAAACAGCTGACTCCCGATGCTCGCGAAAAGCTATTTAAAAAGATCCATGCGCTCACCAAAAACGTGGGGGTGGGGATCGCCAGTGTGGGCGAGGTGAATCGTTTAGGCGTGGCGCAAGCTAGTTTTGTGGCGATGCAGCGGGCGGTTGATAGTTTGAGTATTCACCCAGAACATATTTTGGTTGACGGGTACAAAGTTAACTTTATCCAAGCGCCGTCAAGCGGGGTGATCGATGGAGACGCTAAATCGCTATCGATCGCGGCCGCGTCGATCATAGCCAAAGTTACTCGTGACAAGTTGATGACAGAAGCGCATAAAAAGTATCCGCGGTTCGGGTTTGCGATTCACAAGGGTTATGGGACCAGCTTGCACCGGGAGCGGATCGAGCGGCACGGCACCTGTTCGCTGCATCGGAAAAATTTCGCTCCGATCCGTCAGGTGCTAGCGCGCAGCAAAGTTCAGATCGGTATCAATGACTAATATCTCAGGGCAATGGGGGGAGGCGAAGGCCGCCGAGTATCTCCGTGGGCTAGGATATGAGATCAAGCTGATGAACTGGCGGAGCCGGTTTGGCGAAGTGGATATCGTGGCGCAGGAAGGCGGGACGGTCGTGTTCGTTGAGGTTAAAACCAGACAGCGGTATCGAGGGATGTTTGGCACGCCATTGGACGCTATTACCCCGGATAAGGTGCGGCGGCTGAGTCGGTTAGCGGCCGATTTCTCCGCCCAATATAAGCTGAGTCTGCCGATCCGACTAGATGTAGTAGCTGTGACGGCAAATGATACGCCGCGTCTGATCCGAGGGGTGGAGCCAATTGACATTAACCGATGACAGGGGTACAATACCAACTGATAGTAGGAAGAATGAAGTGGGTTGATAGTTCAACCTGCTTCGTTTTTAAATCTTGCGACTATGAATAATTCAGAACTCATGTCGGCCATCGCCCAGATCGCCGAGGAGAAAGGCATCTCGAAAGAGGCGGTTTTAGAGACAGTTGAGGCTGCTCTAGCTGCTGCCTACCGTAAAGATTTCGGGCAGAAGGAACAAGTGGTAATAGCCGAGCTTGATCCCAAGAGTGAAAAGACCCGTTTGTTTGTCGTGCATAAGATCGTCGAGGAGGTAGAGGACCCAATGAAAGAGATCGGCTTGAAAGATGCTAAAAAGATAGACAAAAAAGCCGCGGTGGGCGGGGAGATCAGAGAAGAGGTCTTCCCGCCGGCCGAGTATGGCCGAGTAGCCGCGCAGACGGCTAAACAGGTCATCCTCCAACGATTGCGCGAAGCGGAGCGGGATATTATCTTCCAAGAATACAAGGACAAAGAGGGGACATTGATCACTGGTACGGTCCAGCGGATCGAGGGAGACGTGGTGATGATCGACATCGGTAAAACGACCGGGATCTTGTTCCCATCCGAACAATCTCGCGCTGACCGCTACTACGTTGGCCAGAGAATGAAGTTCTATGTGGTTAAAGTCGACGATTCAGGCAAAGAGCCGCAGGTCCTGCTATCGCGGTCACACCCTGATATGATCCGAAGACTATTTGAGATGGAGGTGCCGGAGATCGGTGCCGACACAGTCGAGATCAAGGGAGTAGCACGCGAAGCTGGGGTCAGATCAAAAGTGGCCGTTCACTCGCTCCAAGAAGCGGTGGACCCGGTCGGTTCGTTAGTCGGCCGCCGGGGAGTCCGAGTGCAGGCCGTGATGTCGGAGATTGGCGATGAGAAGATCGATATTGTGTTGTGGAATGAAGATACTAAACAGTACATCATCAATGCTTTATCACCGGCTAAGATCAAGGAAGTGATCTTGCATGAAGCTAATCATTCGGCACTGATCAAAGTTGAACCCGACCAATTGTCACTTGCTATCGGTAAAGCGGGGCAGAACGTTCGGTTAGCCAGCAAACTAGCCGGATGGCAGATCGAGGTGGAGAAGGGACCGATGGTCGAAAGTCAGCCGGCTGCGGGGACCGAAGAAACGCCAGCGAGCCAATCAGAGGCAAGTGCGGAAACGCTTAGTGCTAGTGAGGAGCCGGTCGAAGCCAAAGAGGCTACTTCAGACAAACCAGAGGATAGTTAGATAGAATAGTAAGGGAGCTAACATATGGAGAACTACTTCCTCGACAAATTTACTACCAACGCCAAAAAAGTACTGACCAATGCGCAAAAGGTAGCGCGGGATTTAGGGAATACTCATCTCGGGACCGAGCACGTGTTGATGGCGATGTTGAACGTTCGCAGCGGGACCGCCTATGAGATCCTAAGCGGGTTTGGGATTAGCACAGAAAAGGCCGAGATGGTGTTGACTATTCTACAACGTGATGCTGAACAGCGTGCGGGCTTAACCCCATCCGCCAAGCGATTGATCGAGGGAGCTGTCCTGATCGCTGCTCAGTACGGCAGTTTCTATATTGGGACAGAGCATCTGTTATTTGCTTTGGTGCAGAACCGTTCATCAAAAGCTTACGCGATGTTGTTGGAGTTAGGGGTTGACCCGGGGGTGATCGCAACCCAAGTCGCCCACTATATGCAGGAGAATCGTGAGCGTGATCCGCGAGTGCGGGTCGGGGCAGAGGAGGAGGGCAAGAGCAGTACCCCGGCGCTGGATCAGTTCAGTGTGGATATTACCAAACTAGCCAAAGAATGTCAGATCGATCCGGTCATTGGCCGAGATAAAGAGATTGCACGAGTCATTCAGATCCTGAACCGACGGACTAAAAATAACCCAGTGTTGATCGGTGAGCCGGGGATAGGCAAGACAGCGATCGTGGAGGGTTTGGCGCTACGGATCAACGCTGGCGACGTGCCGGATAACTTGCAGAACAAACGGATAATGGCCTTGAGCCCCTCAGTGATGGTGGCGGGGACTAAATATCGTGGAGAGTTCGAGGACCGCGTGAATCAGATCGTGGAGGAGGTGAAAGCGGCTCAAGATGTGGTACTATTCGTTGATGAGCTGCATACATTGGTAGGCGCTGGCAGCGCCGAGGGAAGTCTGGACGCGGCGAATATTTTAAAGCCGGCCCTGGCTCGAGGCAATCTGCAGATGATCGGCGCCACTACTTTAGACGAGTACCGAAAACATATCGAAAAAGATGCGGCCCTGGAGAGGCGGTTCCAGCCGATCACGGTCAACGAACCAACTCCCGAGGATACGATCAAGATCATCCAAGGGGTGAGGCAGAACTACGAAACTCACCATAAAGTGTCAATTACCGATAAAGCGATCGAGGCGGCGGTTAACCTATCGGTGCGATACATTAATGACAGGTTTTTGCCGGATAAGGCTATTGATCTGATCGATGAGGCGGCTTCGATGGTCAGGATCGCTGCGGGATTAAGCGAACCGACGGTGGCGACCAAGGAGAAAGAGGAGTTGGGGAAAATAGTGTCAGCCAAAGAAGAGGCGATCGATCGTCAGGATTTCGAAGAGGCTGCTAAGCTGAGAGCCCAAGAACTGCGATTAAAAAAGAAGATAGATTCGATGCACAAAAAAACCGCCAAACAGGGGACTGACGGTTGGCCGAAGGTCGAGGCGGGGGACATCGCCAAGGTGGTAGCTCAATGGACCAATATTCCAGTTGGGCATCTAGCGGCTGAGGAGATCGAGCAGTTATCTAATTTAGAGAATGTGTTACAAGGGCGGATCATTGGTCAGGCCGAAGCGGTGGAGGCGGTGGCGTCAGCCATTAAACGTTCTCGGGTGGATATTGGTAATCCGGACCGGCCGATGGGCTCGTTTCTATTTTTGGGCCCGACTGGAGTGGGCAAGACCGAACTGGCCAAGGTATTGGCCGAGGAGGTATTTAAGGACAAAGACGCTCTGGTTAAGATCGACATGAGTGAGTTTATGGAGCGCCATGCGGTGTCTAGGCTGGTGGGGGCACCTCCTGGATATGTGGGGTATGAAGAGTCGGGCAAACTCACCGAGGCAGTCCGGCGCAAACCGTATTCGGTGGTGCTGATGGACGAGGTAGAGAAGGCTCACCCCGAAGTGATGAATATTTTGTTGCAGATCCTGGAGGATGGTTGGTTAAGCGACGCTAAGGGCCGGCGGGTCAGCTTTAAGAACACGATCGTTATCTTAACCTCGAACGTCGGGACCGATGTTTTGAACCGTCAGGCTGTAGTTGGGTTCCATCAAGGGGCTAGCGCCATGCTTGACTATGAACGGGCGCGCGAACAAGTGCTGGACGAGGTGAAGCGCAAATTCCGTCCTGAGCTTTTGAACCGATTCGATAAGATCGTAGTGTTTAAACCGCTGGGAGCTGGCGAGATCAAACAGATCGTTGAACTGCAGCTCCAGAGTTTGATGCAGCGACTGATCAAACAGAAGATCACCCTGGATGTAGTTGATCCAGCGAAGGTTTGGTTGACCGAACGCGGATTCGAGCCGGAGTTGGGAGCCAGGCCGGTCAGACGGCTGATCCAAACTATGATCGAAGATCCATTGGCTGAAGGGATTTTGAATAAAACGTTTACTAAGGGGAGTGTAGTGAAGGTGGAGCCGGATACGCAGGAATTAAAATTGAGTCCGGCTGAGAACAGCCAAGCGGCGTCGACCCGTCGACGTCCGCGGGTGAAGGTTTAAGGGATTTATCTTTTCTTTTATCAACCAGGGATTTATCTATGGCTCAGATCTTCGCAGGGATCATTATTGTTCTAGTGCTCGCCTATCTGGCCATCGCTCGGCGATCGCTATCAGTCCCGTCATCAGTGTTTATGATGACACTTTTAGGTGTGATCGTAGGGTTGTCGGTCGGGGCGCTGATCTCACTACCGCTAGCTAGGCTCGAGGGTCCTTTGGGGCAGTGGCTGCCGATCATCGTAAATATCTTTTCAGTGGCGATCGTCACGACCTTTTTTTACAATCAGCGCGAGAGTATCATGCGTTCGATCGGTCAACTATTCGACCTGATCGGGGCGGTCGTTAAGGAAGCGCGGAGCGTGAGACGTGAGAGCGGAAGACCAGAGCGAGGCGCTTTGACACACCCGATAGTGGTGGATACCAGCGTGATCATCGATGGCAGGATCCTTGATCTGGTGAAGACGGGATTCTTGGTTGGAACGCTCGTGGTCCCGCGGTTTGTGTTGGAGGAGCTGCAATCGATCGCTGACTCAGAAGAGGTCCTGCGCCGGAACAAGGGTCGGCGAGGGTTGGAGGTCCTGAATAATCTCAGACACGAACCGCATGTTAGTTTGGAGATAGTAGATGATGATTTCGCTAATGAGCCGGATGTAGACTCTAAGGTCATTCGCTTGGCCAAGTATTACCGAGGGCGGTTGATGACGGTGGACTACAATCTTAACCGAGTGGCCCAGATCCAAAATATACAGGTGCTGAATGTTAATGAACTGAATAACGCTCTGCGTCCAGTGGTCTTGCCTGGTGAACGGATGAAGTTAAGAATTCTCCAGGCGGGCAAGGACGAGGGGCAAGGCGTGGGATATTTAGAAGACGGGACCATGGTAGTGGTGGAGGGTGGGGACCGCTACATCGGTCATGAGCACGAAGTGGTAGTGACTCGAGTCTTCCAAACGGTAGCCGGCAAGATGATATTTGCTATGCCAGAGGAAAAGTACCAACAGGCTCGTAAATAACCCTCCGAAGTCTGATGCGTGGCCGCCTCTTGACTAAGAGGGGATTTTATGGTATAATCAAACGATAGCCTAAGTCTGTTCGCTAGGTGATAAAACAAACACAAAAATTTTTCGTGCGGCTCCTAGAGCGGGAACTGATGACGGTTCTGGCGGTTTTGATTGCGGGGAGTTTTGTGTGGTGGGCGAGAGCTAGTGATACGGCCAATGTAACCTTTAGTCTGACAGTAGAAAATCCTGGGGGCAGTGTTACGGTTTTAACACCAGATGGCGGTGAAAGCTGGGCGATCGGTTCCAGCCAGAATATTACCTGGGAAACTACAGGTACGGTGACTGATGTGCTGATCGAGATCCAACGGACTACTGGCGGGAGTTGGACAACCATAGTAGCTTCGACTACCAATGACGGAAGCTATCCATGGACGGTTACGCAACCAGCTACCTCTCAAGCCTCAATTAGGATTACTGAAGTCGGTGATGGGACGGTAACTGACATTAGCGATGCAGTATTCTCGATCGTGAGCAGTGGCGGCGGCGGTGGCGGCGGGGTAGTTTACCCTGCCCCGGCCATTGATAATGTTACGCCGTCTACGATCTCGAACCGAGCGCCGGTCACCTTGGATATTCGTGGTGTCAACTTTAGAGAAGGTGTGTATTTCCGGTTAGATGCTAGCGTTGACTTGTCGCAATCAACTTTTATTAACGACACAACTGCCACTGCGGTTGTCCCGGCTGGCTTAGCCGCAAGAGATTGGCATCTCTGGGTATTCAACACTGATGGTTCTAACACGATTTGGGGGACACCGATCACGATCGTCACCACTCAGTATGACGCGATTTTGCAGCAGGACTTGCCGGCGGTAATTCGATTCTATCTGCATCCGAGCGAGACTGGTCGAATTGTCTTACCATTTACCAACTACGGCAACTACACTTGGGATACCAGGCTGAAGTTGGGGACGATCGAGCCCGACGATCACAACAGCGTGCTGTACCACGCACCGACCTGGCCGACTCGCAATCGGGCGATAGGATATACGGGTGGTCCAGTAGGATACGGCAGTACTATCGAGCTGCCGTTGACGGTTCAGGCTCCTCTGCAGGCGGGGACTTACACGGATAAGTTCAAGCTCGTGCTGGATGGTGTGGCTTGGCTGACTATGACACCTATCACTGTTGAGGTGATCGTCTCTTCGGAGATTAAACCTCCGCCCACTACTGGCGGCGAGGAATTAACTTATAGTGCTAAATTTGTTGCTAAATCTCCGAACCCGCGGGTCACAGCCGGCGGTGAGGCGGAGCTGTGGGTGGAATTTGAAAATACCGGGACTGCGCCATGGCGAAGCAGCGGGCTCAACCCGGTGCGGCTGGGGACTACCCATGTACGAGATAGAGAAAGTCGGTTAGCTCATTCAACCTGGATTATTAATCGTAATCGGGTCGCGACAGCAGATGACACGATCGTTGAACCGGGCGAGATTGGTCGGTTTGCTTTTAAAGTTCAAGCTCCTACCCGCACCGGAGTTTACCGCGAATGGTTTGGGCTGGTGGCTGAATTTAAACAGTGGTTTAGCGTGAGTGCCGAAACGCGCTGGGATATTTCAGTGGTAAGGCCGACCGCGGTGCGGTCTTTGGTCCCAAGCACTGGTGGGAGCCAGTCGCCTGCACCAACTACGCCCGCTACCCAAGTGTTTCAAGATACTACAGAACAGTTGTGGCGGACGATAACCCAGGGGATAAATCAAGTACTGGGGAGTATCGGCAGCCTATTCCGGAGCTGGTTTTAATTATGCAATTGCCAAGCCATATTAATAGGTTTCTGGAGTGGTTGGAAGATGAACTTATTACCGTGTTGGCGGTAGTGATTGTGGTGAATGGGATAGTCTGGGTGAACGCCGCTGACACCAGAGATATGTTTCTTGGTTTAGCGGTCACTCCTTCTCCAGAAACAATATTTTTATATACCCCGGATGGCGGGGAGAGTTGGGAAGCGGGAACTGAGTACACTATTTCGTATATAGCAGGCAGCGGGATCGATAGTGTCAAGATCGAGTTACAACGATCAACGGGTGGTAGTTGGGAGACGATCGCCGATCCCGTGGCCGTAACCGCTAACGAAGAAGAGGGTTATGACTGGACAGTGACCAGTCCGGCCACTGTTAGCGCCAAGATACGTGTTAGCAGCACGGCTGATGCTGCTGTCTACGGCGAAAGTACTGGGGTGTTCACGATTACGGCCGAGGGTGAATCTGTATTGCCTGGAGGTGGAGGTGGAGGCGCACCCATCCCTGCAGTCGAGCAGCCCACCCAACCTTCTGTCCCGGAGGAAGGCCGGTTGAGCGCTGATGGGTGGTGGGCGCCAGAGTCATACCGGGCCAAATTACTGCGCCGTTCGTATAACGTTCAGTTAAACCCAGGGGTCGAAACGACCCTATCAGTGATAGCGCTGAATGTAGGCAACGCGGTTTGGTATAACTATGGTCGTTTCCAAACCAAATTGGGGGTAGTGGGGGATAGGCATAGCATGCTAGCTACCGCTCAATGGGAAAAGTTCGACCGAGTGGCGATTTTAGATAAGACAACCACTGGCGGTAACGAACTGCGTCCCGGGCAGTTAGGCAGATTCAATCTCACGATCAAAGCTCCGTTACAACCTGGAGTCTATACTGAAACATTCGCCCTGCTAACGGAGCATATTACTTGGTTCCCAGGTACTGAGGTAACTGTCCGGGTAACTAGCGGCCAGTCTCGAGTAGTACCTCGTTCGTCAACTTTGGCTGATCAAGTAACCCCCAGTACTGACGGTACGCCAACTACATCTCCGGCTCCTCAGCCTCGAGTAATCACGCCGAAGTCTGAATCGACCGGTTTCTTGGGCTGGTTGAGCCGAGTCTGGTCCACAGTCACTAATTTATTTACAAAATGAACAAACACTCTCGTAAAACCACACTTAAGCACACTGCCCGTCGTTGGGCCGGTGTGGCTGACTGGTTGCGTCAACGAGGGAAATGGCTAGTGCACCAACTTCCTGATTTGCTGACCAAACTCGATCGGCGTTGGATCGGCGGTAGAAAAGATAATCAAGATATCGGACAATTAATGATTTGGACGGTAGCACTAACGGTTGTTTTGATCGTGGCGGGGGCGCTAACCCAGTTTGGGGTACGTGACACGATTGCTCATTCCCAAATAAAACGAGTTAGCGCAGGCCTGGAAGCTGAAAAACAAGAATTGTTGACTCTGACTGGCCAGTTGTCAGACCGAGCTGATATAAAACAATACGTAGCGGAGGGTGACGTGATCCATCTGACTCAGCTACTGTCTCAGATCAAAGCGGATCATCAGCTGGACTTTGTGACAGCCGTGAATGCCAAGGGTGCGATCCTGGCGCGAGTGCCGGTTGAATTGGGCCGAGGTGAACAGCTGTTCCAAACTGCTTATACCGGTCGGCAGGTCGCGCAGGGTAAACCAGCGGCGGTGGTGAGCGAAGGTCGGGGGTTCCCAATGGTAGTTGCCGCTGGCTATCCTTTGAAGCGGGACGGCCGCGTGGCGGGAGGGATATTTGCCGGGTACAGCCTAGAAGATGAACATACGGTCAAATTTCATAACCGATACCTGCGCGGCAGCGGTACCCAGGTGGCTTTTTACACTCGTCGGGACGGTATGCAGGGTAGCAGTTTTAATGACATTAAGCAGCGTGAGCTAGTCTTGGCCTATTTTAGTTCTGGTTCTGATTGGGTACAGGAAGGGAAGTCAAATACTATGGTGGAGCTTAGGGGCCAGGTTTATTGGGTGGACAATCTGGTTCTTCCGGGGTTGGATAGTAAGTCGGTTAGCCCGGGTGGGGTGTTGGTCTTCGTCCCGCTATTACCGCATTGGGCGGCGGAGCTACTCTTTGTAGCGCTGGTTGTTCTGGGAATGGGATTAGGGTTGTATTGGTTAGCGAGACACCGAAAAGGCCGAGGCAAGCATGGTCGTCGTCCGCGTCTGTGGGAACTGATAGCAGGGTTGTCGCTGGTGATTGTTATAGGGTTAGCATTAGCTGTACAGCTGTATTGGGTGGATAACCAGCGAGTGGTTATTTCCGAGAAACCGTTCACGATCTACAATTCGACGCTAAGTCTATGGCCAGACCAGGATTTGGTGAGCGTGGGAGCGACCAAGCGGGTAGAGATCAGGCTGAACGCTGGAGGCGAGGCGATCAATGTTGTACAGGTCGTGTTGAACTATGACCCAAATGTTATGGCGGTGAAGGAGATCTGGACAGACAACTCATTTGTGCCAGAGGAAGCTTTCCTGGAAAAGTATATTGATAACGAGTTAGGCGAAGTGAGTATCGTAGCTGGGTTACCAGCTGGTAGTTATTCTGGAAGCAATGGGGTGGTAGCGGGATTATTGTTACAGGCACTGGCTCCAGGACAGTGCGTTTTGCGCTTTGGAGATGATACTCAGGTGTTGGCTAGTGATGGACTGGGGACCAATGTTTTGCGGACGGTGACCGACGGGAGCTATCGGGTGATGGAGGCAGCCCCAGTCGCAGGGGGTTCCAATGACGGGAACCAACCGCTGTCTATTTTTTCATCCTCACATTCCAACCCAGAGCGATGGTCGCGCGACCGAGAGATCAGCATGTCTTGGCCGACGGGCTGGGGCAGCGGACCGTTTATTTACAGCCTAGACCAAAACCCCAATGGGACGTCCGCCAATGGATTGGTGACTGACTCAAGTCAAGTTATTATCCAAGCTCCAGGAGACGGCGTCTGGTATTTTCATTTAGCCGCTCTGCGTTTTGGCAAGATTGGTCCGACCACTCACTACAAGATCAAGATCGACACAGCTCCGCCAACTGCACCGCTCATTCGAGCTAGTGCGACACAAGCGCGAGTAGGAGATGTAGTCAGATTTGAGTTTTTTGGGTATGACGCTATTAGCGGTATCGAGCCAGGGTTCTATGTACAGATAGACAAGGGGCCGCTCTTGCCATCCCTGCCTTATCTCTATGTGCCGTTCACCAGCCGGGGGGAACACACTGTCCTGGTACGAGTTTTTGATAACGCGGGTAACCTGGCTGAGACAAGCCAAACCCTCAAGATTACCAGTTAGAGACCTAGTTGTTTTTAGCTCTGGGAGCTTATTTTACTTGACAGGGGAGGGGATTTGGACTATCCTAGGAGAGGTATATTAACCTTACTTTTCGCTATGAATAAACTGTTGCAAAAAGGGGGATTGGCGGTAGCGGTATTAGCCACACTGGTGGCTCTAATGGGTTTGGGCATTCCTAGCCAATTTGTCGACGTTCATGCTCCAGCTACCGGAGACCGGTGGCGGGTGGGTCATACTTATGCCATTGAATGGTTGGGAGTGGAAGTGGCCGGCCCATACCGGATCGAGCTCCAGCGCCAACCGCGTGGTAAATGGGAAATGATCACTCGGTCAACTTACGGCTACGGCACAGATGATGGTTGGTTGGCTTATGATTGGCGTGCGACCGGCCCTGTAACTCGGCGAGCTCAGATACGGATTACTGCGCTGGATCATCCAGAGGTGGTAGGCTACAGCGGGATATTTACTATTTATCGCGACTCCCACTCGGCTCGATAAAGATCTCAGTTGATTTTAAAACGCCGCCCTCTCGGGCGGCGTTTTTTAATTCTGATCGCCTATTACACGTTGAATCTAAACAGTAATACGTCACCATCCTGGACGACGTAGGTCTTGCCTTCACTGCGAACCTTGCCGGCCGCCTTGGCGCCAGCCCAGCCGCCGCTTTGGATGAAATCGTTATAACTGACGGTTTCGGCGCGGATGAAGCCGTGTTCAAAATCGGTGTGAATCACCCCGGCGGCTTGCGGAGCGGTAGCTCCTCTTCCCACCATCCAGCCGCGAGTCTCTTTTTCCCCAGCGGTGAAGAAGGTGATCAGCCCCAGCAGTTTATAGCCGGCCCGGATGATCTGATTCAGACCTGGCTCAATTAATCCTAGACTATGCAGAAACTCGGCTCGGTCAGCCTCGGGTAATTCAGTGAGCTCGGCTTCGCTTTTGGCGTCGATGGCGATTACTTCAGAATTCTCTTTTTGAGCCAATTCGCGCAGAGGTTCAAGCAGTGCGTTATTCTGCAATTGATTTTGGTCAACATTGGCTACGTAGAGCACTGGTTTGGCAGTGAGGAGCTGGAGTTCGTGCAGGTAATCAGTCTCGGCTGGCGCAACGGCGAAAGACCGGGCTGGCTCCCCCGCCTCTAAATATTTTTTTAGGCGAATGAGAAAGTCAACCTTGGGTTGAAGTTTAGCGTCGCCCCGAGCAGCCTTCTCTTCTTGCGGAAGACGTTTCTCAAGGGTTTGAAGGTCGGCTAGAGCCAGTTCGGTGTTGATAACGGCGATATCGTCCAGAGGATCGATCTGGCCGCTCACGTGAGTAACGTTCGAGTCTGCGAACAGCCGCACTACTTGGATGGTGGCCTCGGTCTCGCGGATGTGTGACAAAAACTGGTTGCCTAAACCTTCACCCTTGGAGGCGCCGCGAACTAAGCCGGCGATATCGACAAACTCGACGGTGGCTGGGACGATTTTCTGCGAGTGTTCCAGCTCGGCCAGTTTACTTAACCGCGGGTCGGGGACCGGCACTACGCCAGTATTGGGTTCGATGGTACAGAAGGGAAAATTCGAAGCCGCCGCTTGGTTGGCGCCGAGCAGCGCATTAAACAGTGTGGATTTTCCCACGTTCGGCAGACCAACTATTCCAATCTTTAAACTCATAATCTAATTATGTCATTCTCCGGCTTGACTGGAGAATCTAGAAAATAAAATAAAAAATGTTTCTGTCCGGATCCCCGATGTCGGGGTGCTTCGTCCCCGCCTTCGCGGGGACATGCTTCCGGCTCGAGGATGACTCCGGCTAGCCGGAGTTACTTGGCTCGCTCTATATATGAGCCGTCGCGAGTGTCAACGATGATAGTGTCGCCGGTCGAGACGAACATGGGGACGCGGACAGTAAAGCCGGTCTCTAAGCGCGCGTTTTTCATTGGGTTGGTGGCCGAGTCCCCTTTCACCGCCGGTTCGGATTCAGTAACCTTGAACGGCATCTTGAATGGTAGCGAGAGACTGATGGGATTGCTATCAAAGGTTAGTAGGTCAACCTCTTGACCGTCTTTAATAAAATTGGCGGCAAAACCAACCGTGGTGGCGGGGATGACTAACTGGTCAAAGCTGGCCGTGTCCATAACTACAAAATCTCCGCCTTGGCGGTAGAGGAACTGGGCTTTTTTACGCTCTAGCTCCGCTGGGGCGAACTTTTCGTCACCATGGAAGGTGCGTTCAATATTGTTACCGGTGATCAGATTTTTCAGGGTTGTACGCAAAACAGCGCCTCCTCGGCCCATCTTGGAGTGCTGATAGCGGACGACCTCGTAGGGCGCACCCTCGAGATTAATGACCACACCGGTTTTGAGGTCGGTGATGGTTAGCATAATTAATGTAGAGTGAATGGAAGCAACGCCAGCTGACGGGCTCTTTTGAGTGCTGTGGTTAGCTCGCGCTGGTGATGGGCGCAGGCGCCGGTGCGGCGCTGGGGTTCAATCTTCATAAATCGCGAGACGAACTTACGCAGGACCCGCACGTTTTTGTAATCAATATGTTCGATACCTTCCGAGCAAAAATAACAACTTTTTTTGCTGGTCAGGAGCGAACGCAATGTTCGAGGCCGTTTAGATACGGCGCGTTTAAACTTGGGCATAGTAACTTAAAACGGGATATCTTCTATATTGATCTCATCATCACTAGGAGCCGAGGCTTCGGCGGCAGCGCCGACAGGAACACTCGGAGCTTGAGACGCTTCGCTGGCGTTGCCGCCCAGCGGCGAACGGTCTTGCAGTAGCAGATCCGAGGCGATTACTTCGGTTTTGTAGCGCTTGAGTCCGTCCTGACCTTCCCAGCTCCGCGTCTGGAGCCGGCCCTCAACGTAGGTCCGGCGGCCTTTTTTATAGATCTGACCAACGATCTCGGCCAACTTGCCCCAGGCTACAATGTCGATGTACTCAACTGCATCTTGTCTAACTCCTTGAGGGTCGTTCCAGGATCGGTTGCAGGCTACGGTGAATGAGGCCACAGTTTGGCCGTTAGCGGTGGTCCGAATCTCTGGGTCGCGGGTGAGGTTCCCGATCAGCATAACTTTGTTGATGTCACGCATAGTTAGATGAATTAAGAATTATGAATCATGAATAATGGGGGGTCTGCTGGGCAGCAGAATCATAATCATTTGTAATTTTTAATTGGCTAGCTATTCTTCTTTTAAGAGGTTGCCGAGCTTTTCGTCGAGCTCTTTCATCCGAGTAGCTTCATCTTTTTGAGGGGTAGCTGGTTTAGTGGCGGGGGCGCGGCGGGTAGTGGCCGTGGGCCGAGCGGCAGACCGAGTCGGAGTCAACTGTTCCTTGAAGGGGTCGATTAGTTTCATGTCTTCTGGTCGGATGTTCTCTTTGTTGAGAGAGATGATTAGATGGCGAATGACATCAGGCATCAGCTGGATTTCATGGTTAAAGTTGCTGATCTGGTCTGGCGGATAGGTAAATATCATGGTGGCGTAGTAGCCGTACTCATGACGGCCGATCGGGTAGGCTAGCCGCTGTTTGCCCCAGAAGCCTTGGGTGTAGATGCGCCCCTCGGTCTTGGCAATCAGAGAAGCCACCTTGGCGACCAAGTTCTGGGCGTCGGTCTCGGTCATACTAGTGGTCGCTACCAGAGTAATTTCGTAGTTGTTCATAGAGAAAAATTCCTTTCCCGTGGGGATTCCCTACTATCCAGCAGGGTGAAAAGGTTGCTGATATATGTATGGGCAGTATAGCGAAATGACCCGGAGGGGTCAAGATGCTTTTGCAACGCCTGCGCCGCGTTGCATCGGCGGCTACTTTCGTCTTGGCGAAAGTAGCCAAAGCCGTGGCCCTGTTCGCTCGGTCTATTCATTGGCAAAAGGGCTGGGCGCTCTCGGTGGTATAGACCACCTTCGCCCAGCCGCCCTTGTGCTCAATTCAGGACGACCTCGCTCCAAAGGGCCGGTAGGATAGCTGGATAGGTGGAACGGG